>DASRED010000043.1:0-8212 GCA_035652255.1 Gaiellaceae bacterium | reverse complement strand
GGTCCTCGACCTCGCCGGTCTCGACGTTCAGGCCGAAGCCCTTCTCCGCCGAGCGCACCTGCTGGACGACGACCGAGCCCTCGAGGCCCGCGTTGTACGCGAGCTGCCGGAGCGGCTCCTCGAGCGAGCGGAGGATGATCGAAGCGCCCGTCTTCTCATCGCCCTCGAGCTTGCCGAGGCTGTCGCGGACGGCGTCGGCGGCGTTGATGAGCGCGACGCCGCCACCCGGAACCTGGCCCTCCTCGAGAGCCGCGCGGGCAGCCTGCAGCGCGTCCTCGACGCGGTGCTTCTTCTCCTTCATCTCCGTCTCGGTCGACGCGCCGACCTTGACGACGGCGACGCCGCCGGACAGCTTCGCGAGCCGCTCCTGGAGCTTCTCGCGGTCGAAGTCGGAGTCGGTGTTCTCGATCTCGGACTTCAGCTGCTTGATCCGGCCCTTGATCGCCTCGGTGTCGCCGGCCCCGTCGATGATCGTCGTCGAGTCCTTGTCGACGACGACGCGGCGGGCGTGGCCGAGCTGCGAGAGCTTCGTGTTCTCGAGCTTGAGGCCCATCTCCTCGGTGATCACCTCGCCGCCGCTGAGGATCGCGATGTCCTCGAGCATGCGCTTGCGGCGATCGCCGAAGCCCGGCGCCTTGACGGCGACGGCCTGGAACGTGCCGCGGAGCTTGTTGACGACGATCGTGGCGAGCGACTCGCCCTCGACGTCCTCCGCGACGATCAGCAACGGCTTGCCGGACTGGATGACCTGCTCGAGCACCGGCAGGAGATCCTTGACCGCGCCGATCTTGGAGTTGGCGATGAGGATGTACGGATCCTCGAGCACCGCCTCCATCCGCTCGGGGTCGGTGATCATGTACGGCGAGAGGTAGCCCTTGTCGAACTGCATGCCCTCGGTGAACTCGAGCTCGAGGCCGAGAGTCTGGCCCTCCTCGACGTTGACGACGCCGTCCTTGCCGACCTTCTCGATCGCGTCGGCGATGACGTCGCCGATCTCCCGCTCGCGCGAGGAGACGGTGGCGATCCGGGCGATGTCCTCGCGGCCGGAGACGTCCTTGGACTGCTCCTTGAGGTTCTCGACGATCGCGTCGACGGCCTGCTCGATGCCGCGCTTGAGCCCCATCGGGTTCGCACCCGCGGCGACGTTCTTCAGGCCCTCGCGGACGATGGCCTGGGCGAGCACGGTCGCCGTCGTCGTGCCGTCGCCGGCGACGTCGTTCGTCGCCGTCGCGACCTCGCGGACGAGCTGCGCGCCCTGGTTCTCGAAGACGTCCTCGACCTCGATCTCGCGTGCGATCGTGACGCCGTCATTCGTGATGGTGGGCGCGCCGAACTTCTTGTCGAGCACGACGTAGCGCCCCTTCGGGCCAAGGGTGACCTTGACCGCGTCGGCGAGGATGTTCACGCCGCGCTCGAGGGAGCGCCGTGCATCCTCGTTGAACTTCAGCTCCTTGTGAGCCATGTCTTTTCTGACCTCCGTTGTCTCTCTTAGGCGGTTGCGCCGGCCGGCTCGCGGTCGCCCGCGACCTTGGCCAGAACGTCCGACTCGCGCAGGATCAGGTACTCGTCGGTGCCGACCCTGATCTCGGTCCCGCCGTACTTGGAGAAGACGATCTCGTCGCCCTCCTCCAGGTCGAGCGGAACGAACTTGCCCTCGTCGTCCCGGGAGCCGGGACCGACGGCGAGGACGCGGCCGCGCTGCGGCTTCTCCTTCGCCGTGTCCGGAAGCACGATGCCGCTGACGGTCTGCTCCTCTTCATCGAGGACCTCGACGATCAGGCGGTCACCAAGCGGCTTCAGGTTCATGCAATCCTCCTGACTGCTTGTTCACACCAAACTTCGGCACTCTCGAAGGGAGAGTGCCGGGCTATTGTACGGCTGGCACTCCGGACGTGCAAGTGCCAAGTGCTAGGACTCTAGCGATGCAGCGGGAGTTCTCGGCGGGAGGGGTGCTCGTGCGGTCGATCCGCGGCCGCCCGCACCTCGCCGCGATCCGGCCGCAAGGCAAGAATGTCTGGGCGCTGCCGAAGGGCCGCATCGATCCCGGCGAGACGGCGGCCGAGGCGGCCGTGAGGGAGGTGCGCGAGGAGACGGGCGTCGACGGGCGGCTCGTGGAGAAGCTCGGCGACATCCGCTACGTCTACACGTGGGAAGGAGAGAAGATCTTCAAAGTCGTGAGCTTCTTCCTGTTGAGAGCGGGCCGCGGCCGCATCGGCGCGATCGAGGAGTCGATGCGGATCGAGGTCGCCGAGGCACGCTGGCTGCCACTCGACGAGGCGCCGCGGCTGCTCGCGTACGGTGGCGAGCGCGAGATGGCGGCGAAGGCGCTCGAGAGGCTGGCGGGATGATCAACGTCACGGACTACGCGGAGGCGGCGCGGGACAAGGTCCCGCCGGAGGTCTGGTGCTACTTCGAGGGCGGCGCCGGCGACGAGGCGACGCTCCGCGCGAACGTCGCCGCCTGGGAGCGCTGGCAGCTCCGGCCGCGGCTGCTCGTCGACGTGAGCGAGGTGACGACGGCGACGACGCTGCTCGGCACCGAGGTCTCCTCCCCGCTCGGGATCGCGCCGTTCGCGATGCAGAGCTTGCTCGATCCGGACGGCGAGGTGGCGACGGCGCGCTCGGCCGCCGCCGCCGGCGCGCTCCTCACCGTCTCGACCCTGACGACGAGGACGCATGCGGAGATCTCCGGCGCGGGCGCTGGGCCGCGCTGGCTCCAGCTCTACGTCCTCAAGGACCGGCAGCGGACGCTCGACCACATCGCCGAGGCGCGGGAGTCCGGCTACTCGGCCGTCGTCCTCACGGTCGACGCGCCGTACATCGGCCGGCGTGAGCGCGACCTCCGTCTGGGCTTCCAGAACCCGCCGCCCGACCTCCACCTGCCCTACGCGAACCTCTTCGAGACGACCCCGGCCCTGACGTGGCGCGACCTCGAGTGGATCCGCGAGGAGATGCCGCTGCCGCTCGTCGTCAAGGGAATCCTCACGCGCGAGGACGCGGAGCTCGCGGTCGAGCACGGCGTCGACGCCGTCTGGGTGTCGAACCACGGCGGCCGGCAGCTCGACGGCGTCCCGGCCGGGATCGAGGCGCTGCCCGAGGTCGCGGAGGCGGTCGCGAGACGCTGCGAGGTCTACGTCGACGGCGGCATCCGCCGCGGCATCGACGTCCTGAGGGCGCTCGCCCTCGGAGCGAACGCCGCCTTCGCGGCCCGCGCGTTCGCGTGCGCGCTCGCCGTCGACGGAGAGACCGGCGTCGCGAACGCCCTCTCGCTCCTGCGCGAGGAGATCGCGCTCGGGCTCGGTCTCCTCGGCTGCACGTCGCCGGAGCAGGTGACGAGGGCGCACGTCCAGCCGGCGCCCTCGTAAGTTGGCAGACTGCCGACGCGATGTACGCCCTCAACTTCTACTCGCCGATGGTCGCCGACCAGCTGCGGAGCGGCCGTAAGTCGGCCACGATCCGGCTCGGCGACAAGTCGGGCAAGTACAAGAAGGGGATGGTCGTCCGCGTCCTCTGCGGCGTCCGCTTCAGCCCGCGCGAGCACGTCTTCGACGCAGTGATCGACAAGGTCGAGGTGAAGCGGCTCGGTGAGCTCTCGCCGCGGGAGATCGAGCACGACAACCCCGAGATCCGCCGCACGGACGAGATGGCGACCTTCCTCGGGCAGCTCTACAACCGCGAGGTCGGGACGGACGACCTCGTCACCGTGATCCGCTTCTCCCAGATCATGGGCGGCCCCGTCGTGCCGCAGTTCGAAGGCGACCTCTTCTAGCGGTTCCAGGGAAGCTCGTCCCAGCCTCGGGGACGGCCGGGCTGCCACTTCGGGAACGGCGCGTAGGCAACGTCGGGCGTGTTCGTCTCCTCCTCGACACCGGCGCCGTGCGCGAGCGCCGGCTCGTGGCGCTCGTAGACGATCGAGCCGTTCTCGTCACGGAGCCCGACCGTGACCAGCACGCACGGCCGGTCCCCCGCGCCGACGAAGGAGTGGGCGACGCCGGGCGGGCAGTGGAAGTAGTCCCAGGCTTGCAGCGTCCGCTCCTCGTCCCCGAGGATCAGCAGACACTCGCCCTCGACGACGAGAAACCCCTCCTGGCCGGTCTCGCGGTGGTAGAGCGTGCTCGGCTTGCCGGGCTCGAGCACATGCACACGGACGCCGACTTCCGCCTCACCCGGGACGAGAAACACGCGCGCGCCGAACTTCTCGTTGACGAGCCAGTCGGCGTCCGCGACGTTGCGGACGTACCAGTCAGCCACGGCGGATCTTGGAGCCGAAGATCTCGTTCGGGCGAACGGGCGCGCCACACTCCTCGCAGTCGACGACCGCGAGCGAGGAGAAGCCCGCGCCGCACGCCTTGCAACGCCGGACGATCTCGCCGCCGCACTGCGGGCAGGTCTCCGGCACCTCGGCCTCGAACTCCTCGAACCACCGGCGCGCCGCGCCGCAGCCGAGACAGAACGCCACCCAGTCGCCGAGGACCTTCCGACGCTCCTGCCGCAGCCAGTCCGCCGCCTTCGCCACGTCCCGACCTTAGCCGCGGTCGTCGTTCTCGCGGCCGGTTGCGGCGGCGCGCGCTACCACTCGACGCGCGGCACGCGGCTTGTCCGCTTCACGCTGCACAGCCGCTACGTCCGGCAGGACCTCCGCGAGATCCGCGTCGTCCCGCCGCGGCACGGCAACTGGACGCTCGTCCTGCTGCACGGCTACCACGCCGGGCCGGCGCAGTTCCTCAGCCAGCCGTTCTTCGACACGCTGCGGTCGCTCGGCCGTCGGGCGCCCGTCGTCCTGCTCCTCGACGGCGGTGCCGACAGCTACTGGCACGACCGCGCCGACGGGAAGTGGGGATCGATGCTGCTGCGGGAAGCGATCCCACAGCATGGCCGCGTGGCGATCGGCGGCATCTCGATGGGCGGCTACGGCGCGCTCCTCGCCGCCTCTCGCGACCGGCGCTTCTGCGCGGTCGGCGTCATGTCGCCGGCGCTCTGGCTCGAGCCGGGCGAGACGGCGCCGGGCGCCTTCGACAACGCCGCGGATTACGAACGGAACGACGTCTTCAAGCTCGAGCCGCCGCGCCCGCTCTGGATCGCGCTCGGCGCGAGCGACCCGTTCCACGACGCGGCGCTGGCGTACGCGAGGCGCGCCGGGATCACCGCCCACGTCTCCCCGGGCGGCCACGACAGCGGTTTCTGGGACGCGCACATCGCCACGCTCCTACGCTTCGTCGCGCGTGCCTGCGACTGAGCCCTTCCCGAAGATCGAGCTCCACGTCCACCTCGAGGGGACGGTTCGCCCGGACACGCTCCGCGCGATCGCGAAGCGGAACGAGTTCGCGCTCCCGGACGACCTCGAGGCGCTCTACCGGTTCCGCGACTTCGCCCACTTCATCGAGGTCTTCGCGTTCGCGACCGGCGCGCTCCGCCGCTACGACGACTTCCGCGAGATCGTCGTCGCGTACGCAGCCGAGGCTGCGTCGCACGGAGCCGTCTACCTCGAGGGGATCTTTGCGCCGGGCCTCTGGCGCGGCGACGTCGATCCCGAGGAGCTTTTCGCGGGCTACTGCGACGGAGCGCAGCAGGCGAAGGAGCTGCACGGCGTTGAAGTTCGCCTGACTCCCGACATTCCGCGGGTCTATCCGCTCGAGGACGCGATCCGCACCGCCGAGCTCGCCGTGAAGTACGCAGACCGCGGCATCGTCGGGATCGGGCTCGGCGGCCCGGAGGATGGCCATCCGCCGGAGCCGTACGCCGAGGCGTTCGCGCTCGCACGTGCCGGCGGCCTCGCCTCGGTGCCGCACGCGGGGGAAGCGGCGGGCGCGGCGTCGGTGCGCGGCGCGCTCGAGGAGCTGCAGGCGGACCGGATCAGGCACGGGATCCGCGCCGTCGAGGATCCCGGTCTCGTCGCCGAGCTCGCCGGCCGGGGCACGGTCCTCGACGTCTGCCCGCTCTCGAACCTCCGCACCGGCGTCGTGCGGAGCCTCGAGGAGCACCCGCTGCCCCAGCTCGTCGCCGCCGGCGTGCAGTGCTCGATCTCGACCGACGACCCCGCGATGTTCGACACCGACCTGACGCGCGACTACGAAGCGGCGGCCTCCCTCGGCGTCTCACCGCGGGCCGCGTACGAGGCCGGAGTCGCCGGCGCGCTCTGCGACGATGAGACCCGCGAGCGCCTGCGGATCCTCGGCAGTCGACACGACTGGGTTGGATAACCTCCGGCCGATGGCGATCGCAAGAGAAGCGGAGCCCGTCGGCTCCCTCACCGAGGTGCGCGAGGCCGGTCTCGACCGCGAGGACCTGCTCGGCGTCTACCGCAACATGCTCGTCACGCGCGGCGTCGAGGAGCGCGGCCACATCCTCTACCGGCAGGGCAAGATCCCCGGCTCGTTCTACACCGGCCGCGGCAACGAGGCCGCCTCGGTCGGCGTCGCGACGGCGATGGGGCCGGAGGACGTCGGCACGCCGCTGCACCGCGACATGGGCGTCCACATCACCCGCGGCGTCGAGCCGTGGCGGATCTTCGCGCAGTACATGGGACGCCAGGACGGCCCGACGCACGGCCGCGACGGCAACGTCCACATGGCCGACTCCCAGCTCGGGCTGATCGCGATGGTCAGCCACCTCCCGGCGATGCTTCCCGTCGCCGTCGGCTGCTCGCTCGCCTTCCGCATCCGCGAGGAGCCGCGCGTCGCGGTCGGCTGGTTCGGCGAGGGAGCCTCCGCGCGCGGCGACGCGCACGAGTCGATGACGCTCGCCGGCACCCGCAAGCTCCCGATGGTCTTCGTCTGCGACAACAACCAGTGGGCGTACTCGACACCGACGCACTTCGAGTACGCGACCGAGCACGTCGCCGACCGCGCTCAGGCATACGGCTTCGAGGGAGTCGTCGTCGACGGCACCGACGTCCTCGCTGTCTACCGCGAGGCGAAGCGCGCGATCGACAAGGCGCGCGGCGGCGGCGGGCCGACGCTCATCGAGTGCCTGACGCTGCGGATGGAGGGCCACGCCGTCCACGACGACGCGTTCTACGTCCCGAAGCCGATGTTCGAGAAGTGGGCCGAGTCCGACCCGATCGAGCGCTTCCGCTCGTGGCTCCGCGACAACGCCGAGCTGACGGACGAGGAGGAGGACGAGATCGCCGCGAGCGTCAAGAAGCTCCTCACGCAGGCGCTCGAGCGCGCCGAGGAGTCGCCGCTGCCCGATCCGGCGTCGCTGACCCAGGGCGTCTACGCGACGCCGGAAGACCTCGACACGCCCCACCACAAGTAATGGCAGAACTCACGTATTTGCAGGCAATTTCGGACGGACTCCGCACGGAGATGCGCCGCGACAAGCGCGTCTTCCTCATCGGCGAGGACGTCGGCGTCTACGGCGGCGCCTTCAAGGTCTCGCTCGGCTTCCAGGAGGAGTTCGGGCCGTGGCGCGTCATCGACGCGCCGCTCGCGGAGACCGCGATCGTCGGCGGCGCCACCGGCGCTGCGATCATGGGGCTCCGGCCGGTCGCCGAGATGCAGTTCGCCGACTTCATCTCCTGCGCCTGGGACCACCTCGTCACGATCGCGGCGAAGCAGCGCTGGCGCGCCGGCACGCCGGTGCCGATCGTCGTCCGACTCCCGTCGGGCGGCGGCTTCTCGGGCGGGCCGTTCCACTCCCAGAATCCCGAGTCGTCGTTCGCGCACATCCCGGGCCTCAAGTGCGTCTGCCCGGCGACGCCGGAGGACGCGAAGGGCCTGCTGATCAGCGCGATCGAGGATCCGAACCCCGTCCTCTACTTCGAGCACAAGCACCTCTACCGCCGCATCAAGGCCGAGGTGCCCGAGGAGCGGTACACGACACCGATCGGCAAGGCGCGCATCCACCGCGAGGGCGACGACCTGACCGTGATCACGTGGGGCGCGATGGTCTACACCGCCGAGGAGGCCGCGCAGCAGCTCGACGCCGACGGCGTCTCGGTCGAGATCGTCGACCTCCGCACCGTCATGCCGTGGGACAAGCCCGCGGTGCTCGAGTCGGCGCGGAAGACGTCGAAGGTGCTGGTCCTCCACGAGGACACGCGCACCGGCGGCTTCGGCGCGGAGATCGCGTCGACGATCGCGGAGGAGGCATTCGAGGATCTCGACGCGCCGGTGAAGCGGATCGCCGCTCCCGATACGCCGGTTCCGTTCTCGCCGGTGCTCGAGAAGGCATTCATCCCGCAGGTCGAGGACGTCGTCGCCGGCCTGCGC
>DASRED010000042.1:0-23482 GCA_035652255.1 Gaiellaceae bacterium | reverse complement strand
TGCTGCGCGGCATGACCCACGACGGCCTCGGCAAGTACATCTCGCAGGTCGTCGAGAAGGCGCCGGGCCAGACCGACGACATCGTCGGGATCCTCCGAGAGACGAAGACGGACGTCGTCGTCAGCTACCTCCCTGTCGGCTCGGAGGCCGCGGCGAAGTGGTACGCCGAGCAGTGCCTCGAGGCCGGCGTCGCGCTCGTCAACTGCATGCCCGTCTTCATCGCGCGCGAGGACTACTGGAACAAGCGCTTCGAGGAGAAGGGCCTGCCGATCATCGGCGACGACATCAAGTCGCAGGTCGGCGCGACGATCACGCACCGCGTGCTCACCTCGCTCTTCCGCGAGCGCGGCGTCCATCTCGACAAGACGATGCAGCTCAACGTCGGCGGCAACTCCGACTTCCTGAACATGCTCGAACGGGAGCGGCTCGAGTCGAAGAAGATCTCGAAGACGAACGCCGTCACCTCGATGCTCGACTACGACCTCGGCCCCGGGAACGTCCACGTCGGCCCGTCCGACTACGTGCCGTGGCTGACCGACCGCAAGTGGGCGTACATCCGGATGGAGGGCTCCTCCTTCGGCGACGTGCCGCTCAACGTCGAGCTCAAGCTCGAGGTCTGGGACTCGCCCAACTCCGCCGGCATCGTGATCGACGCCGTCCGGATGGCGAAGCTCGCGCTCAACAACGGCGTCGCGGGCGCGCTCGTCGGGCCGAGCTCGTACCTGATGAAGTCGCCGCCGCAGCAGATCGTCGACGACGAGGCGTACGAGCTGACCGAGGAGTTCATCAAGCAGAACGCGCGCGTCGCCGGCAAGGCCAAGGACAAGGCCCCGGCCAAGGCGTGACGCTCGAGCTACGGGCCGCGAGCTCGCTCTCCACGGGCGAGCTCGCGGCGCTCTTCAACGCGGCGTACGAGGGCTACCTCATCCCGTTCCACGTGGACGAGAACACCGTCCGCATGATGACCTCGGCGTTCGACCTCGATCCTGAGGCGTCGCGCGTCGCGCTCCGGGACGGCGAACCGGTCGGGCTCGCGAACCTCGGCGTCCGCGGCGAGGACGGCTGGGTCGGCGGGATCGGCGTCGTCGCCTCGGCGCGCCGCTCCGGTGTCGGCGAGGCGCTCATGGACGCGCTCCACGAGCAGGCGCGCGAGCTTGGCCTCCGCCGCGTCTGGCTCGAGGTGATCGTCGAGAACACCGGCGCGTTCGCGCTCTACGAGAAGCTCGGCTACCGGACGGTGCGCGACGTCGAGGTCTGGTCGTTGCCGCTCTCCGTCACGGAGCAGGTCGACGCCGAGGACGTCTCCGCCGCGGACGCGCAGGCGCGGCTGCCCGAGCAGCGCGAGCCGTGGCAGCGGGCGGACGAGACCGCGGCGAGCTACGGCGACGCCCGCGGGCTCGTCACGGACACCGGTGCCGCGCTCTACCGGCAGCCCGGCGAGCACGTCCAGCTCCTCCGGCTCGCGGGCGAGGCGGAGCCGCTCCTCCGCGCCCTGCGCGTCCTCGGACCGGTCAGCATCCTCAACCTGCCGGTGGACGACCCCGCCGCGCCGGTGCTGCGAGAGCTCGGCGCGACCGTCGTCGTCCGCCAGCACGAGATGTTGCTCGAGCTCTAGCCGGCGCTGGGCAGAGGCGCCGTGACGAACGGGTGGAAGACGAGCGTCGTGCCGCCCGGCACCTCTCGCGGGACGCGCGGCGCGTCCTCGGGGACGACGTCGACGTCCGGCGGAGCAGTTGCGTCGACCGGCTCGAGCTCGAACGTCCCTTCGCCGATCGTGATCCGAAGCGGGACGCCGCGCGGCGGGGGCTCATCCAGCTGCCTCCAGATCTTCCCGGTGCTGCCGCGCTGCCAGAACAGTCCGCGGCACTCGCGATAGAACGCGGCGATGTCCTCGGGCAGGTCGGCGTCGTTCTCCTTGTCACGCCGGAGCGCCTCGTCGAGGTCGTCGTCCTCGGAGAGGAGGATCTCGCCGAAGGCGCCGGACACGAGCCCCTCCACCTGGTAGACGCCGTAGTAGCCCCAGCCGGCCGGGACGAGGTGGTCGACGTAGCGCTGGTTGATGCGCTCCTCGAACTCCCGCGCCTGCGCCACCGTGACCCCCGGCGTCCGCTGGCCGATCATGATCCCCACGAGCACGCGGCGACTCTACGCCTCCTCAGGGCAGGCAGCTCAGCCAGGTCGCCGGGCTCGGCTGGTACTCCGACTCGACGCTGAACCGGACCGCGGCCGGCCCGGACTCCTGCCCGTGCGAGCAGACGAGCGGATCCGGGCCCGGCTCGAGGACGAGCGCGACGTGGTGGCCCGGCGGCGGCCCCCAGACGACGAGGTCGCCCGGCTGCGCCGCGTCGGCCGCGATCGCCTGCATGTGCTGGAGGAGCGTCCCCGTCCAGCCTTGTCCGGAGTAGCCGAGCCCGTTCGGGTCCGGCGCGCCGGCCCAGGCGTAACAGAGCGTCGCGAAGCCGGAGCAGTCGGTCGAGAGCGGCAGCTTGCGCGGCTCGTGAAGCCCGTCGATCGGGCGGAGCTGCGCGTAGTGGATCTGCGGCTCGTTCGCGATCCCCCACTGCGCGTTGGCGACGATCTGCTCGCGCAGCGTCAGGGCCTGCGCCGCGTCCCGCTTGAGCGCCGCGACGAAGCGCGGGCCGGCAACGCCGGTGCAGCGCGTGTACCCGAGCGCCTGCTTCGCCCTGCTCACCGCGGCGGCGGTGAGCGGGCCGTACTGCCCGTCAGCCGGGCCTGGGTCGTACGGCGCGAGCAGCTTCTGCAGCGCCTTCACATCCGGGCCGGTCAGGAGCGGGTTCGCGAGGTGCAGCGTCCGCACCTGCGTCGTCGTCGTGGCCATCCTCGTCCTCCCCTGTCAACCGCAGGCGAGCCGCAGGCCGTGGGGAACCTAACATGGAGCCGAATGCGCGTCGCCCTCGTCACGCCGTTCGCCTGGTCGCAGCCGCACGACGTCAACGAGCACGTGGACGGGCTGGCGCGCGAGCTGCGCCGCCGCGGGCACGAGGTCACCGTCCTCGCGCCGTCGAACACCGGCCGCGACCTCGCCCAGGGAAGACGTGTCCTCGTTAGTGACAACTTGTCACTTGGAGATTTCGTGGCGCTCGGTCCCGCGGTGCCGATCTCGCGGCGGAGCCGGATGGGCGTCCCCGTCGGCGTCCGCGCGAGCCTCTCGCTCGCGCTCGCCCGCGGGCAGTTCGACGTCGTGCACGGCTTCGAGCCGGGACTGCCGAGCCTCTCCTATCTCGCGCTCCGCGACGCGAGCGCGCTCACGGCGGCGACGTACTTCTCCCCGGAGCGGCTGAGCTATCCGCCGGGCCGCGCGCCGCGGGAACGCCTGCTCGGCCGGATCGACGCGCTGCTCGCGGCGACGCCGGAGGTCGCGGAGGCTGCGGCGGCGCGCTTCCCCGGCCGCTACGAGCTCGTGCCCCAGGGCATCGACCCGGAGCTGTTCGCGCCCGCGCGGAAGCGGCAGCTCGTCGTCCTCGAGTGGCGCCAGGCAGAGCGGCCCCTCCTCCGTGCCCTCGAACGCGAGCTCGAGCAGCATCCCGGCTGGGAGCTCGTCCTCCTGCGCACTCGCACGCCGTCCTCGCGCCCAGCCGTCCCGCGCCGGCTGCGCGGCAGGATGCGCGTGCGGACGGCCCGCAGCGGCGCCGCCCGCGCCGAGCTCCTCCGCCACGCCGCGATCTTCGTCCCCGCCCTCGACGGCCTGCCGCGGCTCCTCGCCGAGGCACAGACCGCAGGCGCGGCGATCGCCGTCCCGCCGGGCCGCGCCGAGCAGCCCGAGCTCGCCGCCGCCGAGACCGGACGCCTGATCGAGGACGAGGCCTTCCGCGCGCGCCGCGCCGAGGAGAGCCTCGCCGCCGCGGCGACCCAGACGACGGAGAAGCTCGCCGACCGCGTCGAGGAGGTCTACGAGCGCCTCGCCGGCCGGCGCCGCTCGCGCACCCGTCCCACCGAGCCCGCGGAGCGCGACTGGATCCTCGCCGACCTCCATCTCCACACGAGCTGGTCGCACGACTGCTCGATCGAGGTCGACGAGCTCCTCGACCACGCCGAGGCCCAGGGGCTCGGCGCGATCGCGATCACCGACCACAACGTCTTCGGCGGCGCGCTCGAGGCGGTGGAGAAGGCGCGCAACCGCCGCCTCACAGTCATCCCCGGCGAGGAGGTGAAGACCGCCGACCAGGGCGAGGTGATCGGCCTCTTCCTCAAGGAGGAGATCCCGCGCGGCATGTCGTTCGGGGAGACCGTCGAGGCGATCCGCGCGCAGGGCGGGCTCGTCTACCTCCCCCATCCGTTCGACCGGATGCACGCGATCCCGGAGCCGGCGACGCTCCATCGGCACCTCGCGGAGATCGACGTCCTCGAGGTCTACAACGCGCGGCTCCTCTTCGAGGCGTACAACGACGAGGCGCTCCGGTTCGCGCGCAAGTACAACCTCCTGCGCGGCGCCGGCTCGGACGCGCATGTGCTCGCGGGCGTCGGCACCGGCGTCGTCTCGATGCGGAGCTTCAACGGGCCGGAGGAGTTCCTCCTCGCCCTCCACAGCGCCGAGGTGCTGCGCCGGCCGAAGTCGCTCGTCTACCTGCAGGGGCTGAAGTGGGTCGCGCAGGCCAAGGAACGGGTTCGCTGACCCCGAACTCCTCACGGGGCATCCTGTGACCGTGGCGACCAACGAGATCTACGAGAAGTACCTGCAAAAGGCGATCACCGAGATCAACGCTCTCGGGGACGAGCTCGCGCAGGCAGGCGGGGGCACGCGCGTGCCCGTGCTCGGCTCCGGCCATCCGCTCGCAGACGTCTTCCTCCTCAAGCACGACCCGAAGCCGTCGGAGCTGCAGGAGGGCGTCGCCTTCTACGGTCGCGCCGGCAACGCGCTCCTCAAGTCCCTGCAGCGGCTCCACGTCGACCCGATGGCGGTCTACGGGACGAACTGCCTCAAGTTCGCGGGCGACGACGAGGGCGAGTCGCGCGCCTGGCTCCTCCGCGAGCTCCACATCGTCCAGCCGAAGCTCGTCGTCGCGATGGGCGAGCAGTCGCGCGCGTTCCTCAACTCCGTCCAGTTCCCGCTCGCCCGCGACCTCGAGCCGGTCGAGGGGGAGCTGCAGGAGTTCACGCCGACGATCCAGGGACTCGTCACGCCCGACATCGACGAGTCGCTCGACGAGCAGCCGGCGAAGACGGCGTTCTGGAACGCCTTCAAGGTGCTCGGCGAGTGGTGGAGCGAGACTCCTCCGTACTAGGCCCGCGCGCGTCGGCGTTCGTCGTCGTCGGCGCCGCGGTCGGAACGTGGTTCGTCCTCGCGCCGCACGTCGCCTATCCCGGCCTCTGGCCGAGTGTCGTGATCGTCGCCGCCGGGGTGATGCCGGCGACGCTTCTGCTCGTCCTCGTCCTCCTGCCGCTCTGGCCGTGGCGGTGGAACGTCGCCGTCGCCGTCGTGCTCGCCCTCGTCGCGTTCGGCTGCACCGAGGAGAGCTGGAGGCTCGCCGCGAACTTCGCGAAGCTCTGGGCGGCGGTCTTCGCCGGCTGGGCGTTCCTCACCGTCTTCGAGGAGCTGCTCTGGGTCGTGATCGTCGCGCTGATCATCCCCGTCGTCGACGCGATCTCGGTCTTCTCGCCGCACGGGCCGACGAAGCAGATCGTCGCCCACCATCGCGCGATCTACAACGACGTCGCGGTCGCCTTCCTCGTCCCCGGCGGCGGCGCCGCCCAGCTCGGGCCGCCGGACATCCTCTTCTACGCGCTCTTCCTCGCGGCGGCGGCACGCTGGAAGCTGCGGCCGGGCTGGACGTGGATCGCGACGACCGGCATGTACGGCCTGACGATCGTGATCACCGCGGGCGTGACCGTCGACGGGCTGCCCGCGCTCCCGTTCCTCTCCTTCGGCTTCCTCGTCGCGAACGGCGACCTGCTCTGGAAGCGGCTACGCCGCGCGCCGCGCCAGGACTAGGGTCCGCCCCGAGATGCGCGCCCTCCACCGGTCGCTGCTGATCGTCGGACTCGCTCTCGCCGCTGCCGGCTGTGGTGGGTCCGCGGCTCGCACGGCCTCGGACCACGGGATCCTCTTCACGTACACGACCCACCCGAACCTCTGGTGCGGCCGCGGCTGCGGCGGGGACATCTACCTCTGGACGCCCGGTTCGCAGCCGCGGCAGCTGACGAACTCCCCCGACCCGAAGGTCGACCCGCAGTGGTCTCCCGACGGAACGAGGATCGCCTGGACGATGCCTCCGGCCGCGATCTGCAGGGAAGACGCCGAGACGTGCGGCGGCAAGTACGGCTGCGTCGACGAGATCTACGTCGCCGACAGCGCCGGCGGGCCCCCCATGCAGGTGTCGCCCGCCTACAGCGACAGCAGCGGCAACACCGGGTGCTCGACCGGGCCGCTCGGTTGGTCGCCCGACGGGAAGCAGCTCCTGATCACGCGCAGCTCGGCCACGGCTCCGAGCAACCTCGCGATCCTCACGCTCGCGACCGGGGCCGTCGAGCCGCTCCACGTGCCCGACCTCGGGAGCGGCAACGCGGCCTGGGGGAAGCCCGGTATCGCGTACGTCTACGCGCGCACCGTCCGGACGCACCGGCCGCCGTACGGACACACGATCTACGAGTTCCGCGTCGTGGCGCCGAGCCCCGGCGGATTGCGGTTCGTCATCCCGATCAAGTCCGAGACCGGCTCCTACAACCTCGCGTGGTCCTCGCGTGGCGAGCTTGCGACGATCCAGGGGAAACGGCTCGTCGTCTACTCGAGCAGCGGACGGCGCGTCGCCGACTTCTCGGCGCCACAACGGCGCGAAGCTCCCGCCCTCGGCAGCACCCTCGTCTGGTCGCCCGACGGCGACCGTCTCCTCGTCTGCATCGACCCGTACGGCGGGCTGAGCGCCAAGGCCCATCGGACGCTCGTCAACTCGCGACAGAAGCGCGACCGGTATCCGGCGCCCGTCCCGTACGTCGTCGATCGGGACGGAACCCACTGGCAGCGGCTCCGACTCCCGAACCCGGGGAAGAAGGAGACCCTCTGCAGCGCCTCTAGCTGGCGCTGACCCGCTCGAGCAGGGCGACGCACTCGACGTGCGGCGTGTGCGGGAACATGTCGACCGGCGTCACCCACCGCAACTCGTAGCCGTACTCGTCGCGCAACGCCTTGACGTCGCCGGCGAGCGTCGTCGGATTGCACGACACGTAGACGAGCCGGGGCGCGCCGATCCGTCCGAGCCGCCGCAGCGCCTTCCCCGCGAGACCGGCGCGCGGCGGGTCGACGACGACGACCTCCGGAGGGCCGGAGCGGTCGAGTAGCTCCTCGACGACCTCGCCGACGTTCCCGGCGAAGAAGGCGGCGTTCGTGATCCCGTTCAGCTCCGCGTTCTCGAGCGCGCACGCGACCGACTCCTCGGAGACCTCGATCCCCCAGACCGTGAGCGCGTCCTTCGCGAGCGAGAGCCCGATCGTGCCGATGCCGCAGTAGAGATCCCAGACGGTCTCGCTGCCGGTCAGCCCGGCGGCGTCGCGCGCGAGCCCGTAGAGCCGCTCGGCCATCGCGCTGTTCGTCTGGAGGAACGCGTTCGGGCGGACGCGGAAGCGGAGCCCGCACAGCTCCTCCTCGATCCAGCCCTCGCCCCAGAGCAGGCGCGTCGGCAGGTTCGTCACCTCGGCCGGCGTGTCGTTGACGGCCCAGTGGATCGAGCGAACCTCGGGGAAGCGGCGCAGGACGTCGACGAGATAGCCGGTCTCGAACTTGTCTCCCGGCGCCGTGACGAGCTGGACGAGCGCCTGGCGGGTGTTGCGCCCCTGCCGCACGACGAGATGGCGGAGGTAGCCGCTGCCGTCGGCCTGCGAGTACGCCGGGAGCCCTTCCTCCCTCGCCCAGTCGCGCACGGCGTCGCGGATCCCGTTGCCGAGCTCGTCCGTGAGCCAGCACTTCTCGACCTCGAGCACCTCGTCCCAGCGGCCGGCCTTGTGGAAGCCGAGGGCCGGGCCCGACGGCGTCTGCGTGAACGAGTACTCGAGCTTGTTGCGGTAGTGGAAGATCTCCGGCTCGCACGGGACGATCGGCTCGAGCGGCGGCTCGGCGATCCCGGCGAGCCGCTGGAGCGCGTCGCGCACCTGTTGCTCCTTCTGCGCGAGCTGCGCCTCGTAGGCGAGATCCTGGAAGCGGCAGCCGCCGCAGGCGGGGAAGTGCGCGCACGGCGCCTCGACGCGCTCGGGCCCGGGCCGGAGCACCTCGGTCGCGAGCGCCTCCGCATGGCTGCGCTTGACCTTCGTGACGCGCGCCCGCACGCGGTCGCCGGGGAGGCCGCGACGGACGAAGACGACGAAGCCGTCGAGGCGCGCGACGCCGTTGCCGCCGTACGCGAGCGACTCGACGTCGAGCTCGAGCTCCTCTCCCTTGGCGACGGGCGCGGCCATTGCGCCACCGTAGCGGTGCGGCCTCAGCTGAACGGCGGGTGGAGCGGGAGGAGGAGCGGCCGGCGCGGCTTCTGGCGGAAGTCGAAGTCCCCGGCGAGGTTGCCGAGGACCGACGCGTTCTCGCGCACGTCGGGTCGCGGATCCGGCCGCCCGTCGTTGCTCGGGTCGATGCGTGCGCCGCCGAGGAAGTCGTCCTCGATGAACTTGAGGTACGCGTCCTGGCTGAGCACCTGGTGGTCCACGAAGCCGTGCCGCGCGTACGGACTGATCACGAGCGCCGGCACGCGCAGCCCGTAGCCCTGCGCGTCGACCTGCGGCGGCGCGACGTGGTCGTAGAAGCCGCCCCAGTCGTCCCAGCAGAGGAAGATCGCGGTCGAGCGCCAGTCGGGGCCGCGCATGATCGTGTTGATCAGCCGGGTGACGTACGTCTGCCCGGTCGTGACGAGGCTCGGCGGATGCTCGCTGTTCTTGTCGTTCGGCGCGATCCACGAGACCTCGGGCAACGTGCCTTTCCGCGCGTCGGTGAAGAACGACTGGAGCGGCTGGATGTCGCCGAGCTGGTTGTCGTGCCGGACGGTGTCGAAGTACGGCAACGGGTTCCAGATGCCCGGCGTCCGCGCGTTCTGGGGCACCGACGAGCAGAGCATGGCGCCGTTCGCGCAGTCGGGCTGGCTGCCGTCGGCGACGTAGTAGCGCCAGCTCACGCCGTACTTGTGCAGGAGGTACGTGAGGTCGGTCCACGCATAGTCGACTCCGCCGCCCGGCCGGTACGGCGACTGGGGGATCGGGCCCTGGCCGTTGACCGAGGAGTGGCAGCTCATGGCGACTCCCGGCACCGCGCAGTGCGCCGACCAGCCGGAGACGAGGTAGAGGTGGTCGGGCAGGCTCCACGAGAGATCCGACTGGAACAGGTGGTCGTCGAGCACGAAGTTGCGCGCGTACGCCCAGTAGTTCGGGATCTCGTGCCAGTCGTGGTAGCCCATGACGTCGGGGTTCGCCGGCGCCAAGGAGCACTTCGGCGCGAAGAAGTGCCTGTGGCAGACGCCGCGCAAGCCGACTCGCGCAGTCGTCACGAAGCCGTCCATCTTCCCCCGGGCGCGATCCCGCAGCGCGGCGGCGTAGTCGTGCGGTCCGCCCCAGTTCTTGTCGGACGTGTCGTGGTACGGCTTCCGGCACGTGTGCTTGAGCGGGTCGGGAATGCACGGCACCTTGCCCGGATTCCCTGCGAGGCCGGGGATGCCGTCGGCGCCGGGGTACGTCCCGAAGTAGGAGTCGAACGAGCGGTTCTCCTGCATGACGATGACGATGTGGCGGATCTTGTGGATGCCGGCCGTCGTCCCGTCGGCGAGCGGCGCGCGCGGCGCCGCGTGGGCATCGCGACGATGCCCGGGAATGTCGGCGGTCGCGAGCAGGCCTGCGATGAGGACGGCCGCCCCGACGCCGAAGAAGACGACCCGCTTCACGGCGAGCACGAGGCTACGCCTCTTGCTTGAGAAGTGTGTGAGGAACTACGTGAGCGTCGTCACGTAGATCTTGCGCGTGCGCGGGCCGTCGAACTCGCAGAAGAAGACGCCCTGGTACGTGCCGAGCGCGAGGCTGCCGTCGCTGAGCGGGATGAGCACCTGCGGGCTCGAGGCGAGCGAGGCGCGCGCGTGCGACGGCGCGTTCGGGCCGTCCTCGTCCTCGTGCTTCCAGTCCCAGTCGTCGCCGACAACGCGCTCGAACGCGTTCTCGAGATCGGCGACGAGCTCGGGGTCGATCCGCTCGTTGATCGCGACGCCGGCCGTCGTGTGCGGGACGTAGACGAGCGCCGCGGAGGCGCCGTTCGCGTCGGCGAGAGCCTCACGGATCCGGTCCGTGATCTCGATCAGCTGGGTCTTCCGCTCGGTCTCGAGAACGATCTCGCGCACGGCGCCTATCCTACGGACGCCCATGGCCGAGCCGCTCCAGCAAGGCGAGATCGACGCGCTCTCCGCCGACGCGGAGCGCTTCCTCGCGGAGCTCGACGAGGAGCAGTACCTCCACTTCTCCGGCCAGAAGGAGACGTACGACCTCGCGCCGATCTACGAGCGGCACGAGGCGTTGACGCAGCTCGAGACGGCGCTCGCGCTCGGCGCCTCGGTCGACGGCGAACGGCGGCGGCGTGAGCTGTGGAAGTTCGCGTGCGAGGGGTACCTCGGCAACTTCGTCACGGCGGAGGCGGCGCGCGTCGCCGAGCTCGAGGCGACACTCACGGCGAGCGTCGGCGACGAGGACATCCCGTACCGCATGCTCCGGCCGCGGATCATGAACGAGGAGGACCGCGGCGAGCGCGAGCGGCTCGAGACGGCGCGTAACGACCTGACCGAGGAGCACCTCAACTCCCTCCATCTCCGCGCGGCGGAGGTCGTCCACGAGGAGACGCGCAGGCTCGGCGCGCCCACCTACGCCGACCTCTACCGCAGCTTCGAGTTCCGCCTCGACGATCTCGCCGCCCAGTGCCGCAGCTTCCTCGCCGAGACGGAGAGCCTCTGGGAGGAGGCCGGCGACCGCCTCTACCGCTCGCGCGTCGGGCTCGGCCTCGGCGAGCTCGAGCGCTGGGACGTCGCCCGCGCCCTGCGCGGCGCGGAGTGGGACGGCGTGTTCCCCCGCGAGACGATGCTGCCGGCGCTCGAGGCGACGCTCGCCGACCTCGGCGTCGACCTGCGCGCCCAGGAGAACGTCGAGCTCGACCTCGAGGAGCGGCCGCAGAAGGATCCGCGCGCCTTCTGCGCCCCGATCGAGGTGCCGGGCCGCGTCGTCCTCGTGATCAAGCCGCAGGGCGGGCCGGACGACTGGCGGGCGCTCTTCCACGAGGCCGGCCACACCGAGCACTTCGCGCACACGTCGGCCTCGCTCGCGATGGAGGAGCGGCGGCTCGGGGACAACGCGGTCACCGAAGGCTGGGCGATGCTCCTCGAGCACCTGACCTTCGACCCGGTCTGGCTCGAGCGGCGCCTCGACGTCGGACGCCCGCACGAGTTCGCGGCCGAGAGCGCGACATTCCTCCTCCTGATCGTGCGCCGCTACTGCGCGAAGCTCCTGTACGAGCTCGAGTTCCACTCGGCCGACGATCCGACCGCCCTGCGCCCGCGCTACGTCGAGCTCCTCGCGGACGCGACGAAGGTCGCGCCGTCGCCGACGGACTATCTCGCGGACATGGACGGCGGCTTCTACGCGTCCGAGTACCTGCGCGCCTGGGCATTCGAGGCGCAGCTGCGCGCCCACCTGCGCGAGCGGTTCGGCAATGCGTGGTTCTCCCGCCGCGAGGCCGGCTCGCTCCTCCGCGAGCTCTGGACGGAGGGACAGCGGCCGACCGCCGACGAGCTGCTCCAGGACGTGGCCGGGGAGAAGCTCGAGCTCGCGGCCGTCGGCGATCGCGTGCGCGAGGCACTCGCCGCCGTCTAGAGACGCGAACGGCGGCCCGGAGGCCGCCGTCGCTCAAGCGGAGGAGCGTTCGTTACTTCCGCTCGGACTTGCCCTCGATCGTCTTCTGGCCGCTGCCGATGCCGATCTCGATCTTCCGCGGCTTCGGCTGCTCGGGCTTCCGGACGTGGACCTCGAGCACGCCGTGCTTGTAGTCGGCGGAGACGCCGTCCTCGCTGATCCCCTGCGGCAGGCCGATCGTGCGCGAGAACGTGCCGAAGCGCCGCTCGTAGCGGTAGTACTTCCCCTCCTCGACCTCGTCCTCGCGCTCGCGCGTCGCGCTGACCGTCAGCGCGCCGTCCTCGAGCTCGAGCGAGATCTTGTCTTCGGGGATGCCGGGCAGGTCGAAGGCGTAGACGACCTCGTCGTCGGTCTCCCAGACGTCGACGGTCGGGACCCAGCTCTGCGTGGTCCGCCCGTTGCCCTCGACGAGGCCGTTCATGAAGCGGCTCATCTCGTTCTGGAGGGCCGCGATCTCCCTGAAAGGTTCCCAGCGAACAAGAGTGGCCATGCGTGGTTCCTCCTTGCGTCGTGCCTAACCTGTTGCAATCCGCAGGATAAAACCTCAGTTGGTTTGTGTCAAGTTCTTAGGATCCGTAGACTCCGCCGGTGCTCCCGCTCCGCGACAGCGTTCCCGGCCGGACGACGCCGTTCGTCACGGTCGGGCTGATCGTCGCCTGCTTCCTCGTCTGGTTCTGGGAGCTCAAGGCGCCGGGCGTCGACGTCCACGTCTTCCGCGACGGCTACTACCCGTGCGCGCTCCACGGCCCCTGCCGGCTGCCGCCCGGCTTCCACGCGCTGCCGTGGTGGGAGGGGATGTTCACGGGGATGTTCATGCACGCGAGCTGGGAGCACATCCTCGGCAACCTCCTGTTCCTCTGGATCTTCGGCAACAACGTCGAGGACGCGCTCGGCCATCTCGGCTTCCTCGTCTGGTACCTCGCCGCGGGAATCGCAGCGACGGCACTCCAGAGCTTCGTGACGCTGAAGTTCGCCGGCGTCGGCGCGGCGAGCATCCCGAACATCGGCGCGAGCGGCGCGATCGCCGGCGTGCTCGGCGCGTACTTCGTCCTCCTGCCGCGGGCGAAGGTGCTGACGGTGATCTTCTTCGGGATCATCCTCATCCGCGAGATCCCGGCCATCTGGTTCCTCGGCATCTGGATCGGCCTGCAGGCGTGGACGGGTGGCCTGTCGCTCTACCACCCGCAGGCGGCCGGCGGCGTCGCGGTCTTCGCCCACATCGGCGGCTTCGCGTTCGGGCTGCTGAGCGGGCTGTTTCTCAGGGCGGTGCCGCTCCGGGAACGCTGAGGATTCGGACGGAATGCGACGGGAACGGCGTGCGTTGGAACGGGCATGAGAACCTTGGAGTCGATACACGATGAGATCGAGCACCTGAGCGAGGAGCGCACTGAGCTCTGGCACAGGCTCTCCGCCGAGCACGATCCCGAGGTGCGGACGGAGATCCGCGCTCTCGACGAGAAGCTCGACACGCTCTGGGACGAGCACCGCGCCCTCCGCGCAACGCTGCGCTGGGGCGACCGGGAGAAGATCGTCGCCCGCGCCCGAGTCGAAGAGCGGCTCGAGCGGGCCGCCTGACCTAACTCCTGCGAGGGAACTCGCGCGAGGGATCGACTCGGCCGCGCGCCGAGCCGATCCCTCCGCTGTCGGCTGCGGCAGCCGGTCGAGGAGGGTCGCCGTGGTCGAGGAACCGCAACCGCAGGAGATCGAGGAGGACGAGCCGCCACTCCTCCCCGCGTTCGCCCAGCCGGACGAGACGCGCTGGTGGGAGCTCCAGCTCGGGTTCGCCCTCGCAGCGGCGTCGCCCGACTCGCCGCTGCCTCGATGATGGACCTACCGGACAGCTCTCAAACCCATCGCCTGTGCTTCGCGCGTGTCTCGCACTCGTGTAGCTGCCCGGGTTCGCACTCCGATGGCGAGCGACGGTGGGGTGAGAGAGACTTCCCCCGTGCAGCTCCCAGATGTTCGATACGCCCGTAGCGGGGACGTTGCGGTCGCCTATCAGGTGGTTGGCGACGGCAGTCCGGACATCATCTTCGTGCGCGGCATCGCAGGGGATCTCGTCTCGACGTGGGATCAGCCCTTGCTCGTGCGGCACGTCGAGGGTCTGGCGGCCTGCGGTCGGTTGATCATGCTCGACAAGCGGGGAACGGGGCTGTCGGACCGGGTTCGCGAGGTGCATTCCGCCGAGACGGCGATGGACGATGTCCGGGCCGTCATGGACGCCGTCGGGTCCACGAGCGCGGTCATCTGGCTCGGGGCTGCCGCGACGGGGGTCGGCGTGATGTTCGCGGCCACCTATCCCGAACGCTGTGCGGGGTTGGTGTTCTTCGACCCGCAGGTGAAGGGAACCCGGGCCTCTGACTACCCGTGGGCACCAAGCGAGGAGGAGTGGCGTGAGCGGCTCACCGCCATCCGCAGCGGCTGGGGGGAGCGCGCATTCCTGGAGGAGCTCGCGCGCGAGTGGGCGCCCGAGGCCGCCGACGATGACGGTTTCCGCCGCTGGTTCGTCTGGCACATGCGGCGCAGCCTCAGTCCAGGCGCGGCGCTGACCACCTTCCGCATGGCGAAGGAACTCGACGTCAGCGATGTTCTCTCGGCCGTTCGTGTACCGACGCTGGTCATGCCTCGGCCCTCACAGCCGGGGCCGGCGTACTACCTCGCGGAACGAGTCCGCGGGGCTACCGTGAGCGAGCTGCCGCCATTCGACGGCCTGTACACCTGGGCCGACAACGACGCGAACGAGGCCACGATCGAGGCGACGCGTGACTTCGTCTCGCGCCTTGCCGACCGTGGTGAGACCGAGCGCGTCCTCGCGACGGTGCTCTTCACCGACATTGTTGGCTCGACCGGGCTCGCGTCCCGCCTTGGCGACGCCGGCTGGCGCGCACTGCTCGAGCGGCACCACGCCATCGTCCGCCGGGAACTCGCTCGCCACCAAGGTCGTGAGCTCGACACGGCGGGCGACGGCTTCTTCGCGGCGTTCGACGGGCCTGCAAGGGCCGTCCGCGCAGCGACGGCGATCGTCGACGCCCTGCGGGCTCTCGACCTCGAGATCCGTTCCGGCGTCCACACGGGCGAGTGTGAGGTCAGCGACGGGAAGATCGTGGGAGTGGCGGTGTCGATCGGCGCCCGAATAGCCTCGCTCGCCGGACCCGGCGAGGTTCTGGTTTCGAGCACAGTCAAGGATCTCGTCGCAGGCTCCGGGCTCATGTTCGAAGACCGTGGCGAGCAGAGACTGAAAGGGATCCCCGAGGCCTGGCGCGTGTTTGCCGTCCGCCAAACGGAATGAACGCACGAGCGCCGCGATCGATGCGACAACAGGGAATGGAGCCAGCCGGGCTCGAACCGGCGACCTCCTGGATGCAAGCCAGGTGCTCTCCCAACTGAGCTATGGCCCCGCCTCTCAATTGTAGGTGAGGCGATCCTCGAGGCCGCTTGCGCGGTTCCGGTTGCCACCAGCCGAGGATCAAGCGACACTTCCCCTGTGAACGACCTGCCGGACATGCGGGCGCGCTACGAGGAGGCGCTCGCCGAGGTCGAGGAGATGAAGCGGTCGCTCGCCCAGCGGGCGCGGCGCGTCGCCGAGCTCGAGCAGCGGCTGATGCGCCAGGCCGAGCACGACGGGCCTCCTCTCGCCGCCCGCCCGAACGAGAGCGACCTCTCCCGGGCCGTCGCCGCGGCCGAGGCCGAGCGGGCGCTCGCCGCCGCCGAGCGGGAGAAGCTCGACGAGCGGGAACGGACGATCCGCAAGGTCGAGCGAGAGCTCGCCGGTCTCCGGGTCGAGCTCGAGCAGGAGCGGGCGCGGCTCCGGGGCGGGCCGGCGCAACCGCCGCGCGAGCCCGAGAGCGAGCCGCCGCCTCCGACGCCGCTGCCGGCTCCGCCGCCCGAGCCGGATCTCGAGCCGGCCGCGCGACGCACCTCCCGCAAGAGATAGTTCGACCTCAAGAAATCCGTCTGGTCGAGGCGGAAGGCCGCTGGTATCTTCGACAGAGGCCCGTGCGGCGGCGAGTTTGGAGATCGCCTGCTCGGGCGCTCTCGCCATGTCTGCGTATGTGAACCCCGTCGATCCGCCCGACCTCGGCCTGCTGCCGACCTTCCGCAGGCTGCTCCCGCTCTGGTGGGAGGAGCGCCGCCTGGGCTTCTTCGGGCTCGCGTGCTCGCTCGTCTACGTCCTTCTCTCGCTCGCGATCCCGCTCCTGAGCCAGCAGGCGATCGACCATTCGATCGACGCGACGCCCCACCACGGCATCGTCCCGCACCTCAAGCCGCTCTGGCCGTACCTCGCGATCATCGTCGGGCTCGGCGGTCTGCGGTTCGCCGTCAACTTCAACCGCCGCTTCGCGACGGCGCGGATCGGCGTCCGGATCGAGGCGCGGATGCGCGAGCTTCTCTACCAGGCGTATCTCCGCTACCCGCGCGCGTTCTACGACCGGCACGCGACCGGCCAGGTGCTCTCGCGCGCGACGAACGACCTCTACCCGATCCGCTACTTCATCGGCTGGGGCCTCGTGCAGGGGATGCAGAGCATCATGATGATCATCGGCGTCGGGATCGTCCTCGTGATCATCGACGCGCAGCTCGCCCTGTACACGGTCGTCTCCCTGCCGCCGATCACGTGGCTGACGCTCCGCTTCGCGCGTCGCGTCTCTCCCATCTCGCGCCAGGTGCAGGAGCGGAAAGGCGACGTGACGGAGGCGGCCGACGAGGCGGTCGTCGGGATCGAGATGGTGCAGGCGTTCGGCCGCGAGGACGACGTCCGCGAGCGCTTCGGCGAGAAGGCCGAGGGAGTCCGCTCGACGGTCCTCCGCCAGGCCGGCGTCGAGTCGCGCCATCTCCCGGGCCTCTACTACCTGCCGGGACTGTCGATCGCCGCCGTCGTCTTCTTCGGCGGCCGCGCGTACATCGGCGGCGACCTCACGATCGGCCAGTTCTTCCTCTTCGAGACGCTGCTCCTGCAGCTCGTCTGGCCGCTCGAGGCGCTCGGCTGGATCACGAACCTCGCGCAGCGGGCGCTCGCCTCGGCCGGCCGCAGCTTCGCCTGGCTCGAGGGGATCGAGCCGCTGCCGGAGCCGGCCGAGCCGCGCCACCTGCCGGCGCGGCCGGAGCCGCTCGAGGTGCGCTTCGAGAAGGTCGGCTTCGCCTACGGCGGCGAGGTGGACGTCCTCCGCGATCTCGATCTCGTCGTCGCGCCGGGCGAGATCGTCGCCGTCTGCGGCTCGACGGGATCCGGCAAGACGTCGCTGCTCAACCTCCTGCCGCGCTTCTACGACCCGACCGAGGGGCGCGTCCTCGTCGGCGGCGTCGACACGCGCGACGTCCCGATCGCTGAGCTCCGCGAGGACGTCGCCCTCGTCACCCAGCGGCCGGTCCTCTTCTCGGTGCAGCTGCGCGAGAACCTCCTCGCCGGCCGCGAGGACGACGACTGGGAGAAGGCGCTCGCGGCGGCGGCGGCCGCCGGGGTCGACAGCTTCGGCCCGACCCTGCCCGAGGGCTACGAGACGCTGATCGGCGAGCGTGGCGTCAATCTCTCCGGCGGCCAGCGCCAGCGCACGGCGCTCGCGCGCGCTCTCGCGACCGGAGCGCGGGTCGTCGTCCTCGACGACCCCCTCTCGGCCGTGGACACGTTCACCGAGCGGAGGCTCGTCAAGCGCCTTCGCCCGGCGCTCGCCGGCCGCACCGTCCTCATCGCGACGCAGCGCCTCTCGACCGTCGAGCTCGCCGACCGCGCGGTCGTCCTCCAGGGCGGCCGGATCGTCGAGTCCGGCACGCCGAGCGAGCTGCTGCGCGCCGGCGGCGCATTCGCCGCGCTGTTCGGGGACGAGGTGGCGGCATGACGAAGTCATGCCGCGATGAGGGGGTTCGGGGGAATCCGCAGGTTCCCCCGACAAAAGGCGCCGACGCGAAGCGTCGGCGGCGTCTCGCAGGGGGCTCGTGGGGGAAGCCGGGCTTCCCCCACGCACCGAAGCCGAGGGCGAAGGTGGCCGCATGAGGAGGCTGACGAAGTACCTCGAGGGGCGGAAGCTCTTCGCCGCGTTGATGCTCCTCGTCGGGGCGGGAAACGCGGCCGCGCAGAGCGGCGGCTGGCTGATCATCCAGAACGCGATCAACAAGGGGATCGTCGCCCGCAACGAGCACCACCTCGCGGTCGTCGTCGCGATCTATCTCGGCGTCGCGGCCGCCGGCTGGATCCTGCAGGGCTACCTCATCCGCGGCCTCGCCTCGATCGGCCAAGGGATCGTGATCGGCCTCCGCCGCGACCTCTTCGACCACCTGACCGGGCTCTCGCTGCGCTACTTCTCCCAGCAGAAGGCCGGCTGGATCATCGCCCGGCTGACGAGCGACGTCGACGCGGTCTCGGACACGCTCTCGCAGGGGATGCCGACGCTCGTCTCGAGCCTCATCCTCCTGCCCGCGGCCGTGGCTGCGCTCCTGATCGCCGACTGGCGGCTCGGGCTGATCGCGTTCGGCGTCCTCCCGCCGGCGCTCATCCTCTCGCGCTGGTTCCAGCGCGTCTCGCACGTCGCGAACGTCGAGCAGCGGAACCGGATCGCCGCCGTCACCGCACAGATCGCGGAGTCGGTCGCCGGCATGGCGGTCGTGCAGGCCTTCAACCGCGAGCGCCGCTTCCAGGCGGAGTTCGACGAGCTGAACGCCGCGAACCGTGCACAGGCGACGTACGTCCAGAAGATCTTCTCGGTCTTCTTCCCGTCGATCGAGTTCCTCGGCGTGCTCGCGATGACCGCCGTCCTCTACTTCGGCTCGCACCTCTACCAGCACCACAATCTCCAGATCGGAACGCTGATCGTGGCGGTCAGCCTCCTGCAGCTCGTCTTCCAGCCGCTGCAGGACCTGTCGGACGTGTACGGGCAGCTGCAGTCGGCGGGCGCGGCGATGGTCAAGATCTCGAGCATCCTCGACGAGGAGTCGGAGGTGCAGGACAAGCCCGGCGCGAAGCCGCTGCCGCGCATCGTCGGCGACCTCGATCTCCAGTCGATCGTCTTCGCCTACGGGAAGGAGCCGGTGCTGCACGGCGTCTCGTTCCGCGTCCCGCCGGGCGGCTGCTTCGCGCTGGTCGGCGAGTCCGGGCACGGGAAGTCGACGCTCGCGAAGCTGATCGGGCGCCACTACGACCCCGACCAGGGCGCCGTTCGCGTCGACGGGAACGACCTCCGCGACGTCGAGCTTCGCTCCTATCGGCGGCAGCTCGGCGTCGTGCTCCAGGATCCCTTCCTGTTCAGCGGCACGATCGCCTCAAACATCCGCTTCGCGAAGCCGGACGCGACGGACGAGGAAGTCGAGGCCGCGGCGGCTGCGGTCGGCGTCGACCGCGTCGCGGCACGCCTCTCGGGCGGCCTCGACCACGCGGTGCGCGAAGGCGGAGCCGGCCTCTCGTCGGGCGAGCGCCAGCTGATCTCGATCGCGCGCGCCCTGCTCGCCGACCCGCGGATCCTCGTCCTCGACGAGGCGACGTCGAACATCGACCGCCCGACGGAGGTCCTGATCGAGCGCGCCCTCGACCGTCTCCTCGCCGGCCGCACCTCGATCATCATCGCGCACCGCCTCTCGACCGTCCGCCGCGCCGACGAGATCCTCGTCGTCGAGAACGGGCTGATCACGCAGCGCGGCACCGAGCGCGAGCTCCTCACGCAGGACGGCCCGTTCCGCCGCCTCGCGCACTCGCTCGAAGGCGTCGCTGCCGCCTAGCTCACGAGTCCTGCGGACTCGCTCGCTCTTTGATCGAACTGCGCCGACCGGAGAGCGCGGTCTCCGGTCGGCTCCGTGCTGTCTTGCTGGAGATGCTCCGGACGAAGGGTTCGTCTTGTGTGCTCGCGTGCAGCAGAGGCTGACGCGAGCACGGTCCGGCCTACGGCCAAGCCCAGCTCCGCTCGGTCTTAGCCTCCGGCCCTTCGTCTGAGCGCACTTCAACCGTTCGAACCCTCTCCACGCCCAGCGGCGGCGTAAGACGAAGACTTACGACGACGCGAACCAGTGAGCGGGCGCGCGCAGCCCGCGCGCTCACGACGACACAGCGAAGAGAACTACGCATCCCTAGAAGACAAGCCCTACAGCACGGAGCACGCCGGAGACCGCGCTCTCCGGCGTGCGGAGTTCCTCTATCCCCGCGTGAAGAGCGCAGCTCTTCACGCGGAAGGCTAGAGCCGATGCTGTTCGAGGACGCGCAGCGCGACCTCGACGACCTGCGGATCGAACTGCGTGCCGGCGCCGTCGGCGAGCCGCCGCAGCGCCTCGTTGTGGCTGAGGCGGTGCCGGTACGGACGGTCGGTCGTCATCGCGTGGTACGCGTCGCAGACGAAGATGATCCGCGACTCGAGCGGGATCTCCTCGCCGGAGACGCCGTCGGGATAGCCGCGCCCGTCCCACCGCTCGTGGCAGTGGCGGACGATCGGCCGCACAGCCTGTAGGCGGTCGATCGGGGCGATGATCCGCTCGCCGAGCTCCGGGTGCGTCTGGACGATCCTCCGCTCCTCGGCCGTCAGGCGGCCGGGCTTCGAGAGCACGTCGCTCGGAATGCCGATCTTGCCGATGTCGTGGAGGAGCGCGCCGAGCTCGAGCCGCTTCAGCGTCCGCTCGTCGAGGCCGATCTCGCTGCCGACCCGCAGCGCGAGGTCGCTGATCCAGCGAGCGTGGGTCGATGTGTACTCGTCGTTCGCCTCGAGCGCGTTCGCGAGCGCCTCGACGGTGGAGACGAACGTCCGCTCGAGCCCCTCGTAGCTCTGCGCGTTCGCCATGGCGAGCTTCGCCTGGTGGGCGAGACCGCCGAGGAGCCGGAGCTCACGCTCGCCGAAGTCCTCCGAGTCGACGAGGGCGACGATGCAGCCTGCGCGCCCGTTGACCGCGAACGGCGCGACCGCGTAGTGGCCGCCGGGCGACGAGGGCTCGGGGACGAGGTCGACGTAGTCGTCCGGGCCGATCACGTACGGATCGCTGTCCACGGAGATCCCGTCGGCCGGGAACGTCCAGTCGGAGAGGAACGCCGAGAACTCGGGAGTGTGGCCGTACTGCGAGGCGAGCCGGAGGACGCCGTCGCGCTCGAGCCAGAGCGACGTGTACGGGCTCCCGAGCACCTCGGCGGACAGGCCCGTAACGCGCTCGACGATCTCGTCGAGCTCGACGAGGGTCGCGAGCTCGCGGCCGAACTCGAGGAGCGCGGTCGCGCTCTCCGCCTCGCGGCGCGCCGACTCGTAGAGGCGTGCGTTCTCCGCCGCGACGGCGGCATGACCGGCGAGCACCTCGAGGAGCCTGACCTCGTCCTCGTCGAACTGATTGAGGCCGAGCTTGGAGACGACGATCACTCCGACGACGCGGGAGCCGTACCGGAGGGGCACGGCGAGGAGCGACTCCTCGATCGGCGGTGTGCCCTCGATCTGGGCGCCGAACTCGCAGTTCGCGGCGTC
This sequence comes from Gaiellaceae bacterium, assembly GCA_035652255.1. Classification (GTDB taxonomy): domain Bacteria; phylum Actinomycetota; class Thermoleophilia; order Gaiellales; family Gaiellaceae; genus Palsa-739. The sequence goes on along the minus strand of DASRED010000042.1, from coordinate 2,198 downwards.
CCCGACGTTGATCGACTCACCGAGCTCGGCGCAGCGGCCGGTGACGCCGTCGCCGATGCGCTTGCGCAGGACGTCGAGGGAGAAGGAATCGGGCGTCGTCGAGAGCTCGCCGCGGAAGGCAACCGGCACGAGCTCCTCGCCGTCCGAGACGAAGACGCGACAGTTGTGGTAGTCGATGAGCGACCGCAGCTCCGCGGCGATCTCCTCGCCAATCTCGCGGACGTCGTTGAGCCGGTTGAGCTTGCCGCTCAGACTTTGGAGCATCTTGAGGTGAGCGATCGACCGGACGTCGCGGGCCACCGGCGGCGCGTCGGGCCGCTTCGTCCCGCTGTCGTCGCGGTAGAGGACGATCTGGTTCTTGCCCTGCGCCTTCGCGGTCATCATCGCCGCCTCGGCGCACGTCGCGAGTTCGCGCGGGTTCATCGCGTGCTCCGGCCCGAGCGCGAGGCCGACGGAGACGCGGAGCCTCCCGATGCCCGGGAACTCCGTGTCGCCGAGCCGCTTCTTGATGCGCTCCGCCACCCTGACCGCGTCGTCGTCGGCGCAGCCGACCATGACGACGGCGAACTCCTCGCCGCCGAGCCGGCAGACGACATCCTCCGGCCGGACGGTCGCCTTGAGCGCCTCGGCGAGGAAACGGAGGAGCTCGTCGCCGACCGCGTGGCCGTGCACGTCGTTGACGTGCTTGAAGTCGTCGATGTCGAGCATGAGCACCGCGACCGGGGAGTGCGTCCGGCTCGCCTCCTGGAGCGCGTGCAGGAGCTGCTCGTAGAAGACGGAGTGGTTGAAGAGTCCGGTGAGCGAGTCGGTGCGCGCCTGGTGCTCGAGCCGGGCGCGGATCTCCGCGTTGTCGAGCGCGAGCGCGGCGGCGTCGCCGAGGCGCTTCGCGAGCTCGAACTCGATGTCGCTGAACGCGACGTCCTCGCCGTCGCGATAGACGTTGAGCGCGCCCTTGACGTGGCCGCGCGCGATGAGCGGGACGCAGATGAGCGACTCCGGCTCGATCGGCGTGCCGGGCACCTGGCGCACGCGCGGATCGTGGTGCGCCTGGTTCGCGAGGACGGCCTCGCCGCGGCTGACCGCCCAGCCGGTGAGCCCTTCGCCCTCGGCGTAGCTGAGCGGGGCGCTCATGATCTCGTCCGCGTACGGGTCGCGGACGACGAGCACCGGCCGCAGCATGCCCTTCGCCTCGTCCGCCTCGTAGATGGTCAGCGTGTCGTGCGGGATCAGGTCGCCGACCGTGTCGGCGATGCGCACGAGAAGCGTGTCGAGGGTCTGCTCGGCGAGAACTTCGTGGAAGACGTCGGCCAGCCGGCGGTACGACTCGACAAGGGTGGAATCCCCGAGCGCATCGTCGCCGGCAAGGAGCCGCAGATGAGATGACCGCACGACCACAGACCTGGGAAGCATCGGTGCGGGAATGCCGCAACGTATCCCTCTGCCGGGGGGTTTCCCCACGCTCCGATGCTTCGCCGATTTTCGCTCGGGAAAGCGGGTTCTCGGGAACGTCCCCTGAGGCTGAGGCTCTCGAGGCTTCGGCTACTCGGCGGACTGCGGCGGGAAGTATCCGTGGTCGCCGATGAAGACGACTCGCCCGCCTGCGAGAACTTTGAATCGCCACGAATGATGCAGCGTCCGATCCCGGGAACCGCCTAGCCGGAACTTCGCCGATGACCACGATTCCGTGAACGTCACGACGGCCGGACGGACGGAGATGTCTCCGGCGAAGCTGACTCGAGTCTGGCACGTGCCTTTGATGCCTCTGCTGATCCCCGGGCCGGGGATCAGGCATCCACCGCCGCTCGTCGGAGCGCTCGGAAAGAAGCCGAAGCCCCGACCGAGTTTCGACGCCTGAACCCGCGCAATCGCAGTCTCAGCGCCGGTCGAAGGAACGGTTCCGGGCATCGCCGGGCTACTAACCCCGTGGGAGCCGCCACAGCCGGCCACCGCGAACGTGATCGCGCCAAACACGATCGCGCCGGTCAGATCCTTCATCTCACGAAAGATACGACGCCCCGTCCACATCCGTCACATCTGGACAGGGTTAACTCGGCTGCCCCAGTGCTGCTCCTATGTCAATAGCGGCTGGTTTTTGAGGGTGGTGTAGATGGTTCGGGCGAGTTGTCGTTTGAGGCAGCGGAGGGCTTCGCGGCGGCTTTTGCCTTCGGCTTGTTTGCGTTCGAGGTAGGCCTTGGCGG
>DASRED010000041.1:0-5486 GCA_035652255.1 Gaiellaceae bacterium | reverse complement strand
CGATCATCCTCCGCTCGCTCGAGGAGCCGCTCCGGCAGCTCGCGTACAACGCGGGCCTCGAGGGCTCGGTCGTCGTCCAGCAGGTGCGCTCGGCGGAGAAGGGCTTCGGCCTGAACGTCGAGACCGGCGAGGTCGAGGACCTGCTCAAGAGCGGGATCGGAGACCCGACGATGGTCACCCGCTCGGCGCTGCAGAACGCGGCGTCGATCGCGAAGAACATCCTCACCACCGAGGCGGTCGTCGCCGAGGCTCCGGAGAAGGCAGGAGCCGGAATGCCGGGCGGCGGAATGCCCGACATGGGGATGATGTAAGAGCCTCTTCCGGCTCTCCGCGCGAAACGCAAACGGCGCCCTTCGGGGCGCCGTTTCGCGTAGGGGAGGTGGTTCTGTTGCCTCTATCGGCAGCACCGGCTCCGGCCTTTAGCTAGAAGCCGTATCTCTCTTCCTGCCACGGATCGGCGTCGTTGTGGTAGCCGAGGCGTTCCCAGAAGCCGGGCTTGTCCGCCGCGACGAGCTCGAGACCGTTCAGCCATTTGGCGCTCTTCCAGAAGTAGCGGGACGGGACGACGAGCCGGACCGGGCCGCCGTGCTCCGGCGCGAGCGGCTCGCCGTCGGCCTCGTAGCAGACCATCGCGCTCTCCTCCTCGAGGGCGGCGAGCGGGAGATTCGCCGTGAAGCCCTGCGGCGCGTGGGCGACGACGAAGTGCGCCGCCGGCTGCGGCTTGCAGAGCGCGGCGAGCTCGCGCCAGTGGACGCCGCGGAAGCCCGCGTCGAAGCGGCTCCAGCGGGTCACGCAGTGGATGTCCGTCGTGATCTCGGTCGCCGGCAGCGCGCGCAGCTGCTCGTAGTCGATGGAGATCTCCTCCTCGACGAGCCCGAAGATCCGGAGCCGCCACGTGGCGAGGTCGACCGCCGGGACGTCGCCGGCGTGGAGCACGGGCCACTTCTCGGTCAGGTACTGACCGGGCGGCAGGCGCGCCGGGTCGTAGCCGGCGGCGCGCACCTTCTCCTCGGCTTTCGAGCGGAAGAGCGGCATCGGAATGCACACTAGACGGCATGGATGTAGCTGCACGAGAGCGCGAGTTCGTGCGCGTCGCCGGGCCCGACGCGGCCGACTACCTGCAGCGGATGGTCTCGAACGACGTCGAGGCGCTGGCCGTCGGCGAGGCTTGCCCCGCGCTCCTTCTCACCGCGAAGGCGCGCGTGATCGCGCCCCTCGTCGTGCTGCGGCGCGGCGAGGACGACTTCCTCGTCCTGACGGAGCCGGGCCTCGGCGAGGTCGTCCGCGCAGAGCTCGTCCGGCTGCGCTTCCGGGCGAAGTGCGAGATCGAGCCGGAGGAGCACGAGGCCGCGCTCGTCTTCGGCGGCGGCGACGGCTTCGCGACGGACTGGCCCGCCGCGCGCGAGATCCTCGACGCGGGGCTCGAGCCGACGCTGTCCGAGGACGAGCTCGAGCTGCGCCGGATCGAGGCCGGCGTGCCGCGCTGGGGGCACGAGATCGACGAGCGGATCCTGCCGGCCGAAGCGGGCCTCGATCGCACGCACATCTCCTTCTCGAAGGGCTGTTACCCGGGCCAGGAGCCGATCGCACGCCTCCACTACCGCGGCCATGCGAACCGTGAGCTGCGCGTCGTCGAGCTGCGCGAAGGAGTCGAGGTCGAGCGGGTCACGAGCAGCGCCGAGCGGCCCGACGGAACGGTCGTCGCGCTCGCCTACGTGCGGCGATGACGCGCCGCTCTCGCTCGCGGCTCGAGCCCGCCGAGTGGTACTCGATCCGGCCGGTGCGGAGCCACAAGCCCGCGACGTACCGCTGTCCGCTCTGCGGGCTGCAGCTGCACGCGATGAGCGACCACGTCCTCATCGCGCCCGAGGGGGATACGAGCCGGCGGCGCCATGCGCATCTCGAGTGCGTCGCGGCCGCGAACCTGCCCGGCCGGCCGTCAGGCCCGGGGCTGCTGCAACGCGCGGCTAGACTGATTCGTCCCGAGCGCCCGTAGCTCAGGGGATAGAGCACCAGCTTGCGGAGCTGGGGGTCGCACGTTCGAATCGTGCCGGGCGCATTACCGCTTACTTGTGCGCGTCGCCGAGCCCGCCGAGGAACTGCCCGAACTCGGCGGGGACGACGAACTTCGTCGAGTCGGACGTCCCGATCGCGCGCAGCGCGTCGAGGTACTGCAGCCGCATCGTCTTCTCGTCGACCGTCTGCGCGACCTTGAAGATCGTGTCGAGCGCGAGCGCGAAGCCCTCCGCGCGGAGGATCGCCGCCTGCCGCTGGCCCTCCGCCGTGAGGATCGCCGCCTGCTTCTCGCCCTCGGCGACCGTCACCGCCGCCTGCTTCGTCCCTTCCGCCTCGGTGACGACCGCGCGGCGCGTTCGCTCGGCCGACATCTGGCGCGTCATCGCGTCCTGCACGTTCGCGGGCGGGTTGATCTCCCGCACCTCGACGTTCGTCACCTTCACGCCCCAGCGCTCCGTGACCTCGTCGAGCTTCGACTGCAGGAGCGCGTTCATCTCGTCGCGCTTCGAGAGGACGTCGTCGAGGGACATGTCGCCGACGACGCTCCGCAGCGTCGTCGCGGCGATGTTCTGCGCGGCGCCGGCGAAGTTCTGCACCTTCACGACCGAGTCGACCGCGTCCATGACCCGGTTGAAGATGATGAAGTCGATCGAGATCGCCGCGTTGTCCTTCGTGATCGCGGTCTGCGACGGGATCTCGAGATAGGACTCGCGCAGGTCGACGATCTGCGGCCGGTCGACGAACGGGATCAGGAAGACGACGCCGGGGCCGCGGGTGCCGACGACGCGGCCGAGGCGGAAGAGCACGATCCGTTGGTACTCCCGGATGACGCGGAACGGGAAGATCGGCACCGCCATGCTGCGAGTATCCCACCCGTGCCCCTCTATGTCACGGAGGCCGATGTTTCCGAGCTGCTCTCCCCGGCCGACGCCGTCGAGGCGGTCGAGGCGTGCTTCCGGCGGATGGCGGCCGGGGCGGTGGAGAACCGGCCGCGCTACCGGCTGGGGCTCGAGGAGGGAGCGCTCGCGGTCATGGCGGCCGCCGACCTCGAGCTCGGCTATGCCGGCGCGAAGGTCTACGCCGGCTTCCGCGAGGGCGCGCGGTTCGTCGTCCTCCTCTTCCGCACCGACTCGCCCGAGCTCGTCGCCGTCATCGAGGCGGACAAGCTCGGCCAGCTGCGGACGGGCGCCGCGAGCGGCGTCGCCGCGAAGTACCTCGCGAAGAGCGGCGCGCGCAGCCTCGGCCTGATCGGCTGCGGCTGGCAGGCGGAGTCGCAGCTCGAGTCGATCCGCGCCGCGCTGCCCGGCCTCGAGCGCGTCGTCGCCTACTGCCGCAACGAGAAGAACCTGCGCGCCTTCTGCAAGAAGCACGACGCCGAGCCGGGAGAGAGCCACGGCGATCCCGCGCGATGCGACGTCGTCGTCACCGTCACGACGTCGAAGGATCCCGTCCTGCGCGGCGAGTGGCTGCAGCCGGGCGCGCTCGTCTGCGCGGTCGGTGCGAACGACGGCCGCCGCCGCGAGCTCGACAACGTCGTCCTCGAGCGCGCCGCCTTCGTCTGCTGCGACTCCCGCGAGAACGCCCAGCTCGAGTCCGCCGACCTGAGCGAGCCGGTCGACTCCGGCGTCCTCGACTGGCTCGAGGTGCACGAGCTGCAGGAGGTGGTCGGCGGCGAAGTCCCGGGACGCCAGTCGGACGAGGACATCGTCGTCTTCAAGTCGAACGGCCTCGCCGCTTGGGACGTCGCCGCGGCGGCGGCGGTCGTCGAGCGCGCCCGCGCCGCCGGGCGCGGCGTCGAGTTGTAATCATCCGAGTCGTGCAGGCCTCCACCGACCGCGGACGGTTCGCGGAGCGGGTGCTCCGCGGAGTCGACTCGAACGGCGAGTCGGAGACGGTCGTGATCTGGATCGAACGGAAGGACGGCGGCGTCTGGGCGGTCGGCCGGGCGGTGAACCCGGACCGGCGCACGGCGAAGCGCCCGCGGCCGGACGACTACGTGTTCGAGGGGTACGAGCTCGGCGACGCGCTGCAGGAGGCGAACGAGGCGCTCGAGGACGATCTCACGGTCTCGGAGCGCGACGGCCACGGGGAGCTCGTCCATCCGTTCACGCGGGACGAGCTGTTGAAGCCCTTGGAGAAGTGGTTCTTCGGCCGCGCGTGAACCTGCGCTTCGGCTTCACCCCCTGCCCGAACGACGCGTTCGCCTTCCACGCGCTCGCGCACGGGCTCGTCGAGGCGCCGTTCGAGGTCGAGCCCGTCCTCCACGACATCGAGGAGCTGAACCGCCGCTCGGCGGCGGGAGATCTCGAGCTGACGAAGCTGAGCTTCGGCGCGGCCGCGGCGGCCGGCGAGCGCTACCGCCTGCTTCGCTCCGGCGCGGCGCTCGGACGCGGCGTCGGCCCGCTCGTCGTCGCCCGCGACCCGCGCTCGCTGGCGGAGGCGGCCGGCGGCCGGATCGCCGTCCCCGGCCTGGAGACGACCGCGTTTCTCCTGCTCCGGCTCGCCGCACCTGACCGCGGCGACGTCGTCGAGCTGCGCTACGACCGGATCCTCGAGGCCGTCGTGTCCGGTGACGTCGACGCCGGCCTGATCATCCACGAGAGCCGCTTCACGTATCGCGACCATGGCCTCGTCGCGGTCGCCGATCTCGGGGAGTGGTGGGAGACGCACACCGGCCTTCCCGTACCGCTCGCCGGCATCTTCGCGCGGTTGGATCTCGATCCCGAGGTCGTCGACGCGGCGGAGGCCGCGATTCGCGCCTCGGTCGAGTACGCCTTCGCGCATCCCGGCGCGAGCCGCGACTACGTCCGCTCGCTTGCGCAGGAGATGTCGGACGAGGTCTGCGCCGCGCACATCGCGCTCTACGTGAACGAGAACAGCATCGACATCGGCGACGAGGGGCTCGTCGCGATCGAGCGGCTGCTCGGCAGGGCGACGGCCGCTGCGTAGGATTCGCGCCCGTGAGCCGGGCCGTGATCCTCTCCGCCGTTCGCACGCCGATCGGCCGCTACGGCGGCGCGCTCGCGGGCGTTCGTCCGGACGACCTCGCCGCGCTCGTGATCCGCGAGGCGGTCGAGCGCGCCGGCGTTCCGCCGGATCAGATCGAGGACGTCTGGCTCGGCGCCGCGAACCAGGCCGGCGAGGACAACCGCAACGTCGCGCGCATGGCCGCGCTGCTCGCCGGGCTTCCCGACTCGGTCGCCGGCGTCACCGTCAACCGGCTCTGCGCGTCCGGCCTCGCGGCGGTCGTCGGCGCCTGTCACGCCGTGATCGCCGGCGACGGCGACCTGTTCGTCGCGGGCGGCGAGGAGTCGATGAGCCGCGCGCCATTCGTGACGCCGAAGGCGGAGAAGCCGTTCGAGCGCGGCGACCGTCCCTTGTACGACACGACGCTCGGCTGGCGGTTCACGAATCCGAAGCTCGTCGAGCTGTTCCCGCCGGAGTCGATGGGCGAGACCGGCGAGAACGTC
>DASRED010000040.1:0-2240 GCA_035652255.1 Gaiellaceae bacterium | reverse complement strand
CGTCGCCAAGGTCACCGTCCTCGCCGAGGGGACGCAGGGCCACCTCACGGGCGTCGCGCTCGACCGCTTCGACCTGCGCGGCGACGAGCCGCAGGTCTGGGAGCTCGGCGTCAAGGAGGTCTGGAAGGTCGCGAAGCCGCTTGAGCACATCGTCCACACGATGGGCTGGCCGCTGCGGCTCGGCGCGAAGTACCGCGAGTTCGGCGGCTCCTTCATCTATCCGATGGGCGACGACATGGTCACGATCGGCCTCGTCGTCGGCCTCGACTACCGCGACTCCGAGCTCTCCGTCCACGACCTGCTGCAGGAGCTGAAGACGCATCCCAAGATCGCGGAGATCCTCGAGGGCGGCGAGCGGGTGCAGTGGGGCGCGAAGACGATCCCGAGCGGCGGCTTCCACTCGCTGCCGCGCAAGCTCCACGCGCCCGGCCTTCTCCTCTGCGGCGACGGGGCCGGGATGGTCAACATCCCGCGCCTCAAGGGTGTCCACTACGCGATCGAGTCGGGGCGACTCGCGGCCGAGGCCGCGTTCCGCGCGCTGCAGCGTGGCGAGACGCCCGCGACCGCGCTCTCGTCGTACGACGACGCGGTGCGCGAGAGCTTCATCTGGGACGACCTCCGGGAGGTGCGGAACATGCGCCAGGTCTTCGGCCGCGGCTTCTTCGTCGGCGGCGCGCTCGCGAGCGCGATGACCGTCTCGAAGGGCCGGATCGAGCTCGGGAAGCTGCGCGCCGAGCCCGACGCCGAGCAGCCGCTCCTCACGACCGGCCGCGCCGCGAGCTACCCGGCGCCGGACGGGAAGCTCACCTTCGACAAGCTCTCCTCCGTCTTCGCCTCGGGCAACAAGACCCGGGACGACCAGCCGAGTCACATCCGCATCGAGCGGCAGGTGCCGGCGGACGTCGCGCGGATGTGGGCGAGCCTCTGCCCGGCGCAGGTCTACGAGGTGGGTGCGGATGACGGCGACGGGACCGTCACGGTCGAGGTCGCGCCGTCCAACTGCGTCCAGTGCGGCGCGATCACGGCGAAGGGCGGACGGCTCACGCCGCCCGAGGGCGGCTCGGGGCCGGAATACACCGTCACCTGATTTACAGGCGATTTACCTCGCGCCGCCGCGAAACCTTCACAATCGAGACATGCGGAATCGGCGTTTCCTTCTTCTCTCGGCCGTCCTCGTCGCTCTCAACACGGCGCTCTGGCTGACGCCAGAGGGGCTCGCGCTCCGGCAGGCGGCGCTGCCGCAGCTGTTCGGGAGGAACCTCATCCGCGCCGACGTCGTCGACACGAACGGCGAGTGGCGGATCGACCGCGGCGTGATCACCGCCGTCACCCCGACGCAGCTGACGCTGAAGGAGGCGGACGGCCGCATTCAGCCGATCGCGATCTCGAGCTCGACGACGTCCGTCGTGTTCGGGGCGAAGTCACTGGCGCTGTCGGCGCTCGGGCCGCGCTGGCACGTGCTCGTGACGTGGCCTGCGAACGGGACGGCGGACATGGTGAAGGTCGAGAGGCGTCCTGCGCGCCTCGGCATCGGCGGCGGGCGCGGGCGCTCCCGCAAGTAGCTCCCTTATCCTGAAAGCGTGAGCGCGAGCGCGACCGGGGGCGTTCTCCTGCTCGTCGAGGACGACGATGCGATCGGACGCCTCGTCAAGCAGTACCTCGAGCAGCAGGACGGGTGGCGCGTCGTCTGGCTGCGCTCGGGCGAGGACGCGATCGGCGAGCTCCGCCGCCATCCGGTCCGGCTCGTCGTGCTCGACATCGGGCTGCCGGGCATCGACGGCTTCGAGGTCTGCCGCCGCATCCGGGCCGGCTCGAAGGTGCCGATCGTGATGCTGACCGCACGCGACGAGGAGCCCGACCGGGTTGCCGGCCTCGAGCTCGGAGCCGACGACTACGTCTCGAAGCCGTTCTCGCCTCGTGAGCTCTCCGCCCGGATCAAGGCGATCCTTCGGCGCGCGGAACGCCAGACGGAGGACGAGGTTCTCTCCGCGCGCGAGGTCGTCCTGCGGCGCGACGCCCGCGAGGTCACCGTCGCCGGCGCGCAGGTCGAGCTCACGAGCAAGGAGTTCGACCTCCTCGCCTGCTTCCTCGAGCATCCCGGCATCGTCCTCTCGCGCGAGCGTCTGCTCGACCTGGTGTGGGGGATGACCTACCCCGGCGGCACGCGCACCGTCGACGTGCACGTCGCTCAGTTGCGGCGCAAGCTCGGCGATCCGGAGGGAATCCGGACGATTCGCGGC
>DASRED010000039.1:0-124282 GCA_035652255.1 Gaiellaceae bacterium | reverse complement strand
CGGGCGCTCGCGTTCGTCGACGAGCTCGACCTGACGCCGACCGAGCAGCTGATCGGCCACCGGATCGTCAAGGAGATCCGGGAGCGGCTGACGTTCCTCGACGACGTCGGCGTCGGCTACCTGACGCTCGACCGCGCGGCGGCGACGCTGTCCGGCGGCGAGGCGCAGCGGCTCCGGCTCGCGACGCAGATCGGCTCGCAGCTCGTCGGCGTCCTCTACATCCTCGACGAGCCGTCGATCGGTCTCCACCAGCGCGACAACTCGCGCCTGATCGAGACGCTCGAGCGGCTGCGCGACATCGGCAACACCGTCGTTGTCGTCGAGCACGACGAGGAGATGATGCGCCGCTCCGACTGGCTCGTCGACATGGGGCCGGGAGCCGGCCTCCACGGCGGCGAGGTCGTTGCGGAAGGGCCGGCGGCGAAGGTCGAGCGCGTCAAGAAGTCCGTCACGGGCCAGTACCTCTCGGGCTCGCGCGAGATCGCCGTGCCCGAGCGGCGCGACGAGGATCGCGGCCACTTCACGGTGCGTGGCGCGGCGCAGCACAACCTCCGCGGCATCGACGTCGAGTTCCCGGTCGGGAAGTTCATCTGCGTGACGGGCGTCTCCGGCTCCGGCAAGTCGACGCTCGTCAACGAGATCGTCTTCAAGGCGCTCGCGAACCGGCTCAACCGGGTGCGGGTCAAGCCCGGCGCGCACACGAGCGTCGAGGGGATCGAGGTCTTCGACAAGGTCATCGAGATCGACCAGAAGCCGATCGGCCGGACGCCGCGCTCGAACCCGGCGACGTACACCGACCTCTTCACGCACATCCGCGAGCTCTACTCGCTGACGCCGGAGGCGAAGGTGCGCGGCTACAAGCCGGGGCGCTTCTCCTTCAACGTCCGCGGCGGCCGCTGCGAGACGTGCAAGGGAGACGGCCAGATCAAGATCGAGATGCACTTCCTGCCTGACGTCTACGTCCCGTGCGAGACGTGCAAGGGCGCGCGCTACAACCGGGAGACGCTCGAGGTGCGCTTCAAGGGCCGCTCGATCGCGGACGTGCTCGAGATGTCGGTCGAGGAGGCGCTCCAGTTCTTCGCCAAGATCCCGAAGATCCGCCGGCGCCTCCAGACGCTCCACGACGTCGGCCTCGACTACATCAAGCTCGGCCAGCCGGCGACGACGCTCTCGGGCGGCGAGGCGCAGCGGGTCAAGCTCGCGGCGGAGCTGTGCAAGGTCGCGACCGGCAAGACGCTCTACATCCTCGACGAGCCGACGACGGGCCTCCACTTCGCGGACATCGAGAAGCTGCTCGAGACGCTGCAGCGTCTCGTCGACGGCGGCAACACGATGCTCGTGATCGAGCACAACCTCGACGTGATCAAGCAGGCGGACTGGGTGATCGACCTCGGGCCGGAGGGCGGCGAGGCCGGCGGCGCGCTCGTCGCGGTCGGGACGCCCGAGGATGTCGCGCAACGAGAGGACAGCTTCACCGGCCGCTTCCTGCGCCACGTGCTCCCGGCTCCCGCCGTCGCCGCCGCGTAGGCGGGCTCGTCCGAAACGGACACTTGTCGCGCGCGTCCGGCTGCAGGAGACTCCGGGCGTGGAGACCGAGGGCTACTCGGGGATCGCCCTCGCCGCGGCCACGCTCGCGACGATCTGCTTCCCCTGGCTCGCGCTCATCGTCGCCCTCGTCGCCCTCGGGAACCAGACCGACCCGGTAAAGCGCTCGCAGCTCCGCACCTGGGCGTGGGCCTCGGCGATCTGGTTCGTGGTCGCCTTCGCGGCGGCGATCCTCCTCGCCACGCTCCCCTGACGGGGGCCGATACCCTCGGGGCGATGGCGGCCCCGGCTGGAACGGCTCGCGTCTCGCCGCTCGAGCGGAGCTGGTGGCTGCGCGCTCCCGCCGTCCTCGTCGCGCCGCACGCCGTCTTCGTCTCGCTGCGGGACGAGTCGGAGGAGGCGGTCGAGGCGCGACAGGAGCCGCTGACCGCGCTCGCCGGCCTCGCGGGGATCTCGGCCGTGCTCGGCACTCCCGTCGCCCGCGCGCTACTCAACGACTACTCGTTCTCGCCCTCCCTCATCCCGGTCTGGGCCTTCCTCGGCGGCACGCTCTACGCGCTCGCGGTCTACTGGCTCGGCGGCGGCCTCCTCTTCGGCGCGGCTCGCCGCTTCGGCGGGCTCGGGACGTACAGGCGGGCGAGGCACCTCCTCGCGCTTGCGTCGGCACCGCTCGCGCTCTGCCTCTTCACGTTGTGGCCGCTGCGGATCGCGATCTACGGCCAGGATCTCTTCCGCACGGGCGGCACCGACTGGGGGCCCGGCGACCGCATCTTCGGCGGCCTCCTCTACGCGGCGTTCGGGTGGGGCGCGCTGCTCCTCGTCGTCGGCGTCCGCGCGGTGCACGGCTGGAGCTGGGGGAGGAGCGCAGCGACGGTGGCGCTCGCCGCGGCGCTCCCGGCGCTGATCGTGATCGCTACGTTCGCCTAGCCGCGGACGCGGACCGTCCTCGTCGTGGCCGCGACGCTCTGCGGCGTCGGCGCATCGAGGACGTTGAGGTACGCGCAGAGATGCTCCGTCACCGAGACCGAGCCGGCGTGGAGCGGAGCCACGCGGGCGAACGTGCCGCGGACCGGCTCGCTGTAGCCGACGACCTTCACGCCTTCGGCGCTGATGAAGTACGGGTAGCCCGGCCGGGCATCGCCGTTCGCCCCGTAGCGCTGGCTCTCGGCGTACGCGCCGGCTGCGCACTTCCTGCGGTCGATGATGATGTTGAGCACCGACCGCTTGGGCGCGATGCCCTTGGCCCCGACATTGAGGACGCCGCCCGGCTTGACGAGCGTGGCTCCCGTCAGGCGGAGCGTGTACGAGGAGTCCGCGAGCGCGACGGCCGCCACGGCGAGCGCGGCGGCGAGCGAAATGGCCAGTGCGAGTCGTCTCACGGCGACTCGATTGTTGGACAAGAGCCCGATCGAGTCAAGAGGCGCCGCTAGTCGCGCGGCGACCCCTCGAACGCGGCCTGCTCCTCCTCGGGCATCGCGTACGTGTGCTGCTCCTCCGGGAAGGCGCCGCTCCGCACCTCCGACGCGTACGCCGAGAGCGCGTCCCGGATCTCGCCGGAGAGGTTCGCGTAGCGCTTCACGAAGCGCGGCAGATGTCCCTCCGAGAGCCCGAGCAGGTCGTGGTAGACGAGCACCTGGCCGTCGCAGTCGGCGCCGGCTCCGATCCCGATCGTCGGGACGGCGAGGGAGCGCGTGACCTCCGCCGCGACGGGCGCGGGAACCGCTTCGAGGACGACCGCGCAGCAGCCGGCGTCCTCGAGCTCCTTCGCCCCGTCGACGATTCGCTGCGCCGCCTCCGCCGTCCGCCCCTGCGTCTTGAAGCCGCCGAGCAGGGTCGCGGACTGCGGCGTCAGCCCGACGTGGCCCATGACCGGAATGCCGGCCTCGACGATCGCCCGCGCGCGGGAGACTCGCGGCCCGGCCCCTTCGAGCTTGACGATGTCCGCGCCGCCCTCCTTGACGAAGCGCACGGCCGTGCGTACCGCGTCCTCGTCCGACGCCTCGTACGAGCCGAACGGCAGGTCGCCGACGACGATCGGGCGATGCACCTGGCGGGAGACGGTCCGCGTCAGGAAGAGCATCTCGTCGACGCTCACCGGCGTCGTGCCGGAGTGGCCGAGCACGACCATCGCCGCGGTGTCGCCGACGAGGATCAGGTCGATCCCGGCGTCCTCGGCGAAGCGGGCGCCGGGCGCATCGTAGGCCGTGACCATGACGATCTTGTCGCCGCGCCTCTTCATCGCGAGCAGCTCGGGGAGCGGCAGCTTGCCGGCGGGGATGCTCATTGCAGGTCTCCTTCCAGGAGGACGTTGTCGATCAAGCGGGTGGAGCCGACGCGGACCGCGGCGGCGAGAACGGTGGCGTCGCCGAGGTCGACCGTCTCGACGTAGTCGGGTGCGAGGCCGTTGAGTGAGGCGCGGGCCGCCGCGACGGGATCCGCGGCGCCGGCGGCGGTCTGCAGCGCGCGCGGCAGGCCGAGTGCGTGTGCGCGATCCTCCGGCGAGAGCCGCGTGTTGCGCGAGGAGAGTGCGAGGCCGTCCTCGTCCCGCACGGTCGCGACGACGCGGATCTCGACCGGGACGGCGAGGTCGCGGACGAGCCGCCGGATCACGGCCACCTGCTGCGCGTCCTTCTGGCCGAAGTAGGCGCGCTGCGGCGCGACGAGGTTGAAGAGCTTCAGGCAGACCGTCGCGACGCCGCGGAAGTGGCCGGGCCGGGACGCGCCCTCGGCTCCCGTCTCCTCCGGCTCGACCCAGGTGGCGAAGCCGGCGGGATAGAGCTCGCCGGCGGCCGGCGCGAAGACGACGTCGACGCCCTCCTCCTCGGCCATCTCGAGGTCGCGCGCCTCGTCGCGGGGGTACGCGGCGAGATCCGCCTGCTCGTTGAACTGGGCGGGGTTGACGAAGAGGGACATGACGACGCGGTCGTTCTCGGCGCGCGCCGCCGCGAGGAGTGCCCGATGGCCGGCGTGGAGCGCGCCCATCGTCGGGACGAGCCCCGTTCCGGGAGCGCTCTCGAGCTCGGCGATCGTCCGCACGACCTTCATGCGAGCGCCGCCGTCGCTGCCGCGAGCGTCTCGTAGAGCGGCTCGAGCTCCGGATGCACGGTCCGGATCGCGTCCTCGTGCGCCTCGACGGTCGCCCAGTCGCCGCGCGCGATCGGCCCGGTCAGCTCGAAGCCGTTCTCGATCGTGCGCGTCATGAGCGGCGCGAGCCCGTCCGCCGGCACGCCGAGCCGGACGGCCGCGCGCTGGAGCGTCACGAGGTAGTTCGAGGCGAACACGGCGCCCGCGTGGTAGAGGACGCGGTCCTCCTCGGCGAGCTCGAACGGATGCAGGCCGAGCAGCTCCGCGAGCTCGCGCGCGACGGCAAGCGCCTCGTCCGTCTCGCCGCTGACGGCCGCCCACGCGCCGTCGAGCTGAGCGGGGCTCCCGCTGCGGTCGAACGTCTGCAGCGGGTGGACGGAGAAGCGCCGCTCGTGCGGAGCGAGGGCCGCGAGCGGCGTGGCGCCCGAGACATGTCCCACCCAGGCACGTCCAGGTGTCAGACACCTGGACGTGTCCGCAATGGCCGCGTCGGGGACGCAGAGGAGGATGAGATCGGGGTCGTCGTCGCCCACGGCGACGCTGCGCTCGCGGAGGCGGGCGGCGATTGCCGAGCCGACGCGGCCCGAGCCGATTACGTGGACTCTCTCGATCACTGTGGCGCTCCAGCTCCGAGGCGGATGCCGGGCACTGCAAGTGTACCCCGGTCAGTCTCATTTGATGCTCATGGTTGGGCCGCGACGCTCGGGGAGAAGGCTTCCGAGTGCGTCTCCTCCTCGCCATCGTCTTCGTCGCGGTCCTCGCCGGCTGCGGCGGGGGCCACCCTGCGGCCACACGCCATCACGGGCGGAGCCGTCCCGCGCCGCAGTCGAAGCCCGCAACGCCTGCCTCGTTCGCGCACGCGCTGACGGCGTCCCACCTCGCGCCCGGCTCGCAGCCGTCCGCGCTCCCGGGCGACATCCTCATCGCCGACCGCTCGAACAACCGGCTCCTCGTCGTCGATCCGCAGGGACGCGTCGTCTGGCAGTTCGGCGACGCGCAGACGCTGCCGCTTCCCGACGACGCCTTCTTCGCTCCTGACGCCCGCGCGATCGTCGCGACCGAGGAGGACGTCGACGCGATCAGCGTCGTGAACATCGCGGCGCATCGCGTCACGTGGCGGTACGGGACGCTCAACTCACCCGGCAGCGCGCCCGGTCACCTCGCCCACCCGGACGACGCGATGCTGACGCCGGGCGGCGCGATCGTCTCCGCCGACATCGAGAACTGCCGCCTGATCGAGCTGCGGCCGCCGTCGCACCGCCTCGTGCGTGCGCTCGGCAGCCCGACGCGTGGCTGCGTCCATTCGCCGCCGGACGCGTGGGCGAGCCCGAACGGAGCCTTCCCGCTGCAGAACGGCGGCTGGCTCGTGACGGAGATCAACGGCGACTGGGTGGACGCGCTCTCGCCCTCGGGCCGCCTGCTCTGGGCGACGCACCCGCCGGGGATCTACTACCCGTCGGACACGAACGAGGTTCGCCCCGGCCTCTATCTCACCGTCGGCTGGCAGAGCCCTGGGGTCCTCGAGGAGTTCACGCGGAGCGGCCGTCTCGTCTGGCGCTACCGGCCGCGCCCCGGCGACCCGCCGCTCGACCATCCGTCGCTCGCCGAGCCGCTCCCGAACGGCGACGTCCTCGTCACGGACGACTTCAACGACCGGGTGATCGTCGTCGACCCGCGGACGAACCGGATCGTCTGGCAGTACGGCCACACAGGGGTTCCCGGCAGCAGTCCCGGCTATCTGAGCCGGCCGGACGGGCTCGATCTCGCGCCGCCGCGATCCCTGCTGGCAGGGCGACGTGCGAAAATGCCCTTGCGATGAGCGCCGCAGCCGCCACCGCCGTCGAGATCCCGCGCCTTGCACGCCGCCGCGAGCTTCTCCTCGGAGCCGCCGTCACCGCGGCCTTCGCCGGGCTCGTCCTCGGGGTCGGGCCGGCGCCCGGCGACGCGGCGATCCACCTCTACCGGACGTTCCTCGTCCAGCACGGCGCGCTCGTCTGGGACAACTTCTGGTACGCGGGGACGTACCCGCTCGCGTCGTACAGCCTCCTCTACTACCTGCCGGCGGCGCTCGTCGGGAACCTGCCGCTCGTCTTCGCGGCCGCCGTCGCCTCGACCGTCCTCTTCAGCTCGCTCGCCCTCCGGGAGTGGGGAAGCGCTGCGCTGTGGCCGTCGCGCGTCTTCGGCGTTCTCGCCGCCGCGCCGATGTTCACCGGCCTCTACGCCTACTCGCTCGGCTTCACGGCGATGATCGGGACGCTCAAGCTCCTGCAGCTCCGGCGCTACAAGCTCGCCGTCGTGGCGGCGGCGCTGACGGTCGGCTTCAGCCCGCTCGCCTTCGCCTTCCTCTGCCTCGTCGTCGTCTCGTACGCGGTTGCACAGCGGGGGATCACGCGGCGCCAGCTCTGGTTCGCAGGGGGACTCGCCGTCGCGGCGGGGATCGAGCTGAGCGCGCTGCTCGTCTTCCCGACGAACGAGGGCGTCTACCCGTTCCACGGGATCGACTTCGCCGGCGTCCTCACCGTCTCGGCGCTCGGCGTCCTCGTCGCCCGGCACGCCCGCGCCGCGGCTCCGCTGACGTCCTTCTACGCGCTCTGGGGGCTCGGCAGCGTCCTCGTCTTCATCGTGCCGTCGCCGCTCGGGGACAACTGGACGCGGCTCGGCGCGTTCGGGTTCCCCGTGATGCTGCTAACGGCGAGCCTCGCGGGATTCCGGCCGCGGCGCCTCGTCCTGTTCGCGCTCGCGGCGGCGCTCGCGTACAACCTCGTCCCGTACTTCCTCCTCATCCCGTCGCGGCTCGACAACCAGCCGCAGCAGGCGAGCTTCTGGCAACCCGCGATCGGCTACCTCAAGCAGCACGCCCAGCCCGGCTACCGCGTCGAGGTGGTGCCGACCGCCGAGCACTGGGAGGCGTACTGGATCCCGAAAGCGGGGATCCCGCTCGCGCGCGGTGGCTATCACCAGCTCGACGTCGTCGACAATCCGACGCTCTACAAGGCGACCCTCACGCCGGCCGCGTACCGGCAGTGGCTGCGCCAGAACTCGGTGCGCTACGTCCTCCTCAGCCGGACGGCGCCGCTCGACTGGGCGGGCGGCCCGAAGGAGGCGCGGGTGCTGCAGTCGGGCGGGTCGGGCCTGAACCTCGTCTTCCGGACGAAGAACTGGTCGATCTACGAGCTGCCGCACGCGACGCCGCTCCTCACCGGGCCGGCACATCCGCTCGTGACGGCGTTCGGGCACACCGTCATCCGCGGCGAGGTCTTCGCCGCCGGGACGTACTTCCTCCGCGCGCGCTACACGCCGTACTGGCGTCTCAAGGGAGCCGGCTGCGTCGGCCGCGGGCCTGACAGGATGACGCTCCTCGAGCTCACGCGGCCGGAGTCGTTCGCGCTCATCGCGCCCGGCACGCCGCAGAGCTGGGTCAAGGAGGTCGTCGGCGGGAAGCGCGCGGCCTGCGCGTCGCAATAGGCGTGCACCGCTCGCGGCTCCTGCGGGCCCTGCTCGTCGCCTGCGCTGCGGCCGGCGTCGTGGCGCTGCTCGTCTTCCACGGCCCGAACTGGGGGCAGGTCGGGCACGCGCTCGCCGGCATGGACTGGTGGTGGACGGCGGCCGCGGTCGGGCTCAACCTCCTCTCGGCGATCGCGCGCGGGATGTCGTGGCGGACCGTCCTCGTGGAAGCCGTCCCGGCGCCGCATCCCCGGCTGCTCGACATCTTCTCCGCCTTCTTCGTCGGGATCTTCGCGAACGGCGTCCTGCCCGGCCGCGTCGGGGAGGTCGCACGCGTCGGCGTCCTGATGCGGCGGATGCCCGAGCGCGAGCGCCCCGGTCTCTGGCCCGCGCTCCTCGGCAGCGTCCTCGCGCACCGGATCCTCGAGGTCTTCCCGTCGATCGCGCTCATCCTCTGGGTCATCACCGCGGCGAAGATCCCGGGCTGGGCGCACACGTCGCTCTGGGCAGTCTTCGGCGCCGCCTGCGCGTTCCTGATCTTCGGCGTCGCGGCCGCGAGCCGGCACGAGCGAAGCCGCGCGGAAGGGAAGGGCAGGTTCCGTGCCGTCCTCGAGCGCGTGCGAGAGGGACTCGGGATCCTGCGCAAGCCGGTGCCGGCTCTCACGTCCGCCGGCTGGCAGACCGCAGCCTGGGTGCTCCAGCTCGCCGCGGTGTGGGTCGCGTTCCGCGCCTTCCACTTCCACCTGCCGCTCATCGCGGCCGGCGCCGTGCTCGCGCTGATGAACGTCGCGCTGATCCTGCCGCTCTGGCCCGGCAACGTCGGCCTCCAGCAGGCGGCGATCGCCCTGCCGCTCACGGCGTACCACATCGCCTACTCACGCGGCTTCGCGTACGGGATCGCGCTGCAGGCGATCGAGTCGTCCGTCGGATACGCGGGCGGCCTGATCTTCCTTGGCCGGGAGGGACTGTCGCTGGGACGGCTGCGCGCGTTGAGCTCCCGCGCCAGTACGATCTGAGCGATGCCGATCTACGAGTACGTGTGCATGGAGTGCGAGTCGCATTTCGAGGAGCTCGTCCGCGGCGAGGAGCAGGTCGCCTGCCCGGACTGCGCCGCGACGAACGTCTCCCGCCAGTTCTCCTCCTTCGCCGTGCACGGCGTGAGCAAGGTCGCGACGGGCGGCGGCGGCGGGTGTTGCGGCGGCTCCTGCGGCTGCGGTCACTGACGCCGTGCCTGCGGGGGACGACGGCGAGCAGCTGACGCAGGCTGCGCACGACCGGCTCGTGGCCGAGCTCGCGGAGCTCGAGGGGCCGAAGCGGCAGGAGGTCGTGCAGGCGATCGCGACGGCCCGCGCCCACGGCGACCTCTCGGAGAACTTCGAGTACCACGCCGCGAAGAACGAGCAGGGATTGCTCGAGGCGCGGATCCGCGTCCTCCGGCACCGGCTGCACAACGCGACGATCGTCGACGAGGCGGCGGCCGCCGCGAGCGGCGTCGTCACCGTCGGCTCCCGCGTCGAGCTCGAGCGCGACGACGGCGAGCGCCTCGAGGTGGAGATCACCGGCCACGGCGGCGTCTCCGCGGACTCGCCGGTCGGCCGCGCGCTCCTCGGCAAGGCGCCGGGGGACGAGATCGAGGTCGACGCGCCGCGCGGCCGCTGGCGCGCGCGAATCGTGTCCGTCGGCCGCGCCTCGTAGACTCGCTTCCCATGAGCGCGGTACCGGTTCCGGTGGACGAGCTCCAGATCTACGCGGCCGCGACGGCGAGCTGCACCCGCTGCCGTCTCGCCGAGGGACGGACGCAGGTCGTCTTCGGCTCCGGCAACCCGCGCGCCGACCTGATGTTCGTCGGCGAAGCACCCGGCTTCCACGAGGACAAGCAGGGCGTCCCGTTCGTCGGCCAGGCCGGGAAGCTGCTCGACGGGCTGCTGTCCGGCGTCGGCCTCGAGCGCGACGACGTCTACATCGCGAACGTCCTCAAGTGCCGGCCCCCGGGGAACCGCGACCCGCAGGCGGACGAGATCGAGGCGTGCGAGCCGCACCTCTTCCGGCAGATCGAGCTGATCGAGCCGAAAGTCATCGCGACGCTCGGCAACTTCGCGACGAAGCTCCTCTCCGGTCGTCCGCTCGGGATCACCCGCGTGCACGGACAGGAGCAGGCGCTCACGATCGCCGGCCGGAGCGTCGTCCTCTATCCGCTCTACCACCCCGCCGCGGCGCTGTACACGCCGGCGATGCTCAAGGTGCTCGAGGCGGATTTCGCGCGGCTGCCGGAGCTGCTCGGCCGCGGCCCGGCCCCCGTCGCCGTCCCCGACGCGGAACCCGCAAGTGACAACTTGTCACAAGCGTTGTCAGCGCCGGCCGAGCAACTCGGCCTCTTCTAGAGCTCGCGCGAGTAGCGAAGCTCGTCGCCCTGCCGTCCGGCGAGCAGGAAGCCGCACTTCTCCGCGACACGCTGCGAGGCGCGGTTGTCGACGTGACACGCGAGCACCGCGCGGCGCACGCCCAGCTCGGCGCGTGCCCACGCGAGAAACGCCTCGACTCCGAGAGTCGCAAGTCCTCGTCTGCGGTGAGCCGCGTCGACGAGATAGGAGACCTTGGCCTCGTCGCCGCGAGGTCGCAGCTCGACCGCTCCGACCGCTTCGCCGCCGGTGCGCCGGATGGCGAGCGACAGCCGCGTTCCCTCCCGCCACTCCCGCTGGAACCGGCTGACGACCTCGTCGTAGTGCTCGCCGGGCGCCGCCTTCGCCTCCCCGACGGTCCAGCCGAGGAAGCGGGCGGCGTCCGGATCCACGGAGAAGCGGCGATGCGCCGCCGCATCGGCGTCCGTCCAGCCGTCGAGGACGAACCCATTCGCGAGCTCGAGCGTCGGCGGCTCGCTCAAGCGCCCGGGTAGATGCGGTAGCCGGGCAGCGCGCGGTGGCGAAACGAGCGGTAGAAGTCCTCGCTGTCCTCGAGCGCGAGCAGGTCGACGCGCTCGGCGCCGCACCGCGCGAAGGCGGCTTCGACGAGCGCCCGCCCGACGCCCGCTCGGCGCGCCCCCTTCGCCACGGCGAGGTCGCACAGGTAGGCCTGGATCTCGCCGTCTGTCAGCATCTGCGCGAACCCGACGACCTCGCCTTCCTCGACCGCGACCACGGCGGTCACGCCCGGCGCCGTCAGCGCACGCAACGCTCGTGCCGGATCGGTGGGGAACGAGGGCCAGCCTTCGTCCTCGCAGAGGCGGATGACGCCCGGCAGGTGCTCCTCGCTGAACGGAACGCAGTACATGGCGGCGCGTGGACCCGTCTACTCGACGCCCTGCACCGCGACCATGTTCAGCGACGCGGCGCCCTCGCGCAGCTTCCGCGCCTCCACGTACTCCGGCGAGTCGTACCAGCGCTTCACCGCGTCGAGGTCGGGGAACTCGAGGACGACGAGACGGGACGGGCTCCAGCCGCCTTCGAGGACGGCGAGCTCGCCGCCGCGGACGACGAACCGCCCGCCGCCGCTCGCGACAGCCTCCGGCGATGCGGCCTTGTACCGCTCGTACTGCTCCGGATCGGAGATGTCCGTTTCGATCACGACGTATGCAGGCATGGCCGGATCGTAGTCTTGGACGCCATGACGGAGACCCTCACGAGCTCGCCGGAGGAGACCGAGGCGCTCGCCGCCGAGCTCGCGCAGCGGCTCACGACGGGCGACGTCGTCACCGTCTCGGGCGAGCTCGGCTCCGGGAAGACGACGTTCGTGCGCGGCGCGTGCGCGGCGCTCGGCGTCCGCGAGCACGTCACGAGCCCGACCTACACGATCGGCCACCGCTACCACGGCTCGTCGGTCGAGATCTCCCACCTCGACCTCTACCGCTTCTCCGGCGTCTCGGCGGCGGAGTGGGGGGATCTCGAGCCGTACTTCGAGGACGCGATCGCCTTCGTCGAGTGGCCGGAGGCGGGGGAGGGCGTGCTGCCGCCGCCTCGCTACGCGGTGCGTTTGCGGCATGCTGGCGACGGGAGAGCGGTGGAGATCGAGGAGTGCTGACACTGGCTTTCGACACGGCGACCGCGGTCGCGACGAGCGCGCTCGTCGACGACTCGGAGATCCTCGGCGAGCGCGCCTCGCGCGCGCAGTCGTTGCTCGAGGACGTCGACGCGCTGCTCCGCCAGGCCGGGGCGCGTCCTTCCGATCTCGACCGGCTCGCAGTCGGGATCGGCCCGGGCAGCTTCACCGGCGTCCGGATCGGTCTAGCCGCGGCGCGCGGGCTCGCGCTCTCGCTCGGCCTGAGCGGCGCCGGCGTCTCGACGCTCGACGCGCTCGCCGCGGGCGCTCCCGGCGCGGTGCCCGTGATCGATGCGAAGCGGCGGGAGGTGTTCGCGCTCGTCGCCGGGGAGCCGCGCGCGCTCGCGCCCGCCGACCTCCCGCTCGAGCCCGGAACGGTCTGCGTCGGCGACGGGGCGCTCCGCTACCGCACGGAGCTCGAGGGGCGCGGCGCCGTCGTCCCGCCGGAAGAGGACGAGCGCCACCTGCCGCGCGCCCGCTTCCACGCCGCCCTCGCCGGCGCGCCCGGCAGCGTCGACGCGATCGAGCCGCTCTACCTCCGCGTTCCGGACGTGGACGCATGACGACGATCGAACTCCGCCGGCTCGCGCTCGACGACCTCGCCGCGATCGAGGAGATCGAGCGCCGCTCCTACCCGACGCCGTGGTCGCGCTCGATGTTCGCCGGCGAGCTCGCGAAGCCGAGCTCGATCTGCCTCGGCGCGTTCGCTGCGGACGACGAGGACGGCGCGCTCGTCGGCTATCTCGTCGTCTCCCGCTACGTCGACGCCTGGCACGTGATGAACGTCGCCGTCGACCCGGACCAGCGCGGGCGCGGCGTCGCGACGATGCTCCTCGAGCGGCTCTTCGAGCTGACCGCCGAGGACGCCCGCCGCGGCTACACGCTCGAGGTGCGCGTCTCGAACCGCAAGGCGATCGACCTCTACGAGCGGCTCGGATTCAGCGCGCGCGGGCTCCGGCGCGGCTACTACACGGACAACCGCGAGGACGCGCTGATCATGTGGAAAGACCCGGTCTCGTCCCGCGGCGACACTTGATCCTCGGGATCGAGACGAGCTGCGACGAGACGGCCGCAGCACTCGTCACCGAGGCGGGGGAGATCCGCGCGAGCGTCGTCTCCTCCCAGGCGGAGCTGCACGCGCGCTACGGCGGCGTCGTGCCCGAAGTCGCCTCCCGGCGCCACCTCGAGCTCGTCACGCCGGTGATCGCCGAGGCGCTCGCGGAGGCGGACGCCACGCTCGACGACGTCGACCGGATCGCCGTGACGCAGGGGCCGGGACTGATCGGAGCGCTGCTCGTCGGCCTCGCGGCGGCGAAGGCGGTCGCGTGGTCCCGGCGGCTGCCGCTCGTCCCGGTCGACCATCTCGACGGTCACGTCGCCTCGCTCTACCTCCAGCCGGATCCGCTCGAGCCGCCGTTCCTCTGCCTGCTCGCGAGCGGCGGCCACACGATGCTCCTCGACGTCCGCTCGCACACCGAGCGGGAGCTGCTCGGGACGACGCTCGACGACGCGGCCGGCGAGGCGTTCGACAAGGGGGCGCGGCTGCTCGGGCTCGGCTATCCCGGCGGCCGGGAGATCGACCGCCTCGCGCGGGACGGCGATCCGGCCGCGTACGACTTCCCGGTCGCGCGCGTCCCCGGGC
This sequence comes from Gaiellaceae bacterium, assembly GCA_035652255.1. GTDB lineage: Bacteria > Actinomycetota > Thermoleophilia > Gaiellales > Gaiellaceae > Palsa-739. Next base: position 110,535 of record DASRED010000039.1, on the reverse strand, counting down.
TCGACTTCTCCTTCTCCGGTCTCAAGACGGCGCTGCTCTACGCCGTGCGCGACCTCGACGAGGCGGAGCTCGAGGCGCGGCGCGCCGACCTCGCCGCGTCGTACCAGCGCGCGATCGTGCGCGCGCTCGTCGAGCGGACGGAGGAGGCGGCGGAGCGGACCGGCCGCGACCGGATCGCGATCGTCGGCGGCGTCGCGGCGAACTCCGAGCTGCGCGGCGCCCTCCCCGGCGCGACCGCGGCGCCCCTCTCCCTCTGCACCGACAACGCCGCGATGATCGCCTCGGCCGCGCGCTGGACACCCGCTGTTCCCTATCCGCGGTATCTCGCACTCGATGCGTATTCGTCCCGGTGAGCTGCGGAGGAAGTACGGTGGGAGCGCTCTGAGGGGCAACGTATACTCGCCGCGAACCAAGGTTTTTCCTGCAAATGCACGACAAGTAAGGAGCGAGAGGTGACTTCAGTCGACGTAACGACGACTCACCTGCGCGAGAACCCCTACGAGCTGGCGCGGGAGCAGCTACGCCGCGTCGCCGCCACCTTCGAGATCGACCCGAACCTCGTCGAGGTGCTGGGCCGGTGCAAGAAGGCGATCGAGGTCTCGATCCCCGTCGCGATGGACGACGGATCTACGCAGGTCTTCATTGGATATCGCGTCACCCACAACATCGCCCGCGGCCCCTCCAAGGGCGGCATCCGCTACCACCCCGACGTCACTGTCGACGAGGTGCGGGCGCTCGCGATGTGGATGACGTGGAAGTGCGCGCTCATGGGCATCCCCTTTGGCGGCGCCAAGGGTGGGATCGCCTGCGACCCGAAGAAGATGTCGCGCCACGAGCTCGAGGGAATGACCCGCCGCTTCACGAGCGAGATCATCAACGAGATCGGGCCGGAGAAGGACATCCCGGCTCCGGACGTCGGCACCGACGGCTCGACGATGGCGTGGATCTTCGACACGTACTCGATGAACAAGGGCCACTCGGTGCTCGGAGTGGTGACCGGCAAGCCGCTCACGATCGGCGGCTCGCTCGGCCGTGAGGAGGCCACTTCGCGCGGCGCGCTCTTCTGCCTCCGCGACGCGGTCGCGAAGCTCGACAAGTCGCTCGCCGGCCAGAAGGTCGTCGTGCAGGGCTTCGGCAACGTCGGCAGCTACCTCGCCGAGTTCCTCCACCAGGAGGGCTCGATCGTCGTCGGCATCTCCGACTCGACGACGGCTCTCTACAACCCGAAGGGGATCGACATCCCGGCGGCGTTCGCGCACAAGCGTGAGACAGGCTCGCTCGTCGGCGTCAAGGACGCGGAGACGATCTCGGACGCCGAGCTCCTCGAGCTCGACTGCGACATCCTCGCGCCGTGCGCCCTCGAGCAGGTCATCACGGAGCAGAACGCCGACAAGATCAAGGCCTCGATCATCTGCGAGGGCGCGAACGGCCCGGTCACGCCGCTCGCCGACGCCGTCCTCGAGGATCGCGGCATCCTGATCCTGCCGGACGTCCTCGCGAACGCAGGCGGGGTCGTCGTCTCCTACTTCGAGTGGGTCCAGGGCCTCCAGGAGTACTTCTGGAAGGAGGTCGAGGTCAACGCGAAGCTCAACGACATCATGAGCCACGCGTTCGACGAGACCTGGGAGACCGCCCAGAGCCGGAAGCTCCCGATGCGCGTCGCGGCCTACGGGCTCGCCGTGCAGCGGGTCGCCGAGGCGACGGTCACCCGCGGGATCTACCCGTAGACCGGCCGGAGGTCACGCTCTACACCGCGGCGGGCTGCCATCTCTGCGAGGCGGCCCGCCGTGTCGTGTCCGCGGCCCGGGACGAGCTCGGCTTCGAGCTGCGCGAGGTTGCGATCGACGGCGACGACGAGCTCGAGGCGGGGTATCGCGAGTGGATCCCCGTCGTCGAGATCGACGGGAGGCGGCGCTTCGTCTACCACGTCCATCCGGACGCGCTGCGGCGTGCGGTTGTCGGCGCGGCCTCGTAGAGATCGCTGGTACAACGGATTCCGTGGCAGACCGTCTGAACGTCGGGGTCGCGGCGCGCCTGTCCCGGTACCTGCAGGTGCTGACGCAGGCCCGGAAGATGGGCAAGTCGCGGATCTCGTCGCAGGAGATCGCGGAGTACACGAACATCAACGCGACGCAGATCCGCCGCGACCTCTCGACCTTCGGCAAGTTCGGCAAGCGTGGCGTCGGCTACTCGATCGAGTCGCTGCTCGACGTGATCCGCAAGATCCTCCGGACGCAGGGGCAGCACAACGTCGCGCTCGTCGGGGCGGGGCGGCTCGGCCAGGCGATCGCCTCCTCCTCGATCTTCGCGGAGCACGGGATCAACATCGCCGTCGTCCTCGACACGGATCCGGCCAAGGTCGGGCAGCCGGTCGGGCACGTCGCCGTCGAGCCCTACGAGCGGCTCGGCGAGCTCGTGCGCGAGCACAACGTCGTCGTCGGCGTCCTCGCGGTTCCGGCGGACGGGGCCCAGGCCGCGGCGGACGATCTCGTCGCGGCGGGAGTGAAGATCATCTTCAACTACTCCGAGGCGCTGCTCGAGACGCCGGCGGACGTCACTGTCCACACGTCGAATCCCGCCGTCGAGCTGCTCTACGCCCTCTATTTCCATCTGACGTAGCGTCCGCCCCGTGCGGATCCTCCTCTGGCACGGCTACCTGCTCGGCGGCACCGGCTCGAACGTCTACACGCGGGCGATCGCGCGCGAGTGGAGCCTCGGCGGCCACGACGTCACCGTCGTCTGCCAGGAGCGGCATCCCGAGCGGTACGACCTCGGCGGCGCGCGCGTGGTCGTGCCGGAGTTGCCGGACGGGCTGCTCCCCGTCTTCGTCCTCGACCGCTACGAGGGGCTCGAGGCGAAGCTCCTCGTCGACTTCACTCCGGCAGAGCGCGATGCGTACGTCGAGGCGAACGCCGCCGCGCAGCGCCAGCTCGGGCCGGCGGATCTCGTCTTCGTGAACCACGTCCTGCTCGGCGCCCCGGTCGGCGCCGCGAGCGGGCTGCGGTACCGGGTCAAGGCGCACGGCTCGGAGCTCGAGTACGCCCTGCGGGGGCGGGAGGATCTCGCGCGCTGGGGCGCCGACACGCTCGCCGGCGCGGAGGTCGTCTTCGCCGGCTCCGAGCACATCCGCGAGGTGCTCGAGGAGGTGTGCGGGCACGTCGACCGCGTCGAGGTCGTCCCGCCCGGAGTCGACGTCGACGAGTTCCGGCCGGAGCCGCGCGGCGAGGCGCTCGCGGCGCTGGTCGAGGAGGCGCGCCGCGATCCCGACGACGGCGACGAGCGCCATCCCGACCCGGGCAACGCCGCGCGCTTCGCCGAGTTCTTCGCCGACGACGCGCCGACCGTCCTCTACTTCGGGAAGCTGATCGAGAACAAGGGTGTCCACGTCCTGCTCGAGGCGCTGGACGGACTCGAGGCGCGCGCTGTCGTGGTCGGCTTCGGTGACCACCGGGAGGAGCTGGAGAGGCTCGCGCCGCCCGGGACGCTCTTCACCGGCGCCCTCGAGCACCGCCACCTCGTCCACCTGCTGCCTCTCTGCGACGTCGCCGTCGTCCCGTCGATCTTCCCGGAGGCGTTCGGGATGGTCGCCGCCGAGGCCGCCGCGGCCGGAGTGCTGCCGGTCGTCTCCGCGCACTCGGGGCTCGCGGAAGTCGCCGCCGGGATCGGGGAGGAGGTCGGCCCGGAGACGGCGGCACTGCTCAGCTTTCCCGCCGCCGACGCGGACGCTCTCCGCACGCGCCTCGCGGCGATCCTCGCGCTGTCGTCGGAGCGCCGCCGCGAGCTCGGCCTCGCCGCCCGCCGCGCCGTCGAGGCGCACTGGAGCTGGCGTGTCGTCGCAACGCGCCTCCTCGCGAGAGGACACAGCGCAGACTCGTAGTGGCCGGCGGCTCCTCGCGGGAGGGCCTGACACACACTCGTAACGTGCCTTCGGCGTGCCTTCGGCGTGCCTTCGGCGTGCCGAAGGCACGCCGAAGGTACTGCTTGTCGGGTCGCGCGCCCGCCCCGCCCGTCCGCCCGCCCGCCCGCCCGCTCACTTCAATTCGGTAAGTACGCTTTTGCCGTGGGCGACGAGCAGAAGCTCGGGTACGAGGAGATGCTCGCGGAGTCCCGCGCGGCGTTCGAAGCCGTGCCCGATTTCACGGTCGCGGTCGAGGAGGAGTTCGCGCTCCTCGATCCCGAGACACTCGACCTGACGAACCGCTTCGAGGAGCTCCAGGCGGCGGCTCCCGGCACCGAGCTCGACGGCCATCTCGTCGGAGAGCTGATCGCCTCCGAGGTCGAGATCCGCACCGGCCGCTGCGACGCCTTCGCCGACGCGGCCGCGCTGCTCGGCGACCGGCGCGAGCAGCTGCGCGCACTCGCCGACCCGCTCGGGATCGCTCTCGGCGCCACCGGCACACACCCGTGGAGCAGCTGGAAGGACCAGCGGATCATCGACACGCCGCACTACCGCCGCAACGACGAGATCCTCCGCTACGTCGTCTGGCGCAACAACTCGTTCGGGATCCACGTCCACGTCGGGATCAACGGCCCCGACCGCGCGATCCGCGTCACCTCGGCCCTCCGCGCCTTCCTCCCGGAGCTGCTCGCGCTCTCGGCGAGCTCGCCGTTCGTCGAGGGAGTCAACTCGGGCCTCCACTCGGCGCGGACGCAGATCTTCACGCGCATGTTCCCGCGCTGCGGGATCCCGGACAGCCTCGAGAGCTGGGAGGAGTGGGAGACGTACGTGCGCTTCCTCTACGAGACCGGCTCGATCACGGAGCACACGCAGATCTGGTGGAGCGTCCGGCCGCATCTCGCCTTCCCGACCGTGGAGATCCGGATCTGCGACGCGCAGCCGGACCTCGGCGAGGCGCGCTCCCTCGCCGCGCTCTGTTACGCCCTCACGGCGCGGATCGCCCGCGCGCTCGACGAGGGCGAGCGCCTTCCGGAGCCGCCGCGCCGTCTGATCGAGGAGAACCTCTGGCGCGCGATCCGGCACGGCCTCTCCGGCGAGCTGATCGACTTCGCGCGCGGCGAGGCGGTGCCGGCGCGGGCGCGGCTGGAGCAGCTGCTCGAGTGGGTGCGCCCGGTCGCCGAGGAGCTCGGGGCGGCCGACTTCCTCGCCGTCCCCGACCGGAATGCCGCCGAGCGCCAGATCGCCCGGCACGACGAGGGCGCGAGCCTGCGGGAGATCTTCACGGAGCAGGCGAACTGGCACGTGCGCACCCCCGCTTCGTGACACGACTTATCCGGCCCGTGTGGTACAAACAGGCCCGCGCCGAGACGTCTCGGCGCTGACTTTGTGACGCCCCGGAGGGAGACGCTTACTCGATGAGCTGGTTCATGCATCACGCCGTGCTGTTCGCGCTGCTCTGCGCCGCCGCAGCCGTCGTCTACGGCCTCGGCCTGACCGCCTGGCTGCTCCGGCAGCCCGCCGGCAACGAGCGCATGCAGGAGATCGCGCGCGCCGTGCAGGAGGGCGCCGCCGCGTACCTGCGCCGCCAATACATCACGATCGCGATCGTCGCGATCGTGCCGTTCCTCCTGCTCGGCTTCTACCACTCGCTCGGCTGGGGAACCGCGATCGGCTTCCTGATCGGCGCCGTCCTCTCGGCGGCGGCCGGCTTCATCGGGATGAACGTCGCCGTCCGCTCGAACGTCCGGACGGCGGAGGCTGCGCGCTCGGGGCTGCCGCGAGCCCTCGATGTCGCCTTCCGCGCCGGCTCGGTGACCGGACTGCTCGTCGTCGGCCTCGGCCTGCTCGGCGTCGCGGCGTACTACGTGTTCCTCGTCCGCGTGATCGGCGACTCGGCGCACAAGGCGATCGAGCACCTCGTCGGCCTCGCCTTCGGCGGCTCGCTCATCTCCGTCTTCGCCCGGCTCGGCGGCGGCATCTACACGAAGGCCGCGGACGTCGGCGCCGACCTCGTCGGCAAGATCGAGGCCGGGATCCCGGAGGACGACCCGCGCAACCCGGCCGTGATCGCGGACAACGTCGGCGACAACGTCGGCGACTGCGCCGGCATGGCGGCCGACCTCTTCGAGACGTACGCGGTCACCGCCGTCGCCGTGATGCTGCTCGGCGTCACGACGGCCGCCGGCTCCGGCAAGAGCCTCTGGCTCCTGCCGCTCGCCATCGGCGGCGTCTCGATCATCGCCTCGATCATCGGCGTCCAGTTCGCCCGCGTCCGCCACGGCGGCAACGTCATGAACGCGCTCTACCGCGCGGTGCTCGTCGCGACGCTCATCTCCGCGCTCATCTTCATCCCCGTGATCAAGGCGTTCGTCGGAACTGCGTACACGAACACCGGCGTCTCCGTGCACGGCTACTCGTTCGGGGAGCTGTACGGCGCGGCGCTGATCGGCCTCGCGGTGACGGCGCTCCTCGTCGGGATCACGGAGTTCTACACGGGGACGCGCTGGAATCCCGTCAAGTCGATCTCGCGCGCCTCCCAGACCGGCCACGCGACGAACATCATCGAGGGACTTGCCGTCGGGATGCAGGCGACGGCGCTGCCGGTGATCGTGATCGCGGTCGGGATCCTCGTCGCCAACCATCTCGCCGGCCTGTTCGGGATCGGCGTCGCCGTCATGGCGCAGCTCTCGATGACCGGCCTGATCGTCGCTCTCGACGCGTACGGCCCGGTCACGGACAACGCGGGCGGCATCGCCGAGATGGCCGACCTGCCGCCGGAGGTTCGCGCGATCACCGACCCGCTCGACGCGGTCGGCAACACGACGAAGGCCGTGACGAAGGGCTACGCGATCGGCTCCGCCGCGCTCGCCGCCCTCGTCCTCTTCGGCTCGTACTCCGACGGTCTCCACACCCAGGCGAAGCTCGGCTCCGTGCTCTCTCACATCACGTTCCAGCTCAACGACGCCTGGGTCATCGCCGGCCTGTTCATCGGCGGCCTCATGCCGTTCCTCTTCGCCTCGCTCGCGATGCAGGCGGTCGGCCGCGTCGGCGGCGAGGTCGTCGAGGAGGTGCGCCGCCAGTTCCGCGAGCACCCGGGGATCATGGAGGGAACCGAGCGGCCGGAGTACGGCCCGGCGATCGACATCGTCACGAAGTCGGCGATCCGCTCGATGATGCTGCCGGCGATCGTGCCGATCGCCTTCCCGATCATCGTCGGGATCATCAACGCGAAGATGCTCGGCGGTCTCCTGATCGGGACGATCGTGACGGGCCTCTTCCTCGCGATCGCGATGACCTCGGGTGGCGGCGCCTGGGACAACGCGAAGAAGCTGATCGAGGACGGCCTTTACGGCGGCAAGGGCTCGGAGGCCCACGCCGCGGCCGTCACGGGAGACACCGTCGGCGACCCGTACAAGGACACCGCCGGCCCGGCGATCAACCCGATGATCAAGATCACGAACATCGTCGCGATCCTGATCATCCCGCTCATCGTCTCGATTCACGGCTAGCGCACGCGGCCCGGGAGTACCGTTCTCCTCGTGAGACGGTTCTCCCGGGTCGTTGCCTGTCTCGGCGCGCTGGCGCTCGTCACGGGCGCGATCCAGCTCCTGCAGGGGCACATCCCGGTGCTCAGCCTGGCCGTGCTCTACCTGCTCGCGATCATCCCGGTGGCGGTCGCGTGGGGAACGGTCTACGCGGTCGGCGTGGCGATCGGGAGCATGGTCACCTTCAACTTCTTCTTCCTGCCGCCGCTCTACACGCTGACGCTCCAGGACGACCGCAACTGGTTCGCGCTGCTCGTCTTCGTCGTCACGGCCGTCGTCGTCAGCGAGCTCGCCTCCCGCTCGCGGCGCCGGGCGGAAGAGGCGGAAGCCGCCCTCGAGGCGCTGCGGGAGCTGACCGCAGAGCGCGAGCGTCTCGCCGCCGAGGTGCTCGAGGCCGAGGCCCTGCGGCGGAGCGACGCCATGAAGACGGCGCTCCTGCGGGCGGTGAGTCACGACCTCCGCTCGCCGCTCATGGCGATCCTCACATCTGCCGGCGCGCTCGCGCACGGCGGCCTCTCGCTCGAGCCCGAGGATCGCCGCGAGCTCGCGGAGACGATCCTCGGCGAGGCGGGCCGGCTCGACCGGCTCGTGAGCAACCTCCTCGACCTGTCGCGGCTTCAAGCCGGAGCGGCGGCGCCGGAGCCGGGCGACTGGCCCGTCGACGACCTCGTCCTCCAGGCGCTCGACGGCATCGAAGCCGGGAACCGCGTGGAGGTCGTCCTGCCGGAGGACGAATCGCCGCTCGTCCACGCCGACGTCCACCAGGTCGAGCGGGTCGTCGCCAACCTCGTCGAGAACGCGCTCCGCTACTCGCCCCCGCACGAGACCGTGCGCGTGCAAGTGCGGCAGACCGGCTCCGACGTGCTCGTGCGCGTCGTCGACCACGGGCCGGGGATCGCGCCCGAGGAGGGGGAACGGATCTTCGAGCCGTTCCAGCGCGGCTCTCGGACGGGCGCGCAGCGCGGCGCCGGCCTCGGGCTCGCGATCGCCCGCGGCTTCGCCGAGGCGAACGGCGGGCGGGTCTGGGCCGAGTCGCACGAAGGGCAGGGCGCGACCTTCGTCCTCGCGTTGCCGCTCGCTCCGGCCCGGGTCGAGGCGCCGGTATGACCGGGCAGCGCGTGCTCGTCGTCGACGACGAGCAGCAGATCCTCCGCGCGCTGCGGACGAGTCTCCGTGGCGCGGGTTACGAGGTCGACACGGCCGACACTGCGGAATCCGCGCTCGCGGCCGCGGCGCTGCGGCCGCCGGAGGCCGTCGTGCTCGACCTCGTTCTCCCGGACGGCAGCGGCACCGACGTCTGTCGCGAGCTGCGCACGTGGAGCAGCGCCCCGGTGATCGTCCTCTCGGCGGTCGGTGAGGAGCGGGAGAAGGTCGCCGCGCTCGACGCGGGCGCGGACGACTACGTGACGAAGCCGGTCGGGATCGACGAGCTGCTCGCGCGGCTACGTGCCGTCCTCCGGCGTACGGCTCCGAGCGGCGAGCCGGTCGTCGAGGTCGGGGAGCTCGTCGTCGACCTCGCCAACCGCGCAGTGACGATGGCGGGAGAGCCCGTCCACCTGACGCCGCACCAGTTCGACCTCCTCCGCGTCCTGGCGCTCAACGTCGGGAAGCTGCTCACGCAGCGGCAGCTCCTCGAGGAGGTGTGGGGGCCGGGCTACGTCGGCGCGGCGAACCTCCTCCAGGTCAACGTCTCGCAGCTGCGGCGCAAGATCGAGCCCGACCGGACGCACCCGCGCTATCTCCTCACGGAGACCGGCGCCGGTTACCGGCTCGTCGAGCCCGCCTAGGGTCTTCAGCGAATCGTCAGGCTGCCGCCGGAAACCCTCAGGCGGCGTTCAGGCCGTGCTCCGTAGCGTCGAAGGCGGTCATGGGCGACCTCTACGCGTTGCTGATCGCGGCCGGCTGCTTCGCGGTCGTCTTCGCCTTGCTCTGGACGTTGGAGAAGGTGTGAGCGCCGCCGACGCCTTCGGGCTCGCGATCTCGCTCGCGGTGCTCGTCTACCTCGTCTACGCGCTCGTCCGCGGCGAGAAGCTCTGATGGGCCAGGGCACTGCCCAGATCCTCGTCTACGCGGTCGTCCTCGTCGCGCTCAGCTACCCGCTCGGCATCTGGATGGCGCGCGTCTACACGCGCGAGAAGAGCGACGTCGTCGAGCGCGGCTTCGTCCGCTTGCTCGGCCGCGACGCGACGACCGACCAGAGCTGGAAGCAGTACGGCCTCTCGGTGGTCGTCTTCACGGTCGCCTTCAGCGCCTTCCTCTACGGGCTGCTCCGCCTGCAGGGGCATCTCTTCCTCAATCCCGATCACCTGCCGGCGGTGCCCTGGGCGGTCGCGCTGAACACGACCGCGAGCTTCGTCACGAACACGAACTGGCAGTACTACGCCGGCGAGGCGACGATGTCGTACCTCAGCCAGATGGCCGGGCTGGCGGTGCAGCAGTTCGTCTCCGCCGGCGTGGGGCTCGCCGTCGCCGCGGCCGTGATCCGCGGCATCGCCCGCCGCGGCGGCGGGGTCGGGCTCGGCAACTTCTGGCGCGATCTCTACCGCTCGATCGTCTACATCCTCCTGCCGCTCTCGATCCTCCTCGCGGTGGTCCTCATTTCCCAGGGGGTGCCGCAGACCTTCCACGGCCACGTGGCCGCGACGACGCTGCAGGGCGCGCATCAGACGATCGCGCGTGGCCCCGTCGCGTCGATGATCTCGATCAAGCAGCTCGGGACGAACGGCGGCGGCTTCTACGACTCGAACTCCGCCGTCCCGTTCGAGAACCCGACGCCGCTCTCGAACTTCCTCGAGATGCTCTCGATCCTGCTGATCCCGTTCGCGCAGGTCGTGATGTTCGGGCGGATGGTGCTCGCCCGGCGCCACGCCTGGGTGCTCTACGCGGTCTGCTTCGCGATCTTCGCCGCCGGCGTCTCCATCGCCTTCCCCTCCGAGCAGCACGGCTCGCAGGTCCTCCGCAACTCGGGCGTCGACATCACCCACACGGCGCAGCAGTCGGGCGGCAACATGACCGACAAGGAGATCCGCTTCGGGATCGCCGACACGGCGCTGTGGGCGACCGCGACGACCGACGTGTCGAACGGCTCCGTCAACGGCGGCCATGACGCGTTCACGCCCGCCGGCGGAGCTGTGCCCTTGGTGAACATGTTTCTCGGCGAGGTCGAGCCGGGCGGCGTCGGTTCCGGCCTCTACGGGCTGATCTTCTACGTCCTGATCGCCGTCTTCGTCGCGGGCCTGATGGTGGGACGGACGCCGGAATGGCTCGGCAAGAAGATCGAGGCGCGGGAGATGAAGCTCGCGGCGGTCGGTGCGCTCGCAGTCCCGACGATGGCCCTCGTCCTCACGGCGGTGGCGATCGTCACGCCGGCCGGGCTCGCATCCGTCCTCAACCCTGGCGCGCACGGCTTCACCGAGACGCTCTACGCGTACACCTCCCAGTCGAACAACAACGGCAGCGCCTTCGCCGGCTACGGGGCGACGAACTTCTCCGCCACCCTGGGGACGGTCGCGCTCTACTTCGGCCGCTTCTTCCCGCTGCTCGCCGGGCTCGCGATCGGCGGCTCGCTCGCGGCGAAGAAGGTCGTCCCGGCCTCGGCGGGGACGTTCCGAACGGACGGCGCGACGTTCGGGATCATGCTGCTCGGCGTCATCGGGTTGACCGCGGGATTGATGATCCTGCCGGCGCTGACGCTCGGGCCGATCGTCGAGGGGCTGATGCACTGATGCTGCGCGCCGCGCTCGCCTCCGTCGTCGCCGTCGTCGTCTGCACGGTCGTGCTCGGATTCGGCTACCCGGCGCTCATGACCGCGTTCGCGCAGGTCGCGCTGCCGCAGCAGGCGAACGGAAGCCTGATCGAGCGCAACGGCCGGGTCGTCGGCTCCTCGCTCGCCGCGCAGAGCTTCACGTGGCCTCGCTACTTCCACGAGCGGCCGTCGGCGACGTCTCCCGCCTACAACCCTGCGTTCACGACCTTCTCGAACCTCGGGCCGACGAGCCCGGCGCTGCGGAAGCTCGTCCACACGAACGCCGAGGCGATCCTCAGGCTCGAGCGTCCCTACAACCCGGGACTGACGATCCACGACATCCCGGTCGACGCCGTCGTTCCCTCCGGCTCGGGCATCGATCCGGAGATCTCGATCGCGTACGCGCACCTCCAGGCCCGGCGCGTCGCGGCCGTCCGCCACCTGCCGCTCGCGACCGTGGAGGAGCTGATCCGCCGGAACACGTGGGGAAGGACGCTCGGCTTCCTCGGCGAGCCGGGAGTCAACGTTCTCGAGCTCAACCTCGCCCTCGACAAGCTGGGAGGCACGTAGATGTCGGCCGTCGCCGCCGCCGGAGAGACCCGCAGGCGCGTGAGCGTCTTCTCGCGCGAGCTCGTCGCCGCCGCCGTCCGGGACTCGTTCCCCAAGCTCGACCCGCGCCTGCAGATGCGGAACCCGGTGATGTTCATCGTCGAGCTCGGCAGCGTGATCACGACGGTGATCTTCGCGAAGGACCTCGCGCAGGGGAACCACGGGCAGCTCTGGTTCGTCGGCGTCATCGCGATCTGGCTCTGGCTGACCGTCCTGTTCGCGAACTTCGCCGAGGCGATCGCCGAGGGACGCGGCAAGGCGCAGGCGAACGCGCTTCGCTCGACGCGGACGACGACGACGGCTCGCTTGCGAGACGGGCGCGAGGTTCCGGCGCCCGAGCTGCAGCGGGGCGACGTCGTCGTCGTCGAGGCGGGGATGGTCATCCCGGCCGACGGCGACGTGATCGAGGGAGCCGGCTCGGTGGACGAGTCGGCGATCACCGGCGAGTCGGCGCCCGTCATCCGCGAGGCCGGCGGCGACCGCTCGGCCGTGACCGGCGGGACGAAGCTCCTCTCCGACCGGCTCGTCGTCGAGGTGACCCAGGAGCCGGGGAAGTCGTTCCTCGACCGGATGATCGCGCTCGTCGAGGGCGCCGAGCGGCGCAAGACGCCCAACGAGATCGCGCTCAACATCCTCCTCGCCGGCCTGACGATCACGTTCCTCGCCGCGGTCGTGACGCTGCGCCCGTACGCGATCTACGCGGGCACGCAGCTGTCGGAGACCGTCCTGATCGCGCTCCTCGTCGCCCTCATCCCGACGACGATCGGCGCGCTGCTCTCGGCGATCGGCATCGCCGGCATGGACCGGCTCGTGCAGCGGAACGTCCTCGCGATGTCCGGCCGCGCCGTCGAGGCCTCCGGCGACGTCGACGTGCTCCTCCTCGACAAGACGGGGACGATCACGCTCGGCAACCGCCAGGCCGCCGAGTTCATCCCCGCGCCGGGAGTCGAGGAGCGTGAGCTCGCCGAGGTCGCGCAGCTCGCGTCGCTCGCCGACGAGACGCCCGAGGGCCGCTCGATCGTCGTCCTCGCGAAGGAGAAGTTCGGGCTGCGCGAGCGCGAGCTCGGCGAGCGCGAGTTCATCCCCTTCAGCGCGACGACGCGGATGAGCGGCGTCAACCTCAACGGGACGCTCGTGCGCAAGGGGGCAGCCGACGCCGTCAAGGCCTTCGTCGCCGAGAACGGAGGCCGCACGCCGGCCGAGATCGACGCAGCTGTCCAGCGGGTCGCCGAGCAGGGCGGGACGCCGCTCGTCGTGGCGCGGGACAACTTCGCGCTCGGCGTCGTCCACCTCAAGGACATCGTCAAGGGCGGCATGCGGGAGCGCTTCGACGAGCTGCGCCGGATGGGCATCCGCACGGTGATGATCACCGGCGACAACCGGGTCACGGCGTCCGTGATCGCGCAGGAGTCGGGAGTCGACGACTTCCTCGCGGAGGCGACGCCGGAGGCGAAGCTCGCGCTGATCAAGGACGAGCAGGGCAAGGGCCGTATGGTCGCGATGACCGGCGACGGGACGAACGACGCTCCGGCGCTCGCCCAGGCGGACGTCGGGGTCGCGATGAACACGGGGACGAGCGCGGCGAAGGAGGCCGGCAACATGGTCGACCTCGACTCGAACCCGACGAAGCTGATCGAGATCGTCGAGGTCGGCAAGCAGCTCCTGATCACCCGCGGCGCGCTGACGACCTTCTCGATCGCGAACGATGTCGCCAAGTACTTCGCGATCCTGCCGGCGATGTTCGAGTTCACGTACGCGCGCTCGGGTCACCGCGGGCCGCTCTGGTCGCTCAACATCATGCATCTGGGCGACCCGAAGAGCGCGATCGTCTCCGCGATCATCTTCAACGCGCTGATCATCCCGGCGCTCGTGCCGCTCGCCCTACGCGGCGTCAAGTACCGCGCGATCGGGGCGACGACGCTGCTCCGCCGCAACCTCCTGATCTACGGGCTCGGCGGGATGATGCTCCCGTTCGTCGGGATCAAGCTCATCGACCTCGTCGTCCACAACCTGCTGGGAGCGTGATGCGCGGTGGCGCGGGGCCACTACCGGATCCTGCTGGGAATGGCCGCCGGCGTCGGCAAGACGTACCGGATGCTCCTCGAGGGCCGGCAGGCGCAGGAGGAGGGAGTGGACGTCGTGATCGGCTACCTCGAGCCGCACGAGCGGCCGGAGACCTCCGTTCTCGCCGACGGTCTCGAGGTCGTGCCGCGGCTGCGGGCGCAGCACGGGGCGCTCGAGCTCGAGGAGATGGACGCCGACGCGGTGATCGTCCGTGCGCCGCAGCTCGCGCTGATCGACGAGCTCGCCCACACGAACGCGCCGGAGATGCGCAACGAGAAGCGCTGGCAGGACATCGAGGAAGTGCTCGCCGCCGGCATCGACGTCGTGTCGACGGTCAACGTCCAGCACCTCGAGAGCCTCAACGACGCGATCTTCGAGCTCACCGAGGTTCGGGTGCGGGAGACGTTCCCCGACCGGATCCTCGACGAGGCGAACGAGGTCGTGCTCGTCGACCTCTCGCCGGAGGAGCTCCAGGCACGGCTCAGGGCGGGCAAGGTCTATCCGAAGGAGCGCGCGACGGTCGCGCTCGAGAACTTCTTCCGCGCCGACAAGCTCGCGGCGCTTCGCGAGCTCGCGCTGCGGGAGGTCGCGGACGACGTCGAGGCGCGTCGCGTCGCGCGCGAGCTCGAGCCGTTGAGCAGGCAGGCGGTCGGGGAGCGGGTGCTCGCGCTCGTCGAGCCGCAGCCGAAGTCGCAGCGGATCATGCGCCGGGCCTGGCGCTCGGCCCAGAGGCTCGGCACGACGATGGACGCGCTCTGGGTGCGCAAGCCCGGCCGGCCGCCGACCGAGGAGGAGGCGACCCAGCTCGCGGCGCTGCGGCGGGTCGCCTCGATCCTCGGCGCGCACTTCATCGAGGAGGAGGGCGACGACCTCGTCGACGCCGTGCGGCGCGTCGCCGCAGAGCGGGGCTCGACGTACGTCTTCGTCGGCACGCCCGACGAGTCGCGGCGGCGCGAGATCCTCGGCGGCTCGCTCCTCTCCCGCATGGTGCGGGAGCTGCCCGGCATCGACATCCGCGTCGTCGCCAACCGCGCCGACCGGGACAGGCTGGCCGAATGATCGCCGCGGTGATCTCGCTCGCCGCGCTCTCGGCGGTGCTCGCCGGCGCACTCGTCGCGCGAAGCGGCGTCCGGTTCCGCCGGCCGCGAGCGGGCACCCGACGGATCCTCGTTCCCTTCACCGGCGGTACGCTCGACGAGACCGTGCTCTCGGCTGCGATCCGCATCGCCCGGGCGCAGGAGGCGACCCTCGTGCCCGCGTACCTGCTGCGCGTGCCGCTCCAGTATCCGGAGGACTCGCCGCTCGCGAGCGAGGTCGAGGTCGCCCTGCCGCTGCTCGAGGCGGTCGAGCACGCGGCCCTGCGAGAGGGCGTCCCGGTCGACGCCCGCATCGAGAAGGGCCGGACGCCGACGCACGCCTTGCGGCGTCTCTGGGAGGTCGAGCGCTTCGACTGGATCGTCGCGCCGGCACCCGCCAACGGCAACGGCGGCTTCGGCCCGAAGGACGTCTCGTGGATCCTCGCGAACTCGCCGTCGGAGACGATCGTGCTCAAGCCGGCGCCGCACGCAGGGTAAGCCCGCCGCAGGAGTACCGTTGCCCGCATGAAATTGCGGGCGGAGCTGCTCGTCGGGATCCTCGCGAGCGCCGGCGCGGTCGTGCTCGTGAGCGCGGTCGTCGCGCTCCTCAAGCCGCACGTACCGGTGCTGAGCCTCGGCGCGCTCTACGTCCTCGCCGTCCTGCCCGTGGCGATCTTCTGGGGGACGGCGCTCGCCGCGGCGGTCGCCGTGGCGAGCATGCTCGCGTTCAACTGGTTCTTCCTGCCGCCGTACCACACGCTCGGTCTCAGGGACGACACGAACTGGCTCGCGCTCGCCGTCTTCCTCGTCATCGCGTTCACCGTCAGCGCGCTCGCCGCTCGTGCCAGAGCCCGGCGGGAGGATGCCGAGCAGCGACGCGTGGAGGCGCACGCCCTCGCGGAGGCGGCGCTCGACCTGCTCCGCGGCCGGACGCTCGACGAGGAGCTCGGCCATCTTGCCGCCCTCGCCGCTGAGGTGCTCGGGGTCGAAGGGGCGAGGCTCGAGCTCGGCGAGCGGCCGCCGGGCGAGTACGAGCGGGCGCTCACGGTGCAGGCCGGCCTGCGCTCGGTGGCGACGCTCCTCGTCGACGAGGACGCGGTCGTCGACGAGGCCGTGCGGGAGCGCTTCCTTCCTTCCCTCGCAGCCCTGCTCGCGGTCGTCGTCGAGCGGAGCCATCTCGAGGCGGAGGCGCTCGAGGCCGAGGCGCTCCGCCGCAGCGATGCTCTGAAGACGGCGCTCCTCCGCGCGGTCTCGCACGACCTCCGCTCGCCCCTCACCGCGATCCTCGCCTCCGCGGACGCGCTCGCGAGCCCCGGCCTGGCGCTCGAGGAGAGCGACCGCCTCGAGCTCGCCGACGCGATCCGCGCCGAGGCGACGCGGCTTGACCGCGTGGTCGAGCAGCTCCTCGACCTGTCGCGTCTCGAGTCGGGAGCGGCGGAGCCGCATCGCGAGCTCTGGCACGTCGACGAGCTCGTGGGGCAGGCGCTCGTCGGCCTCGGCGAGGCGAGGAGGGTCGAGCTCGAGATCCCGCCGGACTCGCCGCCGGTGGAGGTGGACGCCGCACAGGTCGAGCGGGTGCTCGCGAACCTGCTCGAGAACGCGCTCCGCTACTCGCCGGCAGGCTCGCGCGTCCACGTGCGCGCGGAGCCGGGTGCGACGGAGCTCCGCCTCCACGTCGTCGACCGTGGCCCGGGCCTGCCTGCGGATCAGCGCGACGCGCTCTTCAAGCCGTTCGAGCGCGGCGAGAACGGACGCGGCTCGGGTCTCGGCCTCGCCATCGCGCAGGGCTTCGCCGAGGCGAACGGCGGCCGCCTCTGGGCGCAGGACGACCCGGCCGGCGGTCACCTCGTCCTCGCTCTTCCGCTCGCGGACCGGCCGGCGGCGGTGCGCGCGTGAGCCGCGTCCTCGTCGTTGACGACGAGCCGCAGATCCTCCGCGCCCTGCGGACGAGCCTTCGCGCCGCCGGCTACGAGGTCGAGACCGCGGAGACGGTCGAGCAGGCGCTCACCCTGCTCGCCGCGAACCCACCCGACGCCGTCGTCCTCGACCTCGTCCTGCCGGACGGGAGCGGCACGGACGTCTGCCGCGAGCTGCGGACCTGGAGCAGCGCGCCGGTGATCGTCCTGTCGGTCGTCGGCGACGAGTCGGAGAAGGTCGCGGCGCTCGACGCCGGCGCCGACGACTACGTGACGAAGCCGTTCGGGATCGAGGAGCTGCTCGCGCGCCTGCGTGCCGCGCTGCGACGCGCCGACGCGCCCTCGGAGCCGGTCGTCGAGCTCGGCGAGCTGCGGATCGACCTCGAGAAACGCTCTGTCTCGCTGCGCGGCGAGCCCGTCCAGCTGACGCCGCACGAGTTCGCCCTCCTGCGCGTGCTCGCCCGCAACCCGGGCAAGCTCCTCACCCACACGACGCTCCTGCGCGAGGTGTGGGGGAGGGGGTACGGCGAGGAGTCGCACTACCTCCACGTCTACGTCTCGCAGCTGCGGCGCAAGCTCGAGCCGGATCCTGCGCGGCCGCGCTACATCCTCACGGAGCCCGGAGCCGGCTACCGGCTCGCGGATCCCGCCTTGAGCAGTTCTTGAGGCGCGCCCGCGAATCCTGACGTTCGGCTGATTTGGCCGGGTCTACCGTCGAGGCATGGCCTCGCACGCGCACCGGTTCGCAGCCCTCGACCTGCCGCGGCCCGGCCGGGCGGCGCTGCCGCTCGTCGCGCTCGCTCTCGCGGCGCTCGTCCTCGAGGCGGATCCGAGCCTGCGGCTCGCCGGCGCCGCGGCCGCCGGCTGCTTCGTCGTCGCCGCCGCCGTCCGCACCGCGCGGGCGCGCGTCGAGCTGCGCCGGATTCGCCGCACCGCCGACCGCCTGATCCTCGCGGACCGGGTCGGCCAGGAGGGCTCGGACATCGTTCGCTGGCGGATCCGCGAGCTCGTCGCGCCCTCGTCGCGCCGCGGCCTCGCCCACGAGCTCGACGCCACGCTGCGCCGCCTCGATCGCGGGCGGCTTCCGTCCGCGGCTCCGCTGCGGCGGGTCGTCGCGCGCCGGGAGGAGGAGCTCCTGCGCGGCCTCGAGGAGCGGATGCTCGACGGTCGCCCCGTCACCGCGCGCGGCGTCCTCCTCCTGCAGCGGCTCCTGCGCGAGCCGGGCAGCCCTCTCTACGACGCCGAGTCCGAGCGCGAGCTGCGCCGGGCGGTCGCGACGATCGCGACGGAGCTCGAGCCGTGACGGTCACCGAGGAGACGGCCCTCGAGCCGAAACGCCTGCGCCGCGTCCTCGTCGGGCGGCCGATGCGGACGGGGCAGATGCAAGAGACGCTGCTACCGAAGTGGCTCGCGCTGCCGATCTTCGCCTCGGATCCGCTCTCGTCCGTCGCGTACGCGACTGAGTCGGCGCTCGTCGTCCTCGTCGCAGTCTCGGCGACGTCCGTGCATCTCGTCTTCCCGATCTCGATCGGAATCGCCTGCCTGCTCGGGATCGTCGTCCTCTCGTACCGGCAGACCGTGCGCGTGTACGAGACGAGCGGCGGCGCGTACGTCGTTGCGCGCGAGAACCTCGGGACGGCGCCGAGCCTCGTCGCGGCGGCCGCGCTCCTCACCGACTACGTGCTCACCGTGGCCGTGTCGATCTCGGCCGGGATCTACGCGATCACGTCGTTCGTGCCGTCGCTCCAATCGCACAAGGTCGGGCTCTCGCTCCTCTGCCTGCTCGTCATCGTCCTCGTCAACCTGCGCGGCGTCCGGGAGTCGGGCCTGCTGTTCGCGCTGCCGACCTACGCATTCGTCACCTCGATCGTCGTGCTCGTCGCGGTGGGGATCGTCCAGGACGCGACCGGCCACCTCCACCGCGCCGTCGTCCCGCATCAGCTGCCCCTCGGCGTCGGCACGATCGGCGTCTTCGTCCTGCTCCGCGCCTTCTCCTCGGGCTCGACGGCGCTGACGGGCGTCGAGGCGATCGCGAACGGCGTCAACGCCTTCCGGCATCCGCAGGGCAAGAACGCCGCGACGACCCTTGCCGTGCTCGGGACGATCGCGATCTCGATGTTCCTCGGCGTCTCGTTCCTCGCGGTGCACGTCCATGCGCTGCCGAGCTCGACCGACTCCGTCGTCTCCCAGATCGCGCGCGCCGTCTTCCGGCCGGGCTCGTTCGGCTCGTTCATGTACTACGCGGTACAGGGGACGACGCTCCTCGTCCTCGTCCTCGCCGCGAACACGTCGTTCCAGGGATTCCCGCGTCTTTCGGCGCTGCTCGCCCGCGACCGCTTCGCGCCGCGCCAGTTCTCGAACCTCGGCGACAGGCTCGTCTTCTCGAACGGGATGCTCGTGCTCGCCGCTGCCGCGACCGGCCTGCTCGTCGTCTACAAGGCGAACACCAACAGCCTCATCCACCTCTACGTGATCGGCGTGTTCACCGCATTCACGCTCTCTCAGGCGGGGATGGTGCGCTACTGGCTCCGCGTCAGGACGCCCGGCTGGCGCCACCGGATCGGCATCAACAGCCTCGGCGCGGCGGCCACGGGCCTCGTCACGGTGATCGTGGTCTGGACGAAGTTCGCCGAGGGCGCGTGGCTCGTCACTGTCGCGATCCCGATCATCGTCGTCGCGATGCTCGGCGTGCGGCGCCACTACGACCGCGTCTCGCGGCGCCTGCGGGCTGGAACCGCGGCGGTCGCGTCGGCGCCCGAGGCCCGCAACCGGACGCTCCTCGTCGTCGAGACCCTCGGGCCGGCGACGAAGCGCGGCCTCGCCCTCGCCCGCAACCTCTCGCCGGCCGGTCTGCGCGCGATCCACGTGCCGCTGCGCGGCAGCGACCCCGGGATCGCGCCGCGCTGGTTCCACTTCTCCGGCGGCACCCCGCTCCTCGAGACGGTCGACAGTCAGGGCGGCTCGGTCGAGGCTGTCCTCGAGCAGGTCTGGCGGCTGCCGCGGGGCGAGTCCGACTTCGTCACGGTCGTCCTGCCGGAGCAGTTCCGCCGCCGCTCGCTCCTCGAGGTCGCGAGGCATCCGTTCGAGCTCGGCCTGAAGCTGCGGCTCCTCACCGAGTCGGGCGTCGTCGTCGTCGACGTGCCGACGCTCGACGAGGATCCGGCGGAGCGCCGCCTCGCGGTGCGGATCTTCGTCTCCGGCGCCAACGCGGCCGCGATGCGCGCGGTCAACTGGGCGCAGTCCGTCGGGCTCCCCGACACGCGCGCCGTCAACTTCGCCTTCGACGAGCAGGAGGCGGCCGACATCGCGCGCGAGTGGCGCCGCGAGGGTGCCGGCGTGCCGCTCGAGGTGCACGCGGCCCCGTACCGCGACATCGGCGATCCGCTCCTCGCCTATCTCCGCGAGCTGACGGAGACCGACCACGACGTCGTCGTCGTCCTCCCCGAGCTGATCCTCCGCGGCTGGCGGCGGCTCCTCCACAACCAGCGCGCGCTCTACGTGAAGCGGCTGCTCCTCCTCGAGCCGCACGTGATCCTCGCCTCCGTTCCCTACCCGCTCCTGCGATGAGACGCCCCGACGTCCGCGCGCTCCGCCGCCGCGCCCGCAGCTTCACGCGCTGGTCGGGCTCGATCGCCTACCGCAGCATCGTCGTGCCGCTTCTCGAGCGGGAGGAGACGGAGCACGCCCTCGACCTCGCCTGTCGGCTCGCCGCGGATCGCGGCGCACGCGTTGTGCTCGTTGCGCCGCTCGTCGTCGAGCGCGAGCTGCCGCTCGAGGCGCGCTTCGACGCCGAGCTTGCTGCCTTGCGCCGGCGCCTCGACTCCGCCACCGACGTGGCCGCCTCGTACGGAGTCGGCGTCCGGCGCGAGCTCGTCCGCACGCGTCCGGGCCTGCTCGGGGAGGAGGTGGCGCGCGTCGCGGCCGAGCGGCGGGCCGAGCTCGTCGTCGTCGGAGCGCCGGTCGAGTCGCGCCGCGGCTTCCACCGCGCCTTCCCGCGGGAGGTTCTCCTCCTCCTGCGCGCGGCGCCGTGCCGCGTGATGGTCGCGACCGGTCCAGTCGCCGGAGCCGGGACTAGAGTCCGGCCGTGGCACGACGGCGGCGGCAGGCGCACGAGCTGGAGCGCGTCCTCGGGGCGAACGCTCTCTTCGCCACCGCGTACGGCAACGTCGGCTCGTCGATCTACTACGCCCTCGGCGTAACCGCCTTCTTCGCGCTCGGGCTCACGCCCGTCGTCTTCGTCATCGCCGGGCTCTTCTTCGCCGCGACGGCGGCCACGTACGCGGAGGGGACGGTGAGCTTCCCGGAGGCCGGCGGCTCCTCGAGCTTCGCGCGGCACGCCTTCAACGAGGTCGTCTCGTTCGGGGCGGCGTGGGCGCAGATGCTCAACTACATCATCACGATCGCCATCTCGGCGTTCTTCGTGCCGCACTACCTGTCGATCTTCTGGGAGCCGCTGCGGACGAACCCGTGGGACATCGTCGGGGGCGCGGTCGTGATCGTCGTCCTCGTCACGCTCAACATCGTCGGGATCCAGGAGTCGGCGCGGATCAACGTCGGCCTCGCGGCCATCGACTTCGCGACGCAGGTCCTGCTCGTCCTGCTCGGCTTCGTGCTCGTCTTCAGCCCGCACGTCCTGCTGAAGAACGTCCACTTCGGCACGGCGCCGACCTGGAGCCACTTCCTGCTCGCGATCCCGATCGCGATGATCGCCTACACGGGGATCGAGACCGTCTCGAACCTCTCGGAGGAGGCACGCGACCCCGTCCGGACCATCCCGCGCTCGATCCTGATGGTCGCGATCGCGGTCTTCGCCATCTACTTCACGCTGCCGATGGTCGCCCTCTCCGCGATGCCGGTGAGGCACGGCGTGACCGTCCTCGGCACGAAGTTCGCCGCCGACCCGGTGCTCGGCGTCGTCGAGCACCTGGGAATCGCCGGAACGCTCCTCTCGGTGCTCAAGATCTACGTCGGCCTGCTCGCGGCGACGATCCTCTTCATCGCGACGAACGCAGGCGTGATCGGCGCGTCGCGGATCACGTACGCGATGGCCGGCTACCGCCAGCTGCCGTCGATCTTCCGGCGCCTGCACCCGAAGTTCAAGACGCCGTGGATCTCGCTCGTCGTCTTCGCCGGCTTCGTCTCGATCCTCGTCCTCCTGCCGGGCAAGACGAACTTCCTCGGGACGATGTACTCGTTCGGCGCGATGCTCTCGTTCACGATCGCGCACGCCTCGGTGATCCAGCTGCGGCGGAAGCAGGCGGGGCGGGACATCCCGTGGCGCGCGCGGCCGAACTTCCGCTGGCGCGGCGTCGACTGGCCGCTGTTCGCGGTGATCGGCGTCCTCGGGACGGGCCTCTCGTGGCTCGACGTCGTCATCCAGTATCCGAGCACGCGCTACGCCGGCCTCGGCTGGATCGGGGCCGGCTTTGCGGTCTATCTCGTCTACCGGCGCCGGATCCTGAAGGTGCCGCTCCGCGAGACCGTGCGCGCGCCGGTCGAGTACGGGCCGGCCGCGGCGCTCGAGTTCCGCAGCATCCTCGTCCCGATCGCGCCCGGCTATCCCTCCGAGGAGGCGATGGACTTCGCCTGCCGTCTCGCTGCCGAGCGGCGCGCCTCGATCGTCGCCTTCACCGCGATCCAGGTGCCGCTCGAGCTGCCCCTCGACACGGAGTCGCCGGAGGAGGAGCGCGAGGCGAACGAGCAGCTCGACGAGGCGCGCGCGATCGGCGACTCGTACGGCGTTCGCGTCACCGGCCGGATCGCGAGGACCCGGAACATCGGCCGCGCGATCGTCGACGAGGCGATCCGCCGCAACTCCGAGGTGATCGTCATGGCCGGCCCGCGGCGCGTGCGGCTGCAGCGCGGGCGGCGCCAGATCTTCGGCGACGCAGTCGACTTCGTCCTCCGGCACGCGCCCTGCCGCGTCATGGTCGCGACGGCGAGGGAGCGCGCCGCGTGAGCTTCTACAAGCGCTCGACCGCCGTCTTCGGCCTCGTGGCGATCGGCCTCGGCGTCGCGCTCCTCGTCGAGACCGCGGTGGGCGGCGGCGGCTCGGTGGGATTCCTCCTCGGCGTCCTGTTCGTGGGGCTCGGCATCGGCCGCCTCTATCTGTTGCGCCGCCGGTAGAGGGACTACGCTCGCGGGTCTATGGCGCGCAAGCTGCCGAGGCTGCAACGGGTGCTCGACGCGCCGGCGCTCGCGTCCGTCGCGTACGGCGAGGTCGCCTCCTCGCTCTATTTCGCGCTCGGGATCGTCGCGCTCCACGCGCTCGGCCTGACGCCCGTCGTCCTCGCGATCGTCGGGCTGCTCTTCCTCGTCATCACGGCCTCGTACGCGGAGGGGACGACGATGATCGGGGAGACGGGCGGCGCCGCGACGTTCGTGCGCGTGGCGTTCAACGACTTCGCGGGCTTCCTCACCGGCTGGGCGCTCTTCCTCGACTACCTGATCGTGATAGCCCTCTCCGCGCTGTTCTTCCCCCACTACCTCGGGCTCGCGCTCGGCATCCACTCGATCGCGCGCCACCCGGGGGACGTGATCGTCGGCTGTATCGCGATCGGCCTGATCGCGGTCTCGCGCCTCGTCGCGCGGACGAAGCTCTACTCGTTCAGCCTCGCGGTGCCGCTGCTCGACCTCGTCACGCAGCTCCTCCTCGTCGTGCTCGGCTTCGCCTTCCTCTTCTCGCCGGGCGCGCTCGGCCGCGGCCTCCACCTCGGCACGCAGCCGTCGTGGCACGCCCTTGCCTTCGCGGTGCCGCTCGCGTTCCTCGCCTACACGGGCCTCGAGACGGTCGCGAACCTCGCGGAGGAGACGCGGCAGCCGGGCCGCGATCTGCCGCGCAGCCTCTTCTCCGGCATCGGCCTCGTCGTCCTCGTCACCGTCCTCATCGCCCTCGTCGGGCTCTCCGCCTTCCCCGCGCCGCACGGGACGACGGCGCTCGGGACGACCTGGCAGCGCGCTCCCCTGATGGGGATCGTCTACGCGCTTGGGCCGCAGCTCGGCTGGATCGTGGAGCACATCCTCCGCGTCTACGTCGGGTTGACGGGAGCGCTCGTCCTCCTGACCGCGGCGATCACGTCGAACTCCGGCTTCGGCCGCCTCGCCTACTCGCTCGGCGAGCACGGCCAGCTGCCTCGCGGCTTCGGACGGCTCAGCCGCCGCAGCATGCACTCGCCGGAAGCGGTCGTCGCCGCCGGCGGCATCGCGATCGTCCTCCTCGTGGTCACGGACGCGTTCACCTCCGACCCGGTCGCCTTCCTCGCTAGCCTGTTCAGCTTCGGCGTTCTCGTCGCCTTCACCGCGGCCCAGCTCGCCGTCGTCAAGCTCCGCTTCTCGAAGCCGGACGTCGAGCGCCCGTATCGGGTACCGCTTTCGCTGCGGATCCGCGGCGCCGCCGTGCCGCTGCCGACGCTCGTCGGGACGCTCGCCACCGCCGCGATCTTCGTCGCGGCGATGGCCACCCACATCGGCGCCCGCTACGCCGGCCCCGCCTGGCTGCTCGCGGGGGTCGTCGTCTACCTCGTCGTACGCCGCCGCGCCGGCCTGGGGATCCTCGAGCACATCCAGCCGACCGCCGAGGAGCGGCTCCCGCAGGCCGAGTTCACGAAGATCCTCGTGCCGATGAAGCTCGGCGAGATCGGCGAGGAGATGGTCGCGACGGCGGTCAAGCTCGCCCAGGAGCGCGGCGCGCACGTCGAGGCCGTCCACGTGATCCTCGTGCCGCTCGACGAACCGCTGGACGCGCCGCTCGTCGACCAGGAGGAGCGGGCGGCGGCGTCGCTCGCCGAGGCGGCGGTGCTCGGCGCCGACCACGGTGTCACCGTCGAGGGCCGCTCCGTCCGCGCCCGCTCGATCGGCGAGGCGATCGTCGAGGCAGCGGAGGAGAGCGGGGCGGACCTCATCGTGCTCGGCTCGTCCCCCCGGTGGCGCCGCCAGTCGCGCTTCTTCTCGCCGACGGTGGACTACGTCCTGCGCCGCGCGCCGGCGGAGGTGCTCGTCGTCGCCTTCCCGCAGGGCATCCTCGAAGAGGTGTGAGGCGCAGCTCCCGCGCTACGCTCCGCACGCGATGAACCTCAGGGCGCTCATCATCGGCTGCGGCCGGGTCGGCTCGTCGATTGCGCTCCAGCTCCAGCAGGAGGGCTGGGACGTGACCGTCGTCGACGAGAACGAGGACGCACTCTCCCGGCTCGGCGAGCGCTGGCCGGGCACGTTCATCGTCGGCCACGGCATGGACACCGACCTCCTGCGCGACGCGGGCATCGAGGAGGCGGACGCCGTCGTCGTCGCGACGGACGGCGACAACACGAACATCATCATCGGCCAGGTCGCGCAGAAGCGGTTCGACGTCCGGTGCGTCGTCGTCCGCGTGCTCGACCCCGCGCGGGCGAAGTTCTACGCCGAGCGCGGCCTCGACACCGTCTGCCCGACGAGCGTCTCGATCGACCGCCTCATGGAAGCGGCGCGGTCGTGCGCGATCCCGGCGCCGGCCGCCGCGGAGGCCGACTGATGTACGTCATCGTCGCCGGCGGCGGCAAGATCGGCGCCAACGTCACGCGCTCGCTTCTCCGCCTCGGCAACGAGGTGACGCTGATCGAGCAGCGCCGCGAGCGCTTCGAGCAGCTCGAGGACGAGTTCGAGCACCAGGTGCAGCGCGGCGACGCGACCGAGCTCTACGTCCTCGAGCGCGCCGGCATCGCGCGCCCGCCCGACGTCGTCCTCGCCCTCACCGGCGACGACGAGGACAACATGATCATCGGCCAGCTCGCGCGGGAGAAGTACGGCGTCCCGAAGGTCATCGCGCGCGTCAACGACCCGCGCAACCAGGCGCACTTCGACCTGCTCGGGATCTCGCCGACGATCTGCGCGACCTCGAGCGTCATGGCCCTCGTCGAGCACGAGGTGCCCGAGCACGACCTCATCCACCTCCTCGAGCTGCGGCGCGAGAACCTCGAGATCGTCGAGGTGCAGATCGACGGCGAGTCGCCGTCGGCGGGCCGGAGCGTCGAGACGCTCGCGCTGCCCGAGGGCTCCCGCCTGATCTCCGTGATGCGCGGCGGGCGTGCGGAGATCGCCGTCGGCTCGACCGTCCTCGAGGCCGGCGACCAGGTTCTCGCGATCCTCGAGCCGGGTAAAGAGGACGAGCTACGTCGCGTCCTGCTCCGCCGCTAGCCGTCTTTCTCATCGCCGGCGTCATCGCGCTCGCCTGCGTGGGAGGCGTGCTCGCGGCACGTGGCACGACCTCGACGGCGCGCGCGGACTGGACGCGGTTCGGCTGGGACGCGCGCCGCAGCAGCGACGACCCCAACGTGACTGGGATCACGGCGGCGAACGTCGGCGCCCTCGTCCGGACGCAGGTGCACCTGCCGGGCACGGCCGACTCCTCCGCGATCTACCTCCACGGTGTCACGGTCGGCGGCGCCCCGCACGACACGCTCTTCCTCACGACGACGTACGGGATCACGGTCGCGATCGACGCGGGCACGGGGCGACTGCTCTGGGAGTGGCGGCCGCCCGGCCTCTCGTCGTTCGCCGGCAGCTCCCAGATCACGACCGCGACACCGGTCGCCGACCCGAGCCGGCAATGGATCTACGCCGCCTCGCCGGACGGGAGGATCGAGAAGCTCTCCGTCGCGAACGGTCACGCGGCCTGGCGCGTGTCGATCACGAAGCTCCCGTCGCGGGAGAAGATCGCCGCCTCGCTCAACTTCGCGAACGGCCACGTGATCGCGACGACAGGCGGCTACATCGGCGACGAGCCGCCGTACCAGGGGCACGTCGCGGTGATCTCAGCCGGCGGCAAGCTCCTCCACGTCTGGAACTCGCTCTGCTCGAACCGGCACAGGCTGATCGCCCCGGCGTCGTGCCCGGCGAGCGACTCCGCGATCTGGGGACGGGCGGGCGCCGTTGTCGAGCCCGGCAGCGGCAACCTCCTCGTCGCGACCGGCAACGCGCCGTGGAACGGCCGTACGGACTGGGGCGACGCCGTCCTGCTCCTCTCGCCCGCGGCGAAGCTGATCGGCAACTACACGCCGGCGAACACGGCTCAGTTGAACGCGAGCGACCAGGACGTCGGCTCGACGTCGCCCGTCTACCTCACGTCGAAGCTCGTCGCGCAAGGCGGCAAGGACGGGAAGATCCGGCTCCTCTCGCTCGCCCGGCTTCGCGGCACGTCGCCGCACAAGGGGCGGGAGCTCCAGATCGTCTCGACGCCGTCCGGCTCCGAGCTGTTCACGGCGCCCGCGGTCTGGCGCGAGAACGGCCACGTCTGGCTCATCGCCGCGGACAACGGAGCGACGCAGGCCTGGATCCTCCGCGGCGGCCGCCTCCATTCCGTCTGGCGGCACGACGTCCCGGGCACGAGCCCGGTCGTCGCCGGCGGCCTCCTCTGGGTCTACGACCCGAACGGCGGCCTCAACGTCTACAAGTCGGCGAGCGGGAAGCTCGTCACGACGCTCCTCTGCGGCGGCGGCCACTGGAACAGCCCGATCGCCACGGACGGCTTCGCCGCCCTGCCGGAGGGAAACGCCAACGACCACTCCACCTTCGGCGTCCTCGACATCTGGCGCGTGCCCAGCCAGTCGAGCTAGCCGGGTTCAAGCGCTTGAAGCTGGGCTTAGCCGTAGGCCGGACCGCGCTCTCGTCCGCGCGGAGTCCCGTCACCCAGCGAGCGAATCCGAAGGACTCGCGAGCTACGCGGAGCGCCGCCGCCGCACGGCCGGCGCCTGCTGGCCGAGCGCGGCGTAGGCGAGCGCCTGGAGCGACTCGTTGAGGGTCGCGAGCTCGCGTGTGATCCGGAGGAAGTTCTCGTCGTTGTCGAGCCGCTTGTTCGTCTTCGCGAGCTCGTCGGCGATCCGGTCGAGCCGTTCGAGGATCAGGTCGAAGCGGCGGTCGGAGAGGTCGTGCTCCACGGGCGTCATCGTAATTCCCCGAGCTCGTCGCGTGAGCCGGCGACGACGGCGTCCGCGCCGAGTGCGGCGCGCACCTCCGCGAGCGTGCCGACGACCTCGACGTAGCGGCCCGCCCCCGCATGGGCGAGCGCGAGCTCGGCGAGCTCCCGCGGCGCGTCGGTGAAGGCGCCGACGCGCGTGCCCGAGGCGGCGAGGCGTCGCAGCGCGGCGTTCGTCTCCGCCCGCGGTCGGAACCAGAGCGGCGCCCGGTCGGCGGCGAAGCGCTGCAGGAGAGGACGCCAGTCGCCGAGCGCCTCGTCGAGCTGCGCCGCGGCCGCCTCGCGGTCCGCTGCCAGCGCGAGCTCGACGCGGGCGCGGCGGGACGCGTCCTCCACCCACGCGTCCCAGACGGGTCGCGTGTCGGCGAGCACGGCGTCGAGGTCGACGGCGACGGCGGAGGGCGGAGGCACAGCCTCGATGCTACGTTCCAGCCAACAACAAACCGGCGAGCGGTGAGGGAACTCCGGTGCGAATCCGGGACGGTCCCGCCGCTGTAAGGGGAGACGCTCTTCCGCCACGACGCCACTGGGTCGACGACCCGGGAAGGCGGCGGGGGAGGGAGCCCCGAGTCAGAAGACCTGTCGCCCGCCGACAAGCTCGAACCCCTCGCGGAAGGAGGATTCGTGTACCGCCCTGCTCTCGTCTTCCTCGCGGCTGTCGCAGCCGCCCTCGTCGCCGTCTCCCTCTCGGCGGCCGCGCCGCACCAGGCGCGCAAGACGCACACGTACCACCGGATCATCTCGCTCTCCCCGACCGTGACCGAGGACCTGTTCGCGATCGGCGCCGGCAAGCAGGTCGTCGCCGTCGACCAGGACTCCGACTACCCGCCGCGCGCGCCGCGGACGAGCCTCTCCGGCTACACGCCGAACGTCGAGGCGATCGCGAACTACCACCCGGATCTCGTCTTCATCTCGTACGACCCGCAGGACTTCGCCTCGCAGCTGCGCAAGCTCGGGATCAAGGTCGTCGTCGAGCCCGCCGTCAAGAACATCGGGCGGGCATACAAGGAGATCCTCGGGCTCGGCCGCCTCACGGGGCACGAGAAAGGCGCGCGGAGCGTCGTTCACTGGATGAGGACGCGACTCGCAGCGATCGTCGCGAGCGTCCCGCCGGCGCGCCGGCACCTGCGCGTCTACCACGAGCTCGACCAGACGTACTACTCGGCGACGTCGAAGACGTTCATCGGCAGCATCTACAAGCTCTTCGGCTTCAAGAACATCGCCGACGGAGCGGACACGAGCGGCACCGGCTACCCGCAGCTCTCCGCGGAGTACATCGTCCAGCAGAACCCGCAGATCATCGTCCTCGCGGACACGAAGTGCTGCGGCCAGAGCGCGGCGACCGTCGCGGCCCGTCCCGGCTGGGGCGGGATCGCCGCCGTCGTCCACCACCACGTGATCGGCGTCGACGACGACGTCGTCTCGCGCTGGGGACCGCGGATCGTCCAGTTCGCACGTCGTGTCGCGGAGATCGCCAGAAGCGGCTGATGGCGGTCGCGGCGGAGAGAGTCGAGGCGGTGCCCCGCGTCGAGGCCCGGGGCGTC
This sequence comes from Gaiellaceae bacterium, assembly GCA_035652255.1. Taxonomy (GTDB): domain Bacteria; phylum Actinomycetota; class Thermoleophilia; order Gaiellales; family Gaiellaceae; genus Palsa-739. The sequence continues at coordinate 81,193 of DASRED010000039.1, read as the reverse complement.
GGCCTGCGCGCCGGGCTCCTCACGGCCGGGTTTCTCCTCCTCGCGCTGCTCGTCGGTCTCGCAATCGGGCCGGCGCATCTCGGTCTCGGCGCGATCGTCCGCTCGGCGCTTTCCTACGTCCCGTTCCTCCACGTCCACCAGCCGCTCGCGACCGAGGACCGCAACCTCCTCTGGCAGATCCGCGCGCCGCGGGTCGTGCTCGGCGCGCTCGTCGGCGGGGTGCTCGCGATCGCGGGAGCGTCGTACCAGGGCGTCTTCCGGAACCCGCTCTGCGATCCCTACCTGCTCGGCGTCGCGGGCGGCGCTGGGCTCGGCGCGACCCTGGCGATCGTCTACGCGGCGGCGGCCGGGAGCACGTGGACCGTGCCGCTCTCGGCGTTCGGCGGCGCCATCGCAGCCGTCGTCGTCACGTACGCGCTCGGGCGTTCCGTCGGAGCGCAGCACATGACCGGAGCGCTCGTCCTCGCCGGCGTGACGATGGCGACGTTCACGGCGGCGGTGCAGACGTTCGTCCAGCAGCAGCACACGCAGCAGCTCCAGAACGTCTACGCCTGGCTGCTCGGCGGCTTCTCGACCGCGACGTGGCACGACGTCGAGATCTGCGCGCCGTACATCGCGTTGAGCTCGGTCGTGCTCGTCCTCCACCGCCGCGTGCTCGACGTGCTCAGCCTCGGCGACGACGAGGCGGCGAGCCTCGGCGTCGACGTGGCAAAGGCGCGGCTGGCGATCGTCGTCGCCGCGACGCTCGGGACGGCCGCGGCGGTCTCCGTGAGCGGGCTGATCGCCTTCGTCGGGATCATCGTCCCGCACACGATCCGCCTGCTCGTCTCGACGAGCTACCGCGCCGTGATTCCGCTCTCGCTGCTGGCGGGCGCAGGCTTCCTCGTCCTCGCGGACGTCGCGGCGCGAACCGTGCTCTCGCCGGCGGAGGAGCCGATCGGCGTGATCACCGCCTTCCTCGGCGCGCCGTTCTTCGCGATCGTGCTGCGCACCTCGAGGACGATGCGGTGATCGAGACGCGCGACCTCTGGGTGCGGTTCGGGCCGGTCGCGGCGGTGCGCGGGCTGTCCCTGATCGCGGAGTCGGGCGGCTGGACTGCGCTGATCGGCCCGAACGGCGCCGGCAAGACGTCGGCGCTCCGTGCGCTCGCCGGGCTCGTCGGGTACGACGGCGAGGTGCGCGTCGACGGGCACGATGCCCGGAAGCTTGGGCGCCGCGCCCTCGCGCGGCTCGTCGCCTTCGTGCCGCAGAAGCCGGAGACGCCCGCGGCGCTGACCGTGGCGGAGTACGTCCTCCTCGGCCGCACGCCCCACATCTCGTACCTCGGCGGGGAGGGTCGGGTCGACCGCGAGGCAGCGGCGCGGGCCTTGCGGCGGCTCGAGCTCGAGAGCTTCGCCGCTCGGCCGCTCGGCTCCCTGAGCGGCGGGGAGCTCCAGCGCGCGGTGCTCGCGCGGGCGCTCGCGCAGGAGGCGCCCGTCCTGCTTCTCGACGAGCCGACGACCGCCCTCGACCTCGGCCGCCAGCAGCTCGTGCTCGAGCTCGTCGACAGCCTCCGCGGCGACGGCTTGACGGTCGTGACGACGATGCACGACCTCACCCTCGCCGGCCAGTACGCCGAGCATCTCGTCCTTCTCGACGCCGGCTCGGTCGTCGTGGAAGGCCCCGCGGCGGAGGTCCTCTCGGCACCGAACGTCGCCGCCCACTACGGCGCCAACGTCCGTGTGGTCGAGGAAGCGGGCCGCGTCTTCGTCCTGCCCGTCCGCCGCTAACATCCGCCGCGGCGCGCAGCGCCGTCTATGCGCAACTGACCCGTCTCAACGAGCCACTGTCCAAGTAAGTGACAAGTTGTCACTTGCGCTCTTGTTGGAGGTCGTTGCGCGATGTCTCGCCTTGCCGGCTCGCTCGTCGCCGCCGGGATCACGAAGTCGTACGGATCGGACGTCGTCCTCGCGGACGTCGACCTTGTCGTGCCGCCGCGCGCGCGGATCGGGCTCGTCGGCCCGAACGGCGCCGGCAAGTCGACGCTGCTCCGGCTGCTCGCCGGGCTCGAGGAGCCGGACGCCGGCCGGGTCCGCCGCTCGCCGCCGTCGCTCGCGGTCGGCTACCTCGCGCAGGAGCGCGACGCCGCCGGCCGCTCGGGCGGCGAGGAGACGCGCGCCGCGCTCGCCGAGGTCCTGCGCCAGGAGCTCGACGTCCTCCTCCTCGACGAGCCGACGAACGACCTCGACTTCGCGGGACTCGCCTGGCTCGAGCGCCGGCTCGCGTCGCAGCCCGGTTCGCTCGTCGTCGTCTCCCACGACCGCGCCTTCCTCGACCGCACCGTCACGCGCATCGTCGAGCTGGACGAGTGGACGCGCGGCACGACCGAGTTCGCCGGCGGCTGGAGCGAGTACGAGGCGGAGCGGGAGCGGCGTCGCGCGCGCCACTACGAGCGGTGGGAGTCGTCGGTCGCCGAGCGCCGGCGGATCGAGGAGCAGCAGCGCCGCATGGCGGAGTGGGAGCGGCGCGGCTACGGCCAGGGTCGCAAGAAGAAGAAGTCGAAGGACGTCAAGCGCACGTACGGCGCGAAGCTCAAGCAGGTCGAGGCGGTCGAGAAGCCGTACGAGCCGTGGGAGCTCCGGCTCGGCCTCGTTCCGGCGGCGCGCAGCGGCGACGTCGTCGTCCGGCTGGAGCGGGCAGTCGTCGAGCGTGGCGCGTTCCGGCTCGGCCCGCTCGACCTCGAGATCGGCTGGGGAGACAGGCTCGCGGTCGCGGGCAAGAACGGCAGCGGCAAGACGACGCTGCTCGACGCATTGCTCGGCCGCCTGCCGCTCGTCTCCGGGACTCGCCGGCTCGGGCCCGGAGTCGTCCTCGGCGAGCTCGAGCAGGATCGTGCGGCGCTGTCGGGCGAGACGCCGCTCCTCGACGTCTTCGCCGACTTCGACGCGGAGACGGCGCGGACGCTGCTCGCGAAGTTCGGGCTCGGCGCCGGCGACGTGCTCCGCTCCGCGTCGTCGCTCTCGCCGGGCGAGCGCACGCGCGCCGGGCTCGCGCTTCTCGCCGCGCGCGGTGTCAACTGCCTCGTCCTCGACGAGCCGACCAACCACCTCGACGTCGAGGCGATCGAGGAGCTCGAGCGCGGCCTCGCCGGCTACGAGGGCACCGTCCTCCTCGTCACCCACGACCGCCGCTTCCTGGAGGCGTTCCGGCCCACCCGTACCATCGAGATGTGACCGCGACCGCGGCGATCCTCACGATCGGGAACGAGCTCGTCTCGGGAGACGTCCCGAACACGAACGCGCAGTGGCTCGCGAGGCGGCTCGCGCCGCTCGGCGTCGAGGTGCGGCTGACGGCGGCGCTGCCGGACGAGATCGGCACCGTCGCGGAGTTCGTCCGCGCCGAGGCGCCGCGCGTCGACTTCCTCATCGCCACGGGAGGGCTCGGCGGCACGCCGGACGACCTGACGCGGGAGGCGATCGCCGCCGCCTTCGCCGTGCCGCAGGAGGAGGTGCCCGAGGTCGCCGCCGAGCTCCGCGCGCGCTTCAAGCGCGATCCGGAGTACGCCGCGCGCTGGGCGCTGCTCCCGCGCGGCGGCCGCCCGCTCGCCAACCCGCTCGGCGGCGCGCCGGGCTTCGCGATCGAGAACGTCTACGTCCTGCCGGGGCTGCCGAGCGAGATGGAGGCGATGTTCGCGTCGATCGAGGACGAGTTCCGGCGCGGCAGCCCGATCGAGTCGTGGCGGCGGACGTTCCGCACCTACGAGAGCGTCATCGCCTCGTCCCTCGCGGAGGCCGGGGAGCGGTGGCCCGGCGTCCTCATCGGCTCCTATCCGAGCTTCGGCTCGGGCGGCTTCACCGTCGAGGTCGTCGTCAAGTCGAGCGACCCCGCTGCGCTCGCGGCGGCGTCCGCGTGGCTCGAGTCAGCGATCGAAGAGCGCGGCGGACGGTAGATAGAAAGCCGCGATCGCGAACGTCAGCAGGACGGCGGCGAGCGGGCTGAAGAAGGCGAGGACGAAGACGGCACCGTACATCGGGACGCCGGGGAGGTAGGCGCGGTCGACGGCGGTGAGCGCCGCATCGCTCGTCGCGTCGGCGACGAGGCGGCGCCCGCGGCGCGCGTACTGCCACCAGACCTGGTGGAGCGCGGCCATGACGAGGAGCGTCGCGCCGTACGCGAGCGCGGCCGCCTGGTTCCCGCCGTTCCGGAGATCCTCGGCGACGAGGCGCGTCGGGAACGGCAGGAAGGCGACGGTCAACAGCAGCAGGTTGTTGACGAAGAGCATCGTCCGGTCGACCCGCCCGAGCAGCGAGACGGTGTGGTGGTGGTTCATCCAGATGATCCCGATCGTCACGAAGCTCGTGACGTAGGCGAGATAGGCGGGCCAGATGTGGAGGAGCTCGCTGCCGAGGCGGCGGCCGGGGGACACCGCGAACTCGAGGACGAGGAGCGTCGCGGCGATGGCGAAGACGCCGTCGCTGAACGTCTCCATGCGGGTCGTTCCCTCCACGGCGTGATCGTCTCCGACCGTCAGGACGTCTTGACACCTCGGGACGCTAGGTATAGGGTTGCGAGGTATGAAGGCCGAAGCGCTCAAGGGGCATCTCGACTCGATGATCCTCGCCGTCGTCGGCACCGGCCCGGCGCACGGCTACGCCGTGATCGAGCAGCTGCGCCGCCGGAGCGGGGGAGTCTTCGACCTGCCCGAGGGGACGGTCTATCCGGCGCTGCACCGGCTCGAGGCGGAGGGGCTGCTGACGAGCTCGTGGGCGACCGCGAGCGGCCGGCGCCGGCGCGTCTACAAGCTGACGCGGCGCGGGCGCTCGGCGCTCGGCGAGCGCCGCGGTGACTGGAAGCTCTTCTCCCAGGCGGTGGAGGGAGTGCTCGCATGATCGACCGGCTCGACCGGCTCGACCGCGAGCTCGCGGGCCTCGGCGTCCCGGCGCGTCGCCGCCGGCGCATCCGCCTCGAGCTCGAGGACCATCTCGCCTGCGACCCGAACGCCGGGCTCGGCGATCCCGCGGCGCTCGCGCGCCAGTTCGCCGACGAGCTCGGGACGGCGTATGCGCGGCAAGCGGCCCTCGCCGGCTTCGTCTCGCTCGTGCCCCTCGGACTGCTCTTCGTGGCGCTCTTCGCGCTGACCGCGGTCTATACGACGAGTGCGCCGCCTGCGCTCACGCTCGCCCTCGTGGTCGGGGTCCAGCTCGCCTTCGTCGGCGGGATGCTCGCCGTGCTCCGCGCGCTCCGCTTACGGCGGCTTGCCGTCGTGCCTGCGTCCGAGGCCCGCGTATTGCTCCGGCGCACGGGACTCGGCCTCGCTGGAGGCGGAATCACCGTGGCGGCACTCGGGCTTCTCGCTTCCGGCTACTACCCGGTTGTTCAGTGGTCGCATCCGTCGTTCGCATGGGTGACGGTCGGAGTCGGAGCGGCGTCGCTTCTCCTCGGCGGCGGCGCCCTCGCCCGCGCGGCGCGGCTTCTTCCCGCGGCGGCCGGCACTCCGCGCGATCTCTCGTTCGACCTCGGCGTGCGTGCGGATCCCTGGCGGCTCGCCTTCCTCATCGCCGGCGCCGTCGTGTTGTGCATCGCGCTCGCCGGCGTCGTCCAGGCGGATCCGATCGACGGCCTCGTCCGCGCGGTCGGCGACGGCACGCTATGCCTCGCCGGCTTCGCGCTGCTCGGCCGTCCGCTCGGCCTCCGCGCCTAGCGTTTTCGTCCCCGCGGCGCCGGGGACGAGCACGGCGTGACGAACCTCCGGCTCACGCAGCAGCTCGCGGGTCTCGCGGAGCCTCTCGACCCCGTCGCCGACCCGGTGCAGGAGGCGATCAACGCCGTCCCGCAGCCGATCCGCGACGTCCTCGACGGCGTCTGGCTCGGCAATCCGCTCCATCCCGCGCTGACCGACATCCCGCTCGGCGCGTGGACGACCGCGCTCGTCCTCGACCTCGCCGGCTCCGAGGCGGCGGACGAGGCGCTCGCGGTCGGCTGCGCCGCCGCGATCCCGGCCGCGCTGACCGGCCTCAACGACTGGAGCCACCTCAAGGACGACGCGAAGCGGATCGGCGTCGTCCACGCGCTCCTCAACACGATGGGCCTGACGCTCAACGTCGCCTCCCTCGTCGCGCGCCGGAGCGGGCACCGGAGCCTCGGGAAGATCTTCTCGACCGTCGCCTACGCGGGAGCGGCGTTCTCCGCCCACCTCGGCGGCCACCTCTCGTTCGGGCTCGGCGTCCGCGTCAATCGCACGGCCTTCGAGGATCCGCGCGACCGCTACGCACCGGTCTGCGACGCCGACGACCTCGACGGCGGCGCGCTCGTCCGCGTCGAGCTCGAGGGAGAAGCCGTCGTCGTCGCCCGCTCGGAGGAGACGGACGAGCCGTGCGCGATCTCGGCGATCTGCTCCCATCTCGGCGGCCCGCTCGACGAGGGCGAGCGCGAGGGAGACACCGTGATCTGCCCGTGGCACGGCTCTCGCTTCGACCTCTGCAGCGGCGAGGTCGAAGGCGGCCCGGCCGTCTACCCGCAGCCGCGCTACGAGGCGCGCATCCGGGCCGGCAAGGTCGAGATCCGCGCCGCCAAGGACTAGCGGAACCCACGGCTATCCTCGACCGGTGGCCGCGACGACGCCGGAGACGTACCTCGCCGACCTGAATCCGGCGCAACGGGAGGCCGTCCTCCACACCGAAGGCCCCGTCCTCGTGATCGCGGGCGCGGGCTCCGGCAAGACGCGCGTCCTCACCCGCCGCATCGCCCACCTGCTCGGCGCGGTCGGCGTCAAGCCACCCGAGATCCTCGCGATCACGTTCACGAACAAGGCGGCGGCGGAGATGCGGGAGCGCGTCGAGCAGCTCGTCGGCCCGCCGGCGCGCGCCGCCTGGGTGATGACGTTCCACTCCGCCTGCGGCCGGATCCTCAGGCGCGAGGCGCAGCGGCTCGGCTACCGCTCGAACTTCACGATCTACGACTCCGCGGACCAGGTGCGCCTCGTCAAGCGCTGCCTCGAGGAGCTCGAGCGCGACCCGAAGCGCTTCACGCCGCGCGGCATCCACTCCCAGATCTCGAACGCGAAGAACACGCTCGTCTCGCCCGAGGCGTACGCCGAGCGGGTCGCGAGCTTCTACGACCAGACCGTCGCCGAGGTCTACGACCTCTATCAGAAGCGCCTCTTCGCCTCGAACGCCGTCGACTTCGACGACATGCTCTTCCTCACCGTCGACGTGCTCGAGCGCTTCCCCGAGGCGCGGGAGAAGTGGCAGGAAGCCTTCCGCTACGTCCTCGTCGACGAGTACCAGGACACGAACCACGCCCAGTACCGGCTCCTCCAGCTGCTCGCCGAGAAGCACCGGAACGTCTTCGCGGTCGGCGACCCGGACCAGTCGATCTACGCCTTCCGCGGCGCCGACATCCGCAACGTCCTCGAGTTCGAGCGGGACTTCCCCGGCGCGTTCACGATCGCGCTCGAGCAGAACTACCGCTCCACCCAGAACATCCTCGACGCGGCGAACGGCGTCATCCGGCAGAACCGAGAGCGGAAGGAGAAGAACCTCTGGTCGGAGCTCGGCGAGGGCGATCCCGTCCGCGTCGTCGAGGTGGAGGACGAGCACGCGGAGGCGCGCTTCGCCGCCGCGGAGATCGCCCTCGCGGTCGAGGAGGGCTACTCCGGCAGCGAGATCGCCGTCTTCTACCGGACGAACGCGCAGAGCCGTGTCCTCGAGGACATCCTCGTCCGGCAGGGGATCGCGTACCAGGTAATCGGCGGCCCGCGCTTCTACGAGCGCGCCGAGGTGAAGGATCTCGTCGCCTACCTGCAGGTGATCGACAACCCGTACGACGCCGTCTCGCTCCTGCGGATCGCGAACCGGCCGCGGCGCGGGATCGGCGACTCGTCGCTCGCCCGGCTCATGAGCTGGGCCGACCAGCGCGAGATCTCCCTCTGGGAGGCGACCGCCGAGGCGGAGAACGCCGGCGTCGGTGCGGCGCCGCAGAAGGCGATCAAGGCGTTCCGCGCGACGATCGAGTCGCTGATGTCCGCGGCGATGGAGTACGAGGTGCCGGAGCTGATCGAGGAGGTGCTCGCGCGCATTGGCTACCTCGAGTCGCTCGAGGCCGAGCGGACGGTCGAGGCGGAAGGCCGGATCGAGAACCTCCAGGAGCTCATCTCCGTCGCGCGCGAGTGGCGCGAGCAGACCCAGGAGGCGACCCTCTCGAGCTTCCTGCAGGAGATCTCGCTCTACTCCGACCAGGACGCGATCCGCGGCGACGGCTCGCTCGTCACGCTGATGACTCTGCACAACGCGAAGGGCCTCGAGTTCCGCGCCGTCTACATGATCGGGATGGAGGAGGGGATCTTCCCTCACTCGCGCTCGATCGAGGAGCAGGGAGTCGAGGAGGAGCGGCGCCTCTGTTACGTCGGCATGACGCGCGCGAAGGAGCGTCTGACGCTGCTCCACGCGTCGTCGCGGATGCTCTACGGCGGGCGCAGCCACAACCTGCCGTCGCGCTTCCTCGACGAGGTGCCGGACAAGCACGTCGAGCGCGAGCGGCTGCGGCCGACCTCGTGGTCGGGCTACGGCTCGCCGCGTCTGAGCCGGGTCGTTCCCCAGGAGGACGTACCGAATCTCGCCACCGGCGACTCCGTCCGGCACTCGACCCTCGGCGAGGGCGTCGTCGTGCGCGTCGAGGCAGGCGGGATGGTCACCGTCCGGTTCGCGGACGACGGCAGCGAGCGGAAGCTGATGCTCGACTACGCGCCGCTCGAGAAGCTCTAGCCCTCGGATCCCCAGGAAAGGGGATTCGGCTCGCATACCGCTTCCGAGGGATGCCCGCGTTCGCGAATCCCCCTACGGTCTGGCCTTCCCCCGAGGCTGGAGGAACTGCGAGCCATGCGGACTCCGAAGCGAGGATTTGCTCAGAAGGGCGCCCGGATCCTGGGGCTGCTCGTCTGCGTGGGCGCAGCCGCAGCGCTCGCCGCTTCCGCCTCGACGGGCCAGCGCGCCGCACGGGGGTTCGGCGCGTTCCTCTCGCCCCGGCTCACGGCGGCCGCTCGGGCGAATCCGCAGCGGATCTTCCACGTCATCCTCCAGGGAGCGGGCAGCGAGCGGGCCGTCGTCTCCGCCGTCCGTCATGAGGGAGCCCGGCTCGGCCGTCGCCTCGGGGCGGTCGAAGGCGCGTCGGCCGCAGTCACCGGCCGTCAGCTGATCGCGCTCGCCCGGACGAAGGGCATCGCGGCGATCACGCCCGACCTGCCTGTCCATCTGACGGGCGGCATCTCGAGCAACCAGCAGTGGCCCACCGCGGTCGACGCCCGGCAGACGTGGTCGACCGTGACGAACGGGAAGCTGCCGACGCCGCCTGCGATCGCGGTCGTCGACTCGGGAGTCCAGGCCAACCGCCCCGACTTCGCCAACGGCTCGCGCGTCATCGCGCAGACGACGATCTTCACCGGCTCGACGACGAACTCGCCGGGCGACGGCTACGGCCACGGAACGTTCGTCGCCGGCCTCGCCGCCGGCAGCGGCGCCGGCTATGCGGGAGTGGCGCCGAGCGCGCCGATCGTCTCGATCGACGTAATGGACGACCAGGGAATGGCGCGCACGAGCGACGTCATCGCCGCGTGCGACTGGATCGTCGCGCACAAGAGCGCCTACAACATCCGCGTCGCGAACTTCTCGCTCCACTCGATGGCGCCGGCGAGCGTCTTCTGGGATCCGCTCGACCGCGCGGTGGAGAAGCTCTGGTTCGACGGGATCGTCGTCGTCGCCGCCGCCGGCAACTACGGCGTCGACGGCAACCCGACGACCGTCGCGTACGCGCCGGGCAACGATCCGTTCGTCATCACCGTCGGCGCGGACGACCTGGACGGCTCGGTCTCGACCAACAACGACACGGCCGCGCCGTGGTCGGCGTACGGCTACACCTACGACGGCTTCGCGAAGCCGGAGATCGCCGCGCCGGGCCGTTACATGGTCGGCCCCGTCCCGCCGAACTCGACCCTCGCGACGACGCGGTCGAGCTCGATGGTCGCGCCGGGCTACATCCAGCTCTCGGGGACCTCGTTCGCCGCTCCGATCGTCTCCGGCGCCGCGGCGTACGTCCTTGCTCTCCATCCGACCTGGACGCCCGACCAGGTGAAGGGCGCGCTGATGCTGACCGCGAAGGCGGAGCCGAGCGCCGCGCCGGGCTCGGTCGGCGTCGGGCTCGTCGACGCCCAGGCCGCCGGCGCGCTGAGCTCGGCCCCGAATCCGAATCTCGCCCTCGACCAGTTCGTCGGCGCCGATCCGAACGGCGGCTCGATCCCGGTCTTCAACACCGCGAGCTGGTCGGATGCGGCGCGCAACGACGCCTCCTGGAGCGACGCCTCGTGGAGCGACGCCGCGTGGGCGACGGCGTCCTGGAGCGACGCCTCGTGGAGCGACGCTTCGTGGAGCGACGCCTCGTGGGCGACGTCCGCGTACGGCACTGCCTCCTGGAGCGACGCCTCGTGGAGCGACGCGTCCTGGAGCGATGCCTCGGTGGCCGACGCCCTCGCGGCCGGCCACAGATCGACGACCCACCGATGACGGAAGCCGCCATGGGCTCGGCACCGACTCGCAGCCGCCGGGGCGGCGCGGCGCGGCTGCCGGAGCGGCTCGGTCCGTTCCCGCCCGTCGCTTGGGCGTACTGGTTCGCGGTCGTCGCGCCGGTCGCCGCCGGGATCCCCGTGGCGCTCGTCGCGCTCAACGACGTGCACTGGGCACGCTTCGCGCTTCTCGCGGTCGCGGCCTCGGTCGCGCAGCTCGCCTCGGTGCGGATGAGCAGCAGCCGCCGCACCTTCCACCCCGCGATCGTCTTCGTCATCGCCGGCGCGCTCGTCCTCCCGCCGCAGGAGCTGATCCTGATGTGCGTGCTCCAGCACCTGCCGGAGTGGCTGAAGCAGCGCTACCGCTGGTACGTCCAGCCCTTCAACGTCGCCAACTACGTCTTCGCGGCGCTCGCTGCATGGGAAGCGGCCCGCTTCGCAGGCGGGCTCGTCGGGACGGCCGGCCACGCGCACGCCGTCGCCGGTCTCGCCGCCGCGGCCGCGTTCGTCGCCGTGAACCGGTTGCTGCTCGCGCCGATGATCGTCCTCTCCCGCGGTCTGACGTTGCGCGACACGGGCCTGTTCGCCCTCGAGGACGTCTCCCTCGAGGTCGTGCTCGCGCTGCTGGCCGTGCCGCTCGTCGCGCTCTGGTCGCAGAGCGTCCTGCTCTCGGCGCTCTGTCTCGCCCCGCTCGTGCTCATCAACGTGACTCAGCGGGCGCAGAGCCGCCTCGAGACGGCCTCCGAGACGATCAGCCGGCAGAACGAGTCGCTCGAGGAAGCGCACGCGATGGTGATCCAGCGCTCGATGGCGGCCCTCGAGGCGTTGTCGGCCACCGTCGACGCGCGCGACGCGTACACGGCCGGCCACTCGAAGCGCGTCCGCAGTCACACCCTCGCGATCGCCGCAGAGCTCGGGATCGACGGCGCCGAGCTCGAGGCGCTCGGCCATGCCGCGCTCTTCCACGACATCGGCAAGATCGGCGTCCCGGACGCAGTCCTGCTCAAGGAAGGCCCGCTCACGCCGCTCGAGTGGCTCGCGATGAAGAGCCATCCCGATGCCGGAGCACGGATCATCGAGCGGCTCGGCTATCTCGACGAGATCGTGCCCGTGATCCGCTACCACCACGAGCGGCTCGACGGCGACGGCTATCCCGGCGGGCTCTCGGGTGAGGACATCCCGCTCGGCGCTCGGATCGTCCACGTCGCCGACACGCTCGACGCGCTGACGACGAGCCGGGTCTACCGCGACGCGATGAGCTTCGACGACGCGCTCGCCGAGATCAAGCGCGGCGCCGGCACCGACTTCTGCCCGCATTGCGTCGCCGCGCTCGAGCGCGCGTTCGCGACGTTGCCGCGCACCGCCGTGCGTGAGGTCGCCGCGTGACGATGGCTGCCGGCTACGTCGGCAAGCTCCGGCAGGAGCAGCCGTTTCGCCGCGGGCTCGCTCCGGACGCGCGCAACGTGCTGCTCGCGACGCTCGTCGCGGCGGCGACCGCGACCGCGCTGGCGGGATCTCTCGCATCGAGCCGCGGGATCCGGTGGACGGACTTCGCCGTTCTCGCCGCGGCCGGGTCTGTCGCACAGCTCTTCGCCGCACGGGTCGGCGGCAACCAGGCCTTCCACACCGGCGTCGCCTTCGCGTTCGCGGCAGCGCTCGTGCTGCCGCCCGAGCTCGTCGTCCTCGTTTGCGCCGTCCAGCACGTCCCGGACTGGCTGCGGCACCGCTGGCGCTGGTACGTCCAGACGTTCAACGTCGCGAACTACGCCCTGAGCGGGCTCGCCGCCTGGGGCGTGCGCGACGGGCTCCAGGCGCTCGGCTACGACGCGAGGGGAACCGCTGTCTCGTCGGTGCTCGTCGTCGCTGCGGCCGCGGTCGCGTTCGTCGTCGTCAACCACGCGCTCCTTGCGCGGATGCTCAAGGTCGCGCGCGGCCAGGATCTGCGCACGAGCGGCCTCTTCGGGCTCGACAGCCTCGTCACCGACCTCGTCCTGACGGCCGTCGGCGCTCTCGTCGCCTTCACGCTCCTCCACGATGCGGTCTTCGCGGTCGTCGCGGTGCTGCCGCTGCTCCTCATCCACCGCTCGCTCGTCGTGCCGACGCTGCGAGAGCAGGCGTTCCGCGACCACAAGACGGGGCTCCTGAACTCGCGCGGCTTCGAGCGCGCTGCGGCGGACGAGTTCGCCCGCTCGCGCCGCTTCGGCCGGACCGTCTCCGTGCTCCTGTGCGACGTCGACGACCTGCGCGAGATCAACAACGGCCACGGCCACCACAAGGGGGACGAGGCGCTCGTCGCGATCGCCGACGCGCTTCGCAGCGAGCTGCGCGCCTACGACCTCTGCGCCCGGTCCGGCGGCGACGAGTTCATCGTCCTGCTGCCGGAGACGTGCGAAGAAGATGCCGTCGCCGTCGGCGAGCGCATCCGCACGCGGCTCGCCGGCAATCCGCTCGAGACCGGGAGCGGCACGCTTGTGGTGGGCGTCTCGATCGGCGCCGTCGAGGCGACGGGCGTGGACGAGGACCTCGCCGACGTGATCCGCCGGGCCGACGCCGCGATGTACGAGGCGAAGCGGCCCGGCGAGCGGACGCTCGCCGTCGTCGGCTGAGTTCGGAGGCGCCGGTACAATCCGGCGACCGGGGCGGTTAGCTCAGTTGGGAGAGCACCAGCTCGACAAGCTGGGGGTCACTGGTTCGAGCCCAGTACCGCCCACCTTAGAAGGTGTTGCGCGAACCGCCGTCGGAATCCTGTAGGTGGGGATGATCCGGCGGCGGTCGTGTACGCGGATCTCTTTGACGAGCAGGCGGAGGAGTTCCTTGGCTTGCTCGGGGCTCTCGTTGGCAAGGATCTCTTCGAGTTGGTCGGCGAGGCCGGCGAAGGCGGCCGTGTCGGGCGGCGTGTGCGCCTGTGTGGCGAGCGTGTGGGTGAGGTCGGCTTCCTGTTCGTGTAGGACCTCCAGCCGGGAGCGGTGGGCGCGGATGCGGTCCTGGCAGTCGGCGGGTGAGAGGGTGCCGTCTTCGAACGCTTCGAAGTAGCGCTCCAGCTTCGCCTCCAGCCGCGTGATCTCAGCGCGTGCGGAGGCAAGCTGCTCTTCGACGCGGGGCCGTTCGCTCTCGACGTGCTCGGCTACGTCGGCGAGCGCTTGCTCGATGACGCGGCCGTCGCGGTAGAGGTCGGCGAGCTGGGCGAGGACGGCGGCTTCGAGCCGCTCCTTCGGGAGCCGGTCGCCGCTGCACTTGGCGGGGCCGTACTTGTAGCGGGTGGAGCAGGCGTAGTAGGTGTAGCGGCCGTTCCTGCCGTGCGCGCTGGTGCCGACGTAGGCGCGGCCGCAGTGATCGCAGCGCACCAGTCCGGAGAGCAGATAGTCGGACGGGTTGCCGCGGCGCAGCGAGGCGTCCTCGCCGCGGCGGCGGAGGATCTCCTGCGCAGCCTCGAACGTCGTCTCATCGACGAGCGGCTCGTGCAGGCCGGGATGGGTTTCGCCGTTCCACCGCACGAGCCCTCGGTAGGCCGGGTTGGCGAGGATCAGTTGCAGCGCGTTGGGCGACCAGCCCTGTTTGCGCGGCGGCGGTGCTCCTTCGGCGTCGAGGGTGCGGGCGATCGCCGTTGTGCCGAGCTTGCCCTCGGCGTACAGGTGGAAGATGCGGCGCACGACCGGCGCCTTGACCGGGTCCGGCACGAGCAGCTTCGTCTCCTTATCGCGGGTGTAGCCGTACGGGGTCCGCCCGCTCATCCATTTGCCTTCGCGGACACGGCGTTCGAGTCCGGCGGTGACACGGTCGACGATGGTGGCGTGCTCGAACTCGGCGAACACGCCGAGCATCTGCAGCATCATCCGCCCCGCCGCGGAGCCGGTATCGAACGGCTCAGTCGCCGACTTCAGGACGACGTCGAGCTGGTCGAGCTCCTCGCACAGACCCGCGAGCTGTCTTACCTTGCGGGAGAGGCGGTCGACGCGGTAGACGAGCAGCAGATCGCACCTCTTCTCCCGCGCCAGGTCGAGTGCCTGCTGCAGGCGGGGGCGGTCGAGGCTGGTGCCGCTGGCTTGGTCCTCGTAGGCGGCGACGATCCGCCAGTCCTCCATCGCCTCGCAGTAGCGCTCCAGCCGCTCCCGCTGCGTCTTCAGCGAGGTTGGCTGGTGGTCCTCGTCGGTCGAGATCCGCAGATACAGGCAGACACGCATCACAGGCAGCACCTCCTCGGCGGCTTCCGCCGGTCGTCCATGAGGCCATCGATCCCACCGGACGTCAAGTCGACCTCGCGGGGCCGACGCGAATGACCGTCCAGCTCACTTGACTTCAACTACATATGTCGCGAGCTCTTGTCGGGCAGGGAAGCAGCCCGTGTGCACGAGCTTTGCCCCCAGCTGACCCGTCCGGTCCGGACCGGACGACAGAACGGCCGACGGAACGGACCCCGGACCGGCCGACGGAACGGCCGGCCGCCCGCAGTCGGCCGGCACGCCCACGCAGCCCGCCGGGCGCAACTCGCGCCCGGCGCCTCGCCTGAGGCCAGGTACTTCTCTTCCCTCCACGTTGTCGCGGGCTGAACAGACGGCCGGAACAGGCCGCTGTGCACGTTCTTCGCTGCTGCGAGCCCCGTCGGGTCCAAGTGCGACTACAGAAACGACTACAGAAACGACGGCAGAAGCGACGACAGAAGCGACGCCGCGAGCGCACAAGCGCCCACTCATGCGGCCTTCCTCGTCGCCATCGATATTCGCGGGCGGCTCGCAGCCGCGAACAGGGCTGCGAGCAACTCGACAGCCTGTGCTTCCTGGGAAGCAGTAAGCGGCTCGACCCTGACCGGGCCGAGCCTGATCTGACCGACATCGATTGTCGCGGGCCGCAGCCGGTGCACTTTGGCGCCGCGATCCGTGCGCACGTCCGAATCTCCCATCGAGTCGCGACGCGCCGGCAGAGGAGCCGAAGGCCACCGCACCCGCCAGCCACGCCCCTGACCGCGCCGGCGAAAACGGTCCCTCCATCTAAGGAATGCGCTCTTCGACCCCCAGAGCGCACGAGCAGCCGCAAAGGCTTACGCGATCGTTACACCTCAGGCGGGCGCACTACGATCGCTGCGCCGTGAAGTTCCGGAACGAGCATGAGCTGCTGATCTACCTCGTTCAGCTCGACGACTCCGAGGACAGGTGGCGTTTGACCTCGGGCCAGCAGCTCGGCTTTCACCTCCGCGACGAAGGTCGGCTCGACGCGTCAAGACCCGACCAGGAGTATGCGGAGCTCGGGCGGATGCTATGGGCGCTGAAAGAGGACGGCTCCATCTCCTTCGCTGACAGGGCCGCCGAGTGGACCCCTGGCCGGCGTCGCGACCCCAGCTTCACCAGCTTCACGATGGACGACGTCTGGAAATTCGAGAACATCGCGATCAGACGTGAGGGACGTATGGCCGTGAACGCCGAGCTTCGAGCGAGAGCGCCGACTGCCCCTCGCGTGTTCGCGGCGGCCGCGGGAGCTCTCGTTCACGGCGCAGTTGCGACTCCCGAGGAACGCTCCGCGATGCTGCGCTACCTGAAGCTCACCGACGAGCTTCGGTCGTGCCGCTACTTCACCGAGGAGGAACGGTCATGGAGCGTCACCCTGGACCAGGGAACGACGACAAGCTGGGAGCAGACCCTTCCGTCTGCTGGAGCCACCCGCGACATGCTCGCCCTCTTGCGACAGCTCTTCGGTGACGGCGAGCGTGCCAGCTTCACCAGCATGGTCGCGCTCGTGCGGCGATACGCCGACACGGAGACGGAGGCGGGCACCTTCCTTCTGCGACAGGTTGACGCCTTCGAGCGTGCCAAGCAGGGAGTCCTCGATAGCTGGGACGTTCACCCGGGCGGCGCTGAGGCATCACCGCGGACACCCTTGGACACCTTCCTTGACTGGCTGTACGGCGAGTTCCTCCACTCCGACGCGGAGAAGGCGGCTCGAATCGAGGAGCTCGACACCGAATTCCGGTTGTACGAGTGGCAGTTCCATTGGGTCGTAGAGCGCCTCGCCGTGCTCTTCTCGCAGTTCGCCGCGGTCGTCCGCGGAGTCCTCGCCGAGCTGGCGACTACATGAACTTGCGGCGCTTGAAAGCCGTCACGTCCGCCCTCGTCAGGGAAAACCACTCCCCGTTGGTATGGCGGTCTGCGAAGCGCCGGTGCCAGTAGCGCTCGATGCCGGCGGGGTCGTCTGTGCGGATCTCGTGAACGAGCGTGACGGCCTCCGGGAGCTGGATGGCTAGGTCGTAGCGGCGCCGCCCGGCGTCGGCCGAGTGCCCGATCTTGTAGTGGCGACCCGACTTCGCGAGATAGACGACTCCGAAACCGGCCGCATCGTCGGCCTCGTCGCTGGCCTCGGGCTCTGACGAGGCGTCCGCGATCAGGGGAGCGACGATGGCAAGTACATCGGAGCAGTCGTCGCGCTTCCGGCAGTAATCGGCGATCCTCTCTGGCCACCGCGCCTTCGGCCCGAATCGGGCGAAGACCTTCGCGTTCGGGAACGCGCCGTCCAGGCTCCGGCGAAGCTTCAGCTCGGACGTGGTGGGCATTCGACCCCGTTGCCGGATCTCGTCGACGAGGCTGACCAAGAGTTCGGCATCGCCGAATGCCCCTTGAAGCTCGTTGGGCTCGAAGCCGGCCTCTCGAACCGCGTCGCTCCACCGCGCCCAGTAGCGGCCCTGCCAATCGTGCTCCTTGATCCCCGTCGCGGCAGCGAATCGGGCACGGCCCAGAGGCTTACCACCCTCGGCGGTACGTCGAATCTCGGCGAGGACGTACTCCTTGTCCACGGTCGAATCCTAGAACTCTGTATGGGCAGATCGAATGCCCGGGAAGGCCCTTGAGGCGCCTACGATTCTCTAAGTGGAGCGTGCTCGTCGCGGCTGGAACGGAACCCTGCTCGTCAGCGGTAGCACCGTTGTTATCCGACGCGGGCTTAGAGGCCTCCTGATCCGGAAGCAGCGGGACCGTGGGGTCGAGGTTCCATTTGATCGGATCGGAGTCGTCCGCTACGCGCCTTCGCGCCGCGTTGTTGGCTACGTCCAGCTTGTCGAGCGGGGATCGGTCAGCACAGACGACTATCTTCAGACGATCCGCGACCCGTACACGGTCACGTTTGCATCGCGGTCAGAACGTTGGCGTAGCTTGGCGCAGGACATCGCCACCCGTAGCGGCGCCCGTCTCGAGATCACCTCCGCGGCTCCCTACTGGGGCACTGTCCTTGGAAGCATCGGCGGACGGCGAACGGCGCTACCTAGGCTGATCGTTCACTTTGGCGCGATTCCGATCGCGCTCCTCGTTGGGCTCATCTTCCACTCGGCGACGGCGTTCGCCGCCACGATGGCCATCGCGCTCGTCGTCAGCTTCGCGCTGCGGCGGACAGTCCTACGCTGACGCCGCATCGAGCGGCCGAACACAAACTGGGCGAGCGCCCAGGAAATGCCCCTGAGCGAACGTCTAGGTGTGGGTCGCGAAGATGGCGACGATCGCAACGACGCCGACTCCTATCGTCACGAACGCGATTCCGGCAAGAAGCTTCCCTTCGCGTATCGCGCTCTTATCCATTGAGCGGAAGGCTGCCGCAGGGTCTTCCTTCATGACGCGGCGGAGCTTCATCCCTCTTCGGTAGGCGTACGCGAGGCTAAGCAGACCGAGGACGAAGCCAGCGATTGCCACGGCCGGGCCGAAGGCGAAGCCAAGCGCCACGAAGACACCGAGAGTCGGCACAAGCGAAATCGCCCAGAAGGTGATCCGGGCGACCCAGCCCAGGCGCGTCTGCGGCTTGAGGGTCACCTGAGGATGGGCCTACCGCGAGCGAGTAGCGAATCGCTTCAACGACGCCACGGAGATGAAGGTCCCGCCGACCACGATCGCTGCAGCGACCGAGAGAAGTCCAGACCCGATTCCCAAGCCGAAGTTGCAAGCGTCCTCGCTGCCGGATCGCCCGCAGAACCACGTGCCCGGATGCATCTGCCCGGTCAACGCAAAGTAGAACGCGGCCCCGACGACGGGACCGACCAGCCATGGCCAGGTGAGGAGGATGTCCCACGGCGTAGTCCGCCGAAAGACGAGTGCTCCCGCGAGCAGGGCGAGCAGAAGGATCGAGCCTCCCCATGTGATCGCCCACATGACCATGAAGTGGTGACTGAACTGAGCGTGAATAGGGAGGCGCGCCGCTCGATGTTCGATAGCAAGAGCGGCGGCAAGGCTGAGCGCGAACTCCGCGCAGATCCAGAGGATGAAGCTGACGACCTGGATGTTCGGAACGTCGGAGATCCAGCGCTTCCCACTCTGGGGGACGCTCTCATCGGTAGGCGATCGGAGATCAGCCGACATGGTGCCCCCAGGATAGGTGCTCACCCGGCCCAGAGCTCGGGAATGTCGCCCGAGCGCTAGAGCCGGAATGCGAGCAGCACGACTACAAAGAGGATCGAGAAGGCGATCCAGATGACGGTCATTCGGCCCATCGCCCATCCGACCCGTTCAGCCTGCGCTTCAAGCACGCGCCTTCCCTCGGCGGGATCGGTCTGCAGCAGTCGGCGGCCCCTGCGAGTCCACCAATGCGCCGCGACGAACATCAGGGACGTGGCGATCACGATCCCGAGAGGAACCCACGGGCCGATGCTCCAGCCGATGGCTACGAAGACGGCGACCATGCCGAGGAAGGGAATGCACAGTGCGACGAATGCCGCCCGGCCGAAGGGCATGTCCCCCGGGCCTCGCGGGGCGTGGCGATCGTGCTCAGTTGGCACCGAGTCCGATGGTACGCCTCGGCTGCGAGAGCTCGGGAATGTCACCTGGACGCTTCGGCGTGCTCGTCCAGTCCGTCACGCATCCAAAGCCAGACGAAGCCGCCCGCTAGCCCGAAGCTGAACAGCGAGAGCAGGACAGAGACCGGAAGTAGGAGCAGCCAGAACCCGCCTGCGGCGACGGCCTGCGCCGTGACGAGCGCAAAGAGCAGGCCTATGCATACCCGAACCACGATCGCCTGCAGAGCCGCGAGAGGACGGTCGAGGTGTTCAACCACTCGTCCGAGCGACCACGTGATCCCGATCGTGGCGAGCATGATCGCGCCAATCGCAAAGTACGCGTCTCTCACGTAGCGACTCTAGCTCTCGTCTGCGCGAGCATCTTTCATCATCCGAGTGCCGGTGTGGGGCTGTCTCCCTGCATGGGCGTATCAATCTGGTTTTCCCGCTTTGTCGGGGTTCCGATCGGACGGGGTGAAGGTGCGCCTGTGCACGGTTCTTGCGCGTATTGGGGTAGCGCAGTCATGGTTGGGCGGGGGATCGGGCGGGGGAATGCGCGGGCGGTTGGGCGGGGGATCGACGCGCCGAGGCCGCTCAGAGCCGGATTCGGGCACCTTGGAAAGCGGCCTCCTCGCGGTTCGCGCAATACTCGGTTCGGCCCATTTCGCTCGCTGTCAGGACTACAACGGAAAGTCCTGGAAACGAGGGTGTGGTGTTATTCCGATCGCTCAGGCTGTGAGAGTGGGCATCGAACCACTCGCTCCGTCCGCGTGGACCTATGGAGTCGATCCCGGTGGTGTCGCGGGCTAAGCTTCGACTCGAGATCAAGGCATGCGAGCTCGACTGGCGGATCTGGGAAGGAGCTCAACGCGGCGCATTGCAGTTCCTACAACTTGACAGTTGTAGACGATGGCTGGAAGATGCGGGAATAGACCAACTTCTGTAATAGAGGAGGTCAGGATGACCCGCCGTTCGACGCAGACGAGTCCGTGTTCAACTTCGCCATTCCTGCGAGGCTCGACCAGGCGCCTCCTCCTTCTTCTCGTCGCCATCGCTGTGGTGCTATCGGCGCCGGCGTGGGCGCATCTTCGGCTCTAGCGAACTGCAGTCCAACGTATGCAGATCAGGGTGACCTGTATCGCGGCGCAGGCAATGACAATGGAACACGCTCGTATCTGCAGGGAACGACGACGCTCAACTCGTGCGGCGGGGTTGTCGCGACCGTCGCTGAACAAGAGAAGCCGCCCGACTGCGGCTGCTCAGGCTTCGGGATGATCCAGACAGGCTACATCGAGGAGTCCTCCACCTTTGCCAGCGACTGCGACATGAACGACCCCGGCATCACCGCAGTAATGACCGAGTACACGGCAGACAGCGTTAACTACACCTGCGACGTCTACATCGGCGGCCAGCACGATCTATTTGGCGAAGGCGACCTCTTTACAGCCGCTCTAGGCTCCGGGGGGTGGGAGACCTTCTGGGACGGGCAGAAGGAGTACACAATTACCGGTCTTGGGTTTTCCAGCGGCTATAGCGTCGCTCGGGGTGAGGCGAAATGGGGTTCCTCGAATCCGGCGTTCAACGTGACGTGGGGTCCAAGCGGTAAGACAGCGTGGCAATACAAGACAGACAGCAGCGGCTGCTGCACGAGCTACACGAACGTTCTGAGTGGAGCGACGAAGGTCAACGACGGACTTTGGAGCATCGGCACGCCGCCCTCTCCATTCTCGATCAAGTTCATTGGTTGAACGCTGTGACATGTACGCCGAGCATCGTTAGCCCATTACGACCGCAACGCGAAACCACAAGGCAGCTGTGGGCAAAGCGACCTCCTAGCAGGCCTGTAGAGAATCCACCGTGGGCGACCGGACATAGATCAGACGTGAGCGCGTCTGACGACACCCTATGGCAGCGTTCACGCGCCGGCGACACCGACGCATTCGGACTTCTTTTCGAGCGTCATGCGAGGGCGATCTATCGCTACTGCCTGTTCAACGTCGGGGACTGGTCGAGGGCCGAGGATCTCCTCTCGATCGTTTTTCTCGAAACGTGGCGGCGACGCGAGAAGGACCTCCCCGCGGGAAAGGTCCTTGCATGGATCTATGGCATCGCAGCACACGTGGTTCGGAACCAACGCCGAACCGAACGCCGCTATGCGGCGGCACTGAAGCGGCTCCCTGAGGAGCGGCCTACTCCTGACTTCACCGAGTCTTCACAGGACAGGCTGGACGCCGAGCGCGGATTTGCGCGGGCGCTTCAGTTGCTGGCGCGTCTTTCAGCTGACGAGCGGGAGGTCTTTGTCCTTTGCTCGTGGACGAAGCTCAGCTACGACGAGGCGGCGCTTGCTCTCGGGATCCCGATCGGCACGGTCCGTTCGCGGCTCGCTCGCGCCCGAGTGCGTCTCGGAGAACTCAATTCCGCGAACGGACATATGGAGGATGGAACTGCAACCATTTCGGGAGGCGCTTGACCGATGAATACCGACCTTTCGACCCCGCTGCTCCCGGACCTGCCGGAGGACCGACTCGGCGCACGCAAGGATCACCTCCTCGCTGAGATCAACCGGCAGTCTTGGGCAAATCGCTGGCTGCCTTCAAGTAGGACGAGGAGGGTTCAATTCTCGTTCGCACTCGCCGCCGGCCTCGCAGCCGCCGCTGTTGCTGCTACAGCAACGCTCGGCGGCGCTGCGTCAGCTCCGAGCGCCGTCGCCCGCGCAGCCGGCGTGGACGATGTTCTGGCGCAGGCTCAGGCGAGCTTCGGCGATGGTCTCCTCGTTTCTGGCTCGGTCGACGGGTCTAGCTTGACTGTCAACCTGGCCACTCCTTCCCCGCCCTCGATCACTGTCGGAAGATTTGAGGCGGCAGTCGTCGGGCTCGCGGCAGCCGACTGGATGCAGACACACGGACAGGACGCGCTCTCAACAGTCCGCTCGGTGGAAGCTAATGGCAACTCACTTCCAGGCGCGGAATTGGGCGACTCGATCAACGTCGAGGCGAGCGTTGCTCCTCTCGCAAGCGACGCGTGCGCAACCGCAGCGCAGAATGCGCCAGCATCGCTGACCGCTGTCTCAGCTCGCACACTCTCGCTCGTCGGCGGCGTATGTGTCATTAAGGTGGAAACCTCGGACCCGGTAGCCGCCGCCCAGGCCGCTCCGGCG
This sequence comes from Gaiellaceae bacterium, assembly GCA_035652255.1. Lineage (GTDB taxonomy): Bacteria > Actinomycetota > Thermoleophilia > Gaiellales > Gaiellaceae > Palsa-739. Next base: position 58,768 of record DASRED010000039.1, on the reverse strand, counting down.
ACGATCCCTGAGATCACGAGCGCTTTGCCGGACGCCAACGAACATCCGACTCTAGTCGAGATCGACGATCAGAACGGCGTTCCCCAGATCATCCTTAGCTGGGTCCCAGGGATCGGTGGCGAGGGACAGGGCCAGGCCTACATTCGTCCCGGTCTCCCTCACACGCTCACCTGGGGATAGGTGCTGTCACGTCGAGTGGGGGGTTGGCTCCGACAGCCGCCCCTCACTCTGCTACTACCCAAAGGCCTTTGCCGATGCCTCTCGCAGGCGGATGGCCCCGACCCCAGGCCAGTAGGCGCGATCCGCGAACGCTCGTGGTCCAAGGGACCATCACGAGCTCGATGCGCCACTCTCGCGTGCCGAGAGTTTGAGCGCCTCGTGTGGCCGTGAGACAATAAGAAGGAGGCGGTTGAGAGACTCCGGCGGGTTTGAAAGATGCCCAGTTAGGACCATTCGGGAAAAGCCCCGCTCCGGCGGGGCTTTTTCGTCCCCGATCATGTCCGGGAAGTTGTGACGTTTCCGGCCGGATGCCCGGCTACGGTGACTCGGTGGATCCGCTCGCCGGCCTGAACCCCGAGCAGCGTCGCGCCGCCGAGACGGTGCGCGGCCCGGTCTGCATCCTCGCCGGCGCCGGCACGGGGAAGACGACGACGATCACGAGGCGGATCGCGCACCAGGTCGCGGTCGGCGCGTTCGATCCCGCGCAGATCATGGCGGTGACGTTCACGGACAAGGCCGGCGGCGAGCTCCGGTCACGCCTCGCCGCGCACGGCGTGACGCGCGTTCGCGCCGGCACGTTCCACTCCGCCGCGTTCAGGCAGCTGCGCCACTTCGCGCCGGGCGAGGTCGGCCGAATCCTTCCGTCGAAGGCGCTTCTCCTCCGCCAGATCGGCAACCGCCTGCCCGCGCCGTTCAAGTTCCGGCCTGCCGGCGACCTCGCCGCCGAGATCGAGTGGGCGAAGAACCGCCGAATCGGCGCGGCCGACTACCTCCACGCGGCGGACGGCCGGGAGCCTCCGATCCCGCCGGATCTCATGGCGCGCGTCTACGCCGAGTACGAGCGCCGCAAGCAGGCGGAGGGGCTCCTCGACTTCGAGGATCTGCTCGAGCGCGCGGTTCGTCTCTTCGAGGACGACGAGAGCGTCGCCGCGACGTTCCGCGCGCAGTACCGCGCCTTCACCGTCGACGAGTACCAGGACGTCAACCTCCTCCAGCAGACGCTGCTCGAGCTCTGGCTCGGCGACGGGGACGACCTCTGCGTCGTCGGCGACGACTACCAGTCGATCTACGCCTTCACGGGCGCCGGGCCCGAGCATCTGCTCGGCATGCCGTCGCGCTTCCCGCACGCGACCGTCGTGCGGCTCGAGGAGAACTACCGCTCGACGCCGCAGGTGCTCGAGCTCGCGAACCGGCTCGTGCCGCGGCTCGGCGGAGCGGAGAAGGTGCTGCGCCCGACGCTGCCCGCCGGCGCGGAGCCCGTCGTCGCTCCGTATCCCTCGGCCGCCGCGGAGGCGGACGCGATCGTCGAGGCGATCCGCGCGGCGGAGGCACCCCTCGAGGAGATCGCGATCCTCTGCCGCACGAACGCGCGCCTGACCGACTTCGAGGAGGCGCTCCACGCCGCCGGCATCCCGTTCCAGGGCTCCTCGCTCCTCGAGCGCGACGCTGCGCGGCGGCTGACGCGCGGCCTCGAGCGCAGCGACCGGAACGCCGCCGACGCCGTGCGCGCCGCAGCTCGCGACGCCGGCTGGCTCGAGGAGCTGCCGGACAAGCTCGGCGAGCGGGAGCTCGTCCGCCAGACCGACCTCGCCCGGCTCGTCGCGCTCGCCGACGCGTTCGAGGGCTCCGCGGCCGACTTCGTCACCGACCTCCGCCGCCGCTTCGACCCCGGCGGCGAGGACGTCCGCGGCGTCAACCTCCTGACCCTGCACAAGGCGAAGGGGCTCGAGTTCGACACCGTCTTCATCCCGCGGCTCGAGGAGAAGGAGCTGCCGTCGCGCCAGGCCCGCACGCCGGAGGAGATCGACGAGGAGCGGCGCCTGCTCTACGTCGGGATGACACGCGCGAAGCGGACGCTGTGGCTCACGTGGTCGTCGCGGCGGTCGCGCTTCCTGCTCGAGCTCGGCCACCTGCCCGCCCCGGCGGACGCGCCGAAGGTCGCGCGCGAGTGGACGCCGGCGGGGGAGCGGCTCCGCGCCTGGCGTCTCGAGCGGGCGCGCGAGGACGGCGTGCCGCCGTACGTCGTCTTCCACGACACCGTTCTCCACGCGATCGCCGCCGCGCAGCCGCGCTCGCTCGGCGAGCTGTCCGAGATCCCGGGCATCGGCCCGGCGAAGCTCGAGCGCTACGGGGACGCGATCCTCGCGGTGTTGTAAGAGCGCTTGAACCCGTTCGCGGCTTCGCCTAGGTTTTCATCGAAGTTCGATCTATATACAGGGGGATTCCGTGAACGCGTACACCGTCGTCCTTTACGTGCATCTGCTCGCTCTCTTCGTCGGCATCGGCGCAGGCTCTGTCCTGCTGACATGCCTCTTCCAGCTCCGCGCCGCGCGCACGCTCGAGGCTGCGGTGCCGTGGGGAATGGTCGCGGGCAAGGTCGGCAAGCTCTTCCCGGTCGCCATCCTGGGCCTCTTCGCAAGCGGTGCGTACATGACGAGCCACACATGGACGTGGAGCACGCGCTGGGTGGACATCGGGATCGCCGCGCTCGTGATCCTCGCGGTGCAGGGAGGCGGCGTCGGGGAGCGGACGGCGAAGAAGCTCGAGGCTGCCCTCCACGCGAACGGCCCGGGCGAGCTCGGTCCGGAGGCGCGGCGGATGGCGCTCCATCCCGGTCTCTGGGTCGTCGAGTTCTCGAACCTCGGTCTCGTCTTCGGCGTGGTCTGGGACATGACCCAGAAGCCGGGACTCGGGGGATCGCTCGCGGCCGTCGTCGTCGGCTACGCCGTCGGCACGGTCCTCGCGCTGCTCGTCACGCGGACGGAGCAGGAGGAGCTCTCAGCGGTGCCGGAGAGCGCCGGCTGACCGGTCAGGACTGCGCGAGCGTCGTCGCGATGACGCTCGCGTAGGTCCAGCACGCCTGCGGGTACGGGTGCGTGCCGTCGGAGAGCATCTTGTCGGTCGAGTGCGCGTACCAGTCGGCGAGGTGCGCCGTGCGCCAGCCCGCGAGCCACGTCGTGATCGCGTGGTTCGACTCGTCCTGCCAGCTCGTCGCGTTGCGGACGTTGACGACGATCACGTCCGGGACGCCGCGTAGCGCTGCCTTGAGCCGGACGAGGTCGGCGTAGTAGAGCGGGCCGTTGTTGCCGACCTGGAGGATGATCGTCTTCGGCAGGCCCCACTTCCGGCGGATCCGGTCGAGCTCGGTGATCGTGTCGTCGATCTGACGGCCGACGACGGCGTCGACGTGGACGCGGTGGTGGAGGGCCTCGCGCAGCTCTGACGAGCAGCCGAGCATGACGGAGTCGCCCATCGCGAGGATGCGGCCGCTCGGTGGGCCGCCGTTCTTCGGCTTCTTGGGGTGGTGCTGCCCCCTCTTCGGCTTGTGGCCGCGTGTCGGATGGTGGCGTGGGGTTGGCTTCGGCCCGGGGCCTGTGGGTGGCGTCGCGCTGAGCGGGCTCGGGGTGACGAAGAGAACGGCGAAGGCGGCGGCGAGCGCGGCCGCCGCGGCGGCGACGAGCTGGAGGCGGCGCCGCGCATCGAGCTCCGCGAGCCGCCGCTGCAGGCGGCCCGTCCGGATCGGCTGCTCGACGAACCGGTAGGAGAGCGCCGCGGCGACGACGGTGAGCGCCGCCTGGACGGCGATGATCTTTCCTCCCGTCCACGAGACGTCGACGCCGGGACGCGTGAGGGCGATGATCGGCCAGTGCCAGAGGTACATCCCGTAGCTCCGCTCGCCGACCCAGCGGAGCGGCGCGATCCCGAGCGCCTTGCCGAGTCGCGTCGCCGGGTGGGCGACCGCCGCGATGAGGACGGCGAAGCAGAAGGACGCCGCGAGGTCGCCGCCCTGGTAGACGACCGCGAAGAAGTCGTGGATCGTGAGGAAGAGCCAGATCGTCATCCCGAGCGCGGCGAGACCGAGCAGCTCGAGCACGGGTAGCGATCGCCGCAGCCGCTCGACGTACGGCCAGAGAAGCGCGAGCTCGATCCCCATCAGCAACAGGAACGCTCGCGTGTCCGTGCCGTAGTAGACGCGCGACGGGTCGCTGTCCGGCCCGCGGTAGAGGAGCCACATCTCGGCGGCTGAGCCGGCGATCCCCGCCGCGACGAGGATGGGCAGATAGCGGCGGCCGAGGAAGACGAGGCCGGGCACGAGCAGCAGCGGCCAGACGACGTAGAACTGCTCCTCCACCGCGAGCGACCAGAAGTGCTGCAGCAGCGACGGCAACGACATGAGGGTGTAGTACGAGTGGTTCGCGATGATCAGGTGCCAGTTCGTGAAGTAGAAGAGGGAGCTGATCGCGTCGCTTCGCGTCCGCGCGAGATCGGTGCGCGCGAAGATCGACGCGAGGAGGAGCGACGCGAGAACGACGACGACGACGGCGGGGAACAGCCTCCGAGCGCGGCGCATCCAGAAGCGGAGCAGGACGATCCGGCCGTGGTGCTCCCACTCGATCAACAGGATCGAGGTGATCAGGTAGCCGCTGAGGACGAAGAAGAGGTCGACGCCGAGGAAGCCGCCCGGCAGCCACGGGTCTCCGCTCGCATGCGGCTTCGCGTGGTAGAGGAAGACGGCCGCGACCGCGAGCGCCCGTAGCCCGTCCAGGCCTGGGCGATAGGTGAGATGCGGTCCTTTTGCAGGCTTTGGCACGTGAGCAGGTTAGGCGGTTCTCGACAAACCGGTGAGCTCCTTCTCGACCGCTTCCGCGAGGCACTCCGCGGGCTCGGCGAGGGCTCGCCGCCGGCCACAGGTTGCCACGAGAGATACGGCGTCGAGGGGCAGATCCGTCACGGCGTCGCCGGCCGCGACGAGCACGGGAACGCCGGCGCGGGCGGCGCGCTCGAGCACCCCGCCGACGACCTTGCCGGTGAGCGAGGTGGCGTCGAGGAGGCCCTCCCCCGTCACGACGAGGTCGACCCCTGCGAGCCGCTCGTCGAGGCCGAGCCGGTCGGCCACGAGGTCGAAGCCGCGGACGAGCGTCGCGCCGAGCGCGGCGAGCCTGCCCGCGAGCCCGCCCGCGGCCCCCGAGCCCGGTAGGTCGGGGACGTCGATCCTTGCGAGCCGCTCCCGGAGGAGCCGGACCTGGTCCGGTGTCGCGCCCTTCTGCGGGGCGAAGACGTCCGCCGCCTCGAGGAAGCGGGCCTGGACGTCGCAGGCGACCTCGAGCAGGCAGGGGAGGGGGAGGAGCGGCCGAAGAACGTCGGCGGCTCCCGCGCCGCCGTCCGTCGAGGCGACGCCGCCGACTGCGACGACGACGCGCTCGGCGCCCTCGCGCACCGCTGCGGCGACGAGCTCGCCGACGCCGCGGCTCGTCGCCCGCAGGGGGTCGTTGCCGCTCGCGCCGCCGGCGAGGGCGAGGCCGCACGCGCGCGCCGCCTCGACAAGCGCGGAGCCGTCCTCGAGCCGCCACGCGGCTTCCACCGGCTCGCCCAGCGGCCCCGTCACGACGGTCGTCCGGTTGCCGCCGCCGAGCACGTCGAGCGTCCCCTCGCCGCCGTCCGCGAGCGGTAACTCGTGCGCCTCCCAGCCCGCCCGCGTGGCCCCCGCGGCGATCGCGGCAGCCGCCTCGCGGGCGGTCAACGTGCCGCGGAACTTGTCGGGAGCCGCAAGTACGTGCATATCCCGCGGATTCTCGCTACCGTTCGGGTCGTACTAGAACTAGAGCGCGTACCGGTAGCCGCACTTTTGCGCCTCCCAGTCCGTTCAGAACTCCTGGGAGGGAGGTGTTTCATATGGCAACCGGAACCGTGAAGTGGTTCAACGATGCGAAGGGGTATGGCTTCATCACCCCTGACGAGGGCGGCAAGGACGTCTTCGTCCACTTCAGCGCGATCAACAGCGAGGGCTTCAAGACGCTCGCCGAGGGCGCGCGGGTCGAGTTCGAGCCGGCCGAGGGCGAGAAGGGCCCCGAGGCTCGCAACGTCGTCCCGACGGCGTAGGCCGTAGAGCGCGGGCGCCTCGCACGAGGCGCCCGCGGCTCATCACTCTCTAGCTCTTGCGCGCCGTGGCGCGGCCGCCCTTGCGGCCCGCGGCCTTCTTCTGCGCGGTGGTGCCGCCCTGGCTCGAGTTGCTGCGGCGCGTGCCGGAGCCGGAGGCCTTGCCGCCCCGGCTCGAGGCGCCGGGCGAGTTCGCGATCTTCGCCGCGCGCTCCTTCGACATCCCCTTCTCCTTGAGCTTCTCGTACTGCTTCTCGTTCTTGACGCTCGGACGCTTGCCGGGCATGCGATCCTCCTTCCGATGAACGACGTCCCTGGGTCGAGAACGGATCCGGCCGGGATCGCGTTTCGCCTGCTCGAGCCGGGCGACGAGGCCGTCGTCCGCGAGCTCGCGACATACGACGGACCGGGCGACCCGGCGGGGCTCCTGGCCGACCCGAGCACGCTCCTCCTCGTCGCCTTCGACGGCGACCGGGCCGTCGGGTTCGTCCTCGCGCATGTGCTCCCGCGGCGACACGGCGATGCCGCGAAGCTCTTCGTCTACGAGCTCGACGTGGCGGAAACGCACCGGCGGCGCGGCGTCGCCTCGGCTCTGCTCGAACGCCTGGCCGGGCTCGCGCGCGACCGCGGCATTCGCAGCGGCTTCGTCCTCGCCGAGCCCGGCAATCACCCCGCCAACGCGCTCTACTACAGCGCCGGCGGCGCGAGCCACCCGGACGTGACGTGGACGTTCTCGTACGCGGACGACTGACGACGCTGCGCCCGGCCGACGGGGGCGATGTCGATCGCCTCGTCGCCTGGCACGCGGATCCGGAGGTCGCCCGGTACTGGGACGACGAGACGTTCACGCGCGCGGAGATGGAGGAGCGGCTCGCGCGGCCCGACATCGACGCGTGGATCGTCCAGGCGGGAGGCGAGCCCGTCGGCTACCTCCAGGTGCATCCCGAGGGCCTCGACATGTTCCTCGTTCCCTCCGCCCGCGGGCGCGGGCTCGCGCCTGACGCCGCCGGCGCGATGGCCCGCCACCTCGTCGAGGAGCGGGCCTGGTCGCGGGTCACGGTCGATCCGTACGTCTGGAACGAGGGCGCCGTGCGCGCGTGGGAGCGCGCGGGCTTCGTCGAGGCCTCACGGCATCCGCCCGACAGCGAGCACACGTCCGAGTGGATCCTCATGGAGTTCTCCGGCTAGACTCGCGGCGATGCGCTCCGAGCGCACATCGACACCCCGCTAGTCGGCCTCCGGGTCGTCGTCCCCGTCTGCCGGCACGGCGGTCGGATCGGGCACCGGGGACTCCTCTTTTTCTTCGTTCCTGTCGTCTTCGCGGGGGTGCATTACGGTGTCTTCTCTCATGAAAATCCTTCTTCCCGACAACTCGGAGCTCGAACTTCCGGACGGCGCAAGCGGCCTCGACGCCGCTCGTGCGATCGGCCCGAAGCTCGCGGAGCAGGCCGTCCTCGTCAAGGTCGACGGCGAGGCTCGCGACCTTCGTGCGCCGCTCGCCGACGGCGACCGCATCCAGCTCCTGACGACGCGAGACAAGGACGACCCCGACGCGCTCGCCGTGCTCCGGCACTCCTCGGCGCACCTGCTCGCGGAGGCCGTCCGCCGCCTCTACCCGGGCGTCAAGATCGCGATCGGGCCGCCGATCGAGAACGGCTTCTACTACGACTTCGACTTCCGCGAGCCGATCCGCGAGGAGGATCTCGAGCGGATCGAGGCCGAGATCGCGAAGGAGCTGAAGGAAGGACGCAGCTGGGAGCGGAGCGAGATCTCCCGCGAGGAGGCGAAGGAGCGCTTCGCAGCCGAGGACGAGCCGTACAAGGTCGAGCTCGTCGACACCGCCGAGGGCGACATCTCCCTCTACACGCAGTCGCACGCGGAGGGGGACGACTTCACCGATCTCTGCCGCGGCCCGCACCTGCAGAACTCGAAGCCGATCAAGGCGCTGAAGCTCACGCACCTCGCGGGCGCGTACTGGCGCGGCGACTCGACGAAGCCGCAGCTGACCCGGATCTACGGCACCGCCTTCTACGCGAAGGAGGATCTCGACGCGTACCTCGAGCGGCTCGAGCGCGCGCGCTCGCGCGACCACCGCCGCCTCGGCCCGCAACTCGATCTCTTCCACATGTCCGAGTACTCGCCCGGCGCGGCGCTCTGGACCGCGCGCGGGATGGCGATCTACAACGCGCTCGAGGATCTCCGCCGCCGCGAGAACGCGCGGCGCGGCTACTCCGAGGTGAAGACGCCGCTGATGTGGGACGTCGAGCTCTGGAAGCGCTCCGGCCACTGGGAGAAGTACGGCGACAACCTCTTCCGGATCGAGCACGGCGACTCGCTGTACGGGCTGAAGCCGATGAACTGCCCCGGCCACATGCTCCTCTTCAACACGCAGCTGCGGAGCTACCGCGACCTGCCGATCCGCTACGCCGAGGCCGCCGTCCTCCACCGCGACGAGCCGACCGGCAGCCTCCAGGGGCTGACGCGCGCGCGGCAGTTCAGCCAGGACGACGCGCACGTCTTCTGCACCGAGGAGCAGATCCAGGAGGAGATCGACGCGATGTTCGACTACGTCGACTTCCTCTACGACACGTTCGGCGTGCGGGAGCTCGCCCACGCCGAGCTCGCCACGCGTCCCGACAACAAGCTCGGCACCGACGAGCAGTGGGACCACACCGAGGGCGTCCTCAAGGCCGCGCTCGACCGGATCGGCCTGCCGTACCGGATCGCCGCGGGCGAGGGCGCGTTCTACGGGCCGAAGATCGACTTCTTCATGGACGACGCGCTCGGCCGTCCCTGGCAGATGGGGACGATCCAGCTCGACGGCCAGCAGCCCGAGCGGCTCGGCTGCACGTACATGGGCGCCGACAACCGCGAGCACACGCCGTACGTCATCCACCGGGCGCTGTTCGGCTCGCTCGAGCGCTTCATCGGCATCCTCCTCGAGCACTACGGCGGCGCGCTGCCGTTCTGGCTCTCGCCCGTCCAGGTGCGCGTCCTCCCTGTCGGCGAGGGGCATCTGGACTCCGCGCGGACGCTCGCCCTCCGGCTGAGCGAGGCCGGCTACCGGACCGAGGTGGCGGAGCCGAGCGAGACGATCGGCAAGCGGATCCGGGCGGCCGAGCTCGAGAAGATCCCGGTCACGATCGTCTACGGCGACAAGGAGAGCGACGAGAGCCTCGCCGTCCGCGAGCGCGGCGGCGAGCAGTCCGAGTTGTCGTTCTCGTCTCTCCTCGAGCGACTTGCTACCCTCTGACTCCTGAAAAGCAGGGGCGGACCCGTTCCTCACCTCCCGGCCCGAACGGCGCTGGCAGGTTCAACCGAGTCAGAAGTGACGAGGAAACGGGCCGCTGCATGACAGCGGCTTTTCAGTTCAGGAAACGAGACAGGAGGAACAAGCCCGACTTGGTGACTACCACTTGAGGCCCAGACGCCGGCCGTTCGAACAGGTTCGCCCAGCGCCACGTGACACGACGCGCATCAACGATGCGATTCGCGTTTCGCGTGTCCGGCTGATCGACGACGACGGCTCCCAGCTCGGAATCAAGACCACGGACGAGGCGCGGGAGTACGCCTACGGCAAGAACCTCGACCTCGTCGAGGTCGCCGCCCAGGCCGACCCCCCCGTCGCCAAGATCATGGACTACGGGAAGTACAAGTACGAGCAGGAGCAGAAGGCGAAGCAGGCCCGCAAGCACCAGAGCCAGATCCAGGTCAAGGAGATCAAGCTCCGGCCGAAGATCGGCATTCACGACTACAACACCAAGAAGGGGCACGTCGAGCGATTCCTCAACCAGCGCGCGAAGGTGAAGGTCACGATCATGTTCCGCGGTCGAGAGCAGACCCATCCGGAACGGGGCCGTGACTTGCTCCTCCGCCTCGCCGAGGACGTCAAGGAGATCGGGGCGATCGAATCCCAGCCCCTCCAGGACGGACGGAACATGGTGATGCTGCTGGGCCCGACGAAGAACGCAGGAGTGAAACGAGATGCCGAAGACGAAGACACGCAGCAGCGCAAAGAAGCGGTTCAAGGTGACGGCGACGGGCAAGATCCTGCGCCGGCCGGCGATGCGCAGCCACAACCTGGAGAAGAAGTCGTCGAAGCGTAGGCGCGGCTTCCGCAAGTTCCGCGAGGGCACGAGCGCCGACCGGAAAGAGATCAAGAAGATGCTGGGGCTGCGGTAATGCCGAGGGTCAAGCGTTCCGTCCACGCGCAGAAGAAGCGCCGCAAGGTCCTCGAGCAGGCGAAGGGCTACTGGGGCCGCAAGAGCACCCACTACCGCTACGCGAAGGAGCAGGTCGAGCACTCGCTCACCTACGCCTACCGCGACCGGAAGGTGCGCAAGCGGGAGTTCCGGAAGCTCTGGATCACCCGGATCAACGCCGCCGCGCGCGCGAACGGTTTGTCGTACAACCAGTTCGTGCACGGCTGTTCGAAGGCCGGCATCGAGCTCGACCGGAAAGTGCTCGCCGACCTCGCCGTCAGCGACCCGGCCGCGTTCGGCGCGATCGCGGAGCAGGCCAAGTCGGCGCTCGCGAACTGAACTGATCACCTCCCGCGACAACGAGCGGCTCAAGCTGCTCCGCAAGCTCCACGAGCGCAGCTGGCGGGACAAGCTCGGGCTGTTCGCGGTCGAGGGGGAGGACCTCGTCGAGGCCGGCCTCGCCGCCGGCCTCGAGCCTGTCGACGTGCTCGTCGCGGGAGACGACGTCGAGGCGGCGCTGCTCGCGGAGGTCTCGACGCTTGCGCACCCGCCTCGGGTCGTGGCGGTCTTCCGGCGGAGCGACCTGCCGGCCGGCGTGCGGGCGGTGAGCCTCGCGCTCTGGCGCGTCGCGGATCCGGGCAACGTCGGGACATTGCTGCGCTCCGCGGATGCGTTCGGTGCCGGCGTCGCGCTCTCCGACGGTTGCGCCGACCCGACCGGGCCGAAGGCGTTGCGCGCCTCGATGGGCTCGATCTTCCGCGTACCGCTCGCCGGCTTCGACGACGCGACCGGGAGAAGGGTCGCGCTCGTCGCGGACGGCGGCACGCCGCTGCGCGAGCTCGCGGTCGACAGCGACATGGTGCTCGTGCTCGGCGCGGAGCGCGACGGATTGCCGGCGGAGGTTCTCGGGCGCTGCGAGGAGCGCGTCTCGATCCCGCAGCCGGGCGGCGGAGAGTCGCTGAACGTCGCGGTCGCGGGCGCGATCGCGCTCTACGAGCTGGCTCGCGGGTCGTAGAAAGAGGAACGGCCCCCGCACTTGACCAACAGCGCGGGGGCCGGACCAAAAATTCACCGAGCCGGCTTCGCTTTCGTCCCCCTCTGCCAACCGGCCTTCCGACTTGGGATTGCTCCCTTACCGTTTGACCGCTCGGTCGAGGCTTCGACCTACTCGCGTGCCCTGCTCGGTGCAAGAGAGAACCTAGGGCATTGCCGACACCGGATCAAGACCCTCCGTCAACGATTTTGTCGCAATTTGCGCGGATCACTTCCGCGCGGTGATCCAGACGCTGTCCTCGCCCCCGGCGAAGGGCCGGCGGTCGAACCAGCCGTAGCACGCGTGGACATCGAAGCCGGCCTCGGCGAGGAGGGAATGCCACCGCGCGGGCTCGAGCCACCACAGCGTCATCGTCGACTCGCCGGCGGGGCCGCGGACGGAGAGGGTCAGGGTCTGCTCCCGGAGATCCCAGTCGGCGCGCTCGTCGATCCCCGGCTCGCGCTCGATCCAGCGCCCGTCCGTCGCCTCGATGTCCTCGCTCGACGGCGTGAAGACGTCGAAGACGAGCCGGCCCTCCGGACGGAGCAGCTCGTGTGCGGCGCCGAGCGCCTCGAGCCGCTCGGCGTCGTCGCGGAGATGAAGGTAGGCGCGGAACGGACACGTGACGAGCTCGACTCGCTCCTCGACCGGAGGCCGGCGGAGGTCGCCGAGGCGCAGGTCGAGTCGCGTGTCCATGCCGGCTTCGCGGGCGCGCTCCGCGCAGACGGCGAGCATCTCCGCGGACGAGTCGACACCGATCACGTCGACGCCGGCCATCGCCGTCGGGATCGCGATCCGTCCCGTCCCGACGCCGAGCTCGACGACCGGGCCGCCGGCCGTGAGCGCCTCGTCGACGTAGAAGGAGATGTCCTCGACGACGCTCGCGCTCCACGGGTCGTAGAGCCGCGCGATTGAGTCGTATGCGCTCAAGCGGGCTTGCGCGCGACGTAGACGAACTCTTGCGACTCGTCGTCGAACGGCCGCCGGTCGAACCAGCCGTACAGGCTCTCGACCTCGAGCCCGGCGACGTCGACGAGCCCGTCCCACTCGGACTTCGTCACCCACCAGAGCCGCACCATGCCGTCCTCGCGGTCGCCGCGGCCGCGCGTCAGGTCGATCCGGTTGTCGGCCGGCACCTGCTGGACGAGCTCCCACAGGTCGCCGCCGCGCGTCTGCTTCTGCCCGTGGTTGCGGGCGGCGATGAACGGGCTGAAGACGAAGGAGTTCCAGGCGAAGCGGCCGCCCGGCTGCAGCGCGGCCGCCACCGACTCGAAGACGCGGCGCTTGTCGGCCCACGTCGGCGCGTGGAGGAGGGCGCGGAACGGGCAGATGACGAGATCGACCGGCTCCTCGATCGTGAAGTCGCGGAAGTCGGCCTCGCGGAACTCGACCGGAAGGTCGCCGGCGCGCTCCCGGCCGACGGTGAGCATCGCAGGCGAGCCGTCGATGCCGATGACGCGCTTGCCCGTCTCACGCGCGACCGGGATCGCGACGCGGCCGGTGCCGACGCCGAGCTCGACGATCGTGTCGCCGCCGGCCTCGCGGGCGAGCTCGACGTAGAACGGGACGTCCTCGGTCATCTCCGCGGCCCAGTCGTCGTAGTCGGGCGCCCAGACGTCGTAGTCGCTCATCCGGACGATCGTATGGATACAGTCGCCGCGGTGGACTGGGAGCAGTATCTGAGCGACGCGGAGCGCGATTACGCGGCCACCGCGACGGCCGTCGAGCTCGGGGATGTCAACGCTCGCTACCAAGGCCGCCGGAGCCCGCTGAGGCTCGCCCTGAGCGAGGTGCGGGACCGCGAGACCGGGATACGGCTCAATGCCGTGCGCCAACGGATCGAGGAGCTGGAGCACGAGGCCTCCGCCCGCATCGCCCGCTCCCAGCTGGACGCGCAGCTCACCGAGCGCGTCGACGTGACGCTGCCGGCGGAGCTGCTCGGCGGCCTCCGCCCGCGGCCGCGGGGGACGCTCCACCCGACGACGCTGATCCGCCGCGACGTCGAGGACGCGTTCATCGGGCTCGGCTACGAGATTCGCGAGGACCGCGAGATCGAGACGGTCGAGTACAACTTCGACAAGCTCGCCTTCCCGGCCTGGCATCCGGCGCGGTCGCCGCGCGGCACCTTCTATCTCGACGAGAAGACAGTCCTCCGCACGGAGACCTCGCCGTCGCAGATCCTGATCCTCGAGGAGAAGCCGCCGCCGGTGTACATGGTCTCGATCGGCCGTGTCTACCGCCGCGACGCGATCGACGCGACGCACTTCCCGATCTTCCACCAGTTCGAGGGGCTCGCCATCGATCGCGGCATCACGCTCGCCGACCTGAAGGGGACGCTGCTGCACGTCATGCGCGCCCTGTTCGGCGAGGAGCGCGAGGTGCGCTTCCGCACGCACTACTTCCCGTTCACCGAGCCGTCGATGGAGCCGGACGTCTCGTGCGGCGTCTGCGGCGGCAGCGGCTGCGCGACGTGCGGCTGGTCCGGCTGGCTCGAGATCGGCGGCTCCGGCATGGTCGACCCGCAGGTGCTCGAGAACGTCGGGCTCGACCCGGAGGAGTGGGGCGGCTTCGCGTTCGGGCTCGGGCTCGAGCGGGCCGCGCAGCTCCGTTACGACATCCCGCTCCTGCGGCCGTTCTGGGAGAACGATCTCCGCTTCCTGAGGCAGTTCAGATGAGAGTCCCGCTCAGCTGGCTGCGCGAGTACGTGGACGTCGACGCGGATGCGGCGACGATCGCGGAGGCGCTCACGATCTCGACGGCCGAGGTGCCGACGATCGAGCGGCGCGGGCCGGCGGACACGACGCTGTTCGTCGTCGGGCGCGTGCTCGAGGCGGACAAGCACCCGAACGCCGACCGGCTCCAGCTCTGCCGTGTCGACGTCGGGGAAGGGAAGCCGGCCCAGATCGTCTGCGGCGCCTGGAACTTCGGCGCGGGTGCGACGGTCGCGGTCGCGCGGCCGGGCGCGACGCTGCCGAACGGGCTGACGCTCGAGCGGCGCGAGCTCCGCGGCGAGATGTCGGAGGGGATGATCCTCGCTGAGGACGAGATCGAGCTCGGCGCCGACCACAGTGGGATCATCGTCCTCCCCGACGGGCTCGAACCGGGCTCGCCGCTCGCCGCCGCGCTGCCGCTCGTCGAGGAGATCCTCGACGTCGACCCGACGGGCAACCGCGTCGATCTCCTCTCCGTCTACGGCATCGCGCGCGAGGTCGCCGCTCTCTTCGAGGGCGAGCTGCGACGGATGCCGGGCACCGATCCGCAGCAGGACGCCGAGGAGGATCTCGACATCCGGATCGAGGACTTCGAGGGCTGCCCGCGCTACGTCGGCCGGCTCTTCCGCGACGTGACGATCGCCGAGTCGCCGCTCTGGCTCAAGGCGCGGCTGCGGGACGCGGGTGTCCGCTCGATCTCCAACGTCGTCGACGTGACGAACTACGTGATGCTCGCGCTCGGCAACCCGCTGCACGCGTTCGACTTCGAGACGCTCGACGGTGGCCGGATCGCCGTCCGCCGCGCGAGGAAGGCGGAGAAGCTCACGACGCTCGACGGCACCGAGCGCGAGCTCGGCACCGACGACCTCGTCATCGCCGACGCGAAGCGCGCGGTCGCTCTTGCCGGGATCATGGGCGGCGAGGAGACCGAGGTCTCGGACGGGACGACGTCCGTCCTGCTCGAGGCGGCGAACTTCGAGCCGGTCGGGATCCTGCGGAGCTCCGAGCGGCTCGCCCTCCGCACCGAGGGCTCGAACCGCTGGGAGAAGGGCGTCGACCCGCACCTCGCCGGCCCGGCGGCCGCTCTCGCGACGCAGCTCATCGTCGAGCTCGCGGGCGCGCGCTGGGTCGCGGCCGCGGACGTGCAGGGCGAGCTCCCGCAGCCGGCCGTCCTGCCGCTCCGCACCGCGCGGGCGAACGAGCTGCTCGGCGTGGAGATCGCCGCGCAGCGTCAGGAGGAGATCCTTGCCCGCGTCGGCTTCGAGCGGGAGAAGGACGGCTTCCGCGTCCCGACCTGGCGTGCGCGCGACGTGACCCGCGAGATCGATCTCGTCGAGGAGATCGCGCGCTTCGAGTTGCCGTCGATTCCGTTCACGTTGCCACGTCGCGAGGCGATGTTCGGCCGGCTGACGCGCTGGCAGCGGGTGCGCCGCACCGTCGAGGACGTCCTCGTCGGCTGCGGCTGGTCGGAGACGTACACGCCGTCGCTCGTTCCGGAGGGCGCGATCGTCCTGCCCGAGCCGATCTCCGCGGAGCTCGGCGCGATGCGGCGGACGCTCCTCCCAAGCCTCGTGGAGGCGGCGCGCGCGAATCGCGCCGTCGACGTCGAGAGCGTCGCGCTGTTCGAGCTCGCGCGGACGTATCCCGAGCGGGGCCGCGAGCCGTGGCACGTCGCCGGAGTCGTCGACGGAGGCCTCGCGCCGGCGAAGTGGGCGGTGGAGCAGGTCTACGCGGCGCTCGGGATCGAGCCGGCGTACGAGCGCGCGAGCGAGCCGTTCCTCCATCCCGGCAAGGCGGCGAAGACGGCCGAAGGCTGGGTCGGGGAGCTCCATCCGGCCGAGCTCGAGGGCGTCTGGGGCGCGTTCGAGCTCGACTTCGACGCGCTCGTCGAGGCGGCGGGCGACACGGTTCGCTTCGAGGACGTCAGTCCGTACCCGGAGGTGAGGCAGGATCTCGCCTTCGTGGTCGGCGAGGACGTCCCGGCGGGCGCCGTCCTCGCGGCGATCCGGGCTGCGGGCGGGGAGCTGTTGCGCGGCGTCGAGGTCTTCGACGAGTACCGCGGCGAGCAGACCGGGGAGGGAAGGCGCTCGCTCGCCTTCAGGCTCGCGTTCGGCTCGACCGAGCGGACGCTGACCGACGAGGACGTCGCGCCGCTGCGCGAGGCGATCGCCGCGGCCGTCGGCGAGCAGCTCGGCGGCGTCCTGCGGGGTTAGTCCCGGTTCCTGCGGCGGGCGCGCTTCAGCAGCAGCTTCGCGAGCACCGCGGCGCCCGTCGCCGCGCCGACGCCGGCGCCGACCTTCTTGCCCTTCTCGGCGGCCTGCCCGAGCTCCTCGCGCAACTCGGCGACGGCCGCCTTCAGCTCCCGCCGCTCCTCCGCGAGCTCCTGGCGGATCTCGGGCTCACTTCCCATCCTGCAGCGCCTCCCTCGTGAGCTGGGCCTCCTCGAGCGCCTGCTCGGGAATCGGCTTGGCGCCCTTGCTCAGCAGGCCGACCCCGACCACGGCGAGCACGCCCGCGAGGAGGAAGAGCCCGCCGCAGATGACGAGCAGGGCGAGCCAGACCGAGAGGACGAGCGTGAGCGCGGCGGCGCCGGCGGCGAGCCCGAACATCAGGCCGAACAGGCCGAACAGGCCCGCGGTCAGCGTCAGGCCGATCCCGCCGGCGAGCGCGACCGCCTTCCGCTTCATCTCCGTCACCGCGAGCCGGAGCTCGAGCTGGACGATCGAGCGTGCGTGGTCGGCGACGCGCTTCGTCGCTCCTGACAGTCCCATCCCGTTCACACCGTCCTCGTTACCGCCGTCGCCAGACGGTAATCAGGCCGGACGGCGGCCGACGAGGAAGACGGCGCCCTGGGTGCCGACCGGGTGGGTGTCGCAGAGCACGCGCGTGATGCGGACGTGACCGCCGATCCCGTCGTCGTCGAGCCGGCCGAGACAGCGGCCGACCATGCCGGCCGAGGCGCCGTAGCCGTGCGAGCTCGCGCAGCGGAAGCGGAAGCCCGGGCGTCCGCCACCGGACGCCGAAGGCGTCCGGGAATTACCGCTGAGCGTCGGCGGCTGGGTCGGCGACGCTTCCAGCCACGACTGGATGGGATTGAGGGGTGCGCAGAGGACGGCGCCGCGGTCGACGTCCGCGCTCGAGTCGAGCTCGAGCTCCGCGACGACGTCGCTCCAGTCCGACGGCAGCGCCTCGAGCGCAGCCTCCCACTCGGCCGCGAGCGTTGCCCGGACGACGACGGACGGCGTCTCCGCCTCGCTCGAGGAGACGAGCGTCAGCTCCCCGGCGATTCCCTCGCCGTCGATCCGGCCGAGCAGCCGCCGCGCAGCCTCGGGTCCGATCCCGCGCCCGGAGCGCGTCACGTAGAAGCGAATCGAGTCGCCGGAAAAGCCCGGTCCGGCCGGCCCGAGCAGCGCAGCGGCGCGGTTTCGGGCCTTCTCGTCCTCGATCCGGAGGCTCAGCCGCGCGTCGCTCCAGCTCGGATCCAAGCCGTTTTCGACCCCGTTCCACTGCTCGACGAGCCGCACGGCGGGAACCGTACACTCCGCCGCGATGGCGAAGGTCGAACAGCGGGCGAGCCTGGCGAAGGCGGATCTCCAGGACGTGCTGCGGGAGATGCTGCTCATCCGGCGGTTCGAGGAGAAGGTCGAGGAGCGGTTTCGCGCGGGCGATCTGCCCGGCTTCCTCCACGTCGCGATCGGCCAGGAGGCGTGCGCCGTCGGCGTCTGCCGCGCGCTCGAGGACGGCGACGTGATCGCCTCCACCCACCGCGCGCACGGGCACACGCTCGCGAAGGGCACGCATCCGAACAACCTGATGGCGGAGCTGTACGGCAAGGAGGAGGGCTGCTCGCACGGCTACGGCGGCTCGATGCACCTCTACGACGTCGAGCGCGGCAACCTCGGCGCGAACGCCGTGATCGGCGGCGGCCTGCCGCAGATCACCGGCGCGGCCCTCGCGTTCAAGCTGCGCGGCGAGCCGCGCGTCGCAGTGGCCTTCTTCGGCGACGGCGCGACGAACATCGGCACCTTCCACGAGGCGTTGAATCTCGCGCAGCTCTGGCAGGTCCCCGCCGTCTTCGTGCTCGAGGACAACAAGTGGGCCGAGTCGACTCCCGAGATCCAGCACTCGCCAATCCGCGACCTCTCCGAGCGCGCGAAGGCGTTCGGGATGAAGTCGCTCAAGGCGGACGGGCAGGACGTCGAGGCTGTCTACAAGACGGCGCGGAAGGCGCTCGACCACGCGCGCGGCGGCGACGGGCCGGTCTTCGTCCATCTCGACACCGTCCGCTTCTCCGGCCACTACATCGGCGACCCGCAGGTCTACCGCGACAAGGACGAGGCCCGCGCGCTGCGCGAGACGCGCGACCCGATTGAGCTCCTGCGGGAGAAGATCGAGCTGTCGGAGGCGGACTTCGCCGAGCTCGACACCGAGGTGACGGAGATCGTCGAGGCGGCCGTCGAGTTCGCGAAGAACGCGACGGAGCCCGCGCCCGAAGACGCCTTGAAGAACGTCTATGCCTGAGCTGACGTATCGCGAAGCGGTGCGGGACGCGCTCGTCCAGGCGATGCGGTCCGACGACGACGTCTTCGTCATGGGCGAGGACATCGCCGAGATGGGTGGCTCGATGGGCGTCACCGCAGGGCTGCTCGACGAGTTCGGGCCGGAGCGCGTCCGCAACACGCCGATCTCCGAGATGGCGCTCGCGGGCGCGGCGATCGGCGCCGCGATGCAGGGGATGCGCCCCGTCGCCGAGATCATGTACGAGGACTTCATGACGCTTGCCGCCGAGCAGGTCGTCAACCAGGCGGCGAAACACCGCTACATGTCCGGCGGGCAGATCTCGGTGCCGGTCGTCTTCCGCACGCAGGGCGGCGCCGGCTGGTCGCCGGGCGCGCAGCACGCGCAGCAGCTCGAGGCGTGGTTCGTCCACATCCCCGGGCTGAAGGTCGTCTTCGCCTCGACGCCGGAGGACGTGCGCGGCCTCCTCTGGACGGCGATCTACGACGACAACCCCGTCGTCTTCTTCGAGCACCGCACGCTCTACCCGATCAAGGGGAACGTCCCCGACGAGATCGAGCCGATCCCGCTCGGGCGCGCCCGCGTCCACCGCGAGGGCGAGGACGTCACCGTGATCGCCACGGGCCGGCTCGTGCACGAGTCGCTGCGTGCCGCGGAGGAGGCGGAGAAGGACGGCATCTCCGTCGAGGTCGTCGATCCGCGCACGCTGCAGCCGCTCGACGAGGAGACGCTCGTCGGCTCGGTGAAGAAGACGAACCGCGCCGTCGTCGCGCACGAGGCCGTGACGCGGATGGGCTTCGGCGCCGAGGTGGCGGCCGTCCTCCAGTACCAGGCGTTCGACTGGCTCGACGCGCCGGTCGAGCGCGTCGGCGCGAAGTTCACGCCGCTGCCGTTCGCGCCGGTGATGGAGACCTTCGTCGTCCCGCACATGGAGGACGTGCTCGCGGCGATCAAGCGAACGGTGGGCAAGTAAGTGGCGACCGAGGTGATCCTGCCTCGGCTCGGCCAGGGCATGGAGTCCGGCACGATCGTCCGCTGGCTCAAGTCCGAAGGCGAGCCGGTGGAGAAGGGCGAGCCGCTCTTCGAGCTCGACACCGACAAGGTGACGCAGGAGGTCGAGGCGGAGGCGAGCGGCGTTCTCCTGCGCATCGCCGTCGCCGAGGGCGAAGTCCCCGTCGGCCGGACGGTCGCGTTCATCGGCGCGGCGGGCGAAGACGTCCCGGACGTCCCGGCCGAAGAACCGGCAAGTGACAACTTGTCACAAGCGTTGTCAGAGGAGCCGGTCGCTCCCGAGCCCGAGCAGGCGAAGCCGGCAGTCACGACCAACGGTCGCGTCAAGGCATCGCCGCTTGCCAGGCGGCTTGCGCGCGAGCGGGGCATCGACCTCGCCGCCCTTCGCGGTACGGGCCCCGAGGGCCGCATCGTCGCCGAGGACGTCGAACGCGCGGAGGCCGGCGCGCCGAAACCCGCAAGTGACAAGTTGTCACAAGCGACGTTCGCGGCGGGCGAGGCGGAGCGCGTGCCTCTGACGAACGTCCGCAAGACGATCGCGCGCCGCTTGACGGAGGCGTGGCAGATCCCGGTCTTCCAGCTCCAGGCCTCCGCCGACATGACGCGGACGAACGCGCTCGTCGCGAAGCTGCGCGAGCGCGACCCGGACATGCGCGTCACCGTGACCGACGTCCTCACGAAGGTCTGCGCGCAGGCGCTCATGCGGCATCGCGAGGTGAACGCGGAGTACACGGACGAGGCGCTCCTCCTCCATCCGAGCGCGAACGTCGGGATCGCGGTCGCGGCGCCGCAGGGGCTCGTCGTCCCGGTGATCCGCGGCGCCGAGCGGCTCTCCCTCGCCGAGATCTCCACGGTGCGCGGCGACCTCGTCTCCCGCGCGCGCGACAACAAGCTCCGGACGGAGGATCTCGAGGGCGGCACGTTCACGATCTCGAACCTCGGCATGTTCGCCGTCGAGAGCTTCACCGCCGTCCTCAACCCGCCGCAGGCCGCGATCGTCGCGATCGGCGCCACCGTCGACCGCGTCGTTCCCGTCGCCGGCGAGCTCGCCGTCCGGCCGATCCTCACCCTCACCGCCACCTTCGACCATCGCGCCGTCGACGGCGCGCCCGCCGCCGCGTTCCTCCAGACGCTGAAGGAGAGCCTCGAGGATCCGGGGCTCGCCCTCTAGGACACGAGATGGCGCCGACCGTCTGGTACCACGTCCGCGACCTCGACGAGGGGCGTCGCTTCTACCGCGAGACGCTCGGCTTCGAGGAGCTCGCGTTCGACTTCGACGAGCGCTGGTCGAGCTTGCGGCGCGGCGGGATGGAGATCGGCCTCGCCGAGGGGGAGCCGACTGAGGACGGCGGCGTCGCGCACGTCGACGTCGACGACCTGAAGGGGGAGGCCGACCGGCTGCGCGAGGCGGGCGTCGAGGTCGGGATCGTCGTCGAGCTGCAAGGAGAGATCCGCCTCCTCGACGTCTTCGACCCGGACGGGAACCGGATCCAGCTCGCGCAGGAGCTCCGCTGATGCTCCGTCCGGCCGGCCGGCAGGACATGCGCTTCCTCCGCGACATGCTCCGCCACGCCTACCACTGGCGCATCGCGCAGGACCCGGACCTGCCCGTCTTCCGGTACGTCCAGAACTGGGGACGGCGCGGCGACGCGGGCGTGATCGCGTTCGCCGGGCCGAACGTCTTCGGGGCGGCGTGGTACCGGCTCTTCCCCGCGAGTGCGCCCGGCTTCGGGTTCGTCGACGAGGAGACGCCCGAGTTGACCGTCGCCGTCGTCCCGAGTCACCGCGGTCACGGAACGGGCGGCGAGCTTCTCGAGGCGCTGCTCGAGCGGGCACGGGCGGAGGGCTTCGCGCGCGTCAGCCTCAGCGCCGAGCCCGGCCAGACGGGCTTCTACGAGCAGCACGGCTTCCGCGAGCACAGCCGCTCGGACGGAACCGTGACCATGGTCGCCGACCTGTAATTACGCTCAGCGAAACGACGAGGGAGATGAGCATGGACGTTGACGTCGCCGTCCTCGGAGGCGGCCCGGGCGGGTACACCGCCGCCATCCGCGCCGCGCAGCTCGGCGCGAAGGTCGCCTGCATCGAGAAGGAGCCCGAGCTCGGCGGCACGTGCCTGCGGGTCGGGTGCATCCCGACGAAGGCGTGGGTGCAGACCGCGTTCGCGCTCAAGGAGGCCGAGGAGAGCTTCGCGAAGTTCGGAGTCCAGGTCGGCGAGGCTTCGCTGGATTTCGCCGCCTCCAACGCCTGGAAGGCCGGCGTCGTCAAGCAGATGACGACCGGCGTCGCAGGTCTCCTCAAGGCGAACGGCGTCGAGTGGGTGAAGGGCGTCGGCACGTTCAAGGACGCGAACACGATCTCGGTCGAGGGCGGGGAGGACGTCGCGTTCAAGTCCGCGATCGTCGCGACCGGCTCGTTCCCGCTCCGCCCGCCGATCGACGGCCTCGACTCGCCGCGCTGCGTCGACTCGACCGGGCTGCTGGCCCAGGAGGAAGTCCCGCAGCGGCTCGTCGTTCTCGGCGGCGGCATCATCGGCTGCGAGTTCGCCTCGATCTTCAACCGCTTCGGCTCCGAGGTGACGATCGTCGAGATGCTCGACACCCTCATCCCGCTGGAGGACGAGGACGCGCGGAAGGAGCTCGCGAAGCAGTTCGAGAAGCGGGGCATCTCCCTCCAGCTCGGCAAGCAGTGCTCGAAGGTCGAGGATGACGGCTCATCGCTCACCGTCCATTTCGGCGACGGCGAGACCGTGCAGGCCGACCTCATGCTCGTCTCGGTCGGACGCGGTCCGCTCGTCGAGGGGATCGGCCTCGAGGCTGCAGGTGTCGAGTTCGACAAGCGCGCCGGGATCGCGACCGACGAGCACCGCCGCACGAGCGTCCCGCACATCTACGCCGTCGGCGACTGCGCCGGCTACTGGCAGCTCGCGCACACGGCTTTCCGCGAGGGCGAGGTTGCGGCCGAGAACGCCTGCGGCCACGAGGCCGTCGTCGACGCGCGCGCGGTGCCGCGGCCGATCTACACCGATCCGGAGATCGCCGCCGTCGGCCTGACCGAGGCCCAGGCGCGCGAGCAATACGGCGACGACGTCGCCGTCGGCCAGTTCCCGTGGGTCGCGAACGCGCGCGCCGTGATGCAGGACGAGACCGTCGGCTGGGTCAAGTCGATCCACGAGACGCGCTACGGCGAGCTGCTCGGGCTCGTCATGGTCGGGCCGCACGTGACCGACATGGTCGAGGCGGGCGTCGTCGCGATCGACGCGGAGTCGACCGTCGAGACGGTCGCCGACGGGATCGCGCCGCATCCGACCCTCTCGGAGGCGATCAAGGAGGCCGGCCTCGTCGCGCTCGGCCGCGCGATCCACGTCCCGAACCGCAAGCCGCGCGCGAAGGCGCCGGCGTAAGCGCTCGGTAAAACCGCGATGGGAAGGTCGCGCGGGACCGGCTCGCGGGGACACACTGCGAGTGGACATCCTCGTCCCTGTCCCGGGTCGAGCGCCGCCCGCGGACGACCCGGGACTGTCTCTTCCGGAAGAGCCGCCTGCCGCAGGGCGGCTCTTCCATTTTCTGCGGAGGCCGGCGCTCCGGCGATGCGCTAGCCTCGTCGGCATGAGCATTGTGAACAGGCGGAACGCCGTCGTCGGCTGGCTCACGCTGAAGGTCGGCAAGGTCGTCGCGCGGCGCAAGGCGAAGCAGGTGGGCGCCAAGCTCCCGTTCGCGCGCAAGAAGAGTTGAGCCTCTTCCGCGACTCGATCGCCGACCTCGTCCCGTACGAGCCGGGGAAGCCGGTCGAGGCCGTGCAGCGCGAGCTCGGGCTCGAGCGCGTCGTCAAGCTCGCCTCGAACGAAGGCCCGTTCCCGCCGTTCCCGGCGGCGCTCGAGGCGATGGCACGGTCGGCGCCTGAGCTGAACCGCTATCCGGACGGCGGCGTCTGGGAGTTGCGGAAGGCGCTCGCCGACCGTGCCGGCGTCGCCTTCGAGGAGCTCGTCGTGGGCGCGGGCGCGGACGGGATCATCGACCTGCTCTCGCAGGCGACGCTCGACCCGGGCGACGACGTCGTCTGCGGCTGGCCTTCCTTCCCGAGCTACGTCCTCGACGCGGCGAAGCTCGGTGCCGAGGCGCGGCGGGTGCCGCTCCGCGACCACACGTACGACCTCGAGGCGATGCTCGAGGCGATCGGGCCGCGCACGAAGCTCGTCTACGTCTGCCATCCGAACAACCCGACCGGGACCGCGAGCGGCCGGGAGGAGCTCGTCTCCTTCCTCGACCGGCTGCCCGAGCACGTCCTCTGCGTCCTCGACCAGGCGTACTTCGAGTACATCGACGACCCGGACTACGTCGACGGGATCGAGCTCTTCCGGGACGGGCGGCGGCTCGTGGTGCTGCGGACGTTCTCGAAGATCTACGGTCTCGCGGGACTACGCGTCGGCTGGGCCGTCGCGCCGGCGGACGTCGTCACCGCGACGTCGAAGGTGCGGCGCGCGTTCGACGTCACGGCGCAGGCGCAGGCGGCGGCTCTCGCGAGCCTCGACGATCCCGGCGAGATCGTGCGGCGCCGCGAGCTCAACGCGACAGGACGGGAGCGGCTCGGCGAGATCCTGCGCGGCCACGGCGTCGAGCCGGTGGGGCACGCGCGCGGCAACTTCCTCTTCGCCGACGTCGGCGGCGGCCGTCCCATGTTCGAGCGGCTCCAGCACGAGGGCGTCATCGTCCGGCCGCTCGACGGCTTCGGAGCACCGGAGGCGATCCGCGTCAGCGTCGGCACGCCGGAGGAGAACGAGTTCTTCGCCGTCGCTTTGGGACACGTCCTTTCCAGCGTCTCGTAAACGGCTCATTCGGGTGGTACTTTCCGGCCCACGCCTGTGAGGCTCAGCGCCGCCCAACTCGCCCCGCTGCGGCTCGCGGGGTTCCGGAATCTCTTCCTCGCCACGCTCGGCTCGAGCGTCGGGACGCTGCTCGCCTCGATCGCCCTGGCGATCGACGTTCAGGACAGGACGAACTCCGGCCCGTGGGTGTTCGCGGTCCTCGTCGTCGAGTTCCTGCCGACGATCCTCGTCGGGCTGCTGCTCGGGCCGCTCCTCGACCGGCTCGAGCGCCGCTCGCTGATGATCGCCGCCGACGTCCTCCGCGTCGGCGTCTTCGCCGCGCTCCCGTTCGCGCCGAATGCCGCGACGGTCGTCGGGCTCGCGCTCGTCGCCGGCCTCGCGACGGGCTTCTTCCGGCCGGCGGTCTACGCGGGCGTGCCGAACCTCGTCGACGACGAGCTCCTCCCGCAGGCGAACGCCCTGCTGCAGACCGTCGAGAACCTCAGCTGGGCGGTCGGGCCGGTCGTGGGCGGGCTCCTCACCGCCGCGGCGGGCCCGTCGGCGGCGTACGGGATCAACGCGGCGTCGTTCGTCGTCTCGATCCTGCTCGTCGTCCGCATCCCGTCGAAGCTCCTGCAGAGCGAGCGGGCCCTGTCGCGCGGCTACTGGCGCGACCTCGGCGACGGCTTCCTCGCGGCTCTGCGGTCGCGCTCGATGCTCGCGGTGCTCGTCGCGTGGGGAATCGCCTCGCTCGGCGTCGGAGCCGCGAACGTCTCGGAGATCTTCCTCGCGAAGCACACGTTCTCGTCCGGGGACTTCGGCTACGGCCTCCTCTACGGGGCGATCGGCGGAGGCCTCGTGCTCGGCAGCTTCGCGAGCGCCGGGCTGCTCGAGCGCTGGGGAGTCGCGGCCGTCTACGGCGCCAGCCTCACGCTGATGGGCGTCGGCTACGCAGCCTCCGCCGCGAGCCCGAACGTCTGGGTCGCGGCCGTCTGCTGTGTCGTCTTCGGGATCGGCAACGGCGCGGCCGTCGCCTGCAACGCGCTCCTCGTCCAGCGCGGCACGTTCGATCTCCTGCGCGGCCGGGCGCTGACGTTCGTCATGAGCGCGACGTACCTCGCGGTCGCGATCGGCGAGGGAGTGGGCGGCCTTACCCTCCACCGCGTGGGTGCGCGCTGGGAGTGGGGAGCCGCGGGCGCCATGCTCGGGCTCGCTGCGCTCGCCGGCTGGGCGATCGCGCGGAGCCTCGGCGGCGAGACCGCCTCCGAGGCCGAGCGCGCGCCGGACGCCGCTCCCGTCGCAGCTGCCAACTAGCATCGTGCGGGTGCCGACCCGCCGCGACTGGACACGCGAGGAGCTCGCCGCGGGCGTCCGCAGCGGCGACCGGCGGGCGCTCGCACGCGCGATCTCGCTCGTCGAGGACGGCGACCCGCTCGCGTACGGCGTCGTCGCCGACGTCTATCCGCACACCGGCTCCGCCTACTCCGTCGGGCTCACCGGCCCGCCGGGCGTCGGGAAGTCGAGCCTCGTCTCCGCGCTGGTTCGTCACGTCCGCGCGCAGGACAAGAGCGTCGGCGTCGTCTCCGTCGATCCGTCGAGCCCGTTCTCGCACGGCGCGCTGCTCGGCGACCGGATCCGGCTGAGCGACCACTTCCTCGACCCCGAGGTCTTCATCCGCTCGATGGGCACGCGCGGCCATCTCGGCGGCCTCGCCGAGGCGACGCTGCAGGCGCTGCTCCTCCTCGACGCGGCGGGGAAGGAGCTCGTCTTCCTCGAGACGGTCGGAGCCGGCCAGAGCGAGGTCGAGATCATCGGGATCGCCGACACCGTCCTCCTCGTCCTCATGCCCGGCTCGGGCGACGCCGTGCAGGCGCTGAAGGCCGGGATCATGGAGATTCCCGACGTGATCGCGATCAACAAGATGGACCACCCGGCCGCGAAGACGATGCTCAACGAGGTGCGCTCGATCCTCGGGCTCGACCGCAGCCGCGAGTGGAGCCCGCCGATCGTCCTCACCGAGGCCGTGCGCGGCGAGCACGTGCCCGAGCTCTGGGAGAAGCTCGAGGAGCACCGCGCCTTCCTCACCGAGAGCGGCCGGCTCGAGGAGCGGCGGCGGGCGAATCTCGCACGCGAGGTGTTCTCCGTCGCGGCGAGTCGCGCGGGCCGCCACCTCGAGCAGGCGGTCGCGGACGATCCCGAGCTGCGGCGGCTGCTCGGCGAGGTGCAGACGCGTGAGCTCGACCCGCTGACCGCGGTGCAGGAGATACTCGAGAAGGTCTTCCGAATCCACGATGGCGACCGTGACAGCACCCGGGCTGACTGAGATCGAGCGCGCGCGCGGCGTGCTCGACGGCGTCGCACGCGTCACGCCCGTCTATCCGTCGGAGACGCTGTCGCAGCTCGCCGGCCGGCCCGTGACACTAAAGGCGGAGAACCTGCAGCGGACGGGCTCGTTCAAGATCCGCGGCGCCTACACGAAGCTCTCCTCCCTCGAGCCCCAGCGGCTCGCGGCCGGCGTCGTCGCGGCGAGCGCCGGCAACCACGGCCAGGCGGTCGCGTGGGCCGCGCGGGAGCTCGGGGCGCCGGCGCGCGTGTTCATGCCGCAGGACTCGCCGATGGCCAAGGTCGACGCGACCCGGCACTACGGCGCCGAGGTCGAGTTGACGGGGCCGGCGATCGAGGAGACGCTCGCGGCGGCGCATGCGTACGCCGAGGAGACGGGCGGCGCGTTCATCCATCCGTTCGAGGATCCGGTCGTCATCTCCGGTCAGGGGACGATCGGGCTCGAGATCGCGGAGCAGGTCGAGGAGCTCGAGACGGTCGTCATCCCGATCGGCGGCGGCGGGCTCGCTTCCGGCATCTCGCTCGCGCTGCGCGCGGTACGGCCGGGATTGCGGCTCGTCGGCGTCCAGGCGGCGGGAACGAGGCCGGGCGGCTCGGGCTTCACGATCGCCGACGGCATCGCCGTGAAGGAGCCGGGGGAGCTGACGATGGGGATCCTCGGCGAGACTCTCGACGAGATCGTCCACGTCGAGGACGAGCAGATCGCGGAGGCGATCGTCCTCCTCGCCGAGCGGACGAAGCTCGTCGTCGAGGGAGCCGGCGCGGTCGGAGTCGCGGCGATCCTCTCCGGTGCCGTCGGCGGCACCGGCCCGGCGCTCGCGCTTCTCTCCGGCGGCAACATCGACGCCTCGCTCATGGTGCAGGTGATGCGCCGCGGCCTCGCGATGAGCGGCCGCTACCTCGTCCTCCGCACGCGCGTCGCCGACCATCCCGGCGAGCTCGCGAAGCTGCTCGGGCTCCTCGCGGCGGAGCGCGTCAACGTCGTCGAGGTCGAGCACCAGCGCGAGGCGGTCGGCGTCCCGGTCGGCTACACCGGCGTCGAGCTGACGCTGCTCACGCGCGACCCGGCCCACTGTGAGCAGCTGCTCGCGAAGCTCGCCGAGTGGGGCTATCCGGTCGAGCGGCTCGATTGAGTCTCCGCTGCTTCGACGAGCTGCCGGGACTGATCGAGGGGCTGCTCGCGGAGCACGAGCGGGTCGCGCTCGTCTACTTCGACGCGTTCGGATGGCGCTTCGCGGAGCAGCACGCCGAGCACCCGCTGCTCCGGCGCGCGACGGTCGAGCGCTGGCGGGCGCAGTTCCCCTCGACGACGACCGCGCACACGACGACGATCCACACCGGCCTCCCGGTTGCCGAGCACGGCCTGTACGAGTGGCACCTCTACGAGCCGCGCCTCGACCGGATGATCACGCCGCTCTGGTTCTGCTTTGCCGGCGACCGGCGGCGGAACACGCTCCTCGACGCGGGGCTTACGCCGGCGGACGTCTTCCCGTTCGAGTCGCTCTACTTGCAGCTCGGTGTCCCGTGCCATGTGGCGATGCCGGACGGGATCGGCGCCTCGCCGCCGAGCCGCTGTCTCCTCGCCGGCGCGACGGTCCACTCCTTCGGCCCTCCCGCGGAAGGGCTCGCCACGCTCGCGCGGGCGCTCGGCCGCGAGGAGCGCGTGTACGGGACGATCTACCTCCCGGCGGCGGACGGGCTCATGCACGCGGTCGGGCCGGACGCGCCGGAGGTCGCGCCCCTGATCGACGCGACGCTCACCGCGATCGACGAGGCGCCGTGGCCGGAGGGGACGCTCGTCCTCCTCACCGCCGACCACGGGATGACGGCGATCTCGCCGGAGCGGACGAGCTACGTCAACGTCGTCTGGCCGGAGCTCCCGGACCACCTCGTCCACGGCGCCGACGGCAAGCCGCTCGCGCCCGGCGGCTCGCCGCGCGACCTCTTCCTCCACGTCGTCCCCGAGCGGCTCGCCGACGTCGTGGACGAGCTCGGGCGGCGGCTCGAGGGGAAGGCGGACGTCACGGCCACCGCCGGTCTCTTCCCGGACGCGTCGGACGCGCTGCTGGCGCGGCTCGCGAACCTCGTCGTCCTGCCGGTCGCCGAGGAGGCCGCCTACTGGCTCGAGCCGGGCCGCTTCGAGCAGCCGTTCCGCGGCATGCACGGCGGCCTCAGCCCGGACGAGATGGAGATCCCGCTCGTCTCCTGGGTCGCCTAGCCGGCGGAGCGGCTCGGCTGCGGCTTCTCCAGTGGGCGCGCGCGGAGCACGACGACCGCCGCGCCGCCCGTGAGCAGGGCGAGCATCCCGTAGAGGACCGTCGGCGAGCCGACGCGGGTGATCTCGTAGAGGCCGACCGCGAACGCGACGGTGACGGAGAGCGCCGTCAATGCGAGATTCGTCCGCATCCGCAGGCCGGGGTTCGTCGTCGCCCAGCCGTACGCGGCGGCCATCAGGACCCCGTCCGCGGTGTCGAGCAGCACCATCCCGGCGGTGAAGAGCAGCGGCAGGACGAGCGCGCCGAGGAACGGCAGCCCACCCGAGGCGCCGGCTGCGAGCGCGAGGAGCGCGATCTCGCTCGCCGTGTCGAAGCCGAGCGCGAAGAGCGAGCCGATCGGCAGCGCGTGCCACGAGCGTCCGACGAAGCGGAAGAGGCGGCTGAGCCCGAGCCGTGTCAACGCTCCGCCGCTCCCGCCGCCGTCGCGGCTGAGCAGGACGCCGAGATTGAGCAGCCCGATCAGGAGGAGGAAGCCGGCCGAGACGGCCGTCCCGATTCCGCCGCCGAGCCGGCCGAGGGTCGACGCCGGGAGTCCCACCCCGACGATCAGCGCGACGAGGCCGACGACGACGAGCGAGTGCCCGAGCGAGAAGAAGAAGCCGACGCCCGTCGAACTGCGCCCCCTCCCGGCGAGGTTCCGTGTTGCGTTGTCGATCGCGGCGAGGTGGTCGACGTCGAAGGCGTGCCGGAGCCCGAGAGCGTAGGCGACGAGCCCGAGCCCCGCGAGCTTCGCGTCTCCGCGCGCGTAGCCGGCGTAGAGGCTCCAGGCGAGGACGTGGAGAGCCAAGACGGCGGCGGCCAGTGCTGCGACTCTCGTCCGGTCGAGCATGTCCCAAGCCAAGCAGGTCCGGCCCGTGCTGCATCGGTGTTAGGCCCCCCGCGAGGCTGCGGCCGGATGCGGATCCTCAGGGAGCGGCGTCGTACACCTGCACCGTGCACGAGTCCCCGCCGAAATCGCCTGCGCTATTTGCGCTTGTGATCGTCTCAGCCGGGGCGCGGCCCGGATCAACTACCGCAGCGGCGGAAGCCGGAGGTCTCGCCGCGCCACGTCGCGACGCCGCCGTCGAGCACGGGCCGCGCTTCGACGCCGGCCGCTTGGAGGACGCTCGCGGCGATCGCGGCCCGGGGTCCCGACTCGCAGATCGTCACGACCGGGCGGCCGTCGAGGAGGCCCGCCTCGGCCGCTGCGCGAGCCGTGCGATAGGGGAGATGGCGTGAGCCGGGGATGTGGCCCTCGTCCCGCTCGTCCGCCTCGCGCACGTCGAGCAGCTCGATCGCGCCGGCGGCAAGCAGCCGCTCGACATCCTCGAGCGAGACGGGCTCGAGCCGCTCCTCGCCGCCGCCGTTCTGCCAGCCCACGAGGTCGAAGATCGCGACCGCGTGGAGCGAGCGCGCCGCCCGCCGCGCCTCGGCCTCGTCCGTCGCGTGGAGGACGACGGGACGCTCCGGCAGGACGAACGCCGCCTTCGTTGCGAAGCTCGAGCCCGAGACCGGAATGCCGACCGCGCCGGGGCGATGTCCCGACGCGAAGAGCGGCGTCGCGCGGACGTCGAGGACGACGGCGCCGTCTCCCACGTCCTCGATCCGCCGCAGAGCCGGCTGCGCGCCGAGCAACTCGCCGCGGTTGAGCTCGACGATCCGCTCCATGTTCGGCGGGCGCGGCGGCTGCGGGCCGGCGGCCGCGTCGAGGAAGTCGGCGAGCTCGCCCTGGAGGGCATGGTTGAAGCGGCGCTCGAAGCCGATCGTCGTCGAGGCCTTCGAGCTCATCGCGGCGCCGCAGAGCGAGCCGGCGACATGGCCGGGGAAGACCTCGACGCCGTCGCCGAGCTCGACGAGCCGGCGGAGACTGTGGAACAGCCCCTCGGCTCCCTCCTGCGCCTCGACGGCGAGATCGGGACGGGCGGCGTCCCCGACGAACAGCGAGTCGCCGGTCAGGACGAGCCACGGCTCGTCGCCCCGGCTGCGGTCGACGACGGCGAAGCAGCAGTGCTCGGGACGGTGGCCCGGCGTGTGGATCGTCCGGATCACGACGTCGCCGACCTCGACCTCCGTCCCGTCCTCGAGCGGCTCGTGCTCGAACGCCGCGCCCGCAGCCGAATGGACGCGGATCGGGATCCCGTGCTCGAGGGCGAGCCGGCCGTGGCCGGAGACGTGGTCGGCGTGCGTGTGGGTCTCGAGAACGGCGACGAGGCACACGCCGCGGCGCGCGGCCTCATCCAGGAGCGGCTCGATTGCGTAGGGAGGATCGACGGCGACGGCTACGCCGGCGTGCTCGTCGCCGACGATGTACGAGGCACAGCCGAGATCGTCGTCGACGAACTGGCGAAAAAGCACGGCGCGAACCTAGCACCCGACACGGCTATGAATCCTGAAGTGAAGCGCGCTCTACCCGCGGTCGCGCTCCTCGCGCTCGTGCTTCCGGCTGCCGCGGCGGCGCACGCGAACCTCGTGCGGACGGATCCCGCGTCGGGCTCGGTGCTCGACCGCGCGCCGGCGGTCGTGCGGATCGTCTTCGACGACGTCGTGCGCGTCGGGCCGGGGATCGAGGCGGTGCGGAACGGTGGCTCGTCCATTCTCGGCGCAGCGCCGAGTGCCGCCGGGAAGACACTTCTCATCCCACTTCGCCCGCACCTGCCGAACGGCGACTACTCCGTCCGCTGGTCGATCGTCTCCGACGACGGCCACCTCGAGTCCGGCGTGCTTGCGTTCGGGGTGGGAGTCGGGCGGGCGCCGCCGACCGCGACGCTCAAGGCCGAGTCGACGTCTCCGGGTGCGGGAACGACGGCTGCGCGGTGGCTCTTCCTCGCCGGCGTCCTCGCGGCCGTCGGCATCGCGCTCTACGCGCTCGTCGTGCTCGAGGGCGCGTTGCCGCAGCGCGTCGCCTACGTGCTCGGCGGAGCGGCTGTGCTCGCGGCGACCGGGGCCGGGATCGAGGCGCACCGGGTCGGGATCGAGTCGCGCTACGGCGCGGCGATGGGCGCAGGGCTCGCTCTCGCCGGTCTCGTCGCGATCGTTGCGGTCGTCGCGCTGCGGCCCGCAGTCGTCCTCGCGCTCGGGCTCGCCGTCATCCCATCGGTCTCGGGCCACGCCCTCGATCCGGGACTGCCGCTCGCGAACCTGCCGGTGGACATCCTCCACGTCGCCGCGGCCTCGGCGTGGGTGGGAGTCCTGCTCGGGCTCGTCGTCGGCCCGGGTAACAGGCGCCGGGCCGGCCTGCTCGCAGCCGCGGCGGTCGTCGTCGTGGGAATCACGGGGGCGCTGCGCGCGGGCTTCGAGCTGACGGCCGCCTCGCAGTTGTGGGACACGTCCTACGGGCGAACGATCCTCGTCAAGACGGGAATCGCGCTCGGCGCGCTCGGGATCGGCTGGCTCCTCCGGGCGCGCTTCCGCCGCCGGGCCGCGGTCGAGCTCGTCCTCGTGGCCGGGCTCGTCGTGGCCGTCGCGGTGCTCGTGCAGCTCCGGCCCGGCCGGAACTACGTGGCGCTCGCGTCCGCCTCTGTGGGAGCGCTCGAGCCGAGCCCGAATCCGCCGCCGCCTCCGCCCGGGGCCGTCGTGCTCGCGCGCGAGGCGGGGCCGCTCGCGATCGCGCTCGAGGCGGAGCCGGGCAGGCTGACGGCGATCGTCCTCTCGCCGGCCGGCGGCGGGCTGAGCGGCCTCGCCGTCCGCCTCGCCGGTGTCGCGGCGACCCCATGCGGAAGCGGCTGCTACGGCGCCGCGACTCGCACGACCGGCCGCGTCCGCGTCGAGGTCGGCGGCTTCGGCTCGCCGGAGACGGCGACCTTCACGCTGCCGGCACATGCCCCGCCGGCCGGCGGGATCCTCCGCCGCTTCGAGACGGCGTATCGCTCGCTCCCCGGCGTGACATTCGAGGAGCGGCTCGCGTCGAGCCCGACGAACGCGATCGTCGCCCGCTGGCGGCTCGAGTCGCCGGACCGGTCGGCGTACGCGATCAAGGCGTCGGCAGGAGGAGTCGTGATCGGCAACCGCCGCTGGGACCGCGACTCGGTCCACGGCCGCTGGCAGCCCTCGCCCCAGGATCCGCGGCTCCCCGAGCCGGCGCCGGCGTGGGAGCACGCGACGAACGCGCACGTCATCTCCGCGCGCGGCCGGTGGGAGACGCTCTCGTTCGCCGATCCGAGTCTCGGCGCCTTCTTCCTGCTCACCTTCGACCGCCGGACCCTGCGGCCGCGCATCCTCCACATGACGGCCGCCTCTCACTTCATGACCGACTCCTACGTCGGCTTCACGCCCGGGCGGGAGATCCGTCCTCCTCGTCGAGGAGGCGGACGATGAACCAGCCGATCGTGAGGAGGAAGACGAGCGTCTGCTCGCCGTTCATGAAGATGCCCCCGAGATTCTGGTCGCGCGCCGGCGACAGTCCCCACAGCCGCGGCACGTGCTCGTAGAAGCTGTAGAACGGGGTGCTCGAGAAGATGTAGGCGAGGCCGAGGAACGACGAGCCGACGAAGGCGGCGGCGAGATAGCCGATCCCCGTCGCCGGCGTGAGACGTCCGCTCACGATCGGCCACCAGAAGAGCAGGCCGGCGGCGATGAGGATCGCGTGCTCGATGTTCAGTCCCCAGTTCGTGCGCAGGGCCCAGTCGTAGAACGGCGCGAGGTGGGTCAGGTACCAGGCGCCGAGCCAGACGGGGAGGATCCAGCGCGAGCGGATGCGGCCGAGCCCGCGACGCGCGAGCTCCTCCCGCATCCGCGGCGTCAGGCCGAGCATCACGAGGAGCGGCGCGACGTCCGCGATCAGCGCGTTCTGGAGCAGGTGGATGAGCAGGAGGTAGTGCGCTGCGATGTTCTCGAGGGGCGAGTTGAGCGAGGCGGCGACGAGGAGGAGGCCCGAGCCGAACACGACGAGGCGCCAGCGCGGGACCGGCTCCGCCCGAGCCGCACGCCGGTAGAGGGCCGCGGCGAGGACGGCGAGCGCGATGTAGAGCGGCTCCCAGCCGAAGTCCGCCGGGCTCATGCCGTCGCCAGACGCGTGCGCGCGCGCCAGCGTGGGCGCAGGAGGAGCGCGACGCACGTCCCGAGCGTCAGGAGCTGCTCGACCATCATCACGATCCCGGAGAGCTTCTGGTCGGTGAGCGCCGAGATCCCGTAGGCGCCGTGGTACCAGGGGTAGAGCGGCGTGAAGGAGAAGACGAGGACGTCGGAGAGGATCTGCCCGGCCGCGAACATCGCAGTCGCGAGCGCGATCCTGCCGCCGACGCTCAAGCGACGGTGCGAGCCCGGATCGACGAGCAGCGTCCAGACGAGCGTGCCGAAGACCATCCAGCAGAAGTGCTCGAAGTCGTGGAGGTTCTGGTGCGCGAGAGCGAGGTCGTAGAGGTACGGGACGTGCCAGATCGCGAGGTTCGCCGCCCAGAGCGAGAAGGCGACGCGCGGGCGGAGGAGCGTGCCGAGGACGGTGCGGACGCGGCCGTTGCGCGCGAGCGGCGCGAGGACCGGTGCGGGGAGGAGGAAGACGAGCAGCGGGCCGCGCGCCGCGACCACCATCAACGCCGGCCCGAGGTCACCGATCAGGACGTGCTGGCCCATGTGGGCGGAGAGGAGCTTGTTGTCGGCGAGGTTGTCGAGCGGGCCGACGAGCGCGAACAGCGTCAGCGCGAGGCCGAACGCGAACAGCGCGACGCGATCCCAGCCGGCGAGGTCGGCGCGCCCGCGGCTGCGCAGCCGGACGACGGCCTGCGCGAACAGCAGCGCGGCAAGCGCGGCGAAGACGACCGGCAGCACGAAGGGATTGTGCCGCTCCGAAGCCGATGTCCGGTTCGGACCCGTCCGGTGCCAGGCACCGTCCCTCCGACGGGGGAGACGCTTCGGACGTGTCGGCTAGAGGCCGAGGTGCTTGGCGATCACCATGCGCTGCACCTCGTTCGTCCCCTCGCCGATCTCGAGGATCTTCTGGTCGCGGTAGAGGCGCGAGATGGCGAACTCGTCCATGAAGCCGTAGCCGCCGTGGATCTGAAGGGCCGAATTGACGACGCGGTTGGAGAGGAGCCCGGTGTAGAGCTTCGCCTGCGCGGCGGCGAGCGCGTACTCGCGGCCCTGGTCCTTCAGCCACGCCGCGCGGTAGACGAGCTGCCGGCCGGCGTCGATCTCCGTCGCCATGTCTGCGAGCTGGAACTGGATCGCCTGGAACTCCGCGATCGCCTTCCCGAACTGTCGCCGCTCCTTCGCGTAGGCGAGCGCTAGGTCGTACGCGCCCTGCGCGAGCCCGACGCCCATCGCCGCGACCGAGATGCGGCCGCCGTTGAGGATCTCCATGAACTGCTGGAAGCCGCGCCCGCGCGCGCCGAGGAGGTTCCCCTCGGGCACATGGCAGTCGCGGAACGAGAGCTCGCGCGTGTCGGACGCGTGCCAGCCGAGCTTCTTCATCGGCGCCGAGATCTCGTAGCCGGGCGTTCCGTTCGGGACGACGATGTTCGAGATCTCGCCCTCGCCGGTGACGGCGGTGATCGTGACGCAGGCGCTGATGTCGGTCCCGGCGTTCGTGATGAAGATCTTCGAGCCGTCGATCGCCCACTCGCCGTCGCGCAGCTCGGCCTTCGTGCGCGTCGCGCCCGCGTCGGAGCCGGCGTCCGGCTCGGTCAGCCCGAACGCGGCTAGCCCTTCTCCCGAAGCGAGTCGCGGCAGCCACTCTCGCTTCTGCTCCTCGTTCCCGAAGAGGAGGATCGGCATCGTCCCGAGCGACGTGTGCGCGGCGACAGTGATCGCCACGGACGAGTCGATCCGGGTCAGCTCCTCGATCGCGATCGCGTACGAGACGGTGTCGCCGCCGCCGCCGCCGTACTCCTCGGGGACGGGCAGACCCATCAGGCCGAGCTCGCCGAGCTCCGCGACGAGCTCGTACGGGAAGCGCGCCTCGCGGTCGAGCTCCTCGGCGACGGGCGCGACCTTCGACTCGGCGAAGTCGCGGACGGTGCGCCGGATGAGCTCCTGCTCGTCCGTCAGTCCGAAGTTCACGCGAAGGACTCGCCGAGCTCGGCGATGAGCCGGACGCCCCAGCCGGTGCCGCCGGGGACGCGGAGATAGTCGCCGCGGCTCCGGTCGATGAACGCGGGGCCGGCGCAGTCGACGTGAGCCCAGGGGCCGTCGCCGGCAAACTCGTGGAGGAACTCGGCGGCGAGCGCGGGAGAGGCTTCGCGCAGCGTCGAGCCGTTCTTCATGTCGGCGAAGTCGGAATCGATGTACCGCCGGTAGCGCGGATGAAGCGGGAACGGCCAGACGCGGTCGCCGCTCCGCTCGCCGGCGGCGACGATCCGCTCGAGCCACTCCTCGTCGTTCGCGAAGACCCCGGAGTAGAGGTCGCCCAGCGCAAGCGCCATTGCGCCGGTCAGCGTCGCCATGTCGATGACGTGGGTCGCTCCCTCGCGCCGTGCGTACCAGAGCGCGTCTGCGAGGACGAGGCGGCCCTCCGCGTCGGTGTTGATCACCTCGATCGTCTTGCCGTTCGCCGCGTGGAGGATGTCACCCGGCCGGAAGGCGCCGCCGCCGGGCATGTTCTCGGCGGCCGCGAGCAGCGCGATCGCGCGCACGGGGGTCCCGAGCGCGGCGAGCGCGCCGATCCCGTGCAGCGTCCCGGCGCCGCCGGACATGTCGCCCTTCATCGCCTGCATCCCGCTGCTCGGCTTGATCGAGATCCCGCCGGTGTCGAAGGTGATCGACTTGCCGACGAGACCGAGCAGGACGTCCGGGTTCGTCGGATTCGGGGGCTCGTAGCGGAGGACGACGAGGCGTGGCTCGTTCCGGCTGCCCTGGCCGACCGCGAGGAGCGCGCCCATGCCGAGCTTCTCCATCTCCTGCGGGCCGAGCGCCTCCGCCGTGAGGTGCTCGTGCTCGGCGGCGAGCTGCTCCGCCTGCTCCGCGAGCGTGGCAGGAGTGAGCTCGTTCGGCGGCATGTTGGCGAGATCGCGGGCACGGTTCGCGCGCTCGGCGACGAGCGCGGCGCGCTCGACCGCGGCGCGGAGCTCGGGCGTGTCCTCGTGGCCGACGACGATCCGCTCGAGGCCGCGCTTCTCGTCCGTCGACTTCCAGCGGCCGGGGGAGTAGGCGCCGAGGATCGTTCCCTCGACGAGCGCGGCCGCCTGCGCGGGCAGCGCCACCGGCAGCGTCTCGTCGAGCAGCCAGACGAGCGTCCCGCCGGTGCGCGAGAGCGCCTGCGCGACCGCGGCGCCCGCGGTGCGGAGCGCGTCCGCGTCGACGTCCTCCCGCGTCCCGACGCCGGCGGCCACGAGACGCGGCGCCTGGAGCTCGCCGTCGAGGTGGAGGAGAAGAGCCTCGCCCTTCTCGCCGCGCAGGTCGCCGCTCTCGCCGAGCTTCGCGAGCCGCCCGCCGAGCTTCTCCTCGACGATCCTTGCGCCGTCGCCGCCGAGAGGTTGCGCGACGGGAAGCGCGAGAGCGTCGGCCTCGACCTGTCCCGGGAGCGCGATCTCGACGTTCGCCATCGGAGCGCGATGCTAGCGCGGCGGCGCATAATCTCGCCCCAAGACCCCTACAAGGAGCCACCGATGGGACAGACAACCCAGGAGTTCTTCGATTCCCTCGCCTCCCAGGCAGACACGAGCCAGACCGCCGGGATGAACAACTCGTACGCCTTCGACATCGAAGGAGCCGGGCAGTGGACGGTGACCGTCACCGACGGCGCCGTCGCCGTCTCGGACGGCATGACGGACGGCGCCGACTGCACGATCAGCACCTCTCAGGAGGTCTTCGACAAGATCATCGCGGGCGAGCAGAACCCGACGAGCGCCTACATGACCGGCAAGCTCAAGCTCAAGGGCGACATGGGCGCCGCCATGAAGCTCCAGAAGCTTTTCCCTTCGTAGAAGGGAAAAGCTTCTGAGGAGGAGGAATTCCGTGCGCCGGAGAGCGCGGTCCTGCCTGCGGCTAAGTCGCCGCTGGCGCGGACGTCTTAGCCTCCGGCCCTTCGTCGGAGCGCACTTCAACCGTTAGAACCCTCTAGACCGCTTCTGCTTCCTCTATACCGATCTCGCGAACCCGACCTCGAACGCGATCTACGAACGGATCGGCTACCGCAAGGTCTTCGAGTCGGTCGAGATCGCCTTCGGCTAGGCCGCCCTCGACGAGGCGGCCGTCGAGGAGCTGCTGCGAGAGCTCGGCCGTGAGTGCCGTCGCGTAGCCGCGGCCGCGCAGCTCGGGCGGCGTGTAGACCGGGCCGACACGGATCCCGTTCGGCGTCCGGCCGCCCCAGCCCGCGAGGGAGACGACCTCGCCCGCGTCCTCCCAGAGGAAGATCCCCGTGCCGGCCGTCGAGAGGCGGTGGTCGAGCGTCGCCTCGGCGCGCTCGCGGCCGGGCCCGCCCTCGTGGAGAACCTCCTCGCCGAACGCGATCCACCAACGGAGCGCGAGCTCGCGGTCCGCCGTCGTCGCCGCGCGCGCCGCGCCCGACCCCGGCGGCAGCGGCTCCACCCGCTCGAGCGCGTAGGCGCCCTGCCGCATCCCGATCCGGAAGGTCGTACCGGCGCGCGACGCCCAGAGCTGCGCGAACGCCTCGGCCTCGGGAACCGCTCCGACGAGCCCCGGCAGCTCCTAGCCGGCGAGCGCGTCGGCGAGCACGGCGAGCGCCCCGTCCGACTCCGGTCGCGCAAGGATGAGGTTGTACGGCGGCGTCCGCAGAGCGGCGGCGACGGGACGGTCGCCGTCGAGGACGAGCCACATGTGCCGCTCGGCATAGAGATCCGGCGCGTCGCGGATCGTCCCGGCGATCCCGAGCAGGAGGTTGTGGCGCGCCTCGTCGGCGAGGAGCAGCGGCTCGGCCCGCTCGAGGAACTCGCCCGCTTCCGTGAACCACGCGACGTTCACTCGTCGAGCTCCACGAGGACGGCGCCGCCCGCGACGCGGTCCCCTTCCTGCACGTGCACGGCTCGGACCGTCGCCGCATACGGCGAGACGAGCGGCGTTTCCATCTTCATCGCCTCGAGGACGACGAGCGGCTGGCGCGCGGCGACCTCGGCGCCCGGCTCGACGAGGACGCGGATCACGGTGCCGGGCATCGGGGCCGTCACCACCGACTGCTCCTGGGCGCCGCCCGCGTGCGTGCCGGCGAGGGCGTCGACGTCGGGCGCCGCGTGCGGCGGCGGGGCGGGAAGGTTGAGCCGCCACGGCGCGCTCCAGACCACGGCGGGCGCGGAGCGCGGCTGCTCGGAGAGCGGCGGGTTCTCCGTCAGGAATGCGGTCGTGACGCGTCCGGCCCGGACGAGCGGATGCCCGACGAGCCAGCGGAGGAAGGGAAGGTTCGTCGCCATGCCGCCGACCTCGGTCTCGCGCAGCGCCGCGGCGAGCCGCGCGAACGCCTCCTCGCGCGTGTCGCCGGCGGCGACGAGCTTCGCGATCATCGGGTCGTACGCGGTGCCGATCTCGTCCCCTTCGCGGACGCCGGCGTCGACGCGGATCCCGCCCGGCAGGCGTAGCGTCTCGAGCCGTCCCGCCTGCGGCAGGAACGTCCGCGGATCCTCCGCATAGAGCCGCACCTCCACGGCATGACCCCGCAAGTGACAACTTGTCACTAAGTCGGACAGGGCCTTTCCGGACGCGATGCGCAGCTGCTCCCGGACGATGTCGACTCCCGTGACGAGCTCCGTCACCGGGTGCTCGACCTGGATACGCGCGTTGAGCTCGAGGAACCAGAAGTCGCGGCCGTCGAGGACGAACTCAGCCGTGCCGGCGCTCTCGTAGCCGATCGCGCGCGCGAACGCGACGGCGGCGTCGCTCATCCGCCCCCGCAGCTCGGGGTCGAGGGCGGGGGAGGGCGACTCCTCGAGCACCTTCTGGTGGCGGCGCTGGATCGAGCAGTCGCGTTCCCCGAGCGCGACGACGTTGCCGTGCGTGTCGGCGAGGAGCTGGATCTCGACGTGGCGGGGCCGCTCGAGGAAGCGCTCGCAAAAGACCGTGTCGTCGCCGAACGCCGCCTCGGCCTCGCGGCGCGCCGCTGCGAGCGCGTCCTCGAGTTCGTCCTCGCTACGGACGACACGCATGCCGCGCCCGCCGCCTCCCGCCGCCGCCTTGACGAGGAGCGGGAAGCCGATCTCCTCGGGCGCGCCGCTCGGGAGGACGGGGACGCCGGCGGTGCGGGCCGTCTCCTTCGCTGCGAGCTTGTCCCCGCCCGCCCGCAGCGCGGCCGGCGGCGGGCCGACCCACGTGAGGCCAGCGGCGAGCACGGCCTCGGCGAGCTCGGCGCTCTCGGAGAGGAAGCCGTAGCCCGGATGGACGGCGTCGGCGCCTGCCTCGCGGGCGGCGCGAACGTGCTCCGCAGGGTCGAGATACGAGGAGATCTCGACGAGCGTGTCCGCGGACTCGGTGTGGAGCGCGCCGCGGTCGTCGGGCGCCGCGACCGCGACCGTCTCGATCCCTTCCTCCCGGCAGGCGCGGAAGATGCGGACGGCGATCTCCCCACGATTGGCAACGAGCAGCCGGCGCATGGCGACGGAGTCTACGTTTGCCCTCTACCCTTCCTCCGTTTGCTGCAAGTCGTACGTGGAACGGGGGTTGCAGTGCGGGCGAGACGGGGGCTGGCTCTTCTCACGGTCGTCTTGGCGGCTGCGCTCGGCGCTGCGTCCGCGGCGCGCGCCGGCACCGAGTTGATCGTCACGGGCCACGGCTGGGGACACGGCGTCGGGATGAGCCAGTGGGGCGCGTACGGCTACGCGCGGCACGGCTGGAGCTACCGGCGGATCCTCTCCCACTACTACCCCGGCACGCAGCTGGGAAGGAGCGGCGAGCCGCATGTCCGCGTCCTCCTCGTCCAGGGAGCCGGACTCGTCACGATCGGCTGCGCGGCGCAGATCGAGGTGACGAACGGCCGCTACCTCGTCGGCAAGCTGCCGGCGAAGACGTACGGGATCGGGCCGAAGCTCGCCCTCCCGCTGCAGCGCCGGCACGGCCCGCGGCCGTTCAGCGGTCTCGCGGAGTTCAGCTGCGCGCGCGCGACGCTGACCCTCGACGGCCGCCCGTATCACGGCACGTTCACCGTGCGCAGCAACGGGCGGACGGTCTCCGTCGTCAACGGCCTCGATCTCGACACGTACGTCCAGGGCGTCGTCCCATCGGAGTCGCCGGCCCGCTGGCCGCTCGCCGAGCTCGAGGCGCAGGCCGTCGCCGCACGTTCGTACGCCGTTGCCGAGCTGAAGCCGAAATCGCCGTACGACCTCCTGCCGGACACGCGGGACCAGGTCTACGGCGGCGCCGCGGCCGAGCGGCCGCGCAGCAATCTCGCGGTGGCGAAGACGCGTGCCCAGATCCTGATGTGGGACGGCAGCGTCGCGCGGACGTACTACTCCTCGAGCTCCGGCGGCCGCACCGAGTCGGTGCAGGACGCCTGGCCCGGCGCTGCGCCGATCCCCTATCTCCGCTCGGTCTCCGACCCGTACGACACGTACTCGCCGCACCACGACTGGGGCCCGTACGGGTTCTCCGGCCTCCGGCTGGCGGCCCGGCTCGGGCTCGGAGGGTCGGTCGTGTCGACGCGGATCGAGCGGGACTCGAGCTGGCGCGTCTCGTCCGTCGCGCTGCGGCTCGCGTCCGGAGCGGTCGTCCGGCGCAGCGGCGACGACATCGCACGCGCGCTCGGCCTCCGCTCGACGTGGTTCTCGATCGGGGAGCTCGAGCTCTCCGAGAGCGCGGCGCGCGTGCGCTACGGCGATCCTGTGCGCCTCACCGCCCGCGCGGTCGGTGCGAAGGGAGCGGTGCTCGCGCAGCGGGCGGGAGACGGCTCGTGGCGGACGATGGGACACGTCGGCCACGGTCTCGCGCTCTCGGTCGTCCCGCGCGCGGGCAGCACCTTCCGGCTCGCGCTGCCGGGGACGAGCGGCACGACCGTGGCGGTCGCGGTGACGCCGCTCCTTCGCGTCGAGGCGCTCGGGCCGCATCTGCTCGGCGGCGAGGTGCAGCCCCACGCCGCCGGTCCGGTCGAGGTGTGGAGGCTCGAGCGGGGTGCGTGGAAGCTCGTCTCGCGACCGCGGCTGCTCCCGAACGGCGAGTTCAGGACGCCGCTCCGCCTGCGGCCGACGCTCTACCGGATCACGGCCGGCGGCGACGGCGCGCTCGCCCCGACGCTGCGGAGACTCCGCGTGACGCGCAGCCTGCTCGCCTCCCTCCGGCACTAGCCTGCTCTCGTGAACCCGACCTTCAGGCTCGGCGGGGAGATCGAGGTGCGGCGCCTCGGCTTCGGCGCGATGCGCATCGTCGAGAACGCGGAGGAAGGCAAGCGCGTGCTGCGCCGCGCGCTCGAGCTCGGCGTCAACTTCGTCGACACGGCGGACATCTACGGCGCCGGCCGCAGCGAGGAGCTGATCGCCGAGGCGCTGCATCCGTACCCGGACGGCCTCGTGATCGCGACGAAGGGCGGGCTCGGCTACGGCTTCCAGGAGCGGATCCGGGACGGTCGGCCGGAGCACCTGCGCGAGGCGTGCGACGCGAGCCTGCGGCGGCTCCGGCTCGAGCGGATCGACCTCTACCAGCTGCACCGGCACGACCCCGAGGTGCCGATCGAGGAGTCGGTCGCCGCGCTTGAGGAGCTCCGGCAGGAGGGGAAGATCCGGCTGATCGGTCTCTCGAACGTCTCCGTTTCGCAACTCCGCGCAGCCCAGACGGCCGCGACGATCGTCTCCGTCCAGAACGAGTTCAGCCGCGGGCTCCTCACCTCGGAGGCCGTGCTCGAGGCGTGCGAGGCGGAGGACATCGCCTTCATCCCCCGGAACCCGCTCGGCGAAGGGCTCGGCGACCCGGCGGACGAGCTCCGCTGGCTCCTCGACCGCTCTCCGGTGATGCTGCCGATCCCGGGCACGTCGAAGGTCGAGCACCTCGAGGCGAACATGTCCGCCGTCCTGTGAGCCGCGGCCCGGTCTGGGGCGCGGCGAGCGAGGATCTCAACGCGACGCTCCTCGAGTGGCCGGCCGGAGAAGGGCCGGCGGAGCACGTCAACGAAGCGCGGGACGTCCTCTACGTCGTTCTCTCCGGCTCCGCGACGCTGACGCTCGACGGCGAGCCGCGCGAGCTGGGAGCGGGGGAGGCGACGATCGTGGAGAAGGGAGCCCGCCGCGCGCTCGTCGCGGGGCCGGACGGCGTCCGTTACCTAACGGCTCACGTCCGCCGTGGCGGGCTCGAGCTGAAGGGGCTCTGAGGGTCGGCGGTTTCGCCGCCAGTCGACGAGCCGCGCCGCGACGTACGCGGCGAACGAGATCGCGCTGATGAAGAAGCTCGTCGGCCAGGACTTCTCAAGCGAGAGGAGGATTCCGCCCTCCGTCGAGACGAGCGCGATGGCCACGGCGAGGACGATCGCTCTCCCGGGTCTCCCGGTCAGCCGCTGCGCGGCGGCCGCCGGCGTGATCACGAGCGTCAGGACGAGCAGGACGCCGACGACCTGGAGCGCCTCCGCCGTCGTCAGAGCGAGGAGAAGGAAGATCCCGACCGACAGCGCGCGCAGAGGCACGCCGCGCGAGGCGGCGATCTCCGGGTCGACGCTCGAGAAGAGGAGCGGCCGGTAGAGGA
The DNA here is from genome assembly GCA_035652255.1 of Gaiellaceae bacterium. Lineage (GTDB taxonomy): Bacteria > Actinomycetota > Thermoleophilia > Gaiellales > Gaiellaceae > Palsa-739. The sequence goes on along the minus strand of DASRED010000039.1, from coordinate 15,260 downwards.
CGGCGACACCCGCCAGGACGATCCCGGCGACGATCGCGAGGTCGCGCAGCTGTGCGCCGGAGACGCTGACGATGCTGCCGAAGAGGAGGCTCGTCGCCGTCGTCGCGTAGCCCTGGTAGAGCGTGATGAAGAGGACGCCAATGCCGAGGCCGAACGCGAGGACCGCGCCGATCGCGCTGTCACGTTCCCGCCCGCGCAGCGAGAGGAGGCCGAGCGCGAGGCCGACGACGAGTGAGCCGGCGAACATCCCGAGCACCGGATCGAGACCGAGGAAGAGCGCGCCGGCTCCTCCCGTGAACCCGAGCTCGGAGATGGCGTGGACGGCGAAGCTCATCCCGCGCGCGACGACGAAGACCCCGATCACGCCGGACACGACCGCGACGACCGCACCGGCCCAGAGCGCGGTATGGACGAAGTGCTGGGCGAGGAGCTGCGTGAACATCAGTGCTCCTCGTAGACGTGGTGGACGTGCTGGTCGTCCGGCGTACCGACGACGACGATCCGGCCGCGCACGCGGAGGACGTCGACGTCCGTCCCGTACAGACCGGAAAGCGTCTCCGAGGTCATCACCTCGTCGGGCAGGCCGATCGCCCAGTGCTCGGGCGCGAGATAGAGGACGCGGTCGACGCTGTGGAGGATCGGGTTCACGTCGTGGGTGACGAACACGACCGGCGTGCCGGCGCGCCGGCGCCGGCCATCGAGCAACTCGACGACGCCGCGCTGGTGAGCGAGGTCGAGGGAGAGGAGCGGCTCGTCGGCAAGGATCAGCACCGGATCGGCGACGAGCGCCTGCGCGACGCGGAGCCGCTGCTGCTCGCCGCCGGAAAGGACGCCGATCGGGGCGTCCGAGTACCGCGTGGCTCCGACCTCCGCGAGCGCGGCGTCGATCCGGGCTGCACCGGCCGGGTCGAGGCGGCCGAACCCCCAGCGGTGGCCGTCGATCCCGAGCCGCACAAGGTCGCGGCCGCGCAGCGTAAGGTCGCGGTCGAAGATCCGCTGCTGGGGGATGTAGCCGATCCGGTGGCAGCGCTGGCGGGGCGGGCAGCCCTCGATTGCGACGCTGCCGGCGCTGGGCTCGAGCAGGCCGAGCAGGATGCGCACGAGGGAGGTCTTGCCCGTCCCGTTCGGGCCGAGGACGGCGAGCAGCTCGCCCGGCTCGAGCTCGAAGCTCAGGCCCTCGAACAGCGTGCGAGCGCCGAAGCGGAGTGCGAGGCCTTGCGCCGTGACGACGCTCATCTGCGGCCGAGTGCTGCCGCGAGCGCTCGGGCCTGCGCGAGCTGCCAGCGCTGGAACGTGAGACCGGGAGGCAACGTCTCCGACACCGGCACGATGGGAATCCCGGCGCCCTTGGCCGCAGCCCGGAGGTTCGCGGTGATGGGGGAGACGGCCTGGCTGTTGTAGAGCAGCACGCGGATCCGGTGGTGAGCGACTAGCGCGTCCATCGCCGCGACGGCGGCCGGCGCCGGCTCCGTTCCCTCCTCGATCGGCCGTGTAAACGACGCGGGAGCGAGATTGCGCAGGCCGGCCGCCGTGATGAGGTAGCCGGGCACCGGCTCGGTGTAGGCCACGAAGTCGCCGCCGAAGCGGCCGCGGATGCTCGCGACCTCGCGCCGCAGGGACTGGAGAGAGGCGATGAACCGGACGGCGCCCTTGCGGTAGGCCGCGGCGTGTGCGGGATCTGCCTGCGAGAGCGCCCCGGCGATCGCGCCGGCGATCCGGTCGAGCCGAGGCACGTCGTACCACAGGTGCGGGTTCGCGTCCTTGCCGTGGATGCCGAGGACGTCGGCCATCGTCACGACGAGCCGGCTCTTGCTCGGCGACGCGTTCTCGAGCTTCGTCATGAACGCGTCGTAGTCGAGCCCGTTCTCGATCACGACTCTGGCCTGTGCAACGGCCAGACCGGTCGCCGTCCCCGGCTGGAAGAGATGCGGGTCGGCGTTCGGGTTCGTAAGGATCGACGTGACGGAGACGTCCGGTCCGCCGATCTGCGCCGCGATGTTGCCGTAGACGTTCTCTGCGGCGACGACACCGAGCGTGCTGGACGGATGCGTCGCGCCGCCGCACGCAGCCAGGCAGGAGCCGAGCACAATGAAAACGAGAACGGTTCTCACTCTCACGAGCGCTAGCATACGGGCCATGGCTACCGACCCGCAAGAGCTGAGAGCGCGACTCGACCGGCACGGCGTCCGTGCGACGCCGCGGCGCCTCGACGTGCTCCGCGAGCTCGCGAGCGAGCCCGACGACGCGACGGCGCAGGAGTTGTGGAGCCGCCTGCGGCAAGGCGGCTCGACCGCGGGGCTCGCCACGGTCTATCGCACGCTCGCGCTCTTCTGTGACGCCGGCCTCGTCGACGTCCTCTCTCACCACCACGACGAGCAGTGCTACCGCCTGTGCAGCGAGACGCACCATCACCACCTCGTCTGCGAGCGCTGCCACCGCGTCGTCGAGGTGGAGAAGTGCGATCTCGGGGGCTGGGTGGACAAGGCGGCGAAGCGCCACGGCTTCGTCGCGACGGAGCACCGCATCGAGATCAGCGGGATCTGCGCCGACTGCCGCCACCGGTAGGGTCGCCGCGATGCGCGTTGCAGCCCTTCTCGTCGGCGTCGTCGCGCTCTCAGGATGTGCCGTAGGCGGTTCGACGAAGACCGTCACCGTCACCCGGACCGTGACGACGCAGAGCATCCCGAAGTCGTCGAAGTTCGGCGCGCTGAGCCAGACGGCGAACGCCCGCTACTTCGGGACGCCGGTCTCGGTCGCGAAGGCCGACCCGAACCACTACCTCCTCGAGCTGAAGCCGCAGTTCTTCCTCGTCGGCGTGACCGCGGACGTCGCGTTCGCCGAGCAGCAGGGGACGGCGTGCGCGCCGCTCACGTGCCCGGGCGTCCCCGACGACCGCTGGGTCCTGCCCGCGGGGCGCACGAACCTGACCTTCGTCCTCCCGGCGACGACGAAGGGAACCGTGATCGCCGTCGGCCATCAGCAGATGCAGAACACCTCCGTGACCGCCGCTCAACTCGCGGCGCTCGTCGGCGGCGCGAAGACGCCCAAGCTCATCGAGCCGCTCGACTCGGGGCTCTGGCTGACGGTCGACGTCGACAAGGTGACGTCGTTCGCACAGCAGTTCCAGCCCTGAGCTACTTCCAGTCCGGCTTGCGCTTCTCGAGGAAGGCGCGCAGGCCTTCCTGACCCTCCTCGCTCGTCCGCCGCTCCGCGATCCAGCGCGCCGTCTCGGGGCCGTCCGGCCGCTCGCGCACGAGGCGCTTCGCCCAGCGCGCGGCGAGCGGGCCGGCGCCCAGCAGCTCGCCGACGATCCGGTCGAGCGCGGCGTCGAGATCGTCCGCCACCTCGTGGACGAGCCCGATCCGCAAGGCCGTGGCGGCGTCGAAGCGCTCGCCGGTGACGAAGTAGCGGCGCGCAGCCGAGGGGCCGATCTTCCCGAGCGCGAAGGGGGAGATGACCGCGGGGATGATCCCGAGCTTCACCTCGGAGAAGGAGAAGAGCGTGTCCGGCGCGGCGATCGCGATGTCGGCCGCGGCGACGAGGCCGGCGCCGCCTCCGAGCGCGTGGCCCTGCACCCTCGCGACGACGGGGGCCGGGCAGGCGTCGATCGCCTCGAGCATCGCGCGCAGCGCGTTCGCGTCGGCGACGTTCGCCTCGTACGACAGGTCGGCGGACGAGCGCATCCACTCGACGTCGGCGCCGGCGGAGAAGCTCGGCCCGTCGCCGGCGAGCACGACCGCGCGAACGCGGCCGACGTCGACGAACGCCTCGGCGAGCTCGGAGATGACCGCGGCGTCGAACGCGTTCCGCCGGTCGGGGCGCGCGAGCGTGATCCGGAGAACGTCGCCGTCCCGCTCGGTACGGAGGTTCTGGGGCACGCGCGGAGCTTAGAGTGAGCGCGATGCTGAAGGGTGCGATCGCCGCCGCCGTCACGCCGCTTCGGGGCGGCTCGTTCGATTCCGGCGCGGTCGCGGCGTACGTCGACTTCCTTGCCGGCCACGGGCTCGACGGCATCCTCGCGCTCGGGACGACCGGCGAAGGCGTCCTCTTCTCCGTCGCGGAAAGGCAGGAGATCGCCGCGGCGTTCGTCGAGGCGGGGCGCGGGCGTCTCCAGGTCGCCGTCCACTGCGGCGCGCAGACGACGCGCGACACCGTCGCGCTCGCGGAGCACGCCGCGACGGTCGGCGCCGACGCGGTCGCGGTCATCGCCCCGCCGTACTTCCCGCTCGACGAGCCCGAGCTCGTCGCCCATTTCGAGACGGCCGCGAGTGCCTGCGCGCCGCTGCCCTTCTACCTCTACGAGTTCGAGGCGCGGAGCGGCTACGCGATCCCGCTCAGTGCGATCGAGCGACTCCGGGACCGCGTCCCGAACCTCGCGGGGATGAAGGTCTCCGACAGTCCGTGGGAGCGGCTCGAGCCGTATCTCCTCGACGGGCTCGACGTCTTCGTCGGCGCCGAGGCGCTGCTCGACCGCGGCCTGGCGGCCGGCGCCGCCGGCGCCGTCTCCGGGCTCGCCTCGAGCTTCCCGGACGCGGTCGTGGCGCTCGTCCGAGACCCGAGTGCCGCGAACGCCGAGCACGCGACGGCGCTGCGGGCAGCCCTGCAGCGGTTCCCGTTCCACGCCGCCTCGAAGACGGCGCTCGGGCTCCGCGGCGTTCCCGTCACGGCCGACGTGCGCGCGCCGCTGCGGGGACTGACGGACGACGAGCGCGCCGGGGTGCGGACGATCGTCGAGGAGTGGGGCGGCTGAGCGTCCTCCGCAAGGTCTTCCTCGCGGCCGCCGACAACCGCGGGCTGCAGCGGTTCGTGCAGCGCTACGGCTTCCGGCTCGGCGCCGCCCGCTTCGTCGCAGGCGAGAGCCTCGACGCCGCGGTGCCGGTCCTCCGCCGCCTGAACGACGACGGCCTCCTGACGAACACGACGCTCCTCGGCGAGGGCGTGCGCGACGAGGCCGAAACGCGTGCCGTCGTCGACGCGTACCGGACGCTGCTCGACCGGATCGCCGCCGAGAGACTCCGGACGAACGTCGCGCTCAAGCTCACCCATCTCGGTCTCTCGATCGACGAGGAGCTCGCGCTCCGCAACCTCGCCGAGCTCGTCGAGCACGCCGCGACGCTCGGCAACTTCGTCCGGATCGACATGGAGGAGTCCGCGCACGTCGAGCCGACGCTGCGCATCTACCGGAGCCTGCGCGAGGGCGGCCACGACAACGTCGGCACCGTCCTCCAGTCCTACCTCTACCGCACCGAGGACGACCTCGCCGCGCTGCTGCCGCTCGCGCCGAACCTCCGGCTCGTCAAGGGCGCGTACCTCGAGGCGGCGGACGTCGCCTACCCGGACAAGAAGGATGTCGATGCGGCCTACGTCCGCCTGATGGAGACGTCGCTCACCGGCGGCGGCTTCACGGCGATCGCCACGCACGACGAGGCGCTCGTCGAGCACGCGATCGCGTTCACGCGAGAGCGGGAGATCCCGAACGAGCGCTTCCAGTTCCAGATGCTCTTCGGCGTCCGCCCGAAGCTCCAGCTCGAGCTCGTCCGGCGGGGCTATGCCGTCCTCGTCGCGACGCCGTACGGGCCGGACTGGTACCGCTACCTCATGCGCAGGCTCGCCGAGCGGCCCGCGAACGTGCTCTTCCTCCTGCGCAACCTCATCCGCGGCTGAAGCTCGCCGAGGACGCCCGCGAGCGCGACGAGCGCGAGGTCGCGGGCGAGGAGGTACCACGACCACGGCGACTCGTGCCCGGTCGCGAGCTGCCAGTAGCTCCCCGGGAACCACGTCTGCGTGAGCCCGAGCGCGAGGAGGAGCAGTCCCGCCGCGACGATCCCGCGCGCGCCCGCCGCGAGCGCGACGAACGGGACGAGCCAGATCAGGTACTGCGGCGAGAGGACCTTGTCGAAGGCGACGAGGGAGACGACAGTCGCGGCGGCGGCGAGGAGCGCCGCCTCCCGATCGCGCGTGCGGCGCCGGGAGTACGCGACCCAAACCGAGAGGACGGCCACCACCTCGGCGGCGGTGGAGAGGTCGGCGGCGAGCCCGGCGCCGCGTCCACTCAACGCCTGAGCGCCGTGCGAGGTCACGGTCGCGAGTGGACGCATCCCGAGGTGCTGCGCCGCCATGAGGATCGCCGCGCCGAGGCTCTCGACCTGCAACGGCCGGTCGAGCTGCCCGCTGACGCTCGACCAGAGACCGTGCGGGGCGAGCACCGCGAAGGGAAGGAAGCACGCCGCCGCGCCGACGAGGAACGCCGCGACCGCGGCGAGCGCTGCGCTGCTGCCGCGCCGCCGTGCGAGGTGGATCGCCGCGACGGGCAGGAGGACGCCGGGCCAGAGCTTCGCCGCGAAGCCGAGCCCGAGGAGCGCGCCGCTCAGCAGCGGCCGCTCCCGCACGAGCGCGGCGACGGCGGCGAGCGCGAGCAGCGCCGGCCAGAGGTCGAAGCGCGTGTCGAAGAGCGAGCCGAGCACGAGCGGCGAGACGGCGAAGAGAAGGAGCGCCGCCCAGACTCGCTCCGGGCCCGCCTCGACCGACCGCAGCGCCGAGGCGAGCAGCGCGAGGCAGCCGGCTCCGCAGATCCCCATGAGGATCGCGAACGAGGTCGCGTAGCTCCAGCTCATGAACGAGGCGACGTACATCGGCGCGAGCGCGAGCGGCGGGTACTCGAACGGGAAGTCCCGGTAGGGGACACCGCCGTGGCGGATCAGCTCCGCGTACTGCTGGTAGCCGCCCACGTCCGACAGCTGCCCCTGCTCGAGCCAGCGCTGCAGGACGTAGAACGAGAACGCGAAGAGGATCGCCGCGCCGAGCCCCGCAGGCCAGGCCGGGCGCCGGCTCACTCGACGACGTCGAACTCTTCGACGATCGTCGGCTCGTCCCCGATCAGGTCCGGCACGGTGCCGAGATCCGGCAGCTCGTCGCCGACGCAGACGAGGCCGAAGCGGTCGGACGCGTCGTTCGAGACCCAGTACGCGCCCTCCGGCAGCTCCGGCAGATGCTCGCGCAGCTCGTCGAGCGTCGTCTTCGAGTCGAAGAGGTTCCAGATGAGGATCCGCGCCACCACGAGCTACATCCGGAAGACGCCGAACGTCGTCTCGGGAATCGGCGCGTTGCGCGCCGCCGCGAGCCCGAGCGCGAGGACGCGGCGCGTGTCGAGCGGGTCGATGATCCCGTCGTCCCAGAGCCGCGCGGTCGAGTAGTACGGGTTGCCCTCGTCCTCGTACTTCGCGCGGATCTCGTCCTCGTCGACCTCTCCGACCATCGAGAGGACGGTCGCCGCCTGCTCGCCGCCCATGACGGAGATGCGCGCGTTCGGCCACATCCAGAGCTGCCGCGGCTCGTACGCGCGCCCGCACATCGCGTAGTTGCCGGCGCCGAACGAGCCGCCCGTGACGACCGTGAACTTGGGCACCCGGGCGTTCGCGACCGCCATGACGAGCTTCGCGCCGTCCCGCGCGATCCCGCCGGCCTCGTACTCCGTCCCGACCATGAAGCCGGTGATGTTCTGGAGGAAGACGAGCGGGATCCGGCGCTTGCAGCAGAGCTCGACGAAGTGCGCGCCCTTCTGAGCGGACTCGGCGAAGAGGACGCCGTTGTTGGCGAGCAATCCGACGTGGAAGCCCTCGATGCGGGCGAAGCCGGTGACGAGCGTCTCGCCGTAGAGCTGCTTGAACTCCTGGAAGCGCGAGCCGTCGACGATCCGAGCGATGAGCTCGCGCGGGTCGACCTGGTGGCGGAAGTCCTCGGGGATGAGGCCGTAGAGGTCGGACGGGTCGAGCGCCGGCGGCTCCGGCTCGGCGACGTCCCAGGCCGGGTCGGCGTTCGGCGCGTCGAGGTTGCGGACGATCCCGCGCGCGATCGCGAGCGCGTGCGCGTCGGAGGTCGCGTAGTGGTCGGCGACGCCGGAGCGGCGCGCGTGGACGTCGGCGCCGCCGAGCTCCTCCGCCGTCACGTCCTGGCCGGTCGCCGCCTTCACGAGCGGCGGGCCGCCGATGAAGATCGTCCCCGTGCCGCGGACGATCACCGTCTCGTCCGACATCGCCGGCACATAGGCGCCGCCCGCGGTGCACGAGCCCATGACGACGGCGATCTGCGGGATCCCCTTGGCAGACAGCGTTGCCTGGTTGAAGAAGATCCGGCCGAAATGGTCGCGGTCGGGGAAGACCTCCGCCTGCAACGGGAGGAAGGCGCCGCCGGAGTCGACGAGGTAGAGGCACGGCAGCCGGTTCTGCTCGGCCACCTCCTGCGCGCGGAGGTGCTTCTTGACGGTGAGCGGGAAGTACGAGCCGCCCTTGACGGTCGCGTCGTTGGCGACGATCACGCACTCGCGGCCCTCGACGACGCCGATCCCGGTGACGATGCCGGCGCTCGGCGCGCCGCCGTCGTACAGCTCCCAGGCTGCGAGCGCATTCAGCTCGAGGAACGCGGTGCCGGGATCGACGAGGAGGTCGATTCGCTCCCGCGCCGGCAGCTTGCCGCGCGAGCGGTGGCGCTCCATCGACTTCTCGCCGCCGCCGCGAGCGACGAGCGCCGAGCGCTCACGCAGCTCCGCGACGAGCCGTTCCATTCGCTCGCGCCGCCGTGCGAACTCCTCGGCGTCGCGGTCGAGCTGGGAGGTGAGGACGGCCATGCGCGGAGCCTAACCAGGCATTGACACGGACGTGGCGAACCCCGAAAGTCGCCCGAACGCTCAACACGACAGGAGGGACGATGGTCGCTGGGAATGAGGATGCCCGTCTCGAGAGCCTCGGCTACACGCCGCAGCTCAACCGCGTGCTCGGCTTCTTCTCGAACTTCGCGGTCGCCTTCACGTATCTGTCGCCGATGGTCGGCATCTACTCGCTGTTCATCCTCGGCGCGGGCACAGGCGGCCCGGCATATCTCTGGCTCACGATCATCCCGGTCGTCGGGATGCTCTTCGTCGCGCTCGTCTTCGGCGAGCTCGCGAGCCACTATCCCGTCGCAGGCGCCCTCTTCCAGTACTCGAAGTTCAACGTCGGAGCCGGCTACGGCTGGTTCGTCGGCTGGTTCTACGGGATCGCCCTGCTCGTGACCGTGGCGTCCGTGGACACGGGAGTCGTCGGCTACGTGTGCGCGCTCTTCCACAACTGGGGCTGGGCCAACTGGAACGCGGCGCACCACGGGACGATCCTCTTCGTCACACTCGTCCTGCTCGCGATCCAGACGCTCGGCAACACGATCGGCGCAGCCGTGATGGGCGCCATCGCGCGGTTCGGCGTCGGGGTGGAGATTCTTGGCACGCTCGGGATCGCGATCATCCTCGCGATCCACGGCTTCCACCACGGCCTCGGCTTCCTCTTCACGACGCAGGGCGTGCAGCACCACGCGAGCAACCCGTGGGGCGTCGACTTCGGCGGCAGCTGGCTGCTCGCCGCTCTCGTCGCGGTACTCGCTCCGGTCTACATCTTCTACGGGTTCGAGTCCGCCGGCGACATCGCCGAGGAGACGAAGGACGCCGGCCGTCAGATCCCGCGGGCGATGCGGCACGCGCTCATCTGGGGCGGCATCACGTCCCTGATCCTGACCGGAGCGCTGCTGCTCGCGCTGCCGAAGACCAATCCGATGGGCGCGGCGGTCTCGGGCGGGGTGCCCGGCATCCTCGGCCAGCTCTCGACCGGGATGCAGGATTTCCTGCTGCTCCTGATCATCTTCGCGTTCTTCTCCTGCGGCTCCTCGGTGCAGGGAGCCGGCAGCCGGCTCGCGTTCTCCTACGGTCGCGACGGCGCGCTGCCGGGCTCGAACTGGATCTCGCGGGTCAACGCCCGCTTCAGGACGCCCGTCAACGCGCTCCTCGTCGGAGCTGTGATCTCGCTCGCGTTCGTCTTCCTCGTCTACTACACGCCGAGCCACAACGTGAAGATCGGGTTCATCACGTACCCGGCGAACGTCAACGCGCTCTTCGCGCTCGTCTCGTTCGGCGTGAGCGGGATCTACCTCTCGTTCCTCCTCACCGTGATCGGGGCGATGATCGCCCGCCGCCGCGGCTGGGTGCCGGAGGGCTCCTTCCAGCTCGGGAAGTGGGGTTGGACCGTGAGCTGGATCGCGGCCGTCTACCTCGGGCTGATGCTCGTGAACGTCGTCTATCCGAGCGGGCTGTCGAGCGGGCGCGGCCTGTTCAACTACGACTGGATCACCCTGGCCGTGATGGTGGTCATCGCGGTCGTCGGAGCCGCGTACTTCTTCGCCGCGCGGCCGGATCGCAAGATCTCCACGCATCGCCACGAGGCGGCAACGCCGCCCGAGGCTCCGCCGGTCACCGCGGCCTGAGCCGGATCGTTGCGGGGCGCCTCTGTCGGAGGCGCCCCGTACATTTGTTCGCGTGGCCGTCCCTGGGATCGTCGCGCACCTCGACCTCGACGCGTTCTTCGCCGCCGTCGAGGAGCTCGAGAGCCCGGAGCTGCGGAAGCAGCCGCTCGTCGTCGGAGGCGACCCACGTGGCCGCGGCGTCGTCGCGACGGCGAACTACGTCGCGCGCCGCTTCGGCATCCACTCCGCGATGAGCTGCGCGGAGGCGCTTCGCCGCTGCCCGCACGCCGTCTTCGTCCGGCCGCGCCACTCCCTCTACCGCGACTACTCGCGGAGCGTCTGGGAGACCGTGCGCGGCATCGTCCCGATCGTCGAGCAGACCGGCCTCGACGAGGGCTATCTCGACGTCGGAGAGGTGGCGGGCGACTTCCTCGCCGCCCGGGTGATCGCGGAGGCCGTCCAGACCGCCGTTCGCGCGGGGACGAGCCTCACGTGCTCCCTCGGCGTCGCTCCGTGCAAGGTCGTGGCCAAGGTCGCGAGCGACGCCCGCAAGCCGGGCGGTCTCGTCGTCGTGCCGCCCGGCCGCGAAGCGGCGTTCCTCGCGCCGCTCGCCGTCCGGCGTCTCCCCGGTGTCGGGCCTAAGGCGGAGCAACGTCTCCACGCGGCCGGCGTCGAGACGATCGGAGCGCTCGCGGCGCTCGGCGACGAGGAGCTGCGGTACGTCCTGGCGGGTAGCGTCGGGAAGATGCTGCGCGACCGGGCGCGCGGCATCGACCCGCGCGGGCTCGAGCACGGCGCCGAGCGCATCTCCATCAGCGTCGAGAACACGTTCGAGCGCGACATCGCCGACCGCGAGCGGCTCCACGACGAGCTGCGGGGAATGGCCGCTGAGGTCGCGGCGGCGCTGCAGCGGCGCGGCCAGGTCGCGCGGACCGTGACGACGAAGCTCCGCTACGCCGACTTCTCGATCCGGAGCCGGTCGACGTCGCTCGAGACGGGGATCGACGACGCGGGAGCGATCGGCGACCTCGCCTGCCGCCTCCTCGACCGCGGTCTCCGCGACCGCCCGGGCGCGCTGCGACTGGTCGGCGTCGGCGTCTCGGGCCTGGGAGCCTTCCGCCAGCTCGCTCTCGACGCGGTGTGAGAGGTGCACCGCCGCGACCGACATGTGCGGGCGCGGCGTCGTGCGGCGAAGCAGGGGCGGAGGGACTCGAACCCCCGACCTACGGTTTTGGAGACCGCCGCTCTACCAACTGAGCTACGCCCCTCTGCCGCGCGCCAGTGTACCGAGCCGGTTTCCCGCCGACGCTTCCGCCGGAGTGATCGACGCGGGTAGGGTCGGCGCATGCAGCGCTGGGCGCTGACCCTCCTCTTCGCCCTCCTCGCCGGCGCCTTCGCAGCTGTCGCCGGCGACGCCCTTTCCGATCCGCACGGAGCCCGCCGCCTCCTCGTCGGCGGCGCGGCCGTCGTCGTCGCCGTCTGGTTCGGGACGCTGTGCGCACAGATCGCGCGCCGCGCCCGGCGCTGAGGAATCGACCGCGAAACGCCGTATTCTCTGGGCGTGGAGCGGGTCGACGAGACGCAGCAGCTCTGGCTCGAGTTCCGGCGCACCGGCGACCAGAAGCTGCGCGACCGGCTGATCCTCACGTACGCGCCGCTCGTCAAGTACGTCGCCGGCCGCCTCGGCTCCGGGCTCCCCGCGCACGTCGACGAGGGCGATCTCGTCTCGTACGGCCTCCTCGGCCTGATGGGCGCGATCGAGCGCTACGACCCGACGCGGGAGATCAAGTTCGAGACGTACGCAATCGCGCGGATCAAGGGGCAGATCATCGACGAGCTGCGCGCGATGGATTGGGTGCCGCGCTCCGTGCGCGCCCGCGCGCGCGACATCGAGCGCGCCATCGGCGAGCTCGAGGCGAGGCTCGGCCGCGCGCCGACCGACGAGGAGATCGCCGGGAAGCTCGGCATCAGCGTCGAGGAGCTCGACGAGAGCCTCGGCGAGATCGGCCGCTCCTCGATCGCCGCGCTCGACGAGCTGTGGACGGTGTCCGGCGAAGGCGACCAGGTCGCGCTCCTCGACACGATCGAGGACGAGAGCGCGCCCGATCCGCAGGGCACGCTCTCGGTCACGGAGCAGAAGGAGGCGCTCGCCGACGCGATCGCCCGCCTTCCCGAGCGGGAGAAGCTCGTCGTGACGCTCTACTACTACGAGGAGCTGACCCTGCGCGAGATCGGCGAGGTGCTCGGCGTCACCGAGTCGCGCGTCTCCCAGCTCCACACGAAGGCGATCCTCCGCCTCAAGGCGCACCTCGCGTCGGCCGTCTCCGCGTAGGGCTTGTCTTTGGGTTGTGTGGTTCGGATGGCTCTGCTGTCGCGAGCGCGCAGGCCCGCGGCGTGCCCGCGCGCTGGTTCGCGGCGGCGTAAGCCTGCGTCTTACGCCGCCGCCGGGACGTGGAGAGGGTTCGAATGGTTGGAGCCTGCTTAGACGAAGCGCCGGAGGCTGAGACCAAGCGGAGCTACAGGGATACGATGCGGGCCGAAGCGACCGAGGAGGACACGTCTCGATGCCTGCCACCGAGCCCGCCAAGATCCGCAACATCGCCGTCGCCGGCCACCGCGGCGTCGGGAAGACCACCCTCGTCGAGGCACTCCTCTTCCAGGCGGGCCAGACGAACCGGCTCGGGACGATCGAGCAGGGGACGACGGTCTCCGACTGGGACGAGCACGAGCAGCGGCGCGGCATGTCGCTGTCCGGCGCGCTCTGCCATCTCGAGTGGAAGGACCGCAAGATCAACCTCGTCGACACGCCCGGCGACGCCGGCTTCCAGGCCGACACGTACGCGGCGCTGCGCGTCGTCGAGGGAGTCGTCGTCGTCCTCTCCGGCGTCATGGGCGTCGAGGTCAACACCTCGCGCGTCTGGCAGCGCGCCGAGGAGCAGGAGCTGTCGCGCGTCCTCTTCGTCAACATGCTCGACCGCGAGCGCGCCGACTTCTTCCGCGTGCTCGAGGCGGCGCGGACGCAGCTCTCCGACCGCTGCGTCGCGATCCAGCTCCCGATCGGCGCCGAGCACGAGCTGACCGGCGTCGTCGACCTCCTCCACATGTGCGCCTACCTGGATCCGTCCGGCGGGCGCGAGGGCGGGCCGCAGCCGATTCCCGAGGAGATGGCCGGCCTCGTGCAGGAGCACCGCGAGAAGCTCCTCGACGCGGTCGTCGAGACGGACGAGGACCTCATGGCGCGCTACCTCGAGGGCGAGGAGCTCGAGGCGGACGCCGTCGCAGCGGCATTGAAGGCGGCCGTGACGCGCGACGAGCTCTATCCCGTCGGTTGCGGCGTCGCCTCGAAGAACCTCGGCACGACCGCGCTCCTCGACCTGCTCGTCGAGGGCGTCCCTTCGCCGGCCCGGAAGGGGACGACGATCGAGTTCGGCGACGCGAAGCAGGCGGTCTTCATCTTCAAGACGATCGCCGACCCGTTCACCGGGCGGATCAGCTGCTTCCGCGTCCTCGCCGGCCCGGTCTCCGGCGACACGACGCTCGTCGATCCGCGCACGCACGCGAAGGAGCGGCTCGGCCAGGTTCTCCTCCTGCAGGGCAAGGACTCGGAGCCGGTCGAGGCGCTCGGCGTCGGCGATCTCGGCGCGGTCGCGAAGCTCAAGGACGTCGTCACCGGCGACGTGCTCGTCGACCACGAGGTCGCGGTCGAGCCGCCCCACATCGACTTCCCCGAGCCGGTGATGGCGTTCGCCGTCACCCCGAAGGCGAAGGGCGACGAGGAGAAGATGGCGACCGGCCTCCGCCGCCTCGGCGAGGAGGATCCGACGCTCGTCATGCGCCGCGACCCGCAGACGGGCGAGCAGCTCCTCTCCGGCCTCTCGCAGATGCAGGTCGAGGTCGCGGTCGACCGGCTGAAGACGCGCTTCCACGTCGAGGTCGAGCTCCATCCGCCGCGCGTCCCGTACAAGGAGACGATCCGCAAGGAGGCGCGCGCCCGGCACCGCTACAAGAAGCAGACGGGCGGCCGCGGCCAGTTCGGCGACTGCGAGATCCTCATCGAGCCGATCGGGGACGGCAGCGAGGGCGGCGAGACGTACGAGTTCGTCGACAAGATCGTCGGCGGCGTCATCTCGCAGGGCTACCGCCCCGCGGTCGACAAGGGAGTGCGCGAGGCGATGGAGCACGGCGAGCTCGCGGGAGCGCCCGTCTACGGCATCCGGGTCACCCTGATCGACGGGATGGAGCACAACGTCGACTCCTCCGAGATGGCGTTCAAGATCGCCGGCTCGATGGCCTTCAAGGAGGCGTACCAGAAGGCGGATCCCGTCCTGCTCGAGCCGATCATGCAGCTCGAGGTGACGGCGCCGGACGACGCGGTCGGCGCGGTGAACGGCGACCTCAACTCGCGCCGTGGCCGGCTGCAGGGCATGGAGCCGGCGGGAGGGATGACGACGATCAAGGCCGAGGTGCCGATGGCCGAGATCCTCACGTACTCCCAGGCTCTGACCTCGATGACCGGCGGCCGCGGCGATTACGCGATGCACTTCCTCCGCTACGAGGAAGTGCCGACACACGTGGCGCAGAAGATCATCGAGCAGACGGAGCGCGAGCGGGAAGAGGCGAAGGTCTAGCTGGAGAGACCGGTACCTGGCACCGCGGTACCAGGTACCCGCCGTTCGGTCAAACCTGCGGTTCGGGGCTCCCTTCGTCGCGGTCTCGCAGGTGCGCGATCACGTCCGCGATGTCGGCGAGCTGCTGCTCGAGGTCGCGCTGATGGGACTCCAAGCGCTCGAGCAGCTCATGGCGGCTCGGGAAGCCGCCGCGGAAGAGCATCCGCGCTCCGCGGCCGCCCCGGCCATGGTGACGGTGGTGCATGTTCACCTCCTCTCCTCGTAACGTGTGAGAAAGCGAGCGGTTCGTTCCTGCGACCGACGGAGGGCTTCGGCCCAGTGGTCGAGCAGGCGTTCGCCCGCAGGCGTGATGGCGTAGCGGCGCTTCGCGGG
>DASRED010000038.1:0-15175 GCA_035652255.1 Gaiellaceae bacterium | reverse complement strand
GTTCGACGCCGTCGCGTCCTTCTACGTCTTCAACCACGTGCCCCGCGAGCTGCTCGCACCGCTGCTCGGGCGGATCCACGAATGGCTCGTGCCGGGTGGCCGGCTGCTGACTGCGTTCGGGCAGTCGGACAACGCGGGCTGGACCGGGGACTGGCTCGGAGCTCCGACCTTCTTCGCGAGCTACCTGCCGGAAGTGAACTCGCGGCTCGTCCGCGAGGCGGGTTTCGCGATCGAGCGCGACGAGGTCGTGGACTGGGCGTCGCCCGACGGGCCGGAGCGCTTCCAGTGGGTGCTCGCCCGGAAGTGACGACGATCCTCGTCACCGCGTGCGGCGCACCGGGAGCGGCCCGGCTCCTGCGCGCGCTCAAGGAGAACGGCGAGCGCGAGGTGCGGCTCGTCGGCGTGGACATGTCCGACCGGGCCATCGGCCGCCATCTCTGCGACGCCTTTCACCTCGTCCCGGCGGGCAAGGATCCCGGCTACGCCGACGCGATCCTCGATCTCGTCGAGCGGGAGCAGGTCGACGTCGTCCTGCCCGAGTCGTCGCACGACCTCCCCCATCTCGCCGCACGGCGCGAGGAGTTCCCGGTGCCGGTGATGGTCTGCGGGCCGGAGGCGGAGCGCCGCTCGAACGACAAGGCGGAGACCTTCGAGGCGCTGCACCGGATCGGCGCCGGCGCTCCGGAGTTTCGCCGCGTGACCGGCGCGGCGGGAGTCGAAGCCGCGGCCCGCGAGCTCGGCTATCCCGACAACCCCGTCTGCTTCAAGCCGGCCTTCTCCTCCGGCTCGCGCGGCTTCCGCGTCCTCGACCCGACCGTCGACCGGACGCACCAGCTCCTCTACGAGAGGCCCGGCGCGCTCGCGATGACGCTCGAGGAGGCGGTCGAGCTGCTGCCGGACGACGGCCTTGACCTCCTCGTCATGGAGTTCCTGACGGAGCCCGAGCGGACGGTCGACGGGATCGCCGACGGCCGCCGGATCGTCCTCCAGGCGACGCGCACGCGCGAGTCGGTGCGCTGCGGCCTCGGCATGTTCTTCGTCACGCTCGACGCGCCCGAGCTCGTCGCCGCCTCCGCGCGGATCGTCGAGGAGTTCGGGCTCGAGTGGTTCTTCAGCATCCAGTTCATGGGCGAGAAGGTGATCGAGATCAACCCGCGGATCTCGACGATGATGATCCAGGAGAACTTCAATCTCCCCTGGCTCGCGGTCAAGCGGGCGCTCGGCGAGGCGACCGACGACGAGCTGCGCGCGCTGCAGGGCAACGTCCGGCCCGGCCATACCGTGCTTCGCTTCTTCGACCAGGTGGAATACGACCCGTGATGGCCGACGCATTGGACTGGCAGTCGCTCGCGGAGACGCTCAACGCCGCGTGCGAGCGCCCGAGCGACGAGACGGCGGAGCCCGCGATCCGCGCGGCCGAGCTCGTGGCCTCCACCGCCGGCGAGCCGCCGGACGAGCTGTCGGACGAGGATCGTGACTGGGCGGAGACGCACGGGATCCCGCCGGACGAGCTCGTCGAGCTCGCCTGCCGCTCGATGAAGTGCGTCGCCGCGCTGTCGCCCGACTGGCACGAGCGGCTGAACGACCTGCGCTACCGCCTCGGCGACGTCGCCGCGGCGTAGATTGCGGATGTGAACTACCTCGCGCCGTTCCTCGTCCTGCCCGCGCTGCTGTTCCAGTGCGGAGCCGCGACGTCGGTCTCGGCGCCCGTGCCGCCGTCGATCCAGGTGCGTCCTCCCGCCCACGCCCGCCCGGCCAAGCACATCGTCCTCCAGCGCGGCGAGACGCGGACGTTCCCGTTCGGCGCGCTGGAGGCCGGCGACGTCGTCACGTGCAGGCTCGGCGGGCAGCCGCTGCGGCTTCGCGTCCCGAACCGCGCGGCCGGAACGGGCTGGGCGATCGGCACCGGCGCAGCGACGACGAGCGGCGGCACCGGCGAGCTGCAGCTCAAGAGCGACTTCAACGGCTCGATCACCGCGAGCTGCGGCGGGAAGAGCTCCTAGGCAGCGGCCGGAACGCGCACGACCACCCAGTCCTGCCATTCCCGAAGCTCGCCCGAGCCGTCGTTCCGCCAGCGGCCGCGCATTCCCGTCACGTCGCCGCCCGCGAACCAGCTCTCGAACGTCCCGAGCTCGTAGCCGACGACCTTCGTCGGGATCTCCGGATACTCGACGTACGCCGCTCCGACCCGGCCCGGGAACGTCAGCGCCTGGCCGGGGACGGGCGGGCCCTGCAGGTACGTCGACACGGCCGCCGTGCCGCCGGGCTTGAGGAGGCGGAGCATCTCGCTCGCGTAGTTCGCGCAGTCCTCCTCGAGCAGGTGCGTGTAGACCGAGGCGAGGAAGATGAAGTCGAAGGAGTCGTCGTCGAACGGGAAGCGGTACTCGCTGCCGCGCGTCCCGCCGCCCGGGTTGTAGACCTCGTTCTCGACGTCGCCGAGCAGGAACTCGAACTTCGCGAGGGCCGGCTGCGCGCGGCAGGCGCGGATCGACTGGGGGTCGATGTCGAAGCCGACGTAGCCGCCCGGCTCCTCGAGGTAACCCGTGAGCGCGAGGGCCTGGCGGCCCGGCCCGCAGCCGATCTCGAGCACCCGGTGACCGGGCTGGAGGCCGAGGTCGGTCAGCGTCCGCGTCAGCTGCTTCCCGTTCCGCACCCAGCGGCGGCCGCCGAACTCGCCGACGACGGACGTTGCGTGCATCCGCACCGAGAACGGCGGCAGATGCCCGAGACCGCGGGTGAGCCGCACGAGCTTGTCGGCGGCGTCGACGAGCGGCATGAGCGCCTTGACGACGGGGTTCTGCCAGAGGACGCCGGAATAGCGGCGGCGCAGCGACCACTGGAGCTTGCGAAGCGTGCCGGGCACGCCGCGATGGTAGTCGTCGCGTTCTAGAGACGGCGTTCGAAGAAGAGGACGCCCGGGATCGGGTGGTCGACGTACGCCTCGCTCGGGGTGAAGCCGAGGGAGGCGTAGATCCCGCGCGCGGCCTCCATCCGCGGCAGCGTGTCGAGGCGCATCGTCGTGTAGCCGAGCTCGCGCGCCCGCTCGACCGCGGCGGCGGCAAGCCTCTTGCCGAGGCCGGTGCCGCGCACGGCAGGCCGGACGTAGAGGCGCTTCAACTCGGCGGAGCCGTCGGGGAGCCGCTTCACGGCGACGCTGCCGACGAGCCCGCCGTCGCCGTCGCGCGCGACGAGGAGCGCGTGGTAGTAGCCGGGCAGCGCCGCCAGCTCGTCCTCGAAGTCGTTCACCCAGAAGTCGTCGCCGATCCAGGCCGCGTACTCGCGGAACATCACGCGGAGCTCGGCCACGTCGCCGAGGCCCGCGTCGGAGATCAGCGGAGCGCCCGCAGCTCCTCCAGGTCGGCGTCGCCCGGCTCCCACGCGCCGGCGGCGACGTTCGCGCGCACCTGCTCCGGCTTCGTCGCGCCGGCGATGACGGACGAGACCGCCGGCTGCGCGAGCAGTCCGCCGATCGCGACGTCGAGGAGCGCGACGCCGCGCGCGTCGGCGAACTCCTGCAGCGCCTCCGCCTTGTCCCAGCGCTCGTCGGCGACCTCCTGCCCGGCGAGCCGTCCCTCCGTCGCCTCCTCGCCGCGCGTGTACTTGCCGGTGAGGAGCCCGCTCGCGAGCGGGAAGTACGGGAGGAAGCCGAGCCCGAGCCGCTCGCATGTGGGCAGCACCTCGTCCTCTGGCTCGCGCTCGACGAGCGAGTACTGGTTCTGGACGGAGACGAACCGCGCGAAGCCGCGCTCGCGGGAGACGTTCTCCGCCTCCTCGATCTGCGCGGCCGTGAAGTTCGAGCAGCCGGTCCAGCGCACCGTGCCCTCCTCCACGAGCTCGTTCAGCGTGCCGAGCGTCTCCTCGATCGGCGTCGACGGATCAGGCTGGTGGAGCTGGTAGACGTCGATCGCGTCGGTGCGGAGGCGGCGGAGCGAGCCCTCGATCGCCCAGCGGATGTACTCGGGGCGGCCGGGCGCGTCGTCGGGGCGCTCGTCCATCTTCATCCCGAACTTCGTGGCGAGGACGACCGCGTCGCGGCGGCCGTCGAGCGCGCGGCCGATGTACTCCTCGCTCATCCCCTGGCCGTAGATGTCGGCGGTGTCGAAGAGCGTCACGCCTGCGTCGAGCGCGGCGTCGATGACGGCGAGCGTCTGCTCGTAGTCGCAGCGCCGGCCGAAGTTGTTCGTGCCGAGCCCGACGACCGAGACCTCCGGGCCGCCGTTGCCGAGAGAGCGCGTCCGCATGGGGCCGACGCTACCCGAGCGGCGCAGGCATGGGTCGCGCATGGACGACGACGAGCGTCTTCGTCGGGCGCGTCAGTGCCACGTAGAGCTCGCGGAGCCCGCGGTCGCCGTCGCCACCGCCGCCTCCGGCGGGGTCTACCGGCCGCACGCCGTCGGCTTCGCCGACGGCGTATGCAGCCTCCGCGATGGCGGCCGGCTCGACGACGACGACGTGGTCGAACTCGAGGCCCTTCGCCTGGCGCGGCGTGAGGATCGGGAACGGGAAGTCGTCGTCGACGCCCAGGCCGCGCGGCACGATCACCGCGAGCAGCCCGCCGAGATCCTCGAGCCGGATCGCCTCGCTCAGCGCCGTCTCGAGCAGCTTGTCCTCGGCGACGCGCACGAGCCGCGGCGGGTCGCCTCCCTTGCGGTACGCGAGCGGCGGCTCGACCTCGGGCGCGATGACGTCGAGGAGCGGCAGCGCGAAGTCCATGATCTCGGCCGGGACGCGGTAGGCGTGGCGCAGCTCCTCGATCTCGAGCTCCGCCTCGTCCGGCAGATACGGCACGAGCTCCTCCCAGCGCCGGTAGACGACGGGGCCGGTCGCCTGCGCGACGTCGCCGAGGATCGTGAGCGAGCCGTCGAGCGCGCGGCGCGAGATCGCGAGCAGCTGCATCGGCGAGAGATCCTGCGCCTCGTCGACGATGACGTGGCCGTAGGAGCGCGGGGCGCCGTCGAGCAGCGTCCGGGCCTCGTCGAGGAGCGGCACGTCGTGGTCGCTCCAGCGGAGGTCGCCGACGCGGCGCGGCCGGTCGCGGAGGAGGAGCTTCCGCTCGGCGGCGTCGAGGACCCCCACCGACGCGGCCTCGAGCGCCGCCGGCGAGGTGAGCAGTCGCGCGACGAGCTTCTCCGGCTGGGGCAGCGGCAGAACGCGGTCGAGCCAGCGCGTCAGGAAGCCTCCCGTGCGGAGGCCGCGCTCGAGCTCGTCGAAGCTGCGGAACGCCTGCGGGCCGAGCAGCTCGCCGTAACGCTCGTAGAAGCGGCGGAGGACGCCCATCCGGAACCGCTCGCGGGCGAGCCCGAGCGGTGCGCCCGCCTCGAGCGCCTCGTCGAGGAGCTCGGCGACGTCGCGCTCGCGCACGCGGATGTAGACGCCGTCGACGCGCGAGTAGAGCTCCTCCGGCGCCGGCACGACGGCAAGCTCGACGGCGCGCGCGACAACCTCCCGTAGGCGGGGGTCGCCCTTGAGACGCGCGACGTCCGGTTCCTCCTCGCGGGTGACCGTGACGCGGTCGACGAGCTCGGTCACGGCGCGCTGCTCGACCGCCTCCTCGCCGAGGGTCGGGAGCACCTGCGAGACGTACTCCATGAAGGTGGGGTTCGGGCCGACGACGAGGACCCGCCGGAGCCGCTCCCGGTACGTGTAGAGGAGCCACGAGGCGCGGTGGAGGCCGACCGCCGTCTTGCCGGTGCCGGGGCCTCCTTGGACGACGAGCGCGCCGTCCGGCTCCGCCGTGATCAGCCGGTACTGGTCGGACTGGATCGTCGCGACGATGTCGCGCATCCGCGCGTCACGGCGGCGCTCGAGCTCCTCGAGGAGGAAGTCCGAGACCGCGGCGCCTTCGACTGCGCTGCCGTCGAGCGACTCGTCGGAGATGTCGAGGAGCTTCCGCCCGCTCGCGCGGAAGCGGCGGCGCTGCGTGACGCCGTGCGGCTCCTGCGGCGTCGCGGTGTAGAAGGGACGCGCCGCGGGCGCCTGCCAGTTGACGACGAGCGACTCCTGCTGCTCGTTCGTGACCCAGCGGCGGCCGACGTAGAGCGGCCGCGGGTTCGCGTCGAGGCTGAGGCGGCCGAAGACGAGACCGCGCTCGGCGTCCTCGAACGTCTGCATGCGGCGCTTCGCCCAGGCCTCCATGTTGAGCGCTGCCCACTCGGTCGCCATCGCGTCCTGGGTGCGCTCGACCGTCGACCGCATCCGGTCGAGCTGCTCGTACGCGTTGTCGACGTAGGCCTGTTCCGCTGCGAGTTCGGGATGTGCCATGGCGGGCCGACGAGCCTAGCGGACGCGAATCTTGACGACGAACCTGCGAGCCGGTTTGTGCGCCTGCCACGACCTCACGTAGCCGAGGCCGAGGACTGTGCCGCCCTTCCCGGCGGCGCGGAAGCGCCAGATCTCCTTCCCCGGAGCACCCGGGCGGTTGCTCTTCGGCGCGACGTAGCGGTGGGAGACGGAGCGGACGATCCCGCCGGCGGGGATCACGGTGAGCTTCCAGTGGTAGCCCGTGCTCGCGTTCGAGGGGAGCGTGACGACGATCGGGGTCCGCGGCGTGACCGTGAACAGCTTGTTGTTCTCCGCCGCCGTCAGGTGGAGCACGGCGACGAGCGCGATGAGGGCGACCATCGCTTCGAGCCTACGCCCGTAGGATCCCGGAGTGAAGCTCGGCCTCAACCTCGGCTACGCGCCGCCGGGCACGAATCCCGCCGACCTCGCGCCGCTCGTGCAGGAGGCGGAGCGGCTCGGCTTCGACTCGGTCTGGGCGGCGGAGGCTTGGGGAACGGACGCCGTGTCCGTCCTCGCGTACATGGCCGCCGTGACGGAGACGATCAAGCTCGGCTCGGCGATCATGCAGATCCCCGGCCGCACCCCGGCGAACACGGCGATGACGGCCGCGACGCTCGACCTGCTCTCCGGCGGCCGGTTCCTCCTCGGGCTCGGCACGTCCGGCCCGCAAGTGGTGGAGGGCTGGCACGGCGAGCGGTGGGGGAAGCCGCTCGGCAAGACGCGGGAGTACGTCGAGATCGTGCGTGCGGCGTTGCGGCGCGAGGTCGTCGAGCACGCCGGCGAGCACTACACGATCCCGTGGGACGGCCCCGGCGCGACCGGGCTCGGGAAACCGCTCAAGCTGATGCTCCGGCCGCTGCGCGCCGACATTCCGATCTACCTCGCCGCGCTCGGTCCGAAGAACGTCGCCCTCGCGGCCGAGATCGCGGACGGCTGGCTGCCCCTCTTCGTCGATCCCGATCATTTCGACGCCGCCTTCGGCGAGAGCATCGCCGCCGCGAAGCCGGGCTTCGAGATCGCAGCGACCGTCAGCGTTCTCGTCGGCGACGACGTCGAGTCGCTCCGGAACTCGCTCAAGCCGTACCTCGCGCTGTACATCGGCGGGATGGGTGCGAAGGGGAAGAACTTCTACAACGCGCTCGTGCAGCGCTACGGCTGGGAAGACGCGGCCGAGGAGATCCAACAGCTCTACCTCGGCGGCAAGCAGCGCGAGGCGATCGCTGCGGTGCCGGACGAGCTCGTCGACGCGGTCGCGCTCGTCGGGCCGAAGGAGCGGATCGGCGAGCGGCTCGCCGCCTGGCGCGAGACACCGGTGACGTCGATCGTCGTCGGCTCGCCTCAGCCCGAGGCGCTGCAGACGATGGCCGAGCTCGTTCTCTGACGTTCCGTCACACTCCCGCTCACCTTTCGTGCACGGTGGCGACCAGGGGACCCGCTGATTTGCAGGGATTTGTGGTGTGGCGTCGCCAACCCACGCCACGTGGCGACGCCACACCACGCCAACCTCTAGCGTGCCGCCATGGCGCCTCCTCTGATCGTTCTCGGCGTGGGCCGCTCCGGCACCACGCTGCTGCGGGTAATGCTCGACCGCAACCCGGAGCTCGCGATCCCGGACGAGTCGTTCTTCATGCTCCCGCTCGCCCGGCGGCACCGCGGGAGCGTGAAGGCGGATGCGTTCTACGAGGATCTGCGCCGGCTGCCGCGGCTGCGCGAGTGGGGTCTCACGGCGGAGGACGTTCGCCCGCGCCTCCGCGACAGGATGACGAGCGGCGAGGCGATCGCCGCGATCTTCGAGACGTACGCCACGAAGAACGGCAAGCCGCGCTGGGGCGACAAGACGCCGCTCTACATGCAGCACCTGCAGCTGCTCGAGCGGCTCTTCCCGGACGCGCTGTGGGTTCATCTCGTTCGGGACGGCCGCGACGCGGCGCTCTCGTTCCTCGCGCTGCCGGAGGGGTTCTCCGGCACGACGTGGGCGCAGCCGCACACCGTCGCGCAGTTCGCGGCGCGCTGGGCGGTGGAGATCGACGCGGCGCGCGCGCTGGGCCGCCGGGCCGGGGAGCGTTATCTGGAGCTGCGCTACGAGGATCTCGTCGCCGACCCCGCGCGCGAGCTGCAGCGGATCTGCGAGTTCGCATCGCTGCCCTGGGAGCCGGAGATGGTCGAGTACGCCGGCAAGGTCGACGTCTCGAACCTGCCGGAGCACCAGCGCCTCGCGCAGCCTCCAACCCCGAACGTCCGCAACTGGCGCGAGGAGATGCCCGCAACGGACGCGCGCGCCTTCGAGGACGTCGCCGGAGACGTCCTGCGTAGCTCGGGCTACGACCTTCTCGACCCGTCAGGCCGCTACCCGACAGCCCGCGGCCGCCGCGAGCTGGCCCGTTTCCGGCTCCTCTACCGCAGCTGGAACGCGACGACCTTCGCCGTCCAGGCCTCGCCGCTCTGGACGCGTTCGCACCCGGTGGCCTAGGGTCTTCCGACTACGAGAGGAGGAGCAATGGGATCGCAGGTGATTCACGCAAGCGACGTCGAGGCGAGCCACGGCGTCTTCCGGCCGTTGACCGGTCCGCTCGGCGTGGCCGGCTTCAAGATCAACCAGCTCGAGTTGCCCGCCGGACAGGAAGGGCCGGAGCACGATCACTCGGCCAACGGCGAGGAAGAGGTCTACGCGGTGATCGCCGGCGGCGGCGTGCTGCGGATCGACGGCGAGGAGATCCCGCTGCAGCCCGGGCATTTCGTCTACTGCGCACCCGAGTCCCGCCGACAGATGGTGGCCGGCGAGCAGGGCCTGACCTGGATCGGGATCGGCTCGGTCGACGCGACGTGACCGCGCGTGGACGGGTCGTCGTCGGGCACCCGGAGCCGCTCTGGTTCCTCGGCACGCTCGCGCGCTTGAAGCTCGACGGCTCGCAGACGGACGGCCGCTTCGGGCTGTGGGAAGGCGTGCTGCCGCACGGCGCGGCACCGCCTCTCCACTCCCATCCGCAGGACGAGACTTTCTACGTCCTCGATGGGGAGGTCACCGCGTGGATCGTCGAGCCGGAGCTCGCCGCCGACGAGAGCGAGCCGCCCGGCTGGGTGTCGGCCTGCGCGCAGCGCGGCGGAGCCGGGATGGTGGCGTTCGCGCCCGGCGGGACGCCGCACACGTTCCGGGTCGAGTCCGACACCGCGACGATGCTGTTCCTCAGCACTCCCGCCGGTGTCGAGGACTACGTGAAAGGACTCGCCGAGCCGGCGCTCTGGCCGTGGCTCCAGCCGCCGCCGGACGGGCCGCGCGTCCCGCCGGAGAAGATCAAGGCGGTCGAAGCGGAGCTCGGGATGGTCCGCCACGGGCCGCCGCCCCCGCCGGCCGGCGCCTAGAGCGAAGCTCTCGGGCGCCGAGCGGCACCCCGCATCGGGGACGCTCCGCAGCGGGCGCCGCTACGCGATCACGCGGTACACCTGGAACACCTCGGCGTACTCGCGGTTCACGTTGACGCCGTGCATCCGCGCGAGGTTGCGGACGTACTCGGCGTTCGCGTAGCGGCGGTGCTGCTGCGACGCGTAGTGCTCGAGCGCCGCGATCTTCCGCTCGACGTGCTTCTCCTCGAGCGCGACGTACCACTGGTACTCGAAGTCGAAGTTGTTCCACGGGATCTCGTAGCCGAGGATCGTCGTCCGCTTGAAGGCGCGCAGCCCCTCCTCGGCGACGGTGCGATGATCCTGGTGGACGTCGTGGAGGCTCGGCTGGAAGACGACGTCCGGCTGCCACTCCTCCCACAGCGCGACGAGGAGCTCGAGGATGTCCTGGCGCCGCTCGGGGAACGTGCGGACGTCGAAGTCGTGCACCGTCAGCGACTCCGGCGGGATGCCGAGCTCGGCGGTCGCAGCCGCGACCTCCTTCGCGAGCGTGTCGGGCGGGAAGCCCGGCGGCAAGGAGCGCGTCGCGATCGAGAACGCGACGTAGCGCACCTCGCAGCCGGCCTCGACGAGCCGCGTCATCGTCCCGCCGCAGCCGAACTCGCCGTCGTCCGTGTGCGGCGCGAGGACGAGCGCCTTCCTCCAGGTCTCGATCACGGCTGAATCATCGCTGAACGCGCGCGCCGCGCCGTCGCCGTGAGGGCGATCAGGCCCATCACCGTCCACGTCGTCGGATCCTCGAAGAAGTCGTTGTACGCGTTCGAGTGGATGAAGATCGCGACGAGCGCGAGAGCGACCGCGAGCGACGCGTCCCCGAGCAGCGACCGGTCGATCCGCCGGAAGGCCCGGCGCAGCATCGCGATGACGAGCCATGCGTAGAGGATGAAGCCGATCGCGCCGCCCTCCGCGGCCACGGTGACGGGCGTGTTGTGGGAGGCGCTCTTGCGCGGCGTTCGCCCCGTCCGTTTCGAGTACGCGTGCGAGAAGCCGCCGACGCCGACGCCGATCGCGGGATGGGCCCTCGCGATCAGGATCCCGTTGTAGATCAGGCTGCCGCGGCCGCTCGCGAGCTTGTTGATCTCCGAGACGCCGTGGTGGCGCAGCGCTTGGACGAGACTCGGCTGGGCGACCGCGCCGCCCGCGATGAGGACGAGCGCGGCGACGAGGATCGCGAGGGATTTCCAGCGCCACACGATCGCGGACAGGCAGAACACGGCGACGAACAGGGCGGTGAAGCTCGACTGGGAGAACGAGATCAGCAACCCGATCCAGGCGACGACCGCGAAGGCGAGCGCGGCGAGGCCGGCTCGGAGCGAGCGTCCCCGCACGATCAGGACCGTCGTCGGGATGAGCGCGACGACGAGGAAACGGCCGTAGACCGACGGGTCGTAGAACACCGAGTTGACCCGGAACAGGGCCGCGTACGAGTTCGCGGTGATCAGCTTCGGGTTCTCGAAGAGGTTGCGCGTCTCGTACTGGTAGACGCCGACTGCGACGAAGACGAGCGCCATCGCGACGAGCTCGCCGTAGAGCAGCTTCACGCGCAGCGAGTCCCACGGCAGCCGCGCGATCGCGAGGGCGAGGATCGCGAACGGGAGATAGACGCCGAGGATGTCGAGCGCGCCGTTGCGGACGTCGACCGTCCAGCCGAGCGAGAGCCCGAGCCAGACGAGATAGAGCGCGAGCGGCCTTGTCGCGAGCCCGAACTCCCTGACACGCACGTCCCCCTGGACGAGCTCGCGCAGCAGGTTGAACGCCGCTCCCGCGGCGACGACGTAGAGCGGCGCGAGCAGCTGGTGGTGGAGGAAGTGCACCTGGACCGGGATGCAGCCGAGCGTGAGATAGGCGACGAGCCACGGCTCGCGGGAGAACAGCCACGCGAGCCCTGCGCCGAGCACGAGGATCCCGATCACCGCGACTGCGACGTCTCCCGCGGCGCCCGGCTTGAGCGAAGCGGCGAGCAGAGCCGTCCCGACCGCGGCGTAGCC
The DNA here is from genome assembly GCA_035652255.1 of Gaiellaceae bacterium. Classification (GTDB taxonomy): domain Bacteria; phylum Actinomycetota; class Thermoleophilia; order Gaiellales; family Gaiellaceae; genus Palsa-739. The sequence continues at coordinate 3,506 of DASRED010000038.1, read as the reverse complement.
GAGACCCGCGATCCGGTTCCGGCGCGTCCTGGCGAGGAGGAGGACGGCGAGACCGAGGCACGCGATCGGCGCGGCGAGCCGCGCGAGGCCGATCACCGCGCACCCACGATCACGGTCGCGGTGGCGCGGGCGCGATGGGCGCCGACGACGACGAGCTTGTAGGTGCCGTGCCTCGCCGGCGCGCGCAGGCTCAACACCTTCCCGTGCGCCGTGCCGCTCTTGCCGGCGAGGCGCCACGTGTAGGTCGCGGCGGTGCTCTGGACGCGGATCGAGAAGCGCGCCCCCGCCTGGACGTGAACCTGCGACTCGGCGAGCGCGATGTCACGGAGCACGACGACGACGCGCTTGCGGGCGCTCGCGGGCGTGACGTTCCCGGCGAGGTCGACCGCGCCGATCTCGAGGACGTGCCGGCCCGCGGGAAGCGGTGTCCCGTGGTGGAGGCCGTTCCACTTGATCGCGCCGCGCTGCCGGGTGTGTTGCCCGAGGATGATCCGCGTGCCGCCGAGGTAGACCGCCGGATGCGCGTCCTCGCTGAGGACGTAGTCGATCGTGATCGCGTGCTTCGCGCCGAGCGGGACGAGCAGGCCGTTCCCGTCGGTCGCCGAGAGCACGGCCGGCGCCGTCGTGTCGACGACGATCTTGTCCGGCAGGAGGATGGTGCGGCGCGCGTTCACGACCTTCACCTGCGCGTGGTACGTGCCGTTCGGGACGACCGTGCCCGAGCCGGTGTGCCCGTCCCAGTAGAAGGTGACGAACCCCTTCGGCTCGCGAAGGTCGGTGGCGAGCGTCGCGACCTGCCGGCGCGACGAGTCCTCGACCGTCACGGTCACGCGGCCGGCGTGGCGGAGCTTGATCCGGATCTCCGCCCTCGCCGTCGCGCAGCCGCAGACCGGCGAGAAGGCGCTCGTGACCTTCGCGCCGGAGATCGGATTCCTGATCAGCTTGAGGTGCTCGGTGATCGCGAAGGCGGCAGCGGTGGCCACCAGCAGGCCCAGGAGCGTGACCGTCGAGAGAACCCGCTGCAAAGCGGGACGATTCTACGGGTCGCCGCCTAAGGAAACGATTAGGCCCGTCCGGGCGAGGCGTTCGGATGGCTGCTCATCGCGATCGCCGTGTAGATCGCGAGCGCGACGATGAGCACCGCGAGGCCTGCTCCGAGCACCCAATTCGCGTACGGGACGTTGAGGAGCTTGAGCCCGCTGATGATCAGGATCCCGCCCAGTCCGCCGCGAATCGTCAGCTCCGGCACCTTCAGCGTGTAGCGGCTCGAGATGAGGATCCCCGGCACCGAACCGAGGAGCAGCCAGGCGGTCGCGTGGAGATCGACGTCGCCGATGATCAGGTGCCCGACGCCGGCGATCCAGAGCAGCGCGGCGGCGTGGAAGATGTCCGTCCCGACGACGCGCGGCATCGTCAGCGGGTAGGCGAGCACCATCACGAGGCCGAAGTACGTCCCGCTGCCGACGGACGTGAGCCCGACGATGAAGCCGAAGACGGCTCCCGTGGCGATCGCGAGCGCCTTGTCGCGGTGGCTCATGATGAACGGCAGCTCGCTCCCCTGCGCTCCGCGCGTCACGAACGACTTGGCGAGGAAGCCGCCGCCGCCGCCGATCAGCGCGGCGCCGATCACGTAGCTGAGGATCGTCTGCGCGTTGCTGATCTGGTTCCGGATCACCCAGGAGAGGACGACGCCGACGATCGCGAACGGGCCGGAGCCGAGGAACAGCCACAGCGTCAGGTGCCCGTGCACCGTCCCGAGCCGCCGGTGCCGGGCGGCGCCGAACGACTTGAAGATCGCGCCGTGGAAGATGTCCGTCCCGACGGCATACGTCGGCTTGAAGCCGAAGACGATGATCAGGATCGGCGTCATCAGCGAGCCGCCGCCGACGCCGGTCAGGCCGACGATCAGCCCGAGCCCGAGCCCGGTCAGGGTGAACTGCCAGGTCACGACAAGAGGTTGCGCTCGTGGAGGAGCGCGAGCACGCGGTCGGCGGCCGCCTCGATGTCGAGCTCGGTCATGTCGAGGCGCAGGTCGGGCTCCTCCGGCGGCTCGTAGGTCGAGTCGACGCCGGTGAGGTTGATGACGCCGCCGGTCTGCGCCTTCGCGTAGAGGCCCGTCGTGTCGCGCTGGACGGCGAGCTCCGCCGGCAGGTCGACGAAGACCTCGACGAACTCGCCCTCGTCGAAGAGGGAGCGCGCCGTCTCGCGGTCGGCGCGGAACGGCGAGACGAAGGCGGCGATGACGATCAGCCCGGCGTCCGTCATCAGCCGCGCCACCTCGCCGGCCCGGCGGTTGTTCTCCGCCCGGTCGGCGTCGGTGAAGCTGAGATCCTTCGAGAGGCCGCGCCGGAGGTTCGCGCCGTCGAGGAGGACGGTGTGGCGGCCGTCGGCGAAGAGCCGCGACTCGAGCGCGTTCGCGACCGACGACTTGCCCGCGCCCGGCAACCCGGTCAGCCAGATGACGAACGGACGCTGCGCCTTCAACCCAGCGCGCGCCTCCCGGTCGACCTCGAGCTCCTGCAGCCGGACGTTCTCGCTGCGCATGAGCGCGCGCCCGAGCAGCCCGGCGCCGACGGTGTGGTTCGTGATCCGGTCGATGAGGATGAAGCCGCCCGTGTCGCGGTTCTCGACGTACGGGTCGAACGCGACCGGCTGCCCGAGCTCGACCTGGACGACGCCGATCTCGTTGAGGTCGAGCTGCGTCGCCGCGATCTGGTCGAGGGTGTCGACGTCGAGCTTGTAGCGGATCGGCGCGACGGTCGCGGGCACCGTCTGCGTCCCGACGCGCATCAGATACGTGCGGCCGCGCAGGAGCGGCTCCTCCGCCATCCAGACGACGGTCGCCTCGAACTGCTGGCTGACGGGCGCGGGAGCATCCGCCGCTGCGATGACGTCGCCGCGGCTGACGTCGATCTCGTCGGCGAGCGTCAGCGTCACTGCCTGACCGGCAACGCCGCGATCGAGATCGCCCTCGAAGGCGACGACGCGCCCGACGGTCGTCTCGCGCCCCGCCGGCAGGACGACGACGCGGTCGCCGGGCGCGACCTGGCCGCCGGCGACCGTCCCGGCGAAGCCGCGGAAGTCGGAGCTCGGCCGGTTCACCCACTGCACCGGCAGCCGGAACGGCGCGTCCTGCATCCGCTCCTGGTCGATCTCCACGCTCTCGAGGTACTCCATCAGCGTCGGCCCGCCGTACCAGGGCATTTCCGAGGAGCGCTCGATCACGTTGTCTCCGCGGAGCGCCGAGACCGGGATCAGCGTGAACTCCTGGAGTCCGAGCTGCTCGGCGAATGCACCGTACTCGCGCTCGATCTCCCGGAACCGCTCCTCCGAGTACCCGACGAGATCCATCTTGTTCACGGCGATGGCCACGTGGCGGATCCCGAGCAGGTGCACGAGGTAGCTGTGGCGCCGCGTCTGCGTGAGCACGCCCCTCCGAGCGTCGAGCAGGATCAGCGCGCAGTCGGCGGTCGAGGCGCCGGTGACCATGTTGCGCGTGTACTGCT
>DASRED010000037.1:0-7389 GCA_035652255.1 Gaiellaceae bacterium | reverse complement strand
CTCGACCTCGGTCGGCGCGTAGCCGAGCCGCTCGAGCGCCATCGGCACCGTCTTGTTGACGATCGTGATCTCGCCGCCGCCGACGAGCTTCTTCGACTTCACGAGCGAGAAGTCGGGCTCGACGCCGGTCGTGTCGCAATCCATCATGAAGCTGATCGTCCCGGTCGGGGCGAGCACGGTCGCCTGCGCGTTCCGGAAGCCGTGGATCTCGCCGAGGTCGAGCGCGTCGTCCCACGCCTTGCGGCAGTGGCCGAGCAGGTCGGCCGGGACGGAGTCGGAGTGCTCGATGTTCCCGACCGCCGCACGGTGCTTCGCGATCACGCCGATCATCGGCGCGCGGTTGGTCTGGTAGCCGTCGAACGGCCCCATCCGCGCTGCGATCTCCGCCGACTTGCGGTAGGCGCGGCCCGTCATCAGGCCGGTGATCGCCGCCGCGTACGCGCGTCCCTCGTCGGAGTCGTACGGCAGCCCCCGCGCCATGAGCAGCGCGCCGAGGTTCGCGTAGCCGAGCCCGAGCTGGCGGAACCGCTTCGCGTTCCGGCCGATCTCGGGCGTCGGATACGACGAGTAGCCGACGAGGATCTCCTGGGCGAGGAAGACGACGTCGCAGGCGTGCTCGAACGCGTCGACGTCGAGCTCGCCGTCCTCCCGCCGGAACTTCATGAGGTTGAGCGACGCGAGGTTGCACGCCGAGTCGTCGATCGACATGTACTCGGAGCACGGGTTCGAGGCGTTGATCCGGCCGGTGTTCGGGAGCGTGTGCCACGAGTTGATCGTCGTGTCGTACTGGACGCCCGGATCCGCGCACTCCCACGCCGCCGCCGCGATCTGCCGGAGCAGGTCGCGCGCCTCGACGGTGTCGAGGACGGTGCCGTCGGTGCGGGCGGTGAGGTTGAACTCCTCGTCCTTCGTCGCCGCCTCCATGAAGGCGTCGCTGACGCGGACGGAGTTGTTCGCGTTCTGGTACTGGATCGAGGCCCAGTCGGGCGAGTCGAGCGACATGTCGTAGCCCGCCGCCTCGAGGACGCGCGCCTTCTTCTCCTCCTTGGCCTTGCACCAGATGAACTCCTCGATGTCCGGGTGGTCGACGTCGAGGACGACCATCTTCGCGGCGCGCCGCGTCTTGCCACCGGACTTGATCGTGCCGGCAGAGGCGTCGGCGCCGCGCATGAAGGAGACCGGCCCGGAGGCGTGGCCGCCCTTCGAGAGCTGCTCCTTCGACGAGCGGAGGCGCGAGAGGTTGACGCCCGAGCCCGAGCCGCCCCGGAAGATGACGCCCTCGCGGCGGATCCAGTCGAGGATCGCCTCCATCGAGTCGTCGATCGAGAGGATGAAGCACGCCGAGCACTGCGGCGTCTCCTCGAAGCCGACGTTGAACCAGACGGGCGAGTTGAAGGAGGCGTACTGGTTGACGAGGATCGCCTTTAGCTCCGCCTCGAACGTGTCGGCCTCGTCGGCGTCGGCGAAGTAGCCGCCCTGCTTGCCCCAGGCGACGACGGTGTCGACGACGCGGCCGATCATCTGCTTGACGCTCGACTCGCGCTCGGGGGAGGAGAGCCGGCCGCGGAAGTACTTCTGCGCGACGATGTTCGTCGCCGTCTGCGACCAGAACTTCGGGAACTCGACGCCGCGCTGCTCGAACGCCGGCCCGTCGCGGCCGGGGATGACCGCGTCGCGCGTCTCCCACTCGATCTCGTCGAACGGATCCCGTCCGGGGATCGTGAAGAAGCGCTTGACGCCGAGCCGAGCCCCCTCCTCGACGACGGTGTTGACGACCTCGGCGGTCGTCTCTTCGGTGCCCGGAACCTGCTCGACGCTAGCCATCTTCCCCTCCCGAAACTGTAGTGGCCGAAAGCCCTTCTGCGGCTGTCCGTCGGCACGCGATCCCTCCGACGGGGGACCGCACGCTAGACCCCGTGTCGGACGGAAGAGGAGGTGTGCCCGAAAGCGGCTAGCCGCCGACGATCGCGACGAGCTGCACGTGCGCGTATTCGCGGGCGACGCGGCCGTCGAGCGGGGCGATGGCGGCGATGTGGGCGTCCTTCGCGAGGCGCTTCGCCTCGTTCTCCCAGCCCGGCCGGAAGAGGACGAGCGAGACCGCGTACGCCGTGTTCGGCGCGTCGGTCGGGATGGCGTGGGCGTAGCCGAGGCCGGCGAGCCTCGTCGCGAGGTTCCCGGCCGCGCCGTTGAATCCGTTCCCGTTGAGGACGAGGACGAAGGTGCGGGAGCGGGGGACGAGCCGGGTGTCGGCTGCGGCCTTTCCGGTCCGGGCGTGTCCTGTCGTCAGACGACCGGAGGTGGCTCGAGCGGATAGGTGGTGGAGGAGGGCCATGCCGCCGAAGCCGGCGAGGACGACGACGCCGACGAGCGCGACGGCGAGCGCGGCGCCGCGCCACGAGAACGGGCCGTTGACGGGATGAGCGTGCTCCACGGCCGGTCCCGGTTCGCCGGGCGGCCGCCGGCTCCTGCTACGTCGCGGCCCAGGTCTTCGCGAGCCCGTCCGGGAGCGTCGTCTCGAGGCGCCAGCCGAGCTCGCGTTCCGCACGGCCCGGGTCGAGCACGCTGTGGATCAGGTCGCCGGGGCGGGCCGGCGAGAAGCGCGGCTCCTGCTCCGAGCCGGCGGCCGCGGTGCAGAGACGGTGGAGCTCGAGGACGCTCGTGCCGGTGCCGCTTGCGACGTTGTAGAGGCCGGCCGGCCGCTCGGCCGCGGCGAGGAAGGCGGCGACGACGTCGCCGACGTAGACGAAGTCGCGCGTCTGCTCCCCGTCCCCGAAGATCTCCGTCTCGCGGCCGGCGCGCAGCCGGTCGAGGAAGATCGCGACGACTCCTCCCTCGAGCTTCGGCAGCTGGCGCGGCCCGTAGACGTTGCCGAGCCGGAGCGTCGTGTGGCTCGTCCCGTGCAGCCGGTTCCACATCGCGAGGAACTCCTCGCCCGCGAGCTTCGACGCCGCGTAGGGCGAGAGCGGCAGCCGCTCGTCGTCCTCGCGCGCGGGGCGCTCGCACTCCCCGTAGATCGCGCCGCCCGTCGAGGAGAAGAGGACGCGGGCGCCCGCCGCCTGCGCCGCCTCGAGCGTGCGGACGGTTCCCACGACGTTCACGTCGGCGTCGAAAGCGGGACGCTCGACGGACGTACCGACGTCGGACTGCGCGGCGAGGTGGAAGACGACCTCCGGCTCGACGTCGCGCGTCAGCTCGACGAGCGCCTCGTCCCGGACGTCGAGCTCGTGGAGCTCGGCTCCCGCTCCGACGTTCTCGCGGCGACCGCTCCAGAGGTTGTCGACGACGTGGACGTCGTCCCCGCGCGCGAGCAGTGCGTCGGCGACGTGCGAGCCGATGAACCCCGCTCCCCCGGTCACGATCGCCCGCATCGCGCCGTATCGTAGGCCCGCTGTGTTCGTGACCTTCGAGGGAGCCGACGGCTCGGGCAAGTCGACGCAGGCGGAGCTGCTCCGCGAGTCGCTCGCCGGCGAAGGACGCGAGGTCGTCCTGACGCGCGAGCCGGGCGGGACGGAGCTCGGCGAGCGGATCCGCGAGCTGCTCCTCGACGGCCCGGCGATGGGCGCGCGGGCGGAGGCGGCTCTCTTCGCGGCGTCCCGCGCGCAGCACGTCGAGGAGGTGATCCGCCCTGCGCTCGCCCGCGGCGCGACCGTCGTCTGCGACCGTTACGTCGACTCCTCGCTCGCCTACCAGGGCGTCGCCCGGGGCCTCGGCGTCGACGAGGTACTCGAGCTCAACCTCGCCGCGACGGCCGGGCTGCTCCCGGACGTGACGTTTCTCCTCCTGCTCGATCCCGAGCTCGCGGCGGCGCGCTGGACGGACGCCGACCGGCTCGAGCGGGAGGGCGACGCGCTGCAGGCGAAGGTCGACGCCGCCTACCGCGAGCTCGCGGCGCGGTTTCCGGAGAGGATCGTCACGATCGACGCGGCGCGACCGCCGGCCGAGATCGCGAGGGAGGTGCATGAGCAGCTTCGAGAGCGTTCCTGAGCAGCACGAGGCGAAGCGGCTTCTCACGGCCGCGTTGCAGGAGGCCCCGGTGCACGCCTACCTCTTCCACGGGCCGGCGGGCGTCGGGAAGCGGGCGCTCGCGCGGCTCTTCGCCGGCGAGCTGCTCGGCGACCAGGCGCGCGTCGAGCGCGGCAGCCATCCCGACCTCTACCTCCTCGAGCCGCTCGGCGAGCAGATCCGGATCGACGACGTCCGCGAGCTCCGCCGCGACCTCCACATGCGGCCGTTCGAGGCGGACCGGCGGGTCTACCTCGTCTTCGGCGCCGACTCCCTCAACGAGGACGCGGCCGACGCGCTGCTCAAGGATCTCGAGGAACCGCCGCCGTACGCGGTCATCGTCCTCGTGGCGGAGCGCCTCGGCCCGTTGCCCGAGACGATCCGCTCGCGCTGCCAGATCGTCCCGTTCCGGCGTCTCTCCGAGCCGGCTGTCCGCGCGGCGCTCGAGGCGCACGCGCCGCAGCTCGGGGAGGAGGAGCTGACCGCGCTCGCCCGCGTCGCGGGCGGACGGCTCGGCCGCGCGCTGCAGTTGCTCGATCCGGCGGCGGCGCGGCGGCGGAACGAGCTGATCCGCGTCGCGCGCGCCGTCTACACCGATCCCGGCTTCGACACGTCGGACGCGACGGATGCGCTCCTCGCCGGCATCGCCGAGCGCGGCACCGAGGCGAAGGCGGCGGCGGAGGCGCGCGTCGAGACGCTCGAGCTGACCGGACGCGAGTCGGAGCAGTACGTCCGCCGCGCCCAGCGGGGCGCCGAGCGCGAGGAGCTCCTGTCGCTGCTCGAGGAGCTCGAATGGTGGTACCGCGACCTTCTCGTCGTCGCGGCCGGCGCGGAGCCGGCGGCCGTACACGTCGACCGGCTCGCCGAGCTGCGCGAGGACGCGACGACCGAGCGGATGACCGGTGCCGAGCGCGCCTGCGAGCTCGTGCGCGCCGCGTGGCGGGACGCCGAGGAGCTGCAGGTCACGACGTCGCTCGCCCTCGAGGCCCTCCTGATCCGGCTCCGCGGCGAGCTCGCGCCCGCCCCGGCGCCGGTCTAGCGCTAGGCCGCGGGATCCGGCCGGACGACGACCGTGTCCGCGATCGGGATGATCTCCGTCACGGGCAGGTCGGCGCGGTCGGCGTGCTCGCGGATCTTCTCCGGGCTGGACGCCTCGTAGATGCAGACGGTGCCGAGCCCGCCGGCGTCCTCCGAGAGGACGTAGCTGCGGATCCAGCGGATGTCGTCGGACATCTCGTCGTCGCCGACGGTCGTCGAGCGTGCTGCCGCAGCCTCGAGCTCGGGGCCGCCCGTCCAGCCGTCGCGGCGGATGATCGCGTAGAGCTGCATCGTGATCCTCTCCTTTGTGACGATGCGAACAAGCCGATCAGACCAGATCGGCGCCGCGTTGCAAAGCGTCTCGTCAGGCGAGCTGAGCCGTGAGCCAGTCGAACTCGAGCCGGTCGTCGGGATCGAGGGCGGCGCCGAGGTCGTCGAGGCGGCGCTTCCCCTACTCGTAGAGACGCATCGCCTCGTCCCGGTCGCCGCGGGCGAGCGCGAGGGCCGCCTGGTTGAGCTGCGTCCACGCGTCGCCCATCGCGTCGAGCCCTGAGCGGGCGTCTCGCTCCGCGAACATCCGCGCCGCGGACTCGACGTCGCCGCGGTGGAGCTCGACCCAGCCGAGATTGTGGAACTCGGTCTGCTTGCGGCGCTCGTCCCCCAGCTCGTCCCCGAGCGCGACGCTTTCGAGATAGATCTCGCGCGCCTCGTCGTAGTTCCCGGCCAGCCTCGTCCCGGCGGCCTGGAGATGGATCGGCGCCATCTCGGCTGCGCGGTCGCCGGCCTCGCGGGCCTTGCGCACGCCTTCGCCGGCGAACTCGGCCACCCGCGGATAGTCCCCGGCGCGCAACGCCTCGCGGGACAGGCCGGTGAGGGCCTCGCACTCGCCACGGACGTCGCCGAGCGTGCGCGCGAGGTCGAGCGCCTCCTCGCAGTACGCGCCGGACGGCCGGCCGAGCCGGAACGCGAAGAGATGCGCGCCGTCCAGCACGCGGACGCGTTCGATGGATCGAGTGTCGTCCGCGGCGAGCGCCTCCTCGACCCGCGCGGCGCCGTTCTCGAACTCGCCGCGGTCGAACCACTCCCGCCAGTGGGCTGCCGCCTCCTCGAGCGTCGTCATGCGCGGGATCAGATCAGATGCGCGGTCGGGCGCAAAGCGAAGGGCCGGATCGCTCCGGCCCTTCGCAGTTCCGATGACCTCTCGCTCTAGGCGGAGAAGACGAGCTCGTCGCCGAGCGCGAGCTGGAGCCGCGCGAGAGCGTCGCTCTCGAGCTGCCGGACGCGCTCCCGCGTCAGGCCGAGCTCCTTGCCGATCGTCTCGAGCGACGCGGGCTCCGACTCGAAGCCGAAACGCAGCTCGACGATCCGGCGCTGCCGCTCGGGGAGATCGGCGACCGCGCGCTGGACGCGCTGGCGCCGTACCGACTCGACCGCTTCCTCGGCGGGATCGACCGACGACTCGTCGGCGAACAGGTCGCCGAGCTCCGAGTCGCCGTCCGAGCCGAGCCCCTGGTTCAGGGAGACGGAGTCGACGGCGTCGAGAGCCTCGGTGACGTGCTCGAGCTTCAGCCGCGTCGCCTGCGCGAGCTCCTCGGCGGTGGCCTCGCGGCCGAGCTTCGCCTGGAGCTCCGCCGACGCGCGGTTGAGCTTGATCCGCCGCTCCTGGACGTGCACCGGGATGCGGATCGTCTTCGACTGGTTCGCGACCGCGCGCTGGCAGGCCTGGCGGATCCACCAGGTGGCGTAGGTCGAGAACTTGTAGCCCTTGCGCCAGTCGAACTTCTCCGCGGCGCGGTTCAGTCCGATGACGCCTTCCTGGATGAGGTCGAGCAGCGGGACGTCGTGACCCTGGTACCGCTTCGCGATCGAGACGACGAGGCGGAGGTTGGAGTTGATCATCCGCTCCTTCGCCGCCAGATCGCCCTTCTCGATGCGCTTCGCGAGCGCCACCTCGTCGGCCGCCGTGAGCAGCTTGTGCCGGCCCGCCGCGTCCATGAACAGCTGGAGCGGGTCGAGCGTGCCGGACACGGCGGCGGTCGCCACCGGCCGCGCCTCCTCCTGGGGCTCGCGCACGACGACATCGCGCTCTTCGAGCGCGGCGCGCAGAGCCGTGAGGTCGTCCTCGGTCAGCTCGTGCTCGTCGGCGAGGGCCTGGATGTCCTTCTCCTCGACGAAACCGCGCTCGGCGGCCTCCTCGAGCAGGCGCTCGGCGGGCGAGAGGTCGTGCAGGTGAATGGTCTCGTTCAGTTGTGTTCCTTTCGCTCAAGGTGGGCTGCCGGATTGCGGCGCCCTGGGCGGCGTGGTTGCGCGGTTTCCCGCGATCTTTGTGCCGCCCTACGAAGTTATAGA
>DASRED010000036.1:0-14685 GCA_035652255.1 Gaiellaceae bacterium | reverse complement strand
CGTCGCCCTCGACGGCATACGCGTGGCCCGAGGCGACGAGCTGGTCGATGAAGCGGACGATGGACGGGATGCTCTCGGTCGCCCTCGGGAGCAGGTCGGGCATGCCGAGGCCGAGGTCGGAGGTGTCTTCGAGGTACCACTCGCTCGCGCGCGCGGCGAGCTCGGCACTCCTGCCCGGCGCGGCGTCGTAGATCTTGTCGTTGATGTCCGTGATGTTGTGGACGAGCGTCGCGTCGTAGCCGCGCTGCCGGAGCCACGCGCGCAGCCACATCCCGAGCGCGAACGGCCGCGCGTTGCCGATGTGCGCGCGCTGGTAGACGGTCGGGCCGCAGAAGTACATCCGGATCGGCCCGGGCGGCGGCGGCAACTCCTCGAGCTGCCGCGAGAGCGTGCTGTAGAGCTTCACCTCTCTAGCCTAGAGAGCAGCTCGTCCCGCGGCAGCGCCGCGATGACGGCGCTCAGCTCTGGCCCGCGTTCCCGGCCGGTCAGCGCGAGCCGCAACGCCTTCAGGTCGCCGCCGACCGCCTTCAACTCCCGGACGACCGCCTTCGGCTCGACGCCCGCCTCCACGAGCTCCCGGAACCGGGCGAGCGTCTCGGGCGCGTCGACGTCGGCCGGCTCCGGCTCGAGGACGAGTGCCGCGTACTCGCGCGCCTCCGCGAGGTTGCGCGCGCCGCGCAGGACCGGCGCGACGGAGACGGGGACGCCGACCCGCGCAGCGAGCTCGTCGTCGGAGAGTGCACCGAGCGCCTCCGTCGAGAGACGCCGCAGCCGGCGGAGGTCGAGGTGGACGTCGTGGCGGGGCATCCCGAGCTCCTCGAGGTAGGCGCGCACCGCCTCGGCCGGAAAGCCCTCCTCGTCGCGCAGCGACGCGACGGTCGCGCCCTCGGCCCGCTTCGAGAGCTTCCTCCCGTCCTCGCCGAGGATGAGCCCGTGGTGGACGAACTCGGGAGCCGTTGCGCCGAGCGCCTCGAAGAGCCGCCGCTGAACCGGCTCGTTCGGACGGTGGTCGTTGCCGCGAACGACGTGCGTGATGCCGAAGTCGATGTCGTCGACGACGGAGGCGAGCTGGTACGTCGGAGACCCGTCCTCCCGCACGAGCGTGACGCCGTCGAAGCGGTCGCCGAGCGGCGCGGCGGCTTCGAGATGTCGCGCCGCGCGGTCGCTCTGCCGCACCGGCCCTTCGTCCCAGGCGATCCCGAGCCACTCGAGGTCGGCGACGATCGCCTCCTCCCCGCCCTCGACGTTGCGACGCGGGTCGGTGTCGTCGATGCGGAGGAGCAGCCAGTCGCCGAGTTGCCGGTTCGCCACCGCGCTCAGCGCGTTGCCGACGTGGAGCGACCCGGTCGGGCTCGGCGCGAAACGGACTCTGACCGGCATCCGGCGAGTGTAAGCTGCCGCCGCAATGGACTCCTGGCGCGCAACGGTTCTCCGCCAGAACGGCTAGTCCGCCGCTTCCCACTTCAGCGTCGTAGGGAAGCGGCGGGACGCGACGCGTTCCGCCCCGAACAACGGAGGTGTACGTCGCGATGCCCATGCCCCATCGCACGCAGCAGCAACTGATCAAGCGCCGGCTCGTCGGCAAGGACGGCGCCGAGCGGATCCGCGAGCTTCGCGTGATCCTCGGCGAGCTGCCCGGCTACCGGAACGGCCCGTACGCCGACCTGCGCAAGTGGGTCGAGAACGAGCTCACCGCCTCGAGGACGAGGAAGCGCGTCGTCAACCGCGACTCGATCGCCGTGCGCCGCGAGGGCGCCGCGCAGATCGCCCTCGTCGGCCCGCCGAATGCGGGGAAGTCCTCGCTCCTCCAGGCGCTGTCGTCCATCCAGATCAAGACGGGCGACTACGCGTTCACGACGACGCGTCCCGTCGCCGCGACGACGCGGCTCGGCGGCGTGCTCGTCCAGCTCGTCGAGATCCCGGGCCTGATCGAAGGCGCGGCGGAGGGTCGCGGCGGCGGCCGCTCGCTGCTCGGCGTCCTGCGCAACGCCGACGCGATCCTCTGGTGCCACGCCTGCAACCGCCCGCTCGACGAGCTCGAGGCGATCCGCGCGGAGGTCGCGGCGGTCGGGATCGCGCTGCCCGAGCTGCTCGCCGCGACGAAGTGCGACGAGACGGCGCCGCCCGAGCATCCGGAGCTGCGGGTCTTACCGGTCTCCGTCCTCGACGACGCAAGCCTCGACCGGCTGCGGGAGGAGCTGTGGAGGCTGACCGGACTGATCCGGATCTTTCTCCGCGACGGCGGCGACCCTGTCGCCCTCGAGCCGCCGGCGACCGTCCTCGACGTCGCCGACACGATCCATCACGAGCTGCGCGAGCGCTGCACCGGCGCCCGGATCTGGGGGCCGTCGGCGCGGTTCGACGGACAGCAGGTCGGCAGGGAGCACGAGCTCCACGACGGCGACACGGTCGAGGTTCTGGCGCGTTAGGAGGGTTTGGCGAATCCGGCCGGCCGGAAGATCGAATGCATGGGCGACGTCGTCGTCATCACGGGCGCGTCCGGCGGCATCGGCCGCGCGACCGCACGCCGCTTCGCGCGGGACGGCGCGCGGCTTGCGCTGCTCGCGCGCGGCCGGGCGGGTCTCGAGGGAGCGGCGCGCGAGGTGGAGGAGCTCGGCGGGACGGCGCTCGTCATCCCGACCGACGTCGCCGATCCCGACCAGGTCGAGGCCGCCGCGGAGCGCGCCGAGTCGGAGTACGGCCCGATCGACGTCTGGATCAACGACGCGATGGCGACGATCTACAGCGAGTTCCTCGACATCGAGCCGGACGAGTTCCGCCGTGCGACGGACGTCACGTACCACGGCATGGTCTGGGGGACGCGCGCCGCGCTCCGCCGCATGTCGAAGCGAAATCGCGGCGCGATCGTCCAGGTCGGCTCGGCGCTCGCCTTCCGCGGCATCCCGCTGCAGGCGGCGTACTGCGGCGCGAAGGCGGCCGGGAAGAACTTCACGGAGTCGGTGATCACCGAGATCGAGCACAACGGCTGGGACGTCCACGTGGCGATGGTCCACATCGCCGCCTTCAACACGACGCAGTTCACGTGGGGCCGGACGAAGCTGCCGAAGCAGACGCAGCCCGTGCCTCCGATCTACCAGCCGGAGATCGCCGCGGACGCCATCCACTGGGCCGCCTACCACCACCGCCGACGGGTCTACGTCGGGCTCCCGACCGTGCTCAACGTTCTCGGCGAGCACGTCTCGCCCCGCTTCCTCGACTGGTACCTCGCGAAGACCGGTTACGGCTCGCAGATTACCGACCAGCCACTCGACCCGACCGACCACGACAACCTCTTCGAGCCGGTCGACGACGACGAGGATCGCGGCTCGCACGGGCCGTTCGACGACCGCGCGCACGAACACAGCTTGCAGACGACGCTGACGAAGCACCGCCGCCTGGCGGGGTCAGTCGCGGCGGGCGTCGGCGCCGCGACCGGCGCCGTCCTGCTGCGGAAGCGTTAGCCCCGACTCCTCGAGGACGGCGTCGAGCGCCCGCGCCTCGCTGCGGCTCAGGCTCACCTTGCCGGAGCTGAGCGCGCGGCCGAGCAGGAGGGAAAGGTCGCGGTGGCGGGACGAGACACCCGCGCGCGCGGCGGCCGCGGCGGCGACGGAACTGACGACGTCGCGCGGGACGGTGACGCTGCGCCCGGCCACGTCGAGCTCGATCTCCCTCGAAGCCATCGAGCTCTGTTCTCTCCGCTACTTCGAGCTCTGCAACCTGTGCCGCGGGCTGAAGGCGTAGACCTTGCCGTAGCCGACGACGTAGAGCCTCGAGCCGTCGCTGACGACCGAAGCGAACTTCCCGTCGTGCCACGTCCACACCTGCTTGCCCGTGCGCGCGTCGAGCGCGTACGTCTTCCGCTTCACCGTCGCGAAGTAGACGATCCCGTTCACGACGCTCGCCGAGCCGGAGATCGCCCCGTTCGCGTGGAAACGCCAGAGGACGTCTCCGGTCGCGGCGTCGAAGGCGTAGAAGTAGTGGCTGTACGAGCCGACGAAGACACGGCTGTCCCAGACGGCGGGCGAGCCGTAGACGTAGCCACCGGTCGCGTACGACCACCGCACCCGTCCCGTCCGCTCGCCGAAGGAGTAGACCTTCCCGTCGGTCGAGCCGAGGTAGACGCGCGAGTACGCGACCGAGGGAGTCGAGTAGAACGTCCCGTGGTCGCCGAAGAGGTCGCGAGCCGACGGCGTGCGCCACACGCGCTTCCCCGTCCGCGCCCGCAGCGCGTAGAGATAGCCGTCGTAGGCGCCGAAGAATACCTCGCCGTGGTCGTAGGCGAGGGCGCCTTTGACGGCTCCGCCGGCCTGGTAGCGCCATAGCGTCTTCCCGTCGTTCATGTGCAGGCAGTAGACGTTTCCCTTCGCGTCGCCGATGTAGATCCTGTGGCCGACGATCAGCGGGGAGGTCTCGCTCGCGCCGGCAAGGCGCTTGCGCCAACGGATCGTGTGCGGACGCCCGGCCGCGACCGCCACGAGCTCGCCGTTGCCGCTGTTCGCCGCTCCTCTCCCGCACGGCTTCGAGTTGAGGAACGTCTCGAAGACGGTGCCGTGGAAGAGATGGCTCACCGCGGGTGACGAGGCCTCGCAACGATGGAATGGCACCAACCAGAGGCGCCGACCGTTCTTCGCCGAGACCGCGATGAGGTTCCCGGCGAAGGTCGCGTAGTAGAGGTAGCCGAACGCGACCGCAGGCTGGAACTCGATGAGCGACGTCCCGCCGGAGATCCAGTCGAGCCGGTACGGAGGACGGACGCGCCCGCTCGCGACGTGCAGATGCTCCGGCTCGCCGCCGAACATCGGCGAGACGAGCCCGCCCGCGGCAGCCGGTGCCGGGACGGTTTCCGTCGGGACGAACTCGGTCGACGATCCCCGCACGTTGCCGCCGAAGCGGTGATGCGAGACGTAGTACGCCGTCGCCGCGCCGGCGAAAAGGACGAGCAGGCCCGCAACGACGAGGAGGCGGCGCATCCGCCCGATCATGCCTGTCGGGCGGCGGGCGCTCGCCGTTGGATCGTGTACCTACTTGCATAGCTCGAGCCCGCCCGCTGGAATCCGATCGTGGCGGCGGTCCGGCTTACATGGCGCAGGTTCTCGATCCCGCAATGGATGCTCCTCGCGTCGCTCGGCGCGTACGGCGCCACGTTCGCCCTTCTCGCGACCTACGGCCGGCCGGGGCTGGGCATCAGTGGGGGCTTCTACCTCGCCGTGATCCTCATGGCAGCAGCGACGAGCCCCGTCTTCGGCGCGCTTGCCGGGCTCGGCGCCATCGTGCTCTTCGAGCTGGCGATCCACAACGTCGACGGGCTCGCCTGGAGAGATTTCGACAATGCGACCGCGCTCACCCACCTGACGGGATTCGTAGCCGCCGGGGTCCTCACCGGCTTTCTCGCCTTCCGTTTCCGCCGCATGCTCGCGCAGAGTCTCTACGTGCTCGAGGACTTGATCGAGCTCGCCCATGACGGCCGGCCCACCGTCGGGATCGCGGTGCCGGATCGCACGGACTGACGGCCGGCGCTCTTCTAGGCTGACCGGCGTGGAGGAGCAGCTCCTCGCGTGGTTCCGTGAGCACGGACGCGACCTGCCGTGGCGGAAAACCCGCGACCCGTACGCGATCCTCGTCAGCGAGGTGATGGCGCAGCAGACGCAGATCGAGCGCGTCGGGCCGCGCTGGGAGCGCTGGATCGACCGCTGGCCGACCGTCGACGCGCTCGCGGCAGCGGCCGTCGCGGACGTGATCCGCGAATGGCAGGGGCTCGGCTACAACCGTCGTGCCCTCGCGCTCCACCGCGCGGCGCAGCACATCGCGGCGCACGGCTGGCCCGACGACCTCACGGAGCTGCCGGGTGTCGGCCGCTACACCGCCGACGCGGTCGCGTGCTTCGCGTTCGGGAAGGACGTCCTCCCCGTCGACGTCAACGTCCGGCGCGTCTCGGGTCGGACCGGGCACGCGTTCTCTCCCGCTGCCGCCCAGGCGCTGATGGATCTCGGCAAGAGTGTCTGTCTCGCCCGCGTGCCGCGCTGCGCCGTCTGCCCGCTCGCGGACTCGTGCCCTTCGCGCGGGGAGCGCTTCGAGCCGCTGCGACGGCAGGGCCGGTTCGAGGGCTCGTTCCGCCAGCGGCGGGCGGACGCGCTGCGCGTCGTCCTCGCCGGCTCGCAGCCGGAAGACTCCGAAGCGGTCGCCGCACTCGCCCGCGACGGCTTGGTCGAGGTCCGGGACGGCGCCGTCTCGCTACCATCCCCCGCGCCGTGATCGCGTCCATCGTCACGCTCCTCATCCCGCTCTGGATCATCCTCGGGCTCCTCGTCCTGCTGCTCATGCTCGGGCTGCTCGGGCGCATCCAGAACGGCCGCTACCTGCGCCCGCTCTTCCGGCTCCTCACGAAGGTGCCGCTGTTCAAGCGCTGGCTGGAGAAGGGCTCGCGGGCGGCGATCGAGCGGACGAACCCCGAGCTCGCGAGCGCGCTGCGCAAGCTCGAGCCGCACCAGAAGCGCCTCCACGACCCGCAGCAGGCGCAGAAGGCGATGTCCCTCCTCACGCGCCAGGAACGCGCCGCGCTGCTCGAGATGCAGGAGCAGCAGGGCTCCGTCCCGGAGGAGGCGACGAACCGCCAGATGCGCCGCCAGCTCGAGAAGCAAAGAAAACGGCGCTGAGGCGAAGGCTAAGCCCGCGGCTTAGCCGTAGCCCCTCCCCGCTCCCCGGCGCGCGCCGAAGGCGCCCGCCGCGGCGGGAAACGAGCATTCAGTACGGAGGCGCGGAAGACCGCGCTCTTCCGCGCCGGAGTTCGTTCAGCTCGCCGGCGAAGCGTCAGCTTCGCGGGCGATTAGACAGCGTGTCGAACCCAGACGTTGGGCTCGACGTAGTGGCCGCGGCCGTTCTTGAAGTGCACCGGCACGAGGGCGCCGGGGACGACGTAGTCGCCGTCCTCGGGGAAGTTCAACCCCGTCCACTCCTCCCAGTCGGCGCGCGGGGCGACGATCGTCATCGAGCGCGGCGCGCTGGCGAGAAGCTCGCCGCCAAGGCGCTCGTGCGTCCGTAGCCACGGGTCGTACGGCAGCCCGTCGGGGCGGCGCCACCTCGCGTACCGCTGGATCGGGATGAGTGGGTAGCGCTCCTTCCATGTCGGCCGCACCGGCGCGACGAGCACGTCGAGCCCGTGCCCCGCCGCGATCGCGCCGAGCCGGCGCAGGATCGCGTCCGCGATGCGGCGGCCGCGGTACTCGGGGAGGAGGCCGGCGACGACCGCGCACAGCGCGTTCGGCGGCGTCCCCTCGACGCCGTCGGTCAGTGCCCAGTCGAGCCCGCGCGCCGACGGCGTCCCGTCCCAGTGCACGGGCACGCTGCAGGCGTAGCCGATCGCGCGCCGGGACGTCGCCTCGCGGTCGAGCACCCAGAGCTGGAAGTCCGGGTAGAGGTCGTAGAGCTGCGGCCAGAACGCCTGGACGACGTTGTCGTGCGACATGAACTCCGGCCAGAGACTCGGCAGCGTGCCCCGCAGCCGCGGCCGCTCGAAGTGCGTGACGAGCGCGAGCCTCATCTCCGCAGCAGGGCGACTGCCTGGGCGGCGAGGCCCTCGCGGCGCCCGGTGAAGCCGAGACCGTCCGTCGTCGTCGCGCGCACGGCCACGAGCTCGGGGCCGACGCCGAGCGCGCCGGCGAGGCGGCTCCGCATCTCGTCGCGGTGCGGGGCGAGGCGCGGCTCCTCGCCGATCAGGACGACGTCGGCGTTCGCGAGCTCCCAGCCGTCCGCCCGCACACGCTCCCACGCCCGCGCGAGCAGGTCGACGGAATCCGCGCCGGCGAGCGTGGGATCGTCGGAGGAGAAATAGGCGCCGATGTCCTCGAGGCCCGCCGCGCCGAGCACTGCGTCGGTCAGCGCGTGAGCGAGGACGTCGCCGTCGGAGTGGCCGGCGAGACCGCGCGGATGCTCGATCCGGACGCCGCCGAGCACGAGCGGCACGCCGTCCTCGAACGCGTGCGCGTCGAAGCCGCTCCCGACGCGGAACTCAGGCATCCAGCGCCTCCGGCAGACCGGCGAGGGACTCGAGCTCGGTGACTCCCGGCGGCGTCTCGTCAGCGGCGTGCGCGCCGCGGCGGATCCGAACCGCGACCATGCCGGCGGCGAGCGCCGGCAGGACGTCGTTGTCGACTCGGTCTCCGACGTAGACGATCTCCTCGGCCGTCACGCCGGCTTGTTCGACGACGTGCTCGAAGAAGCCTGCATCCGGCTTCCACACTTCCCATCGTTCCGAGGAGCCGACGAAGTCGACGTGCGGCCGGAGGAAGTCCTCGTGCCAGGCGCGCATGTTCCCCGCAGCGCCGATGTGGAGGCCGCGCTCGCGCAACGCGGCGAGGCATGGAAGCGCATCGGCGTGCAGATCCCGATCCGAGAACGGAATGCTTTCCGTCCGACCCTCCGCTTCCCACCGCGCGTTCGTCGCTGCCTCGTCGACGAGCGTCTCGCCGACGTCGAAGACGACGACCGCTACGCGAGCCATCCCGCCACCGTCTCGAGATCCGCCTCGGTCGTCACCTTGAGGAGGCGCGGATCGCCCTCGACGACCTTGACGCGCCCGCCGGCCGCCTCGACGTGCCCGGCGCAATCGGTCGCTTGTGACAACTTGTCACTTGCCATTGCGCGGCGCAGAACGTCCGCCGCGAAGGCCTGCGGCGTCTGCACCGCCCAGAGGCCGTCCCGCGCGACCGTCTCCTCCACCCCGCCGTCGCCGCCGACTCGCTTCAGCGTGTCGCCGACCGGCAGGCCCGGCACGACGCCGTCCCAGCCCTCCGAGAGCGGCGCGAGCACCCGCCCGACGACCTCGTCGGAGACGAGCGGGCGCGCCGCGTCGTGGACGAGGACGACGACCGCGTCGTCCGCCACCTCCTCGAGCCCGGCGCGGACCGAGTCGCTGCGCGTCTCGCCGCCGGCGACGCAGGAGCGCACCTTGCCGCAGCCCTCCTCCTCGGCGAGGAGGATCGCCGGCTCCTCCCAGCCCGGCGGCGCGACGAGGACGATCGCGTCGACCCAGGGACAGGCCTCGAGCCGGCGCAGCGGCTCGGCGAGGAGCGGCTCGTCGCCGAGATTCGCGAAGACCTTGGGCCGGTCCAGGCCGAGACGTTCCCCCCGCCCGGCAGCGACGAGGAGCGCCCAGACCGACATGTCGAGACGCCCGCCCCTAGGCGGTGGCGGCCGCGGCGGCCTTCTTCTTCGGCGCCGCCTTCTTCTTCGGCGCCGGGCCGTCGGAGGCGAGAACCTCCTCGAGCCAGTCGGCGCACGTCTCCTCGTCCATGCCCTTGGCGTACATCAGCTCGGAGGCGAGGATCTTCTTCGCCTTCACGAACATCTGCTTCTCGCCGGTCGACAGACCCTTCTCGCGGTCACGCAGCGCGAGGTTCCGGACGACCTCGGCGAGCTCGAGGATGTCGCCGGTCTTCATCTTGTCGCGGTTGTGCTTGAAGCGCCGGTTCCAGTTCTTCGGCATCTCGGTGGAGATGCCCGTCAGCGCCTTGAGGACGGGCGCGATCTCCTTGTCGCCGATCACGCGCCGGAGGCCTACCTTGTCGCAGTTCTCGGAGGGGACCTGCACGGTCATGTCGTTGTGGAGAATCTGGATCGTCAGGTACTCGCGCTGCTCTCCGAGCACCTCGCGCTTCTCCTTCTTGACGACCGTTCCCGCCCCATGGTGGGGGTAGACCACCTTGTCGCCGACCTGGTACAAGCCCGACCTCCCCTTGCTGAAATACGCTCTTCCGTCAAGAAAGCCGGCACGCTTCCGGGCGCCGGCCACGGATTCAGACTGTAGCAGAAACGGCCTGGATAAGCCAAATTTCCGTTGTCAGAGCCGGAAAAGTGACGGTTGCTACAGCTGGAGATAGCGATCGACGAGGTTGTGCTCCTGCAGGCGGCGCAATCCCTCCCGGATCTCGCGGGCGCGCACCGCGCCGACCCCCTCGACCGACTCGAGCTCGCGCTGCGAGGCGCGGACGACGGCGTCGAGGCTCTCGAGGTCGCCGACGACCCGGCGGACGATCGGCTCGGGGAGACGGGGAATGTGGGAGAGGACCCGGTAGCCGCGCGGCGTCACCGAGAGGTCGAGCGGGTTCGCGGCGCGGTCGTGACCGAGCACCTCCGCGAGGCGGCCGAACTCGAGCAGCTCCTGGTACGAGAGGTCGGAGAGCGTCGCGAGCGCCTCGGTCGCTGCGTCGGCGGCTCCCGCGACGTGGTAGTCCCGGACGATGGCGTCTCGCTCGGTCGGTACGGCCCCGACGAGCTCCTCCAGCTGAAGCCGGATCAGCCGGCCCTCGCTGCCGAGCTCGACGCAGTCGCGCGTGATCCGCTCGGCCATCCGCGTCGTCAGCTCGGCGCGCTGGAGGACGACGAGCACGTCGTCGAGCACGACGGCGTTCTGGAACTCGAGCGCCGTGAGGCGCGTCAGCACCTGCTCGAGCCGCTGCCGGTACGTGTCGAGCGTCCCGATCGCCTGGTTCGTCTTCGCGAGGACGTCGGCGACCGGGTCGAGCTGGTAGCGGGACCTCGCGACGAACACGGTCACCGTCTCGCGCTGCTGCGAGACCGAGACGACGAGCGCGCCCGTCTGCTTCGCGACGCGCTCGGCGGTGCGGTGGCGCGTGCCGGTCTCGTCCGACGGGATCGTCGGGTCCGGCATCAGCTGGACGTTCGCCCACGCGAGCCGGCGGATGGCCGGGTCGACGATGATCGCGCCGTCCATCTTTGCCAGCTCGTAGAGGAGCTGCGGCCGGAACGGCGCGTCGAGGCGGATCCCGCCCGAGTAGAGGAAGGAGAGCTCGTCCGGGTCGCCGACGACGATGAGCGCTCCCTCGTGCGAGCGGATGACGTCGTCGACGGCCTGGCGCAGCTCGGTGCCCGGCGCGACAGTGGCGATCGCGGCGAGAAGCTCAGGGTCGCGGCGTGGGTCCTCCTCGGCGGGAATCCGCGTGAAGCCGAGGTCACCCAGCGGCCGTTCTGCTCTCGTCTCCTTCGTCGGCTCGCTTTCCATCCTGCTCCAAACCGGCTCGGATCGCCGCCCTCAGCGTCTCGGCGGCCTCGACCCGAATCTTGCCAGTAGCCGGCGTCCCCGCCGGCGCGATCACCCCGCACAGGCCGAGCTTCTTGCATTCCTCGAGCCGGCGCTCGGCCTGCGCCGCCGTCCGCAGCCGGCCGGTGAGCCCGATCTCGCCGAACGCTCCGTAGCCTTCCCGCACGGGAAGGCGCCGCGCGGCCGAGGCGATCGCGAGCGCGATCGCAAGGTCGGCGCCCGGCTCGTCGATCCGGACTCCGCCCGCGACGTTGACGAAGACGTCGGCCTGGCCGAGCGGAACGCCCGCGTGGCGCGAGAGGACGGCAACGATCATCGCCAGGCGTTTCGGGTCGACGCCGGTCGCGACGCGCCGCGGCATCGCGAGCTCGCTCTGCGCGACGAGCGCCTGGATCTCGAGGAGGATCGGCCGCGTCCCCTCGAGCGCGCACGCGACCGCGGCGCCCGGCTCGCCGGCGACCGTCCGGCCGAACACCTCCGACGGATCGGGCACTCCCGCGAGACCGGCTCCCGTCATCTCGAAGACGCCGAGCTCGTTCGTCGAACCGAACCGGTTCTTCACGGCGCGAAGGATCCGGTGGGCGTGGTAGCGGTCGCCCTCGAACTGGAGGACGCAGTCGACGAGATGCTCGAGGACGCGTGGGCCGGCGACCGTGCCGTCCTTCGTCACGTGGCCGACGAGGATCGTCGCGATCCCATACTCCTTCGCGACGCGCAGGAGCCGTGAGGCCGCCTCGCGCACCTGGGCAACCGAGCCCGGCGCCGAGCCGAGCTCGCTCGCGTGGAGCGTCTGCACCGAGTCGATGACGCAGACGTCGGGCCGCTCGGCACGCAGCGTCTCGCAGACCGTCTCGAGCTCCGTCTCCGCGAGGATCTCCACCCGCTCGCCGCCGCCGAGCCGCTCGGCGCGGAGCTTCACCTGGGCGACCGACTCCTCACCGGTGACGAGGAGCGCGCGGCGCTCGAGCGAGATCGCGGAGAGCGCGCTCAGGAGCAGCGTCGACTTGCCGACGCCCGGCTCACCGCCGAGCAGGACGAGAGAAGCCGGCACGAGACCGCCGCCGAGGACGCGGTCGAGCTCCGGCACCCCGGTGCCGATCCGGGCCGCCTCCTCGACCTGGACGTCGACGAGCCGCAGGAGAGGCTTCGGCGGCGCGGACGCTCCGGAGACCTGGCCGACGACCTCCTCGACGAGCGTCCCGAACGCCGAGCAGCCCGGGCACTTCCCGAACCAGCGTCCCGCGGAGTAGCCGCATTCCGTGCAGCTGTACTGGACCGAGGGCTTCGCTTTCGCCACTCGCCCAGCCTACGAGCGAGACCGGACGCGAATCGTCGAGGAAGTGCGGCGACTTCGTGCCGGTGCGGAAAAACCGCAACGGAGTTCGTGGTCAGCCCGGCTGCTGCTTCCTCCCCCCGAAGCGAGCATGCCCACCAATGTCGTATCAAACGCCAAAGTCGAAGGAGGGAACCCTCATGAAGAGGTTCCTCGAGATCGGCGGAGTCGCTGCAGGCGTTGTCCTCATCGCTTTCGGTGTC
Source organism: Gaiellaceae bacterium (assembly GCA_035652255.1). Taxonomy (GTDB): domain Bacteria; phylum Actinomycetota; class Thermoleophilia; order Gaiellales; family Gaiellaceae; genus Palsa-739. The sequence goes on along the minus strand of DASRED010000036.1, from coordinate 2,093 downwards.
GCCGCAATCGTGCTCGGTGTCAACGGGAAGAACACAGTCGGCAACGAGCTGAAGCTCCAGCAGATCACCGGCACGCCCGACATGACGCCGAAGGCCATCACGGCCGAGGCGAAGGCCGCGGGGCTCAACATCGCCGCGACCCCGATCCCGACGTGCAGCGTCGCCAACCTCTCGATCAACAGTGGCGACCGCGCCCGCTGCTTCGCGCAGTACATGCGGATCCACACGCTCGACGCGACGCACGGGATCCCCTACAGCCAGATGGGCATGTACGTCGCCACGCCTGGCACGCCGAAGTCGCAGCTCATGAAGGACGGAGCGACCGACAACACGAAGTACGCGGCGATCGACCCGACGACGAAGCAGCCCGTCTCGAACGGCGCCCGCAACATCTGGGTGACGGAGACCGCGCTGACGACCGCTCTCAACTCGTCCTACATGGCCGAGCAGATGGCGAACTTCGGGATCGTGGTCGGCATCGCGCTGCTGCTCTCGGGCATCGGATTCACGATCCTCGCCCTCGGCGGCGCCCTGGAGAACGAGGTCTGGTTCTTCAAGCGCCCCGCCGTGAAGGAGGCGAGCTCCGCGCGCACGACGCCGCTCAGCGTCTAGCGCCCGAGCTCGATCAGGGAAGAAGAGGGCGGCCCCGCGGCCGCCCTCTTCGCGTTCAGTCTGGCGCTATTCCTCTTCGCCGGGGGTCTCGTCCGCGTCGTCTTCGGTGGACGCGGCGGGCTCGTCCGCCGGCACGGTGACCTTCTCCGGCGTGACGTCGCCGGGGATGAAGGTGATGTCCACCTCGTCGCCCGGCTCGCCGTCGTCGCCGTGCTTCCGCGCGACGAGGACGGTCGTCCCCTCCTCGAGCTCGCGCCCGAGGACGAAGTCGGCGAGCGGATCCTCGATCAGCCGCTGGATCGCGCGACGGAGCGGCCGCGCGCCCATCGCCGGGTCGAAGCCCTGGTCGACGAGCAGGTCCTTCGCATCCTCCGTGAGCTCGATCGAGACGCCGCGTAGCGCCATCTGCTCGCGCAGGTGGTTGAGACCGCGGAGGTCGATGATCGTCTTGATCTCGTCCTTCGAGAGCTTGTGGAAGACGATGATCTCGTCGATCCGGTTGAGGAGCTCGGGCCGGAAGACCTTCTTCAACTCGCCGGTGACGCGGCTCTTCATCTCGTCGTACGAGAGGCCCTGCTCGTCGCCGACCGAGAAGCCGAAGCCCTGGTTCTTCGAGATCTGGCCCGCGCCGAGGTTCGAGGTCATGATCACGATCGTGTTCCGGAAGTCGACGCGCCGCCCCTGGGCGTCGGTCAGCTTCCCTTCCTCGAGGATCTGCAGGAGGATGTTGAACACGTCCGGATGCGCCTTCTCGATCTCGTCGAGGAGGAGCACGGAGTACGGCTTGCGGCGCACCGCCTCGGTGAGCTGGCCGCCCTCGTCGTAGCCGATGTAGCCGGGCGGCGAGCCAACGAGCCGGGACACGGAGTGCTTCTCCATGTACTCCGACATGTCGATCTGGATCATCGCGTCCTCCTCGCCGAACAGGAACTCGGCGAGCGTGCGCGCCAGCTCGGTCTTGCCGACGCCGGACGGCCCGAGGAAAATGAACGAGCCGGTCGGGCGCTTCGGGTCCTTGATGCCGGCCCGCGCGCGGCGGATCGACTTCGCGACGGCGACGATCGCCTCTTCCTGGCCGACGACCCGCTTGTGCAGCTCCTCCTCCATCCGGATGAGCCGGGCGGACTCGGCCTCGGTGAGCTCGAAGACGGGGATGCCCGTCCACATCGAGACGATGTCGGCGATGTCCTCGCGGTCGACCTGCGGCTGCTCCTCCTCGTTCTCGGACGAGCGCCACTGCTCCTCGAGCTCGCGCTTCTTCTGCGTGAGCTTCCGCTCCTTGTCGCGGAGGGAGGCGGCCTTCTCGAACTCCTGGTTCTCGATCGCCGCTTCCTTCTCCTTGCGGACGCGCTCGATCTCGTCCTCGAGCTCGCGGTAGCGCGGCGGCGCGGACATCGACTTGATGCGGAGGCGCGACGCAGCCTCGTCGATCAGGTCGATCGCCTTGTCGGGAAGGTGGCGGTCCTGGATGTAGCGGTCGG
>DASRED010000035.1:0-3133 GCA_035652255.1 Gaiellaceae bacterium | reverse complement strand
TTGCGCTCTCGCGAAGATCCGCGAGCGCCCCTTCGTCCTGAAGGACCTCGAGAGTCTCCTCGATCGCGTCCCATTCCTCCGGTGAGACGAGAACGGCGGCCGGTCGCCCTTTGCGTGTGATCACGAGGTGCTCATGCCGTGCCTCGACCTCGTCGAGCAGCTCGGTCAGCCGCGCACGAGCTTCCGTGAAAGGAACGATCCGCGCCATCGGATCGAAGTGTACATAACTCTGGACAGGGGCTCGCTACGGCTCGCTGAGCTCGACGCGGCGGTCGGCGATGCAGCCGTTCGCCCACCGCTCGGCGATCGCGACCAGGCGGCCGGCGAGCTCGCCCACCTCGAAGTCCTCCTCCGGCAGCATCTCGTTCGGCACGACGATGCGCACCTGGTGGACCTCGGCCTCGCTGTCGGGGCCGATCTCGTACCGGTTCTCGGACGTGATCTCGGCGCTGCCGATCTCCGGCAGCAGTGCCGCGCCGAGCTCCTCGATCTCGGCGGCGGTCGCTTCTCGGCCCGCGAACATGCCGAAGTTGACGCGAATCTCCAGCTCCGGCTGCTCGGGCGCGCGGACCGGGAAGGCGAGCAGGCCGCTCATCTCATCGAAACCCTTGCCCCTGTTCACGCGGTCCCTAACCCTCCCGCGCCGTCCAGCGAAAACCACGGATCGAGAGCAGGAGCCCGGCCAGCCCCCACGCGGCGACGACGACGGCCGATTCCCAGCTCGACCAGATCGTCTCGTTCCGGAGGACGACGTCGCGCATCAGCCGGATGAAGTACGTCAGCGGCAGGACCTCCGCGATCACCTCCAGGAACCGCGGGTACTCGTGCGGCGAGACGAACGCCCCCGAGAGGAACGTGACCGGCAGGTAGATCGCGTTCACGACCGCGGACGACCCCTCGCCGGAGCGGATCCAGCCCGTCAAGGCGATCCCGAGGGCGGCGAAGGACAGCGAGCCGAGGAGCAGGCCGAGCACGAGCGACAGCCAACGGGTGTGCAGCTCGATGCCGAAGGCGGCGCGGGCGAGCACGATCAGCGCGGCCGCCTCGATCGCGTACACGATCACCGTCGAGACGATCACGCCGAGGAGGTAGGTCGGCGGCGGCAGCGGCGTCGCCCACACACGCTTGAGGATCCCGCTCTCTCGCCGAAGGACAAGCACGATCCCGAGTCCCGCGAACGCCGTCGAGGCGACGCCGTACCCGAGCATGCCGGCCAGCAGGTACGACGACGCCTTCACGTGCTCGCCCTTGATCACGTTGTCGCCGTAGACGGAGTCGAGCAGCACGAAGAGCAGGAGCGGGAAGAGGAAGGTGAAGAACGCGAGCTCGCGGCTGCGCCAGTAGAGCCGTTGCTCGGCGCGCAGCTGGTGGACGAACAGGCTCATTCGCGGCCCTCGGTCAGCGCCAGGTAGATCTCCTCGAGCGTCGGCCGCCGGACGCTCAGCCCCTCGAGCTCGCAGCCCTCGGCGAGCGCCTGCGCGGTCAGCTCGTGGAGGACGCGCGTCGGCTCGTGCGTGGAGACGACGACCTCCTCGCCGTCGCGGCGGTACCGGATCTCCGTCGGCGGCGACTCGCCGGAGAGCTCCGCCGGGCGACCAATCGCGACGATCGTGCCCTCGCGGAGGACGGCGACGCGGTCGGAGAGCTGCTCCGCCTCGTCGAGGTAGTGCGTGGTCAGCAGGATCGTCTTGCCCAGGGTCCGCAGCGAGCGGATCACCTCCCAGGCCGCGCGCCGCGCAGCGGGGTCGAAGCCCGTCGTCGGCTCGTCGAGGAAGAGCACCTCGGGATCGCCGACCAGCCCGAGCCCGAGGTCGAGGCGCCGCCGCTGGCCGCCGGAGAGCGTCCGCACCCGCGCGTCTCGCTTCTCGGCGAGGCCGACGAGCTCGATCACCTCGTCCGGGTCGCGCGGCCGCTCGTAGTAGCCGGCGAACAGGTCGAGGTGCTCGGCGACGCTCAGGTTCTGGTACATGGCACTCGACTGGAGGACGACGCCGATGCGCTGCCGCCAGTCGCGCCCGGCGCGCTCGGGGTCCTCGCCGAGGACGGAGACCGAGCCGGCGTCACGCCGCCGGTATCCCTCGAGGATCTCGACCGTGGTCGTCTTGCCCGCGCCGTTCGGGCCGAGCAGGCCGAACACCTCGCCCGCGGCGATCTCGAAATCGATCCCGCGGACGGCCTCGTACGAGCCGTACGACTTGTGCAGGCCCTCGACGGCGATCGCCGCCGCGGCGGCCTCTCTCACAGCTCCAGCACCGCGAGGCCGGCCGGCGGGAAGTCCGGTGGCGGCTCGCCGGTGAGCTCCGCCGCGATCTCGCCGCAGTCGGGCTGGTGCCCGACGACCACGACCGTTTCGCCGCGGCCGCCGACCGCCTGGCGCACTGCGGCCGCCGTCGCGCCGGGGGCAAGGCGTTCGTCCGGCTCGGCCTCGCAGCCCAGGGCGCGGCCGAGCTCGGCGGCGGTCTCCCGCGCGCGCAGCAGGGGGCTCGTCAGGACGGCGTCGGCTCGGACGCCCTCGCTCGCGAGACGGTTGCCCAGGGCGCGCGCCGCCACGCGGCCGGCGGCTGTCAGCGGACGCAGGTCGTCGGGCTCGCCCTGCGCGGCTTCCGCATGGCGGACGAGGTAGAGGCGCACCGGCGCCTCAATCTACAGTCAGATCCCGGTCGGCGCGGTCACCGTGTAGACGCGCTGGTCGAGGTGGATGCGCGTCGCGTCGACGTCGTGGTCGAGCAGCCAGCCGTCGACCCCGTCGAGCACCTCGACGATCGCGCGATCCGCCTTGCCGACGAGGAGGACACGGACCTCGACTCGCCCCTCGTCCTCCTGCAGCTCGGTCGGAAACGCGTGCAGTCGCGCCATCAGCGCGCGGGCCAGGTCCTCGCTGGGCGCCTCGACGCTGATCCGTTCGGCCACTTCTCCCCTCCAGCTTCCGGGTCGTCCGGCGGGGTCGGCCTCTCCGCGAAGAGTCTATGGAGGGGGCGCGGCCGTGTCTACGGCGAGGGCCCGCACATGCGGGCCCTCGCAAGCTCGCGATCCAGCGCTACTGGTGGACGACCTGGCGTACGCGCTGCTCGACCTGGTCGCGCGGCTCCCCCGTCTTCTGCTGGATCTTGTCGACGATCTTGTCCGGGTCGCC
>DASRED010000034.1:0-54732 GCA_035652255.1 Gaiellaceae bacterium | reverse complement strand
GAGCTCGACGAGCTCGTCGGGAGGCACCCCGTGCGTCTCGACCCACTCGCGCTCGCCGGCCGAGAGGTCGTCGGGCGGCTCGCCGGCCGTCGCCGCCACGAGCTCGGCCGCCCGCACAGCATGCTCGGCCGTCTCCTCGTCCGGCCGGTCGCACGCCGCCGCGAGCGTCTCCTGGAGCGATCTCCAGTCCTGCATCACGGATCGAATTCCACCTGATCGAAGAAACGAAGCACCGTGTGCCCGGGCCGCACCCGTCCCTGCAGCGCCCGCAGCTCGTCGTCTGTGGCCTCGCCGAGCGCGCGCTTGACCGCGAGCCAGGGGAGGTTGAAGTCCTCCTGGATCATCATCGTCGAGATCCGCGGGTTGATCTCGATCACCTTCTCGCCCATGAACTGGATGCTGAAGAACCACTCCAGCCCGAACTCCGCGACCACGCGCGCGGAGGCTTCGACGAGCTCGGGCGCGTCGAGCGTGACGAAGTACATGCCGAGGCCGCAGCGCACCGATTCGCGCGTCCTCGTGACGCTGAGGACGATCCGGCGGCCGTCCGCGATTCCGTCGACCGTCCGCTCGGCCTCGGTCAGGAACTCCATCACGAGCAGGTCGAGGCCGTCCTCCGGCAGCAGCTCGACGGCTTCCTCGAGCGTCATCGCGAGCGCGCCGGGCCGCTCGTAGAGGAGCTGGTGCGTCCGGTCGACGGTCGGATCGAGGACGCGGAAGCCGCGCGAGCCGGAGGAGAAGGCCGGCTTGAAGCAGACGGGCTTGTCCGGGTAGCCGAGCTCGCGGGCGGCGGCGTCGACGCCGGCCGCGCCCGTGACGCGCCGGAAGTCGGGCGGCGGGACGCCCGCCCGGCCGAGCGCCTCGAACGTCTCCGCCTTGTCGTTCGAGATCCGCACCGCCTCCGGACCGCAGACCATGACGGGCACGGGGAACTCGTCGCGCCGCGCCGCGAGCAGCGGCAGGTCGTGGGACGACTCGGGCAGGACGACGTCGACGTGCTCCCGCTCGACCAGCTCGAGGAGCGCGTCGGGGAAGCCCGGGTCCTTGCCGGCGGGAACGAGATGAAAGGCGTCGCAGAGGTGGCGGCCGATCGCCCGGTCGGACATGTCCACGCCGACGAGGCGCACCGCTCGCTCGCCGTTGTCCTTGAGCGCGCGGAGCAGCCGGGCGGCTCCCGGCGCGCCGCACGCGGTGACGAGGATCGTCGTCACGCCCGGGCGAGCACCCACTGGAAGCACTCCGGCGTGTCGGCGCCCTCCCACGCGACGACCTCGTCCTCCTCGATCGCGAAGCCCGCCTCACGGACGAGCCGCGAGTTGATCTCCGGCGGATAGCTCGCGAAGAACGTCGGCGCGCCGAGGAAGTCCCCCGTCCAGCCGGGATTGTCGGACTGGCCGAACGCGGTGAGGAGCCAGCCGCCCCGTACGAGCCAGGCGTGGATGTTTCCGAGCACGGGCGCCAGCAGCTCGCGCGGCACGTGGTTGAAGACGTAGAAGGAGGCGACCGCGTCGAACGAGGCCTCCGGCAGCTCGAGGTCGGTGAAGTCGGCGCAGATGAACTCGGCGCCCGGGACGGCCGCGCGGGCGCGCTCCACCTGGCGCGGGGAGATGTCCACGCCCGTCACCGCGAACCGCGCCGCGAGCCGCTTCGTCTCGGGCGAGCCGCCGCCGCAGCCGAGCTCGAGCACGCGCGCCCCGTCTGGCAGGCGCGGGACGAGCTTGTCCTCCCACTCCCGGCGCGGATCGCCGACCGCCTGCTCGCGCCACTCGGCAAACGTCTCGCCGATCGCGTCGTAGCCGTCGGCGACGAGCTGGGTGCGGCGGTCGGGCACGCCGCGACTCTACTTAGACTCGGGGCGGTGAAGGTTCTCGTCAGAGGGGCTGGGACCCTTGTCGTCACGGGTCTCGCGGTCGCGTACATCCTCTGGCGGATCGACCTGGGCCGGACGGGCCACGTCCTCGCGCACGCGCACGTCGGGTGGTGGCTCGTCGCCTGCGCGATCTGGTTCGCAGCCGTCTGGCCGTTCGCGTGGCGCTGGCAGCGGCTGCTCGCCGCGCGCGGCGTCCACGAGCGGCTCGGCTGGCTCGTGCGGACGAGCTTCGTCGCCTTCGCCGCGGCGCAGATCCTCCCGACCTCGCTCGGCGGGGACGCGTCGCGGATCTACGAGACGGCGCGCAAGCATCCGGGCGCGGGCGGGCCGGCCGCCGGCACCGTGCTTCTCGAGCGCGCGCTCGGCGCCGCCGCGACGCTCGTCCTCGCAGCGGCCGGCTTCGCGCTCGCGATCGGCCGCTACTCGGTCGGCGGCTACATCTGGGTCGAGCTCGCGTTCGTCGTCACCGCCGCCGCGGGAGGCTTCGTCCTCTTCTCGACGCGGCTCCATCCGCTGCTGCGGCGCTGCGGGCCCCTCCTGCGGCGCCTGCGGATCGAGTCGCCGCTGCGGCAGACCTACCTCGCGCTCCACTCGTTCCGCCGGCAATGGCCGCTGCTCGTGGCGATGTTCGCGCTCACCCTCGTCGTGCAGGCGGGACGCGTCCTCGCGATCTGGTGCGCGGGGAAGGCAGTCGGTGTCGACCTCTCGCCGCGGCCGTACTACGTCATGGGGCCGCTGCTCTTCCTCGTGATGCTCGTCCCGTTCACGATCAACGGGCTCGCCGTGCGCGAGTCGTTCTTCGTCAGCTTCCTCGGCACGCTCGGCGTCGCCCCCGACCGCGGCTTCTCGACCGGCTTCCTCTTCTTCCTCGTCACGGTTGTCGTCGCGCTGCCCGGCGCCGCGATCGTCGCCTGGGAGGGAGTGCGGCGGCGCGAGCCGCGGATGGTCACGTGAGGCATCTGCGCTGGGAGCGGCTCGCCGTTCCGGTGCTCGCGGCGGCGCTCCTCGGCATCTCGCGGCTCGTGCCGGAGGCGGGCTTCGGGCTCTGGCTGCGGCTCGCCGCGGCGACGCTGCTCGTCCTCCTGCCCGGGCGCCTGCTGGCGCGGGCTCTTGGACAAAGGACGGCGGCCGCGGCGCTCGCGTGGTCGACCGCGATCGTCGGAGTCGGGCTCGGGCTGACGTTCTCGCTCGGCCGCTCGATCGATCTCGCGCTCGGCTTCACGCTCGGGGCCGGCGCGCTCGCGCTGATCGCGCTCCTCCTCGAGCGTCATCTGGACGGGCCCCTCCTGCCGGCCCGCGCGAGGACGATGCGCGCCTTCCTCCTCCTCGCGGGGCTCGTGATCGGCGCGGCGGCGTGGAACGTGCAGGGGAACCTCAGCGGCGACGCGTTCTTCCACCTCGGGCGCATCAGGAAGCTGCTCGACCTCCACGAGCTCTCGCTCCACCGCGTCGGCGAGTTCAAGCAGGGAGGTCTCCACCCCGGCTACGCCTTCCCGCTCTGGCACGGCTGGATCGCGCTCGTGGCGCGGCTCGCCGCCGTCGACCCGACGCGCGTCGCGGAGCACGAGGCCTGCCTGCTCGTCCCGCTCGCGCTCGTCCTCGCCTTCGAGACGGGCTGGGCCGTCTTCCGTCGCACCGGAGCGGCCGTCGCTGTCGTCCTCGCGGTCTTCGCGCTCAAGGTGATGGCGCCCGGCCACGCGGGAGTCTGGGTGTTCCTCTGGGAGCCGGCGACCGCCGCGACGCAGCTCCTCGCTCCCGCCGTGATCGTCCTGTTCTTCGCCTTCCTCCGCAAGCCGGGCTGGACGACCGCGCTCACGCTCGCCGCCGCGACCGCGGCGCTGACGCTCGTCCATCCGACGTACGCGCTGTTCCTCGCGCTGCCCCTCGCGGCGTTCGTCGTCGTCAGGGTCCTCCTGGCCCGCGGAGCCGACCTGCGGCGCGGCGTCGCGGCGTTCACGGCGCTCGGGATCCCGATGGCCCTCGTCCTCCTCTGGCTCGAGCCGACCGTCAGGCAGACGCTCACGCTCCACCTCGGGCAGAAGGGCCTCGAGAAGAGCCTTCACCACTACCGCGTCGACCTCGTCATCCACTCGCTCACGAGCTACAACCTCTCGCCGGAGCGTGTCGACCGCGGTGGCTCCGTCGCCGTCGCCGCGCTCGTCCTGACGCCGCTCGCGCTGCTCGGGCGCCGGCACCGCTGGGCGGCGCTCGTGCTCGGCGGGACGGTCTCCGTGCTCGCGCTCGAGCTCTGGCCGCTCGTCTTCCCGCACTTCGCGAACGCCGTCTCGCTCTCGCAGGCCCGCCGCGCCGCGACGTTTGTGCCGTTCGCGTTCGCCTTCGCGGGCGGCGTCTCGGTCGTCGCGGGCTTCTCGCGGCTGCTCGCCCTCGCGGTCTCCCTCGGCACCGGCATCTGGCTCCAGCTCGACTACGGCGGGGACTTCGGCCTGCGCGCCCCGCGGACGATGCCCTCGATCGTCGTCTGGATCGCGCTGTTCGGCGGCGCGGCGGCGATCGCCGCCGGCATCGTCCTCGTCTGGGCCCGCCGCGACCTCCTGCTCGAGCGCGCGCGGCGGCGTGGATTGACCACCGCGCTCGCCGCACTGCTCTTCGTCCTGCCCGTCCTCGTCTACGGCTTCTCGAACTGGACGCGACGACCGTCCGTCGGGACCCAGCTCACGCCGGGCCTCATCGCGTTCCTCCAGCACGACGTGCCGGCGCGCTCGGTCGTCTTCGCGAACATGGAGACGGGCTACGAGGCGATCGCCTACGCGCCGGTCTACGCCGTCGCGGTGCCGCCGACCCACGTCGCGAGGACGGGCCCGAACGAGGTCGAGCGGCGCAAGCACGCGATTCTCCGCTTCATGGCCGATCCCGGCCTCGGCGTGCCGCGACGTTGGGACGCGAACGTGCTGATCCTCTCCCGGCAGACCGGTCCCGTCGCCTGGGCGCGGCGGCAGGGACTCAAGCTCGCGTACCGGGACGCGCACTACGTCGTGTTCGAGCTCCCGAACCCCGCACTACCGTTGCGGCGGTGAAGGTCCTCCTCGTGACGCTCCATTTCCCGCCGGGCGGCGGCGGCGGCGTCCACCGCCCGCTGAAGTTCGCGACGCATCTGCCGGCGCTCGGGATCGAGACGCACGTGCTCGCCCCCGACGTGCCCGGCGCCGTTCCCGCCGACGCCGAGCTCGAGCTGCCGACGCAGGCATGGATCCACCGCGTCCGCTACGTCGGGCCGCGGGCCGGCCGTCCGCTGGAGCGCCTCGCGGGGACGGAAGGCCTCGCGCGCGTCGGCACGCAGGCGGCCCTGCTCGGACGGCGCCTGCTCGTACCCGACGAGAACGTCCCGTGGAGCACGGTCGCGACGCCGGTCGCGATCCGCCTCGCGCGCCGGGAGGGAATCGACGTCGTCCTCACGACCTCGCCGCCGCCGTCGCTCCATCTCCTCGGCGCCGCGGTGAAGCGCGCGAGCGGCGCGGCCTGGGTCGCCGACCTCCGCGACCCACTCACCTCTCATCCGCACCGGCGAGGCTACGAGTCGCGCCTCGCGCAGCTGAAGGAGCTCGCGGTCGGAGGCGTCGGGCGACTCGTCGCGTCGCAGGCGGACGCGATCGTCGCCGCGTCGGACGCGATCGCGGAGGAGGCGAGGGCTTTGCAACCGAAGGGAACGGTCGTGACGATCGAGAACGGCTGCGACTTCGACGACTTCGCCGGCCTCGAGCACCATCCGAGCGACCGTCTCCGCATCACGCACACGGGCAACTTCCACGGCAACCGCAGCCCGAAGGCGTTCCTCGACGCGCTCGCCTCGTCCGGCCTCGAGGACGTCGTCGTCCGTTTCGCGGGCGACTTCCGCGCCGCCGACCGGGAGTACGCGGAGTCGCTCGGGCTCGGCGACCGGCTCGAGCTGCTCGGCTACGTCTCCCGCCGCCGCTCGCTCGAGCTGCAGCGCGACTCCGAGGCGCTCCTCCTCCTCGTGCCCGAATCCGCCGGGCGGGGAAAGGGCGTGCTCACGGGCAAGATCTTCGAGTACCTCGCCGCCGAGCGTCCGATCCTCGCCGTCGTGCCCGAGGACGGCGCCGCCGCGCAACTCGTCCGCGACACGGGCGCCGGCGTCGTCGCCGCGCCCGACGACACCGCCGCGATCCGCGAGGCGCTGCTCGATCTCCACCGGCGCTGGCAGGCCGGCTCGCTCGCCGGCACGCCGCTCTCGGACGAGTGGCGAGAGCGTTTGTCCCGCGCGAACCGCGTCGAAGAGCTCGCGGACGTGCTAAGGAGCGTGGCGTGACAGCCGCCGCCGTCTCCGTTCCCCGCGCCAGGGCGATGAGCCGCGAGCGCATCGCCACGGGGCTCTTCTTCGCCTCGCTCTTCGTCTCGACCTTCGAGAAGGTGCACTGGAGCGTCGCGGGCCAGATCGGGGTCAACGACATCGTGACGATCCTCTTCGTGCTCGCCTTCCTCTCGCTGGAGCGGGAGCGCGAGCAGCCGTTCCCGCGCACGAGCGCGATCGTGCTCGGCTTCTTCGCCGCCTTCGCGCTCGTCTATCTCGCGGGCTTCTGGGATCTCGAGACGAAGCAGGCGCTGACGCAGTTCGTGAAGGGGATGGGGAAGTTCGTCATCCACTTCTCGTTCATCGTCGCCGCGGTTGCCTACCTCGCCCGGCGCGGCGAGGCGTTCTTCTGGCGCGCGCTCGCCTGGTTCACGCTCGGCTTCGTCGCGAATGCGCTCTACGGGATCCTCCAGCTCGCGTCTCAGCTCGCCGGCCACAGCCTCGACAACCTGATCCTCAATCCGCTCACGGGCGGCGCGGCGCGCATCAACATCTTCGGCGCGATCAACGGGCAGAACATCTACCGCGTCAATGCGCTGACCGGCGACCCGAACCACCTCGGCGTGATGCTCGTGATGCCCCTGCTCACGCTGACTCCCGTCTATCTCCGTCTCGAGCGGGACAGCCGCCTGAAGTGGCCGCTCGCGGCGATCCTCGGCTTCCTGCTGCTCGTCGACATCGCGACGTTCTCGCGCAGCGGCGCGGTGGGACTGATCGCAGGGGCGCTCATCCTCGCTCTCCCGTACCGGCGCTTCCTCCGCTCGAAGCAGTTCCTCTATCCGGTCGGCGCCCTCACGGTCATCCTGCTCGCCGTGGTCTCGCTCCGCGCGCACTTCTTCGAGACGTTCCTGCGCCAGCGCGTCTCGACCGGCGGGAGCTCCACGAACGCCCACTTCGCCGTCTATTCGTTCATCGGCTCGGTGCTCCACATGCACCCGCTGCTCGGCCTCGGGCTGAACAACTTCGCCGTCTACTACGAATTCGTCACCGGCAAGGCGAACTTCGGCGCTCACTCCTACTGGGTCGAGGTGATCGTCGACTCGGGCCTGATCGGCCTCGTGCTGTGGATCGTCTTCCTCCGCTACGTCTTCGTGCGGCTGCTGGCGGCGCGGAGACTCGGGCGGATCCTCGACCGGATCGGCGACTCGGAGGGGCGGCACGTGAGGCCGCTCGCCTACGGGATGACCGCGGCGCTCATCGGCACGATCGTCTCGAACTTCTTCTACCTGACGATGCAGTTCTATTACTTCTACGCGTTCCTCGCCTTCGCGCTCGCGCTGCCGGTCGTCTTCGGCAAGCGGGCGCGCGAACGATCCGGCTGAGTGCGCGTCGTCGTCCTCACGACCTCGTGGCCGCGGCACGAGCTGGACTTCGCGGGCCGGTTCGTCTCCGACGCCGTCGAGCGGCTGCAGGAGCGGGGCGTGGAGATGGTCGTGCTCGCGCCCGGCAACGGCTTCCGGGACTTCGGGCTCGCGTACGGGGACGGGATGGCGGCCAACGTGCGACGGCGGCCGTGGGCGGCGCCGTTCATGCTCGTCTCGATGTGGCGGGCCGTGCGCCGGGCCGCACGCGACGCCGACCTCGTCCACGCGCACTGGCTCCTGACCGCGCTCGTCGTGCGCTTCTCCGGCAAGCCGTTCGTCGTCACGCTGCACGGCTCGATCCGGTTCGAGGCGATCTCCGACGTCGGCCTCGCGCGGCGGCGGCCGTGGCTCGTGCGGTGGCTCCTCGGCCGGGCGGCGGCGGTGATCTGCGTCTCGGAGACGATCGCGGCCGCGATTCGCGCGACGGGCGTCGATGCCGTCGTCGTCCCGAACGGCGTCCGGATCCCGGCCGAGATCGGCCCTCCCGCGGCGCCGCCGGAGGTGCTGTACGTCGGGCGGCTCTCGCCGGAGAAGAACGTCGACACGCTCGTCGAGGCGGTGGGCGACCTCAACCTCGTCACCGCGGGCGACGGGCCGCTGCGGGATCTCGTGCCGAATCCGCTCGGAGCGGTGCCGCCCGCCGAGGTGGAGCGGCTCCTCGAGCGGGCGACGGTCGTAGTCGCGCCGTGCGAGCGGGAGGGCTTCGGTGTCGCGGCCGCGGAGGCGATGGCCTTCGGGCGTCCCGTCGTCGCGGCCGCGGGCGGCGCGCTGCTCGAGCTCGTCACGGACGAGGAGACGGGCCTGCTCGTCCGGCCGCGCGACCCTGTGGCGCTCCGCGCCGCGGTCGAGCGCCTCCTCGCGGACCCTGACCTACGCGAGCGCCTCGGCGGCGCCGCGCGCGCCCGCGTGTGCGAGCGCTGCGGCTGGGACGCCGTGATCGACCGGACGCTCGAGGTCTACGCGCGAGCCTGCGAGGCCTGAGGCGGCGTCTCGCCACGCCCCCGGGCCGCTACGGTAAGGCGCCGTGGCGAAGCGGAAAGCGTTGAGCTCGGATGAGCACCACGTCTAGGCGGCTGCTCGTCACCGGCGCCGCCGGCTTCATCGGCTCCGCGTTCGTCCGCCACTGGCTCGAGCGGCGGCCGGACGACCACGTCGTCGTCCTCGACCTCCTCACGTACGCCGGCGACAAGCGGAACCTCGACGGGCTCGACGTCCGCCTCGTCCACGGGGACATCTGCGACCTCGACCTCGCCGAGCGGCTGCTCGCGGAGGAGGAGCTCGACACCGTCGTCAACTTCGCGGCGGAGTCGCACAACAGCCTCGCGACGCTCGACCCTGGGCGCTTCTTCCGGACGAACGCGCTCGGCACGCAGGCGCTGCTCGAGGCGGCCCGCCGGCACGGCGTGGCCCGCTTCCACCACGTCTCGACCTTCGAGGTCTACGGCGACCTGCCCCTCGACTCGGAGGAGGCCTTCACCGAGGACTCGCCGTACCGGCCGCGCACGCCGTACAACGCCTCGAAGGCGGCCGCCGACCACGCCGTACGCGCGTACCACGAGACGTTCGGGCTGCCGGTGACGATCACGAACTGCTCGAACAACTACGGCCCGCGCCAGTTCCCGGAGAAGCTCGTCCCGCTCTTCGTCACGAACGCCCTCGACGACATCCCGCTGCCGCTCTACGCCTCGACGGCGAACCGGCGCGAGTGGCTCCACGTCGACGACCACTGCCGCGCGATCGAGCTCGTCCTCATCGAAGGACGCGAGGGGGAGACGTACAACGTCGGCTCCGGGCTCGAGCGGTCGATCGAGGAGATTGCCGACCTCGTCCTCGAGCTGACCGGCAAGCCGGAGTCGCTCAAGACGATCGTCCCCGACCGCCCCGGCCACGATCGCCGCTACCTCCTCGACTCCTCGAAGCTCCGGCGCGAGCTCGGCTGGGAGCCCGCGATCCCGTTCGACGAGGGCCTCCGCGCGACCGTCGAGTGGTATCGCGCGAACCGCGACTGGTGGGAGCCGCTCAAGGCGCGCGCGCCGGTCGCGGAGGCGACGGCCTGGCGGTGATGGACAAGGACAGCCACGAGGCGAAGCTCGAGCGGGAGCAGCAGTGGTACGCGGAGCCGGGGTTCCGGGCGGATCATCCGCTCAACTCCCGGCTCCTCTACAGCCGGGAGCGGAACGCCTTCAACTACCGCGAGGCCCGGCGCCGGCTCGGCGCGCTGCTCGGCCCCGTCGGCGACCTCCTCATCGCCCCGGTCGGGCGCGGCACCGACCTCCCGTACCTCAAGCCGCTCGCCTCGCGGATCGCCGGGATCGACGTGGCCGCCGAGGCCGTGGCGGGCATCGACGACCCGGACGTCGGGGCCGTCGTCGGCGACATGCTCGCGCTGCCGTACGAGGACGAGAGCTTCGACGCCGTCGCCGTCTCGCTCTTCTTCCACCACTACGTGAACCAGGGATACGACCCCTACCTCCGCGAGCTTCGGCGCGTGCTGCGGCCCGGCGGTGTCCTCGTGACGCTCGAGCCGTCGGCGCTCCACCCGACGTGGTGGCTGTCGTGGACGCTGCGGCAGGTCGTGGGGAACGTCAGCGGCACGGTCGCCGACGAGCGCCCGATCCGCGCCTCGCAGCTCGCGAAGGCGATGCGCCGCGCCGGTTTCGCCGACGTCCACGTCGAGGCGGCGGCGTTCCCGCATCCGAGGACTCCCGTCCCGCTCGCGCGCGCGATCAACCGCGCGGCGCCGGCGTTCGTCCGCATTCCGGTCGTCAAGCATCTCGCGTGGACGTTCGTCGCGCGGGCCCGGAAGCCGGGCTAACCTGGGCCCGGAGGAGCGGAATGGAACTCGACCCCAACAAGCTCGTCGTCGTCACCGGCGCCGGAGGCTTTCTCGGCGGCCACGTCGTCGCCGAGCTGCGCCGCCGCGGCCACGACCGCATCCGCGCGGTCGACATCAAGCCGCTCGGGCACTGGTACCAGGAGCACGAGGCGGTCGAGAACGTCTCCGCCGACCTGCGCGAGAAGGACGCCTGCCACGCGGCCGCCGCCGACGCGGCGTACGTCTTCAACCTCGCCGCCGACATGGGCGGGATGGGGTTCATCGAGACGCACAAGGCCGACTGCATGATCTCCGTCCTCATCAACACGAACATGCTCGTCGCGTCCCGCGACCACGGCGTCGAGTGCTTCCTCTTCGGCTCGTCCGCGTGCGTCTACAACGCCGAGCGCCAGGAAGACCCGAACGTCACGGCCCTCAAGGAGTCCGACGCCTACCCGGCGCTGCCGGAGGACGGCTACGGCTGGGAGAAGCTCTTCGGCGAGCGGATGTGCCGGCACTTCATGGAGGACTACGGGATCTCCGTGCGCGTGCCGCGCTTCCACAACGTCTACGGGCCGCACGGCACGTACGACGGCGGCCGGGAGAAGGCGCCTGCGGCCATCTGCCGCAAGGTCATCCAGGCGCAGCTCGACGGCTCCGGCGCGATCGAGATCTGGGGAGACGGCGAGCAGACGCGGAGCTTCACGTACATCGACGACACGATCCACGGCGTGATGCTGCTCATGGAGTCCGAGTTCACCGAGCCGATCAACATCGGCTCCTCGCAGCTCGTCTCGATCAACGAGCTCGTCGACATCGTCGAGGGCATCGCCGGCGTCAAGCTCGAGCGGCGCCACAACCTCGACGCGCCGCAGGGCGTCCGTGGCCGCAACAGCGACAACACGCTCATCCGGGAGACGCTCGGCTGGGAGCCCGCCGTCACGCTCGAAGCCGGGCTCGAGAAGACCTACTCGTGGATCTACGAGCAGATGACGAGCGGCGCACGGGACGACGCCGCGCTCGCGTTCCGCGGCGTCTGACGGGCGCGCGACAACCGATGCGCGTCGTCGTACACGACTACGTCGGGCATCCCTTCCAGGCGCAGCTCGCGCGGGCGCTCGCCGTGCGCGGCCACGACGTCCTCCACGTCCACTGCCCCGCGTTCGTGACCGGGAAGGGACGAGTCGCGCCGGCGCCGGGCGACCCGCCCGGGCTCGAGTTCGCGTCGGTCGGCGCTGGCGAGGAGTTCGCGAAGTACGACGTCCGCCGCCGGGTCGGGCAGGAGCTCGCGGCGGGGAAGGAGCTCGCGGGCCGGATCGCCGCGTTCCGGCCGGACGCGGTGCTCTCCGCGAACACGCCGCTCTTCGTGCAGCGCTCGCTGCTCCGGGCGACCCACGCGGCCGGCGGGCGGTTCGTCTTCTGGCAGCAGGACGTGATCAGCGTGGCGGCGCGGCGGGCCGCAGGCGCGGCGGCCGGATTCGCCGCCGGGCTGCTCGAGCGCCGCCTCCTGCGGCAGAGCGACGCGGTCGTCGCCATCTCCGAGGACTTCCTGCCTCTGCTGCGGCGGTGGGGCGTCGACGAGCGGCGGATCGCGGTGATCGAGAACTGGGCGCCGCTCGAGGAGCTGCCGCAGCTGCCGCGCGACAACGCCTGGGCCGCCGAGCACGGCCTCGCGGACAGCGCCGTCTTCCTCTACTCGGGGACGCTCGGGCTCAAGCACGATCCGTCGCTGCTGCTCGAGCTCGCGCGCTGGGCGGGCCGCCGCGACGCGCTCGTCGTCGTCGTCTCGGAAGGGCCCGGCGCCGACTGGCTCGCGGCCCGCACCGCGGACGTGCCCGCGTTGAGGCTTCTCCCGTACCAGCCGTACGACCGCCTGCCGGAGGTGCTCGCCTCGGCGGACGTGCTGCTGACGCTGCTCGAGCCGACGGCAGCGGGGTTCTCCGTCCCGTCGAAGGTGCTCACGTACCTCTGCGCGGGACGGCCGCAGCTCGCCTCCGTCGGCAGGGAGAACCTCGCCGCGCGCGTCGTCGAGCGGAGCGGTGGAGGCGTCGTCGTCCCGGCGGCCGACCCCGCCGCGCTCGTCGCCGCGGCGGAGGAGCTCCTCGGCGATCCCGGGCGGCGGGACGAGCTCGGCCGGCGGGCGCGGGCCTACGCGGAGACGGCCTTCGACCTCGACGCCGTCGCGGCGCGCTTCGAGGACGTCCTACGCGGCGTTGCGCCGGCGGCGTAGCGCGCCGCCGAGGGCGAACGCCGCCGCGCCGGCGAGCAGCGTCACGAAGAGGGCGATCGGGCCGGGCCCGAGGTCGAGCGCGGCGAGGAGCGTGCTCGGAGCGCCGACGCCTCCGACCGCCGCCGCCTGACCCGGCCTGGGAGGCGCGACGCCGAAGGCGCGCGAGGTCGCCATCTCGAGCAGCGCGCGGGTGTCCTTGCCGCCGAGCTTCTGCAGCGCGGCGAGAGCTGCCGCGGAGAGCGGGACGGGCGGGCCCTTGCTCGAGCCGCCGCTGAGGCTCGTCGGGTCCTCGTGGTAGACGCAGACTGCGCTCACGCAGTTGCCGACGCCCTTGTGGTGCTTCTTGGGCTTCGCGCCGCCCGCGAGCGCCGCGGGCGCCAGGAATACGGCTGCTGCGGCGAGGACGAGCGTGAGGTGCGACACGCGGCGAATCACGCGGCGGGTACTGTAGCCGACCGTGTTGTCGACCTGGAGCTCGGAAGGCCGGCTCGCGTTGGTGCGGAACGCCCTCGCTGCCATCGCGGTCAGCGTCTCCGTCTTCCTTTTGTCGTACACCAACGGCGGTTTCGACCCGACAACGCGCGCCTATGCAGCGATTGCGGCCTGGTGGCTGATCGGAGCCGGCGCCGCGCTCACGCTCTGGACGGCCCGCTCCCCGATCAGCCGGCTCGCGCTCGCCGCGCCGATTTTGCTTGCGCTTTACACACTCTGGATCCTGCTCTCGATGAGCTGGGCTCCGGACGGCGAGCGGGCGTTCCAGCAGTTCAACGAGGTCTCGCTCTATGTCGCGGTTCTCGTCCTCGCCATCGCGCTCGCCCGGATCGTGCCGGCGTCGTGGCTCGTCGGCGGGATCGCCCTCGCAATCGCCGGCATCGCCGTCATCTCCTTCCTGAGCCGCGTCCTCCCGAGCACGTTCAGCGGCTCGACGCAGCAGTCGGAGATCCTCAGCGCGCTCGGCGTCCGGCTGAGCTTCCCGCTCGGCTACTGGAACGGCCTCGGGATCGAGGTCGCGCTCGCCTTCCCGCTGCTGCTGTCGATCATGGCGTCGCGGCGCAGCAGGATCGCGAGCGCGCTCGCCGCCCTGCCGCTGCCGGTGATCGCGGCCGACATGTACCTCACCTCGTCCCGTGGCGCGTTCGCTGCCGCAGGGGTCGCGATCGTCGCCTTCCTCGTTCTCGCGGCGAACCGGTGGACGGCTCTGAGCGCGACCGTGGCGGCGGCCATCGCCGGCGTCGCGGCTGTCTACGTCATCCGCCCGCGCCACGCGCTCGTCAGCGGGCAGATGGCGACGCCGCTCGGCGACCACCAGGGACACGTCGTCGCGCTCGTCGTCCTCGTCACCGGGGTAGTCATCGCGCTCGCGTGGCTCGGCGCGGCCGAGCTCGGGCGCCGGCTGCCGACGCCGCCGTCCCTCGTCGGCTGGGCGACCGCCGCCGTCCTCGTCGTCGCGACGGTCGCCGGGATCGTCGCCTCCCATCCGGTCCGGCGCTTCGAGGAGTTCAAGGCTCCGAGCCACCTCACGGGCTCGGCCAACTTCGTCGAGCAGCATCTCCTCTCGAGCTCCGGCAGCGGACGGTGGCAGCTGTGGTCCGAGGCGGTCTCCCAGTTCCGCGCCCACCCGCTCAACGGCGAAGGCGCCGGCTCGTACGACTTCTGGTGGCTGCAGCACCGCCCGATCCCGCTCTTCTCGCAGTACGCCCACTCGCTCTATCTCGAGGCGCTCGGGGAACTGGGAATCGTCGGGCTGCTGCTGCTCGCCGCCGCGCTGCTCGTCGCGCTCGCCGGCGCGGTCCGCGCGGCGTTCCTCCTCCGCAGCCCGGAGGTGGCGGGACTCGCCGCCTGCGCGATCGGCTTCTTCTTCGCCGCCGGGTACGACTGGGTATGGCAGCTCGCCGGCATCGCGGTCGTCGGGGTCGGTGCGCTCGGCCTCGCGCTCGGCGCGCTCCCGTCGAGCCGCGCGGCGCCGTGGGGGCGCTTCGACATCGCGCGGCCCGCGCTGGCGCTTGTGGCCGTCGCCGCCATCGTCCCGCAGGTCGTCGTCCTCGCGGCCGGTCTCCACCTGCAGAACGCGTCGGTCGCCGCCGCCAACGGCAACCTGCGGCGGGAGAAGTCCGAGGCCCTCGCCGCGAAGGCGGTCGAGCCCTGGTCGTCGACGGCGTATCTCCGGCTAGCCCAGGTCGACCTCGACGTGGGAAAGCTCGGCCCCGCGCGCAGCCTCCTCGAGTCCGCGATCCGCCGCTCGCACGACAACTGGGAGCTCTGGTGGTACGCCGCCCAGATCGACGTGCGTCGGGGCGACATCCTCGCAGCCAAGCGCGAGCTCGACGAGGCACGGAAGCTCGATCCGAACGATGTCGCGGGATTGCTCTCGCAGGCGGGAGCCCCGTAATTAACGACGAATTTACACCTACCGCGATAGCATCGACTTTTGCTAATCGGACACCAACTCCGGCGGGGGTTATGACGGAAGCGGGGGAATGACCGAGCTCGATATCAGCGTCGCCGCAGCACGAAGCGAAACCGCCCGCGCGGGCCTCGTCGCGCATCGCATCGAGGCGCGTCATGGGCGCGACGCTCTGCTCCGTCGCGTCATCGCGACGGCGGACGTGGCGACGGTCGTCGCCGTCTCGCTCATCGTTCTCGCGAGCGGCGGCGGCTTGAGCACGGCGCTGCTCATCCTCCTGTCGGCTCCGGCCTGGATCGTCACGGCGAAGATCGCCGGCCTCTACGACGCCGACCACCGGACGCTTCGCCATCTGACCGTCGACGAGCTCCCGTGGATCATCGTCTGGGCCTTCGGAAGCACCGCCTTCCTGACGCTGCTCACCGCGCCGTTCCCGACGCTCGACATCAATGCCCGGAACCGGCTCGTGATCTGGGCGTCGGCGATCGGGCTCGGCGCTCTCTTCCGCGCGACGGCTCGCGCGCTCTGGCGCTACGCGACTCCGCCGCAGCGCGTGCTCATCGTCGGGGACGGTCCGCTGGCGGAGGCCGTCGTCCGGAAGCTCGAGCTCTTCCCGGACATCCACGCGGAGGTCGCCGGCGAGGTCGCCAGCTGCCACGTTCTCAACGAGCACCTCGACGAGCTGGACGGCGTCGACCGGGTCGTCGTCGCGTGCAGCGAGCTGAGCGAGGACGTCCTCGAGGATCTGCTGCCGGCGTGCCGCCTGCGCGGCGTCAAGCTCACCGTGATCCCGCCGACGCGCGGGATGTTCGGCACCGCGACCCACCTCGGGCACATCGCCGACCTGCCGCTGCTCGACTACAACACGTGGGATATCTCCCGCGTCACCACGGTGCTGAAGCGGGTCTTCGACGTGATCGCGTCCGCCGTCGGGATTGCCGTCCTCTCGCCGCTGCTAGCGCTCGTCGCGCTCGCGATCGTGCTCGACGGCGGCTTGCCCGTCTTCTTCCGCCAGACGCGTGCGGGCCTGGGCGGCCGGGAGTTCCAGGTGCTCAAGTTCAGGACGATGGTGCGGAACGCGGAGGAGCTGCTGCCGGAGCTCGTCTCGTTCGAGGAGCTCGACGAGCCCGTCTTCAAGCTCAAGTCCGACCCGCGCGTCACACGCGTCGGGAGGTTCCTGCGGCGGACGAGCCTCGACGAGCTGCCGCAGCTCGTCAACGTCCTGCGCGGCGAGATGTCGATCGTCGGGCCGCGGCCGGAGCAGCTCGATCTCGTCGAGCGCTACGAGTCCGAGCACCGCTTCCGCCTGCAGGTGAAGCCGGGGATCACCGGCCCGATGCAGGTCTACGGGCGCGGCGAGCTGACCTTCAGCGAGCGGCTGGCGGTGGAGCGCGAGTACGTCGAGAACCTCTCCCTCGCGCGCGACATCCGGATCCTGCTCATGACGATGCCCGCCGTCGTCGGGCGTCGCGGCGCCTTCTAGACGCGATCGAGGTCGTCGGCGTTGCTCCAGCTCGGCGTGAGCTGGAGAACACCCGCTCCGAGGTCGCCGCGCGGAACCCGCACCTCGAACTCGCTCCGCCGCAGTGCGGCGAACACCTGGTTGTTGATCGTCTCCTCCGCGACGACGACGCTGATGCCGTAGATGCCGCGGGTGAGAGGCAGCTCGTCGTAGGTCACCCGCACCACGTTCCGGCCGACCTCGAGGCGGGGCTCCCCGCCCGGAGGGGAGATGTTGCTGACGACAGGATGGCCGGCGACCGTCGAGATCGTCACGGACACGATGGGCCGGTCGAGTGGACGCGTCACGTGTAGCTCGACCTCGACCGCGAACGGCGCGCCCGTGTCGATCGCCTCCGCGTGGCGAACGTCGGTGAGCAGCACCGAGCCGTCGCTGTACTCCTCGTTCGGAGTCTCCGCGTCCTGGCTCGCGACCGCGGCCTCGTACGCGTCGCAGACGTCCTCCGTCAGGCCGATGTCCTGCACGATGCCGTGCTCGATCCAGACGACGCGGTCGCAGTTGCTGCGGATCGAGTAGGCGTTGTGGCTGACGAGCACGATCGAGCCGCCGTTGTTCCGGAACTCGTTGATCTTGCGGTAGCACTT
Source organism: Gaiellaceae bacterium (assembly GCA_035652255.1). Taxonomy (GTDB): domain Bacteria; phylum Actinomycetota; class Thermoleophilia; order Gaiellales; family Gaiellaceae; genus Palsa-739. The sequence goes on along the minus strand of DASRED010000034.1, from coordinate 37,616 downwards.
GATGGCGAAGTTGAGGTCCCCGACCGCGAGCACCTCGTCCACGAGGAGGATGTCCGGCTGGGTGTGCACGGCGATCGCGAAGCCGAGCCGCGCGGCCATGCCGCTGCTGTACGAGCGGACGGGCGTGTCGATGAAGTCCCCGAGCTCCGCGAAGTCGACGATCTCCTCGAGCCGCCGGTCGATCTCGCGTTCGCCCATGCCGAGGACGGCGCTCGCCACCTTGACGTTCTCGCGGCCCGTGAGGATGGGGTTGAAGCCCGCATTGAGCGCGATGAGCGCCCGCACGGAGCCGTGGATCGCGATCCTCCCGGTCGTCGGCTTGATCAGGCCGTTCATCAGCTTGAGGAGCGTCGTCTTGCCGGCGCCGTTGTGGCCGATCAGGCCGACCGTCTCCCCGCGTCCGACGTCGAACGACACGTCGCGCAGCGCCCAGAACTCGCTCGGGCGCAGGGTCTCCGCGTACTGCCCGCGTCCGGCGACCTCCTTGCCGATGTCCTGGAGGCCGTAGAAGAGACTCCGCCGCAGGTTCCGCGAGAAGCGCTTGGACAGGCGCTCGACCTCGATGACGGGGTCGTGGCTGCTCATGCCTCGATCCGCTCGATCACGATCGGCAGCGACAGCCGGTAGACGAACCAGCCGGCGAAGGCGAGGACGACGGTCACGCCGGCCACGATCCCGAGCTCGGTGACGTAGGGGCCGACACCGCCGAAGAGGAGCTCGCGCGTCACCTGGAACACCGGCGTGAGCGGGTTGAACCGCATGTACCTGCCGAGCACGCCCGCCTGGTCGACGGAGTAGATGACCGGCGTGAGGAACATCAGCGGCCCGACGATCGCGTTCATCCCCTGCTGGACGTCCTGGAAGAGCATCCCGACGGGAGTCAGGACGATCCCGATCGTCGTGCCGAGGAGGAGCAGCGCAAAGGCCGGGAGCAGCGCCGCGGGCGCGGTCCACTTCACCGGCGCCCCCGAGGCCGCGAGGACGACGGCGAGCACGACGAGCTTGATCGCGAAGCTGAACACCACCTGGGCCGCTCCCGAGACGAAGATCGCCTCGGTCGGGAAGCTGACCCGGTTGAGCATCGAGCGGTTCATGTTCAGCTGGGTCAGCGGCGCGTTCAGCGCGTCGAGGAACAGCTGCCAGAACATCGTTCCGACGAGCACGTACGCGATGTACGGGACCGAGCCGGTCTTGACGCTGAGCACGCCGACGCGCTGGAGGACGACCCAGACCAGCGCGCTGACGACCGCCGGCAGCGCCGCCCAGAGGTAGCCGATCGCGGTTTGGCGGTATTGCGCCGCAATGTCGCGGACGAAGAGGCGCCAAGCGAGGGTGCGCACCGCCCGCGCGTCGGTGACGATCGTCCGAAGAAAGGCTCGCGGCCTGCGGACCGGCGAGTCCGGCGTGTACACGCGGGTCATCGCGGACCCAGCCGTGCGCTCGCCGGCAGCGCCTTTCGCCTCGGTGACTGCCGTTTCGCTCATCTGCAAAGCGCCGCCCAGCGTACCGGCCGTCCCCGCTCTGCCCGGCGTCCGGCGCCGGAGGTGATCCCGCTACCATCGCCGCGGTCGTGGCGACCGAGGGGGATTGCGAATGGCGCGCCTGGACGTGACATCTTGATGCGGCTGCGTAGAGAGAAGGGTCGCGTCCTCTTCGTCGGGCAGTCCTACTACCACGCGTGGTACCTGTCGCGGGAGCTCCGCAAGCTCGGCTGGCGGGCCGACGTCCTCAACTGGGACCAGAACCCCCACCACGACATCTACTACCACGGCGAGGATTTCCGGTTTCGCTACGAAGGGCGCCACGCCCTTCGCCACGCCCTCTTCTACGCGCGGTCGATCCCGCGCTACGACATCTTCCACTTCAGCAACCGGGGCGGGATCCGGTTCGGCAACACGCTCCACGACACCGTGGCGCAGCGCTTCGGCGAGGCCGCGGAGATCCGGCTCCTGAAGCGCCTGGGCAAGAAGATCGTCTACTCGAACAACGGCTGCCTCGACGGCGTCCTCCAGTCCTCGTACGACGCCTGGGGGCCGGAGCCGACGTGCGAGATCTGTCCCTGGCGCGACCAACCCCACATCTGCAGCGACGAGCTGAACCGGGAGTGGGGCGAGCTGCGCAACAGCCTCGCCGACTACCAGGTCACGACCGGCGGCAACCGCGCCGACTGGAACGACGACCCGACCGTCCACGAGGTGCCGCAGTTCTACTGCCTCGATCCGGACGTCTGGCGTCCCGACCTGACCGTTCCGGACGAGCATCGTCTCGATCGTCCCCCCGGCCGGTTCCGCCTGTACCACGCCGTCGGGAACGCCCACGATCGCGTCGCGGCGGAGACGCGGCAGAGCCTGAAGTCGACGCACATCTGGTTCCCGCTCGCCGAGCAGCTTCGCTCCGAGGGCCGCGACGTCGAGCTGTTCTACGCGACGGACATCCCGAACCGCGACGTCCGCTACTACCAGCTTCAGTCGGACCTCGTCTGCGACATGCTGACCGTGGGATGGTTCGGCTCCAACGTCCGGGAGGCGATGATGCTCGGCAAGCCCGCGATCACGTATCTGCGGCCGGTCTGGCTCGATCAGATTCGCGAGCAGATCCCCGATTACGTCGACGAGCTGCCGGTCGTGAGCGCGACGCCCGAGACGGTCCACGACGTCGTGTGCGAGCTCCTCGACGACGAGGCGAGACGGCGGGAACTGGGCGAAGCGGGGAGGGAGTTCGCGCTGAAGTGGCACTCAGCTCCGGCCGCGGCCCGTCGCTTCGACGCCATCTACAGCGAGCTTCTCGAGCGCCGGTGACGGTCGAGCTCGCCGCCCTGCGGCCCGAGGACTCGCCGGTGCTCTTCGAGTGGATCAACGATCACGACCTCGTCGTCCTGAACGCGCCGTTCCGCCCCGTCTCGCAGGCCGAGCACGACGCGTGGTTCGCCCGTGTCCAGGAGCGCGAGAACGGGCGGATCTTCGCCATCCGCGAGGACGATCGGCTCGTCGGGACGTGCCAGCTGCATTCCATCCATCCGGTTCACCGCAGCGCCGAGCTGCAGATCCGCATCGGCGCCGCCGGCGCCCGCGGCCGCGGCGTGGGGACGGAGGCCTTGCGACAGCTGCTGGAGCACGGCTTCGAGCAGCTCCATCTCCACCGCATCCATCTGTACGTGCTCGCCGACAACGAGCGGGCGTTGCGCGCGTATCGCCGCGTCGGCTTTCGGGAGGAAGGCGTCCTGCGGGACGGTGCCTGCATCGACGGCCGCTGGGTCGACCTGATCCTGATGGCCGTCCTCGACCACGAGTGGACCGGTCGCAGGTAGCCGCCGTGGCTCCGCCTTCTCTCGCGGCGATCCACCAGCCGACCTTCCTTCCCTGGCTCGGCCTCTTCGACAAGGTCTCCCGCTCGTCGCTCTTCGTCTTCTTCGACACCGTTCAGTACCCGCGAGGGAAGACGTGGTGCTCGCGCGTCCGGATCCTCGTGAACGGCAGCCCGACCTGGGTCACCATGCCGGTCGTCCGGAACAGCGCAGCCGACAAGCGGATCGACGAGGTGGAGATGGTCGATCCCGATCGTCATTGGCGCAAGATCCTCGAGAGGATCCGGCACGCCTACGCGCGCGCGCCGTTCGTCGACGACGTCTTCGAGTTCCTGCAGGCCGACTCGCCGGCCGGCTACCGGACGCTCGCCGACTTCAACGTCGAGTTCGTCCGGCGGGTCAGCTCCCGCCTCGCGCTCGCCCCGTCTTTCGTCAGAGCGAGCGAGCGGGACGAGCTCAAGCGTTCGACGACGAAGGGAACCGAAGCGATCGTCGAGACATGCCGCGTCTTCGGGATCGTCGACTACCTGTCCGGCGACGGAACCGACGAGTTCCTCGAGCCCGAGCTGTTCGGAGAGGCCGGGATCCGGCTCCAGTTCCAGCAATTCCGCCATCCGACGTACCCCCAGCTCCAGACGGACGGATTCCACCCCGGGCTGTCGATCGTCGACGCGCTCATGAACTGCGGCTGGCAAGGCACTGCGGAGCTGCTGCGGTGAACGTCCTCCTCACCGGTGCGACGGGCTTCATCGGCAGCCGCGTCAGGCCCCTCCTCGTCGCGCGGGGCCACTCGGTCACCGCCATCGCGCGCGGTGGAGGCATGCCCGAGGAGCCCGGGGTGACGTGGCTCACCGCCGACCTCGCGGCTGCCGGGTTCGTCGAGACGCTGCCCGGCGCGACCGATGCCGTCGTGCATCTCGCGCAGGCCGGCGGATCGCCTCCCGACCAGGCCCTGCTCACGGCGGTGAACGTCGAGAGCACGCGGCTGCTGCTCGACTACGCGCAGCGGGTGGGCGCCGGCCGCTTCCTCCTCGCCTCGAGCGGCTCGGTCTACGGAGGCGGACGTTCGCCGCTCTCGGAGGCGGATCCCCGCCGGCCTCCGGACGCGTACGCGAGGAGCAAGGCGGGGGCCGAGGAGCTTCTCGACGGCGCGGAGGGGCTCGAGGTCTGCGCCCTGCGGCTGTTCGCGCCCTACGGTCCCGGCCAGCACGGCCGGCTCGTCGCCGAGCTCGTGGGGCGCGTCTCGAGCCGGCGGCCGGTGACGCTCCACGGGACGGGCCACCCGAGGCTCAACCCGATCTTCGTCGACGACGTCGCCGCGATCGTGGCGGACGCGCTCGAGCGGCCGACACCGCCCGTTCTCAACGTCGCCGGTGACGAGGTCCTCTCGATTCGCGAGATGGCCGAGGCGATCGGCCGCGCGCTCGGCGTCGCGCCCCGGTTCGAGCCGGCGACCGGCGAGCCGCCGCTCGACCTCGTCGCGGACACCTCGTTGCTGCGACGCACGTTCTCGCTCGGCGCGCCGACGCCGTTCGAGCGCGGCATCGCCGCGACGGTCGGAGCCTGATCAGGCCGCGGCGGCGCGGGCGCGGACGAAGACGCTGCCGGCGCCGTCGGCCGTCTCCTCGACGATCACGAGGCCCACGTCGCGGAGAGCTTCGACGACGCTGTCGCGGTTGAACCGTGCGACGTGGAAGCGGTCCTCCGCGCCGGCCGGGACGCGCAGGCTCTCGTACCAGCCCGCGCTGACGCCGGTGAACGCAGGCTTCGTGCGCTCATCGCCGGACCAGACGACGATCTCGCCGTCAGGAGCCGCCACGCGCTTCGCCTCGAGCAGCGCCCGCCGCGGCGAGAGCATGTGGTCGAGGGTCGTCGCGAAGAGGACGCGGTCGAAGACGCCGTCCCGGAACGGGAGGTACTCGCCGAGCCCTTGCACGAACTCGATGTCGCGCTGCTCCGCACCGCGCAGCGGGTCGATCCCCACGAGCGTTCCGTCGAAGTCGTGCGCGTACGAGGGGCGCGGCTGGGGGCCACAGCCGACGTCGAGGACGAGCCCCGCCAGGTGCGCGAACCGGCCGAAGTCCCTCGTCACCTCCCGCTCGGTGACCGAGAGGTTGTGCTCGGGGTCGGCGTGGTAGCTGACCAGCCCGTTCCGCTCGACCTCCTCCCAGAGCGGTCTGCGCTCGTCGACGTCACGGTCGGGGAGCGGACGAGGCGTGAAGTCCGCCACGCCGCGATCCGCCGCGTAGACACGGCCGCAGCTTCCGCACCGGAACTCCCCGTCGTCCGGTCCGGCCAGGACGGCGTGGCAGACGGGGCAGGCGAGCAGCGACTGGAGGAGGTCGTTCCCGGACACGAGGGCCGGTCATCGTAGTGCGACTAGAGTGGCCGCCGTGCGCCCGTACGAGCAGAGCGCGTATCGCGACCTGATGCGCCGGGCGCAGGCGGACGGCTGGCGGTTCGGCAGCTTTCTCGATCCCGCCACGGACGGCCCGCGGACGATCTACCTCCGTCACGACGTCGACTACTCGCTCGAGCTGGCGGTCGAGCTCGCGGAGCTGAACCACGAGCTCGGAGTCTCGGGCACGTTCTTCGTCCAGCTGCGCGCGCAGTTCTACAACGCGCTGGAGCGCACGGAGTCGAAGCGCCTCCTGCAGCTTCGCGCGCTCGGGCAGGCGGTTGCGCTGCACTACGTGATCGACCCGGACGCACCGCCGAGCCCGGAGGCGGTGAGGCGGGAGTTCGAGCTGCTCGCCACCCTCGTGCCCGACGCGGTTCCCGCCTTCTCCTGGCACCAGCCGACCCCCGCCGTGCTCGAGTCGGACGAGTTCGAGGACATCGGGCTGGTCAACGCCTACGGCCGGCGGTTCTTCCGCGAGATGGCCTATCTCTCCGACTCGACCCACCGGGCCTCGGTGGAGGAGCTCGAGGCGGAGCTCGGGCGGGTCGAGAGCTCCGAGCTCCAGCTCCTCCTGCATCCCGTGAACTGGATCGCGGGCGGCTCGGACGGGGTCGAGATCCTGATCCGCGGCTGGGTGCGGGTGCTGCGCGACCACGAGCGGACGCTGCGCGCGAACAGGACGTATGCCGAACGCTTCCCGGCGGGCATGCCGTCCGAGGTTCTCGCGTCGGTCGAGCGGGAGCTGCTCGCGTAGCTAGACGAGCTCGGGGCGCTCGCCGTCGAGGAAGACGCGGCACCACTGCTCGAAGTTGAGCAGCGACCAGAGGAGGAGCCGCCGGTTCTCCCTGCCGCTGAGGTGCTCGTCGACGAGCTTCCGGACCGTGCCCGGGTCGAGGTAGGCGTACATCCGGGCGTCCGGGTCGTCCGTCACCCGTCGCACGAAGTCGAGGCTCTCGCCGCGGAACCAGGCCGCGTCCGGGCCGGAGAAGCCCTGCTTGACCTGGCTGGTCACGTGCTGCGGGACATGCCGTTCCATCACCTGGCGCAGGAGCAGCTTGCCGTCGCGCGTCCGCTCGAAGTACCGAATCGTCTTGTCGCCCGGCTCGTTCTCGTCGAGCCGCACGAAGTTGTCGAGCTCGCGCAGCTTCAGCCGGACGGGCAGGCGTTGCGCGAAGTCGACGAGGTCGTTGTCGAGGAACGGCACTCGCGTCTCGAGGCCATGGGCCATGCTCAGCTTGTCGTCCACGAGGAGCAGCCCGTGCAGGAAGGTCTTCGCCTCGAGGTAGAGCGAGTGGTTGACGTACTCCTCCGGCGAGCTCGGCTCGCGCGGCGGCAGGACCGACCGGAAGATGTCGATCGTGCGGATGTCCCCGACCTGCGACCAGACGTCCGGTGTGAAGAACTCCCGCACGATCGTGTTCGGGATCAGCCGATGCCAGAAGCCGTAGTACTTGGCGACGTAGTCGTCGAAGTCGTCGTTGACGACGGCCCGGTAATAGCGCCACGGATAGCCCGCGAAGAGCTCGTCGCCGCCGGCGCCCGACAGCGCGACCTTCACGAACTTGCTCGCGAGCCGCGCGATGTAGTAGTTGGGATAGGACTGGCCGACACGCGGGTCCTCGAGATGCCAGGTCAGCGCCGGTAGGCACCGCTCCATGTCGCCGGCCTTGAGCACCGTCTCGTACTGCTCGGTGCCGAAGGCGTACGACATGGCCTCTGCCTTCTCCCGCTCGTCCCACGCGAGCTCCATTCCGGAGGCCGACGTCAGGTCGAAGCCGCCGGTGAACGTTGCGAGGCGGGGGAGGGTGCGCGTGGCGACGGCGGTGATGCTCCCGGAGTCCATTCCGCCGCTGAGGAAGGCGCCGACGGGGACGTCGCTGACGAGTTGGCGCTCGACCGCCTGCGCGAAGAGCCGGTCGAGCTCTTCGGCGTACTCCTCGTCGGAGGCTCCGCCGTCCTGCTCGGCGAACTCGAAGTCCCAGTACGTCCGCCGGACCGGCTCGCCGCCGTCGAGACCGATCGTCAGCGTCTGCCCCGGCGGCAGCAGCGTCACGCCGCGGAACAGCGTCCCGTCGGTGAAGACGTTCTGGAAGGTGAAGTACTCGAGCAGGTGCTCGGGGCTGAGCTCGGGCCGAAAGTCGGGATGCTCGAGGAACGACTTGATCTCCGAGGCGAACAGGAAGGTCGAGCCGACCCGCGTCGTGTAGAGCGGCTTGATCCCGTAGCGGTCGCGGGCGAGGAGGAGCGTGCGGGAGCGCCCGTCCCAGACGGCCAGCGCGAACATGCCGTTGAGGCGCTCGACGAATCGCGGGCCCCATTCCTCGTAGGCGCGGAGCACGACCTCCGTGTCGCTGTGGGAGCGGAATGGGCGGCCGGTACGCTCGAGCTCGGCCCGGAGCTCGCGGAAGTTGTAGACCTCGCCGTTGTACGTCAGCGCGACATCGCCGGCCTCGTTCAGCATCGGCTGCGCGCCGGCAGCGGAGAGATCGAGGATCGCGAGGCGACGGTTGCCGAGCCCGACCGCCCCGCTCACGTGGGTGCCGTGGCCGTCGGGGCCGCGGTGCGCGAGGACAGCGGTCATGCGCTCGAGCACGCTCTGCGGCGCAGGTTGGCCGTCCAGCCCGAGGATCCCGGCGATCCCGCACACGGCAGTCGCTCAGGCGCCGGCGAGGTCGGCCCGGCGCATCTCGACCTCCGCCTTGTGCGCACTGCGCCACTCGACGAGCGTCCGCAGTCCCTCGTCGAGCGGGACGCGAGCCTCGAAGCCGATCTCGGCGCGGGCGCGCTCGGTGGAGCCGATGCGGTTCTTGACGAAGGAGACGCCCTCGGGCTCGTAGCGGATCCCGGCGTCCGAGCCGGTGATCTCGAGCAGCAGCTCGGAGATCTCCTTGATCGACGTTCGGATGCCCGTGCCGACGTTGTAGAAGCGGTCCGCCGTCTCGGCCTTCATCGCGCAGACGTTCGCTGCGGCGCAGTCGGCGACGTGGACGAAGTCGTAGGCCTGGCTTCCGTCGCCGTAGACGACGAGCGGCTCGCCGCGGTCGATCGAGTCCAGCATCTTCATGATCACCGCGATGTACGCGCCCCGGTAGTCCTGCCGCGGCCCGTAGACGTTCATGTAGCGGAGCCCGGCGTAGGCGAGCCCGAAGCGGTGGTGCAGGGCGCGCAGCATCGCCTCTCCCGCCACCTTCGTCGCGCCGTAGAAGTTCTCGAAGTTGAAGGGGTGGTCCTCCGTCATCGGCTCCTCGACGGCGTCGCCGTACACCGACGCGGAGGAGCTGTAGACGAGCCGCTCGACGCCTGCGTCGATGCACGCCTCGAAGACGTTGAACGAGCCGCGGATGTTGACGTCGAACGCCGCGCGCGGGAAGTCCTGGCAGTGCAGCAGCCAGAGCGCCGCGAGGTGGAAGACGCCGTCGGCGCCTTCGAGCGCGGAGCGCAGCACGTCCGTCTGCATCACGTCGCCGCCGTGCTCGAAGATCGAGCAGCGCGGATCCTCGAGCGCGGTCGCGAGGTTCTCGCGCGTGCCGCGGACGAAGTTGTCGTAGACGACGACCGAGCCGACGTCCTCCCGCAGGAGCGCCTCGGTCACGTGCGACCCGATCAGGCCGGCGCCGCCGACCACGACGAACCTCTTGCCCGCGAGCTCCACGGGCCGTGACGATAGCGGCGCCGCTACGAGACCTGTGTGAGGTGACTCTCGTGCTTCCCGATGCAGCGCTCGATGAAGTCGAGGTGCTCGCGCGTCCAGTCGATCGTCGCGCGCAGCCCGTCCTCGAGCCGAACCGTCGCCTCGAAGCCGAGCTCCCGCCTCGCCTTGTCGGGGCTGCCGAAGCGGAGGATCGAGTGGTCCCACGGTCGCTGCGGGGAGATCTCGAGCTCGGAGCTCGAACCGCTCAGCTCCAGGATCAGCTCCGCCAGCCGCCGGATCGGCGTCTCGACGCCGCTCGCGAGGTTGTAGACGTCTCCCGGCGTTCCCTGCTCCGCGCACGCCAGGAGCCCGCGCGCGACGTCCTCGACGTAGACGAAGTCGCGGGACGCGACGCCGCCGTTGTCGAGCTGCAGCGGTAGCCCCCTGAGCGCGCGGTAGACGAAGGTCGGCGTCACGTTCCGCCAGATCGTCGCGGGCGTCCCCCGCCAGCGGCCGGCGCCGAGCACCTCGCCCGGGCCGTAGACGTTCTGGAAGCGCGCCCGCACCGTCGGCAGGCCGTGCCGGCCGTGGTAGTAGACGGAGTAGAACTCGCCGACGACCTTGGAGATCTGGTACGGGCTGTCGAGGTCGAGCGGCACGCCGCCCTCCTCCGAGACGGCCTCCGCGCCCTCGTAGACCTCGTGCGGCGCGAGCGTGCAGCCGGACGCCGAGTAGACGACCTTGCGCAGCCGTTGGAAGCCCTTGATCCGCTCGTAGAGCTTGAGCGTCGTGATCAGGTTGTTCTCGTGATCCGCGAGCGGGTTCGCGATCGAGCTCTGGTTCCCGTGGTACGTCGCGAGGTGGTAGACGACGTCGAACTCGTCCTCGAGCGAGGCGAGGACGTCGTCGTCGGCGATCGACGCCTCGACGAGCTCGACGCGCGCGTCGCCGGGCAGGTTCTCCCGCTCGCTCGAGAGGAGGTTGTCGACGACGAGCACGCGCTCGGCGCCCTCGGCCAGGAGGAGCCGGACGAGGTTCGAGCCGACGAAGCCGGCTCCGCCGACGACGAGCGACCTGCTGCTCGTCACCGTCCGGCGGTGTTCGGCGCGTCGACGTGCTTCAGATGCGTGAACGTCTCGCCGACGCCGTACTCGCGGTAGTAGTCGACGGCCTTCGCGACGCCGTCCTCGAGCGCGGTTTGCGCGGACCAGTCGAAGTCGCGCTCGGTCTTCGACGGATCGAGCAGGATCGACGGGGCGTCGTCGGGGTTGCGCGGCCGCACCTCGACCTCGTCCTCGAGCTCGATCCCCATCGCCTTCACGGTCGCGTCGAACAACTCCTTGATCGAGACGTCGGAGCCGGAGGAGACGTGGTAGACGCCCGGCTCGCCGCCGCCGTCGATCGCCTTCATCGCGACGTCGGCGAGATCGTCGACGAACACGAAGTCGCGACGCGTGTCCATGACGAAGCAGGGCTTCCCCTCGCTCAGCCGCTGGAAGAACGTCGGCAGCGGCCCACTGAGGTTGCGCGGCCCGTAGACGTTCGCGAGCCGCAGGGAGATCCAGTCCAGACCGCTCAGGCGGACGTAGTACTCGCCCGCCGTCTTGGAGATCGCGTAGCTCGAGTCCTTCGGGTCGAGCGGATGCGAGAGCGTGATCGGCTGCTCGTGCGGGTGAAGTCCGTAGCAGAGCGCCGTCTGGAAGTAGACGAGCCGCGAGACGCCCGCTGCCTGCGCTGCACGCACGACGTTCGCGCTGCCGACCGCGTTCGTCCGGCTGTCCTCGGCCCAGGCGTCGGGATCCTTGTACGACGCGGCGGCATGGACGACGACCTGCGGCTCGGACTGCTCGAAGGCGCGCTGGACGGCGGACTCGTCGGCGATCGTGTCCTCGACGAGCGTGAGGTTGTCGTGCTCGCTCAGGCTGTCGTGGCGCGCCGTGGAGAAGTTGTCGATGACGAGCACCCGGTCGCCGCGCTCGAGGAGCCGCTCGGTGAGATGCGAGCCGATGAAGCCGGCGCCGCCGGTGATCAGGACGTTGGTCATGGGTCTGGGCCTCGCTTTTCGTTGCCGACCGCGCCGGTTCGACGCCGCCGCGCATCGTACCGGGGGTCACTCCCGGCCAGGCCGAGGCAGGAGCGGGGCCACGAGCTCGGGGAAGCGTCGTGCCATCGCGGCGAGCGCAGCGAGCTCGTACCGGTCTGCCCAGACGATCCGCTCGAGAGAGCGCACTGCCTGCGTGTCGAGCGGGCCGCCGCCGCTCGGGGAGTCGCCGGGCGCGCGATAGACGAGGGATGCTCCGTCGGCGGAGAGCTCCGGGACGGCTTGCGCCTTTCCGGCGAGTCGCAGCCGGAACAGCTCCTTGAGGAGAAGATCGAGCGGCACCTCGGCTCGCGCGCCGGGGCTCGCGAGGTAGGCGCGCAGCAGTCGGCGGTGCTCCTTCGAGGCGGAGACGACCCCCAGAGTCGTCACGCCCCGCGCCACTGCTCTTCCGGGCTTCGACAAGGTGGCCAGACGGGAGCCGAGCTCCCGCACGGGGCCGGTGGGCCTGGGGCGGAGCAACGGTTGCAGCGCGCCGATCACGGCGTCGGGGTCCGTACGCGCGATCTCGGCCACGGCGGTGAAGCTGTGTGCCCCGGCGACGACGTGGTAGCCGATCTCGAGTGACGGCCACAGAATCGGCACGGGGAAGACGAGCGTGGTCGAGACCGGGCTGTGGTTCCAGACGATCTCCTCGAGCCGCCGGTCGCGGATCGCCGATTCGATGCGCTCGGGCGGCGTCGACGTGTGGGAGGCCGTCGCGACGCTGACGAGGGTCAAGCGGCGACTCGAGTCGTCGAGCTCGAGCACGACGTCGAAGGGCGTGCCGGGGTCGCGCAGCTCGCGGAGATGCACGGCACTCGCAGCGGCGAGACGGACGAGATCGTCGTGCAGCCGCCTGCGCTTCCCTGCATCCGCGCTCGCCGCAAGCGTCTCGATCTCGGGAAAGCGGCGGACCAGGCGACGGCCGAAACGCTCGGCGGACGCCGCCCGCAGCGGGGCGAGAGGCGAACGGCCGCCCACGCGGCCGGATGTGCGGAGCCGTTCCAGCTGAAGGCGTTTCCCGTTGTAGGCGTCTCTCGCCCGCGAACGCGGGCGGCGACGCTCCGGCGCACGCGTCTCGAAGTCGCGATCGACCTCGTCGACGAAGTGCTCGAGCGAGTAGCGGCCGGACGCGACGAGATCGTCGTACGCCTGGGACGCGATCCGGTCGACGAGCGCGTCGTCCTCGACCGCCGCGACGACCTCGTCGAAGTTCGAGAAGTCCTTCTCGAGCGGTACGTAGTGCACCCACGGCTCGATCACGTCGGAGTACCGGCCGGCGAAGTTGACCATCGCCGTGCCCAGGGCGGCCGCCTCGAAGACGCGAGGCGAGATGGCCTGGATGACCGCGTTGCCCTCGAACGGGGCGAGGATCTCGCGCTCCACCTCGTCGAACGGGGCGGCCGGATGGGCGGTGAGATAGGCCTCGGTCCGTTCCTGCAGCGACCCGTCGAAGTCGACGATCGAGGCGCCGCTCTCGGTGCCGAGCGTCGTGCGGGAGGAGCCGAGGAAGCGATACCACGCATCCCCGTAGATGCGGTCGGCCTCGCTCGACGAGATGTCGCAGCGCAGGCCGGTGCTCGCTGCGCGCGCGAGGAACTCCCTGCCGATCAGAACCTTGTCCTGCCCGAGCCGCCCGAGCCAGTAGGGGATGCTCCGCCCCCGGTAGACGACGTCGAGCGTCCGGCCCGCGCGCGTCGACACCGGCGGCCGCCGCCCCAGCTCGGCGGGAACGTATCCGGTGAGGGTCGAGAGGACATCGACGCCGGGGAGCCGCGGGCCGTAGACGAGGGGCACGACGTCGGGCGGGATCGAGCTGTAGACGAGATCGATCCCCAGCTCGCGCATTCGCTCGGTCGTCGCGTCGACGCGGCGGTACTCGTCCTGGATGAACTGAACCTTGAGACCGCCGAAGCCCGCGATCTGCTCTCGCAGCCACGGCGCGAGGTACGTGTCGTGGATGACCGAGACCGTGTAGTGGATGGCGACCACGTCGTAGTCGCCGAGCCCGAGGCGCCGGGGGCGGCCGACGCCGAGCGGGTTGAAGCGGTGGACGGTGTGACGGGAGAACCGCTGCAGCGCGCGGATGTGCTCGAGGACGTTCGGCGCGTGGGCGGGACTGTCGTCGCAGAGCAGCAGGACCGCCAGGGAGTCGCGGGTGCGCGCGGGGCCGCTCACGCTACTTCCGCGCGTGGATGTAGAGATCGAGGCCCAGCACGCGTCCGAGGGTGGGCAGGAGCCGCTCGCGAGGGATCGTCACGCGCCGCCGGCCGAGCGGCACGACGAGCGGGTCGGAGTTCTGGGACTGGACCGAGACGCTCGCGAACGCCGCGAAGAGACGGCGAGCCTCCCGCCGTGCGACGAAGTCCGTGTGCGGGGCCGCTTCCCCGGCGCTGTTGGCGTCGTACATCCCCCGCACCTCCGCGTCGGCGCTTCTCGCCTCCCGCGCAGCGCGGCGGCGCTCGCGCCGTGCGAGGACGAGCTGCCGGAACGAGTGCGCGTTGTAGAGCATCACGAAAGCGGTGCCTCCGGGCCGGAGGACCCGCTGCACCTCCGCGACGGACCGCGGCAGGTCGCCCGTGTGGTGGAGGCAGCCGATCGAGACGACGACGTCGAAGCTGTCGTCCGCCCACGGCAGGTCGAGCACCGATGCCTCGACGATGTCCTCGTCCGCGCCGCGGCCGAGCCACCGGAGGCGGTCGCGCATCATCGCCACCGGCCCGGCGGCGATGTCCGCGCCCCGATAGCGGGCACCCCGGGCGGCGAGGAGCTGCCCGACGGTTCCGAAGCCCAGCCCGATCTCGAGCACGTCCCTCCCTTCGACCGGCAACGCGTCGAGGTAGCGCACGAGGTAGGGGTAGTACTCGAGGTACGCCGTGTCGAAGCGTGCGAGGGACTCGGCCGTGATCTCGGTGATGCCGAGCGAGCGGGCGAGCCCGCTGCCGCAGAGCTCGTCCCAGAAGACGCGGTTGCGCTCGTCGACCGTGTGCTGGGCGGGGCGAGCGTCCATGGGATCGGAAGGGTCGGTCACGGCGCCAGCGTTCGCTCGAGGATCGCCCGAACCTCGGTCGCGTTCGCGCGCGCGGCCACGGCGAGCGCCCGGAACTCGTGCCTCCCCGCGGGGCCGAGCGGAGCCCACGCCCACTGTGGTCTCCCGGGATACAGCGGGACGGCCTCCGCGACGGCGGAGTGGTCCCAGACGACCGTCTCGACCGGGCCTTCGAGCCGAATCGCTCCTTGCGAGGAGCGCTCGGTGTGGATCGTCAGCGTGCAGCCGAGGCTCTCGGTGTTGAGCGCCCACGGCTCTCCCTGTCCACGGCCGGTCGCTCGGATGCGGCTCAGGATCCGCAGGAAGATCAGATCCCAGGCGATGTCGCGCGCGCCGAGCCCGCTCCTGCCGCGCACGGCGAGGAGCGCGAGGCGGCGTGCCCGGGGATTGCGCGCGAGCTCGCCGAGTAGCGTGGCTGCGAGGAGAAGCCGTGCCCCTGTCATCGTCCGGAGCGGGTGCCAGCGAGCGACGCGCTCGGGGAGCGTCCGCGCCGGCAGACGTGTCGCGAGCGCAAACGGCACGGCGACGAGCCTGGCGCGGCGCCCCGCCTCGGCGCGGAGGCTGTCCGCGAAGTCCTCGAGCGTGTGTCCGCCCTCGAGGTAGACGTCGCGGTACGCGCGCTCGGTCATCGCCTCGACCGCCTCTCGATCGCGCAGCCGTCCCAGCGCCTCGTCGAGATCGGCGAGGTCTCGACGCACCGGGATGTAGTGCCGCTCCGGCTCGAGGACGCCGCTGTACGTGCCCTCGACGAGCACCTGCGCCGTCTTCGTGATCACGGCCTCGAGATGGCGCGGGCTGATCGCGAAGAAGGAGTACGAGTCCCAGCCGGGCGGCATCTGTGCGTCGACCTCCTCGAAGGTCAGCTCCGGCTGCTGCTCGGTCAGACGGCGGATCCGCTGCTGGAGCTCGCCTCGCCGGTCGAGGACGCTCGAGCCGCTCTCGGTGCCGATCACCGCCCGTCCGGACATCAGGAAGTCCAGCCAGCCGCCGTAGATCGTGTCCTCGGGACGCGTCGAGATGTCCATCTCCAAGCCGAGCTCCTCTCCCGCCCGTTGGGCAGCTTCGGCGATCCGGTGCTTCAGCTGGCCGTGGCTGCCGAACCAGTAGGGAAGTTTCGTCGTTCGGTAGACGATGTCCCACCGCCGCTCGGCGTGCGGGACGATCCGCCCGCTCAGCGCCTCCGCGGCGGCCGTGTCGACGAAGCCGGTGAGGGTCTCCCGGCAGGGGACGTCGCTTCCCAGCTGCGGGTAGAGGAGCGCCCGCTGCTCGGCGCCGAAGCACGAGTAGACGCGCGTGGCCCCGAGCTCGAGCAGCCATTCCTCGAGGATCTCCGAGTGGTCGTACTCGTCCTGCGGCAACGCCACCTTCGGGCAGGCGAGGCTCGCGACCCAGCGGAAGCGCCGCCGGTACTCGGCGAAGTCCTCGTTCCACCGGACCCCGAGAAAGGTGGGGTGGAGGACGCAGAGGTCGGGCGCCGTCCACGCGACCCACGGCGGGGCGGGCTCGATCGCGTTGTGGAAGAGGACTCGCGCTCCAGGCCGGTCGAGAGCGTGGAGATGCTGCTCGACGGCAAGCCGCATGACCGCCCCCTTCGGGTACCAGTAGAGGACGAGGATCCGGTGCAGGCTTAGCGTCCCTCCGCGACGGCTTGCAGCCCGCCGGCCGGGGCGAGTCCTCTGCGCCAGACCCCCGACTCGATCAGTCCGAACCACTCGTTGAGGCTGATCCAGCGCCAGAGCGCCCACGAGTTCTCGGCGGACTCGGACTGGTGCGCATCCCAGAGCGACCGAACGGCGGCGGCGTCGTACGACGGGAGGTCGGTGATCGGCCCGGCGAAGAGGCGGTCGTGCGCCCACGCGCGGAGAGGCCCGCGGAGCCAGATGTCGAGCGGCGCGGCGTAGCCGACCTTGTCCGCACGCCACTGGATCTTGCGCGGCACCACGCCCTCGACCGCCCGGCGGAGGACGTACTTCTGCCAGCCCTTCGCGATCAGCGCCTCGTCCGGCAGCCTGATCGCCCAGTCGACGAGATCGTGGTCGAGGAACGGGAACCGCGTCTCGCGGGAGAAGGCCATCCCGTTGCGGTCCGCGTAGCGGAGCAGAGCCGGCAGCGAGTTGTACTGGAGGCTCTCGGCGAGCTGCCGGCGCAGGCGCGCCCCGGGCACCGCTGCCGGCACGCCTACCGAGTACGGGCCGCCGTAGACGCCGCCGCGCAGCACTGCGCGCGCGAGGACCGCCGGGATCGTGTACGCGATCCGGGCGTTGAAGCGGCGGCGGGAGTTCGGGAAGTCCTTGCTCGCGCGGCGCAGGCGGCGGTTGAACGCGCTCGTCTCCCGGACGAGCGCCGGCAGGCGGCGACGGTCGAGAAGGTCGAGCTGGTGGGAGGTGAAGTAGTACTGGTAGCCCGCGAGCAGCTCGTCCGCACCCTGGCCGTCGAGCAGGACGGTCGTCCGGTGCTTCGCGGCGAGGCGCATGACGCACCACTGCATGTAGATCGACGCCGAGAGGAACGGCTCCTCCTGGTGCCAGTGGAGCTGCTCCGACTCCTCGATCAGCCCCTCGGCGGTAGGCATCGTGCTGAACGCGTGGACGCCGCTCGCCTCGACGGCGAGGTCGATGTACGGCCCCTCGTTGAGCGCGGGGTCGAAGTCGTCGTAGCGGCCGGAGAACGCGTTCTGGGTGAACGTCCGCGGCGCCGACTCGCGCATCTGCGCGAGGAGCCCGACGATCGAGGACGAGTCGAGGCCGCCCGACAGGCTCGTGCCGACGGGGACGTCCGAGCGCAGGCGCATCCGGACGCTCCGCTCGAGGAGCTCGCGCAGCCGCTCCGCAGCCTCGGCCTCGCTGTACGGGTCGACGGCCTCGTAGTCGGGAGTCCAGTAGCGCCACTGCCGGAGCACCTCTCCCCGCCGGTCGAGCACGAGCGCGTGCGCGGGCGGGAGACGACGAATGCCGCGGAAGAGCGTCGCCTCGCCGTCCTCGAAATAGCGGCCCTCTGCGAAGGCCGCCACGAGCTCGGGATCGGCAGCGGCTTCGCACTCGGGATGAGCGAACAGCGCCTTCATCTCCGACGCGAAGGCGACGCCGCCGGACGGGAGGCGCGTGTGGAAGAGCGGCTTCTCGCCGAAGCGGTCGCGGGCGACGAAGAGCTCCTGCCGGCGCCGGTCCCAGAGCACGAAGGCGAACATCCCGTTCAGACGCGTGAGGCAGTCCGTGCCCCACCGGTCATAGGCCGCCAGCAGGATCTCGGTGTCGCTGTGCGTGCGGAAGGAGTGGCCGAGCGCGCGGAGCTCGTCCCCGAGCTCGACGTAGTTGTAGATCTCGCCGTTGTAGACGATGACCGTGCCGCCGTCGGCGCTCTCCATGGGCTGGTCGGCCTCCCGGCTGAGGTCGATGATCGACAGCCGGCGGTGACCGAAGGAGAGCGTCCAGCCGTCCGCGTCGTAGGAGGCGGAGGCGCCGTGGTCCGGGCCGCGGTGAGCGAGGAGATCGCGCATCTCGTCGAGGACGTCCGGCCGCGTCGGTTGCGGCGTCAGCAGGGCGACAATCCCGCACATCAGCGCATCACGATAGTGGCGCCGGCCGGCCTCGCCCCGTGTCCGGCCGGGTCGTGGTCGAGCTGCGCGTAGAGCTCGAGCAGCTTCGACCGCTGCGCGGGCCAGCCGAACTCCCGGGTCACCCGCTCCAGCTCCTCGCCGCGGAGCCGGTACCGATCCCGATCGGAGGCCACGGCGAGCAGGGCGCGGGCGATGGCCGCCGGGTCGCGCTCGTCCATGACGACGCCGCAGCCTGTCGCCTCGACGAATCTCCGCATCTCCGGGAGGTCGCTGACGGCGACCGGCAACCCGGCGAAGACGCTCTCGAGCAGCTTGTTCGGCAGGCAGAAGGCGTAGCTCAGGCACACGTTCTGGATCGCGATCACGCTGCAGGTCGCCGTGCGGATGAACGAGGTCACCCGTGCCGGCGGCACGGGGTCGACGAGGTGCAGGCGGTCGGCGACGCCGGAGCCGGCTGCGATCTCCAGCAGCGTCGCCTCCATCTCGGCGTTCCGCGGGCCCACCGTCGCGAGGTGCAGCGAGGGAGCGTGCGCGAGCGCGCGGACGCAGTTCTCCAGGCCGCGATCGATGGTCACGGAGCCGACGTAGACGGCGAGCGGCGTGCTCTCGGGCAGGCCCAGCGTCTCCCTCACCTCGCGACTCGACTCCCCGGCTTCCTCGGTCGGGGCGTTGAGGACGACGACCGGTCGCGGCAGCCGGTACTCGCGGGCGAGCCAGTCGGCGATGCTGTCACACACCGTGACGACGCCCGCTGTGGCCGGCGTCAGCGCCCGTTCGTAGCGGCGGAGCTCCCGGCGCGTGAGCGCGTTGAGCGTCCAGTAGTTCGTTTCCGTCTCGAGCTCGTGTGCGTCGTAGATGAGCGTCGCGCCGGTCGACCGCGTGAGCGCCGCTCCCGCCGAGAGCGTCACGAGATCGTGCGCGTGGACCACGAGCGGCTGCAGCGCGGCGAGCTCCTCCGCCGTCGCGTCCGCGTACTCGTTGAGATAGGCCCACGGCTGCGCGACGTACGCGGCCGTCCGGCGCACGACCTTCGCGACTCGCCGCATGCGCTCCGTCGGCTGCCAGCCCGGACGGAGCTTGCGGAGTCGCTCCGCGCCGAGCACGGCGAGCGCGGCGAGCCCGGCAGGGACCGCGAGCCCGACGAGCGCCAGCGCTTCCAAGCCGCTGAGCAGCCTCTGCGGGCGGTCCGGCCCGCGGACGAGGCCGGAGGCGTCGGCAACGAGCACCCGGAGGTGGATGGCGAGGAGGTGGGGGAGTCGACGCACGGGGACTCTGAGCGGGCGCGGGATCGAGACGTACCGCACTCCGTCGACCTCCTCGCTCGAGGCGCTGACGCCGCGACAGACGGTCGTCACCTCGTAGCCGGCGGAGCTGACCGCCTGCGCCTCCCGCACGACGCGCGAATCGTGGCGCCAGTCGTTCTGCGTCAACATCGCGACCCGAAGCGGAGTCACGACGAGCTCGGCTTCCCGACTGCGTGGACGACCGGCTTCAGCTGTCGATCGGCCGGGCGCGCCCGGCGCAGCACCGACACTCGCTCAACCCCCTGCGGCGGCCGGCTCGATCTCGATCCGGCGCCACTGTTCCGGCTGGTCGTGGTAGGCCTGCTGCCAGAGCTCGAGCGACAACAGCCCCCACAGCGCACGGCTGAAGGCGCCTTCCCGGTCGATCAGCTCGCGCACGTCGAAGCCCTCGGCGAGGTACGGACGGTCGCGCGCGGCCCCGCTCGCGAAGCAGTCGAGGACGAACTCGCGGAGATCTCCCTTCACCCACTCTCCGAGCGGCACCGGGAAGCCCATCTTGTCGCGGCGCTCGACGATCTCGGCCGGCAGCCGGTCGCGCAGCGCCTGCTTCAAGGCGTGCTTCAGCTGCCCGTCCTTGAACTTGACGTCCGCCGGCAGCGTGGCAGCGAACTCCACGAGCGGCGCGTCGAGGAACGGCACGCGCGACTCGAGGCCGTGCGCCATCGAGACGCGGTCCTCGACGTGGAGGAGCGCCGGCAGGAGCGTCTTGAAGTCGAAGTGGGTCATCGAGTCGAAGTACGACTCCTTGCGGACGTTGCCGGCGTGGAAGATCGAGCGGAACGTCTCGAAGGGGGAGTACTCGCCGAGCGAGGGCCAGTCGATCGCGCCGTCGAGATCCGGCGCCCGGTCGATCAGGCGGAAGTAGCGGGCGTCGAGCTCGTCGAACAGCCCCTCGCGCCAGAACTGCTGCATCAGGGGCTTGTACTCGCGGAGCGTGCCGAGCTGGGGAATGATCGACTCGTACGTGACGACGAAGTTGCCGTTGTGCATCGTCCCGTCGATCGCCGCCTTGATGCATTGCTCGAAGTACGCGAGCAGGTAGCGCGCGTAGCCGCCGAAGATCTCGTCGCCGCCCTGGCCGCCGAGCACGACTTTCATGTGTTGCGCGGCGAGTCGCGAGACCATGTACTGCGGGAACGAGCCGGGGCCGGCGATCGGGTAGTCGAGGTGGTAGACGACGTCGCGGATGCTGTCGACGAAGTCCGCCGCGCCGATCGTCTGCTCGTGGAGGCGGAAGCCGCTCTGCTCGGCGAGCAGCCTCGCGTACCGCGTCTCGTCGTAGCGCTCGCTCTCGGCGAACCGTCCGGTGAACGCCTGGAACTCCGCGCCGACGACGTCCGAGGCGAGGGCGGTCGTGATGCTCGAGTCGAGGCCGCCGGAGAGGTAGGCGCCAACCGGTACGTCGGCGCGCAGATGGAACTGCACCGAGTCCTCGACGAGCTTGCGCAGCCGCTCGGTGAACCACGCCTCGGGGCGGTCGAAGTCCGGCTCGTACTCGATCTCCCAGTAGCGCTCCTCGCGCACGACGCCGTTGCGGATCGTCAGCGCGTGACCGGGTAGCAGCTCGCGCACGCCCTTGAACAGCGTCTTCCCGGCGAGGCAGAACTGGAAGGCGAGGTAGTCCTTGAGCGCGTCGAGGTCGGTCTCGACGGCGGGCAGGAATGGGAGCAGCGCCTTCGCCTCGGACGCGCCGTAGAAGACGCCGTCGTGGATCGCGTACGCGAAGGGCTTGATCCCGAACCGGTCGCGCGCGCAGAAGAGCTGCCCCTCCGTCTCGTCCCAGACGGCGAAGGCGAACATGCCGCGGAGCCGCTCGACGCAGGCGGGGCCCCAGCGCCGGTAGGCGCGCAGGACGACCTCGGTGTCCGAGGTCGTGCGGAAGGAGTCCTCACCGAGCTCGCGGCGGAGCTCGAGGTAGTTGTAGATCTCGCCGTTGTAGGTGATCCAGTTCCCGGCGCCGTCGTGCATCGGCTGCTGGCCGGTCGAGAGGTCGATGATCTCGAGGCGGCGATGGGCGAAGCCGAGATGGCCGCTGTCGTGCTTCCACCGTCCCTCGCCGTCCGGGCCGCGGTGGGCCTGCAGCGTGTTCATCAGCGCGAGTTGACGCTCGAGCGCGTCGACCGGCTTCGAATCGAGATTGAGGATGACTCCTATCCCACACATCGGCCCGCCCCCGCCCGTGGGCGCGGGCCAGTCTAGCCGTGTGGGTCGGGCCTCAGGCGGCCGCCGCGACGCCGAGCCGGCCGTACAACTCGACGAGCTTCGCCGCTTCGCGCTCCCAGCTGAACCGCTCCCGGACGGCGGCCGCGCCGCGCTCGCCCATGGCACGCGCCCGCTCGGGCTCGTCGAGAACCTCGTCGATCGCTGCGGCGATCGCGCCGGGATCGAGCGGGTCGACGAAGAGCGCGCAGCCGATCGGATTGAGCAGCTCGTGCCAGAACGGGAAGTCGGAGGCGACGACCGGCAGGCCGGCAGCCATGTACTCGAACAGCTTCGTCGGGAGCGACTCCCGGTACATGGGCTCCGCATGGAGGACGACGAGCCCCGCCCGGGCGGCTGCCAGCCGCCCCGTCAGCTCCGGCCGGGCCAGCCGCCCGAGGTAGTCGGTCCGCGACCAGCCGGGCAGCGACCGCACCTCGCGCTCGAACTCCGGCGTGTCGAGGAAGTCGCCGATGAGGACGAGGCGGGCATCCGGATCGCGCAGCAGGCTCGCCGCCTCGACGAGCTCACGGATGCCGCGGGCGCGCGTCAGTCCGCCGACGTAGACGACCTGGGAGCCCACGGCCGTCACGGGAGCTGCTGCTTCTTCGGCGAGCGGATAGTTGAGGACTTCGATCGTCCGCTCGGGCGGGAAGCCTCGCGCGATCGCCGGCGTCGCCGCCACGAACCCGTCGCAGGCCCGTCGCGCCAGCGCCTCGAACAGCCGGAGGCCGAGCCGTTTCCCCGGCTTCGGGCTCGGCACGGACTCGAGCTCGCTCAGCGCGTCCTCGTGGACGTCGTAGACGATCCGCGCACCGCCGAGCTTGAGCAGGAGCGCCACGGGCACGAGCTCCGGCTCGTGGAAGTGGCAGAGGCCGCCGCGCAGCGCCCGCGCCGTCCGCCACACGCGCCAGAGCCGGCGCGCGATGCGCAGCGGGCGGACACCGGCGGGCGGAACGAAACCGTGGAGCGTGACCTCGTCGCGCGTCTCCTCCGCCGCACCGGGCGCGACGAGGTGAACGTCGAACCCCGCGTGGGCGAGCGAGCGGCACTCCTTGAGGAAGATGCGGACGTCGTCCGGAGGATGGCGGCTCGTGAGGTGCACGACACGCACGGCTCGTCACGATAGAGGCGCCCCTGGCGGTAGCGTGATTCCATGGCGAGCGGACGGCGCGTGGTTCTGTTCTCGGGCAGCTATCTCGGGTCGAAGCGCCGCACGAGCTTCCATCACCTCGCCTTCGCCTTTCACCGGCTCGGCTGGGACGTGACCCTCGTCACGGCGCCGATCAGCCGCCTCTCGAAGCTGCGCGGCGACTACCGCTTCGAGTATCCCGTCGTCGAGGAGGCGAATCGGCTCGTGACGGTCGACGAGCGCCTGAGGAGCTACGTCCTCATGACGAGCTGGCAGCCCGGCAACCTCCACTCGCGGCTGGCCAACCGGCTCTCGGCGCCGCTGTTCCGGCGCTACGCGGACGTCTCCCTCGGCCCGCTCGCAGAGGTCCTTCCCGCCGCCGATCTGATCGTGCTCGAGAACACGTACGTGCTCCTGTTCGTCGAGCGGCTGAGGAAGCTGGCGCCGCACGCGCGACTCGTCTACCGGGCCGCCGACGATCCGCGCAGCATCGCCGTGCACCCGCTGCTGCTCGAGGCGGAGGCGGAGGCCGTGGCGGAGGTGGATCTCGCGAGCGTCGCGACGCGGCAGATCGCCGAGGCGCTGGAGCCCTACGGTGAGGTGCACGTCCATCCGCAGGCCGTGGACAAGGCCGCGTTCGACCGCGTGTCGTCGTCGCCGTACCGCGGGGACAGGCCCGTGGCGATCTTCGTGGGAGTCACGCGCCGCTTCGACCACCCGACGCTGACGCTCGCCGCCGAGCTCGCTCCGCACGTCGCCTTCCACGTCGTCGGGCTGCCGTCTCTTCCGGCGCCGCCGAACGTCACGTTCCAGCCGGAGCTGCCGTTCGAGGAGGTCACCCCGTATCTCACGCACGCGACGTACGGGCTCCTCTTCTTCCCGCCGGGATACGCGAGCCTCGGCAGCGGCAACAAGGTCGCGCAGTACTCCTACAGCCGGCTGCCGTTCGTCGCGCCGTCCCATCTCGAGGCGGAGCGGGAGAACGCCTGCATCTACGAGCGCGGTGACGAGGCGAGCCTCGCCGCGGCGCTCGCCGCCGCGGAGCGGATGCCGCACCTCCCGTCGTTCGCGGACGGGATCTGGTCGTGGGAGGAGCTGGCCGGCGTCCTCGCCGGCGACGACTCTAGGGCTGCTCCCTGAGCTCCCGCGTCCCAGTGCGCTCCGCCGGGTTGCCGGCGTAGATCCCCCACGGCTCGGTGTCGGCGAGCGCAACGGCGCCGAGCGCGAGGATGCTGCCCGCGCCGATCGTCCGCCCGGGCGCCACCTTCGCGAAGGCGCCGACCCACGCGCCGTCCTCGACGGTGATCGGGGCGGGGGCGAGGGGCATGACGGGATCCGCCCAGTCGTGGTTGCCGGTGCAGAGGTACGCGCCCTGGGAGATCACGACGTTCGAGCCGAGGACGACGTCCTCCATGTTGTCGAGCCACGCCCGCTCGCCGAGCCAGCAGTGCTCCCCGACGGTCAGGCGCCAGGGGTACTTGACGTGCACGCCCGGCTTGATCAGGAGGCCGGCGCCGATCGTCGCTCCGAACAGGCGCAGCACGAGCGTCTTGAACCGATAGGACGTGACGACGGGGTTGAGGAGCACGAGAGCCTCGACGACGAGCCAGAGCGCACGGATGACGAACGGCCGGCCGGGGCGGTACGCACCGCGGTGGGTGCGCGCGAGGTCGACACCGGTGCTCACGGCCCAAGGCTACGACACGGGGCTAGAGTCGTCCGCGTGTCGGAGCTGCGCGGACGGGTCCTCTGCGTCGTCCACTACCCGATCTTCGGCGGCCCCCACAACAAGACGATGCGCCTGCGCGAGCCGCTCCGCCGCCGCGGCTGGGAGACGACGATCGCGATCCCGGACGAGCCGGGCACCGCGGCGCCACGGCTGACCGCCGCGGGACTGGAGCCGCAGCTCCTGCCGCTGGGACGCCTGCGCGCCTCGCCCGATCCCCGGCACCTCCTCCGCTACATCGCCGGCTTCCGGACGAGCGTGCGCGCGCTCGCCGGAGCGATCGACCGGACAGGCGCCTCGGTCGTCCAGATCAGCGGGCTCGTCAACCCGCACGCCGGTTTCGCGGCGCGGCGGCGCGGCGCCGCGGTCGTCTGGCAGATCGTCGATTCCCGCGCGCCGGGCCTCCTCCGCCGCGTCTCGATGCTGTTCGTCCGGCGCTTCGCCGACGCGGTGATGTTCAACGGCGAGGCGATCCGGGAGCTCCACGGCGGCGGCGACCTGTCGATACCGACGTTCGTCTACTACCCGCCGGTCGACACCGAGCGCTTCGTCCCGTCGGCCGAGCGCCGCGGGCTCGTGCGGGAGGAGCTCGGCATCCCGCCGGACGCGCCCGTCGTCGGCACCGTCGCCAACCTCACGCCGTTGAAGGGGATCGAGACCTTTCTCGGAGCCGCCGAGCGCATCGCGAGCACCCGGCCCGAGACGAGGTTCGTCGTCGTCGGCTCGGCGCCGCTGTCCCACGCCGCCTACGGCGCGCGGCTGCAGGCGGACGCGGCCGCGCTCGGCCTGCCGCATCCGGTCGTCTTCGCCGGCCACCGCGACGACGTCGAGGCCTGCCACGCGGCGTTCGACGTCCACCTGATCACGTCGCGCTCGGAGGGGACGACGACGACGGCCCTCGAGGCGCAGGCCGCCGGGATCCCCGTCGTCGCCGGCCGGGTGGGCGCCGTGCACGAGGTCGTCGAGGACGGCGTGACCGGCTTCGTCGTCGCGCCGGACCGGGCGGATCTCGTCGCGGACGCGACGCTTCGCCTGCTGGCGGACGACGCGCTGCGCGAGCGCATGGGCGCGGCCGGCCGGGCCGCGGCACTCGCGCGCTTCGACGTCGAGGGCTGCGCCGACGTCCACACCGAGGCATACGAGGCCGCGCTCGCGCACTGGCGCGCGGCGCGGCTCGCTACCCTTCCCCCCGCGGATCGTTGACCAGGGAATCGAGCGGGGGAGCCTCTTGAAGATCCTTATTCTGGGCGGGGACGGGTTCTGCGGCTGGCCGACGGCGCTTCATCTCGCCGACGCGGGCCACGACGTCGCCCTCGTCGACAACTTCGTTCGCCGCGCCTGGGACGAGGAGCTCGGCTCTGGGAGCCTGACGCCGATCCGGACGCTCGAGGAGCGCCTCGACGCGTGGCACGAGCTCGGCGGCCGCGAGATCAAGGTCTCCGTCGGCGACCTGCTCGACTGGGACTTCCTCTCCGCCGCGGTCGACACCTACCGGCCGGACGCGATCGTCCATTACGCCGAGCAGTCGTCGGCTCCCTACTCGATGATGGATCGCGAGCACGCCGTCGCGACCCAGCACGGCAACGTGATCGGGACGCTCAACGTCCTCTTCGCGATCCGGGAGATCGTCCCCGACTGCCACCTCGTCAAGCTCGGGACGATGGGCGAGTACGGCACGCCGAACATCGACATCGAAGAAGGCTTCATCGAGATCGAGCACAAGGGACGGCGCGACCGGCTGCCGTTCCCGAAGATGCCCGGCTCGTTCTACCACCTGACCAAGGTCCACGACAGCCACAACATCCACTTCGCGTCGCGGATCTGGGGGCTGCGCGCGACGGATCTCAACCAGGGCGTCGTCTACGGCTGCGTGACGCCGCAGACCCTGCGCGACCCGCGCCTCATCAACCGCTTCGACTACGACGGCGTCTTCGGCACGGCGCTCAACCGCTTCTGCGTCCAGGCCGCGATCGGCCATCCGCTCACCGTCTACGGCAAGGGCGGCCAGACGCGCGGCTTCCTCGACATCCGGGACACCGTGCGCTGCATCGAGCTCGCGATCGTCAACCCGCCGGAGTCCGGCGAGTACCGCGTCTTCAACCAGTTCACCGAGCACTTCAGCGTGCGCGAGCTCGCCGACATGGTCGTCCACGCGGCGAAGACGCTCGGGATCGAGGCGACGATCGAGCACCAGACGAACCCGCGCATCGAGCTCGAGGAGCACTACTACAACCCGGTGCACACGGCCCTCCTCGACCTCGGCCTCGAGCCGCACAAGCTCTCGGAGTCGCTCCTCGACTCGCTCGTCAACATCGCGATCGAGCATCGCGACCGCGTCGACGAGGCGGTCATCACCGCCAAGGTCGAGTGGGCGAAGACGCACAATCCCGTCTCGGCGGCGGGCGCGCTGCCCGGCCGCTAGGAGGATCTCGGCCGCCGCAGCGGCGCGGCGAGGCTCGTCACGAGCAGGCCGAGCGCGAGGCCGGTGAGCGGGTTCGCCTGCAGGCGCGAGCTCGCCGCAATCGCCTGCGCGAGCGCGAGCACCGGCACCGCGGCGTAGATCACGAAGCTCGGATCCCGCTCGCGGACGGCCCGTTCCAGGCCCTGCAGGGCGGCCCAGCCGAGGCCGATCACGAAGGCGAAGAACCACGCGAGCCCGAGGAAGCCCTCCTTCAGCAGGAAGGAGTACGGAAGCAGGTGGACCTCCTGCACGTGCGCGAGATCGCGGCCGCCGTTCGCGAGCGAGTTGCGGAACGCGAGCGGCGCGTGGCGCTCGTCGATCGTGGCGCCGAAGCCGCGTCCGAGCACGAGCGAGAGCGGCGAGCTCCGGATCTCCTTCCTCACCTGCTGCGCCTCGAACGTCCGGCCCGTGTTCGACGGGTCGGGGCCGTGGTACTGGCCGCGGACGGTGGCGCCGTCGGAGGTGAAGCCGATGAAGCCGGCGAGCGCCGCGACGATCCCGGCGACGACGAGCCAGCGCGGCACGAGCGGCCGCAGCCGGACGACGAGGTAGCCGACGACGCCGAGCGCTCCGGCGAGCTCGATCGCCGTCGACGAGTTCGAGCCGTTCCGGACCGCGACAGCGTCGACCACGAGGACCGTCGCCGCGACTGCGAGGGGAAGGATCCCGCCCCGGCCCGGCCGGAGGATCCACCAGCCGATCGCGGCCGCACAGGCCGCCTCGGCGTAGGCGTAGAACGGCGCCGGCTCCCAGTTGAGCAGCGCGAGCTGCACGACGGCGAGCGCGAGCAGGACGTCCACGAAGTCGCGCGCGCACGCGCGCGCGGCGAGCGGCCCGGCGAGCCGGCCGGCGAGGTACGCGAAGACCGTGAAGACGAGAAGCCCGAGATCCTGGCCGATGTACGAGAGGTGGTCGTGGTGGGCGAGGCCGAGCAGGAGCGCGGGGACGGCGACGATCGTCGCGTAGGCGGCGAAGATCGCGTCGAGCGGCCGGGGACGGCGCGGGAGGTGGAGCTCGCCGCGGCGCGTCCACAGCTCGCGGCCGACGAGCGGGAGAAGCAGGACGACGATGAGCGGCAGGTCGATCCGCTCCTCGATCCCGTTCGAGCCGAAGTTGACGGTGATGACGCCGGTCGGCGAGAGAAGGCGCAGCATCGCGTCGGCGGTGAGCGACGCCGCGACGATCGAGCCGAGCAGCGAGCGGACGTAGCGCCGTCCACGGTCCGGCGTCGTCCAGTTGCAGACGAGGATCAGCCAGATGCCGGCTGCGGCCGCCCCGACGGCCGCCTCACGCCGCTGCGGGGTCGGCTGGCCAGCGGCGACGATCGCGGTGCCTGCCAGCCACACGACGGCTGTGGCCGCGACGACGCGCCAGGACGTAGGGGAATCCGGCGCGGCCCGCTGCGGAGCGGGAGCTTCGGGGACGACGCCTTCCTGCGGGCTCACGACTCCACCGCGGCGGCCAGTGTAGTCCCCGGCCCGGGCGGCGCGGCCCCGAGGTAAGCCTTCTGTTAGAGCTCCAGGCGGCCGCCGGGAGCTTGGTTAGAGTGGCTCGCGGTGCGGTTGAGGGTCTCCTTGCTGCGGTCGCTGCTCGCTCTGGCCGTCCTGTGTGCCTGTGGGGTCACCGCCGCTTCGGCGGCTCGGGCTCACCGCACGCGGATCGTCGCGACCCCGACGACGCGTCCGCTGCAGACGGCGATCTTCGACCCGTTCCTCTTCGACGGCTCCCAGCAGGCGCAGGCGTTCACCATGGTGCGAGCCGCCGGCGGGACGTACGCGCGCATCGTCGCGCACTGGAGCCGGATCGCGCCCGTCTCGGTCCCGCTCGGCTTCGTCGCCTCCGATCCCGACTCGGTCGGCTACAGCTGGACGGCGCTCGACACGACCGTCGCCGCGGCGAGAGCCGCAGGCCTGACGCCCATCATCGACATCGGCTCGCCGCCCGGCTGGTCGCTCGTGCCGTCGTCGATCGGAACCGGAGCCGGCACGCCGAAGCTCACGGCGCTCGGCGACTTCGCCACCGCCGTCGCGACCCACTTCGACGGCAGCCACGGCCCGGCGGCCGAGCACGTCTTCCAGGTCTGGAACGAGCCGAACCTCAGCCTCGACCTGTCGCCGACCAGCCCGAGCACCTACCGCGCGATGGTCAACGCCTTCGCCGGCGCCGTCCACGCCGTGAACCCCTCGAACGTCGTCATCGCCGGCGGCCTCGATCCGTTCGGCAACACGGCGGCGCGGTTCCACACGATGGCGCCGCTCGCCTACATGCGCGGCTTCCTCTGCATGTCGAAGGGCAAGAAGCCGAAGAGGACGTGCAGCACGCCGGCGCACTTCGACGTCTGGTCGACGCACCCGTACTCGTTCAACGGGCCGTACGGGAAGGCGCACGGCACGGACAACGTCTCGCTCGGCGACCTGCCGACGATGGACAAGCTCCTCGAGACCGCGGCCAAGCTCCACCAGGTCGTGTCCCACGGTCCGGTCAAGTTCTGGGTGACCGAGTTCAGCTGGGACACGAGTCCGCCCAGGCGGCATGCCGCGCCGGTCAACCTGCAGGCCCGCTGGACGGCCGAGGCGTTCCACCAGATGTGGCTGTCGGGCGTCTCGCTCGTGACGTGGTTCATGCTCGAGGACCAGCCCGGCAACACGGAGTACCAGAGCGGGCTCTACTTCTACGGCTCCACGCTCGCCCATGCGAGGGCGAAGCCGATGCGGACGGCGTTCCGCTTCCCGTTCGTCGCCTACCTCGGCAAGAACGGCGCGGTCAGCGTCTGGGGACGCGACGCGACGAGCTCGGCGCAGACGATCTCGATTCAGCAACGCCACGGCGCCAGGGGGACATGGCGCACGGTGGGCCGGATCCGGGCGAACCGGTACGGCATCTTCCTCGGGAACCTGAAGCTCAAGCAGGTCACCGCGAAGGACTCGATGCGCGCCACCGCCGCCCGCTCGGGCAACTCCCTGCCGTTCTCCCTCACGCGGCCGTCGTCGAAGCTTAGGTACGGCCCGTGGGGGAACTGAGCAGGTAGATGCGCCGGGTCGTCTGGGTCGTCATCTGCGCTTTCGCGCTGGCCGGAACGGCCGTGGCGTCCGCCCGGACCGGCAGGGCGCAGCGGCTCTACTCGACGCCGCTCACGCGTCCGCTCGCCACGGGTCTGATGGACTCGCTCCTCTTCCCGGGCGCCGAGCAGACGGACGCCTTCGCCGTGGCTCGGCAGGCGGGAGCGACGTACGTGCGGCTCGCCGTGAACTGGAGCGCGATCGCGCCGGCGAGCCCGGAGCCGGGCTTCGACGCCTCCGACCCGGACTCGCCGGACTACGACTGGACGGCGCTCGACACCGAGGTGACGAACGCCGAGGCGGCGGGCCTGACGCCGATCCTCGACCTCGGCGAAGGGCCGAAGTGGGCGTACTCCGTCAAGCCGAAGGGAACGAGCGGCGGCACGCCGCGGGCCTCCGACCTCGGCCGCTTCGCCCACGCGATCGCCGCCCACTACGACGGCACGCACGGCGCTCCGGCGGTGCGCGTCTTCCAGGTCTGGAACGAGCCGAACCTCAGCCTCGACCTGTCGCCGACGAATCCCGCCGCCTACCGCGGGATGGTCAACGCGGTCGCCGCCTCGGTGCACCGGGTCTCCCGCTCCGACCTCGTCGTCGCCGGCGCGCTCGACCCCTTCGCCAACACGGCGAGGCGGTTCCATACGGAAGCGCCGCTCGCCTACATGCGCGCGCTCCTCTGCGTCTCGAAGGGCGCGCACCCGCACGCGACGTGCAAGGCGAAGATCCATTTCGACGTCTGGTCGCACCACCCGTACACGTTCGGCGGCCCGTTCGGGAAGGCGCGGCTCCCGGACGACGTCTCCCTCGGCGACCTGCCGAAGATGCGGACGCTGCTCGACGCCGGGCTCCGCCTGCACCGCGTCGTCTCGACCCATCCGGTGCAGTTCTGGGTGACCGAGTTCGCCTGGGACACGAACCCGCCGCGGCGCGGCGCGCTGAAGATCGCGCTGCAGGCGCGCGCGACCGCCGAAGCGCTCCACCAGATGTGGCTCTCCGGGATCACGGAGGTCACCTGGTACCTCCTGCAGGACAAGCCCGGCAACACGTCGGACAAGAGCGGGCTCTACTTCGCCGGCAGGCCGATCGCCAAGGCGCGCGCGAAGCCGACGCTGACGGCGTTCCGCTTCCCGTTCGTCGCCTACCTCTCCGGGGGCGTCGTGCGGATCTGGGGACGCGACGCGACGAGCAGGCGGACCGTCGTCGCGATCGAGCGGCGGCACGGGATCCACGGCTCGTGGCGGGTCGTGGCGCGGGTCGTCAGCAACGTGCGCGGGATCTTCGCCGCGAACCTACGGCTGCCGGCGACGACGAAGGACTGGCTGCGCGCCGTCGCGCCGCACTCGACCCCGTCGCTCGCCTTCTCGCTCAAGCAGCCCACGTATCCCCACGTGGGCCCCTGGGGCAGCTAGCCCGTTCCTGGCCCGGGAACGGGCTAACGGCTCGGTCAGGGAGTGGCGCTACCGTTGACGGCCGTGATCGTGGCCGTCGTCCTCTTCTGGGGCTCGCTCGCCGCGCTCGCCTGGACACACGTCCTCTATCCGGCGCTCGCCGCGCTCGCCGCCCGGCTCCGGACGCGGCCTGTCGCCAAGGACGACGCCTATCTCCCGTCCGTCGCCGTGATCGTCGTCGCCTACAACGAGGAGGCGGCGATCGAGACGCGGCTCGAGAACCTCCGCGCGCTCGACTATCCGAAGGAGCTGCTCGAGATCGTCGTCACGTCCGACGCCTCTACCGACAGGACGGAGGAGCTCGCGACGGCCGCCGGCGCGCGCGTGATCCGGAATCCGCGCGGCGGCAAGGTCGCCGCTCAGGACGCCGCGGTGCGGGCGACCGACGCGGAGGTCGTCGCCTTCTCCGACGCGAACTCGACCTGGTCGCCCGACGCGTTGCGCAAGCTCGTCCGCAACCTCGCGGATCCGAAGGTCGCGTACGTCTGCGGCCGGCTCGGGCTCGAGGCGCCCGGCGGCTCGAACAAGGAAGGCGTCTACTGGCGCTACGAGCTCGTGACCCGGGAGTCGGAGTCGCGGCTCGGCTCGGTCACGGCGGGCAACGGCGCCATCTACGCGCTCCGGCGCGCCGACTACGTCGAGGTCGACCCGCGCTTCGGGCACGACCTCTCCCTGCCGTACCTCATGCCGCAGCGCGGCAGGCGGGCCGTCTACGAGCCGGAGGCGCAGGCGCAGGAGCGCCCGACGCCGACGAACGAGTCGGAGTACCGGCGCAAGGTGCGGATGTTCGAGCACACGTGGCTGATCGTCCTGCGCGGCCGGATGCTGCGCGGCCAGCCGCTCGGCTATCTCGTCGCGCTCCTCTCGCACCGTCACCTGCGCTACGCGAGCGGGCTGCTCCATGTCGTCCTGCTCGGCAGCTCGATCGCGCTCCTCGACCACGGCATCGTGTATCCGGTCCTCCTCGGCCTCCAGCTCGGCCTGCTCGCCGCCGCGCTCGCCGGCGTCGGGATCGCCCGCTACTACGTCCTCATCACCTGGGCCACCGTCGTCTCGCTGTGGAACTACCTGCGCCGCGGGGTTCCCGCGACCTGGACGCCGCCACGCGAGGAGCGGCTCGCGTGAACCGCGCCGCGGACGTCGCGGTCGCCGGCGTCTCGCTCCTCGTCGCCGCGCCCGTCCTCGCGCTCGCGGCGCTCGCGATCAAGCTCGAGGACGGCGGCCCCGTCCTCTACCGCCAGACGCGGGTCGGGAAGGACGGCGTCGACTTCGACCTCCTGAAGCTGCGGACGATGGTCGTCGGCGCCGAGACGATGGGCGCGGGCCTCTCGGTCAACGCAGGCGACCCGCGCATCACCCGGACCGGCCGGATCCTCCGGAAGCTGTCGCTCGACGAGCTGCCGCAGCTCTGGAACGTCGTGCGCGGCGAGATGAGCGTGATCGGGCCGCGGCCGACGCTCCGCTACCAGGTCGAGAAGTACGACGAGCGGCAGTGGCACCGTCTCGACGTGAGGCCGGGCATCACCGGCTGGGCGCAGATCAACGGGCGCGCGACCCTTCCCTGGGCCGACCGGATCGAGCTCGACGTCTGGTACGTCGAGCACCGCTCGCCGCTTCTCGACCTGCGGATCCTCGCGCGGACGCCCGCAGCGCTCGTCAGCGGCACGTACAAGGGCGAGAGCGGCGGCTGGCGTCCGTAACCTTGGCGGCGTGAACGTCCTGATCACGGGCGCCTGCGGCGTCACTCCGCGGGCGATCGCGCGGTCGCTGCGGGCGAGCGCCGTCTTCGGGGACGCCCGGCTCGTCGGGATCGACCGCGGCGGCAGCTGGTACGGCTTCTACGAGGGGCTGTACGACCGCGTCTACCGCGTGTCTGAGCCCGGCGATCCTGGCTACGCGGAGCTCGTCGGCGAGATCTGCCGGAAGGAGGAGATCGGCGCCGCCCTCATCGCACCCGAAGCCGAGGTCCTGTTCTGGAGCGGCCGGGAGTTCCCGGTTCCCGTCCTTCTTCCCCCGCCCGCCTTCGTCGAGATCGCGGTGAGCAAGCGCAAGCTCTACGACGCATTGCGCGAGACCGGGCTCGTGCCGCGCTACGGAATCGTCGAGCGCGAGGATCTCCTCGCCCGCCGGGGACTCGAGCTCGACGGCTCGCCGGTCTGGCTGCGCGACTACTCCGACACCTCGTCGAGCGGCAAGGGCGCTATCAGCGTCAGCGAGCCGGAGGAGGCGTACGCCTGGGCGTACCTCAACCCCGAGATCCAGAGCTACATGGTCGCCGAGCACCTGCCGGGGCGGAATCTCGCCTGCACGCTGCTCTTCTACGAGGGAGAGGTGCTGAAGGCCGGCTGCTACGAGCGCCTCGAGTACTTCATGGGCCATCTCGCGGCGTCGGGCATCAGCGGCAACATCAACCGTGGCCGCCTCGTCAACGACGAGCGCGCCCGGGCGCTTGCCGAGCAGGCGGTGCGGCTCGTCGCCGACGGCACCGGCGAGACCGCGCACGGCGTGCTCACGGTCGACTTCCGCGAGGACCGCACCGGCGCCTTGAAGGTGACGGAGATCAACGTCCGCCATGTTGCGGCGACCTCGGCTCTCGCGGCGGGCGGCGCGAACCTCGCGGAGGCGCAGCTCCTCGCGACGCTCGGCCGGCTGGACGAGATCGGCGAGCCCGTGCCGCGCTTCCCCGACGACAACGTCATCCTGCGCAACATCGACGGCGAGCCGCTCTGGCTGTCCGGTTACCGCGAGCTAGCCGTCGGCGAGCACGCGCCGGAGCCGCCCGGCTGACGTGCGGCGCGGGGTCACCCTCATCGCGCTCGGGCTGCTGCTCGCCGGCTGCGGCGGCGGACGGCAGGCCGCTCCGCCCACGACGACCGCGCCGACGCATCCGGTCAAGCACCACCATAAGGCGTGCCGCGCCCCGATCACCCAGCTCGTCGTCACGGTGCTCGACGGCGACCTCCGGAAGCGCGTCCCGGGGGCGCTCGTCCGGATCCTCCACAAGCGCAAGCGCACCGACCGGCACGGCGTCGCCGCGATCGACGGCCCGCGCAGCCGGCTTCTCGTCGAGGTCTCGAAGCCCGGGTACACCACTGTCCGGCTGCCGGTGGACTTCCGGCGCCGGAAGCAGACGATCCGGATCTACCAGCCGAAGCTGCAGTGGCCGATCTACGGCGCGACGCCGGCCCGCACCGACGCGCCGGCGGCGATCAAGCTCCGGCCGCCGTTCCGGGTCATCTGGAGCCGCGGCATGGGCGAGCTGATCGAGTTCCCGGCGGTCGTCTGGGACGGGCGCGCGTATCTCGGCAACCTCCACGGCACCATCCACGCGATCGACATGCGCTCCGGCGCGATCACGTGGACGCACGACACGCCCGGCTCGCCGCGTATGGCGTCCTCGCCCGCCGTCTGGGACGACGAGGTCGTCTACCACACGATGTCCGGCGGGGTCTACGTCCTCGACCGGACGAACGGCAGGCAGCTGTGGAGCTGGAACGCCGGGGCGCCGATCGAGCCGTCGCCGATCGTGCGGGACGGCGTCGACTACTTCGGCACGAGCGGCGGCACCGTCTACGCGCTCGACCTGCGGACGCACAAGGTGCTCTGGAGCCGCCCGCTCGGCGCGAAGATCACCTCGAGCGCCGCCTTCGCGGACGGGAAGCTGTTCGTCGGCGACTACGCGGGACGCCTCTGGGCGCTCTCGCCGCGTACGGGGGCCGCGCACCTGCTCGGCACGGTGAACGGGAAGATCTACGGCACGCCGGCGGTGTCGGCCGGCCGCGTCTTCGTTCCCTCCTCGGACGGCGACTCGCTGACCGCGTTCACGACGAGCGGCCGCTACCTCTGGCGGATCACGACCGGCAACTACGTCTACTCGTCCCCGGCCGTGTGGGACGGCCGCGTCTTCTTCGGCTCGTACACGGGCACGTTCTACGGCGTCTCGGCCGCGACCGGGCACGTCTTCTGGCGCGTCTACGCCGGCGGGGCGATCTCCGGCGCGGCCGTCGTCGTCGACGGGATCGCGTACGCGGGGAGCACCTCGCACCGCATCGTCGGCGTGGACGCCCGCACCGGCCGCGAGGTGCTCAACTTCCCGCACGGCGAGTTCGTGCCCGTCTCCGGCAACGGGATGCGGCTCCTCCTCAACGGCTTCAGCCGCCTCTACGCCGTCGAGCCGCGCCACAAGCGCCCTCGTGTCCACCGGGTCTCCCGGCCGTCCAAGAAGCACGCACGGAAGCAGACCTCGCCGTGCTGAGCTCGGTTCATGAGAAAGCTCTTAGCCGCGTCGGGTATCGTCGCGGGCCGTGACTACGCCTGCCTCCCCCGGTAACGGCTTCGATCCGGAGGCCGAGCAGGAGGTCGACTTCGCGAAGTACGGCCGGATGCTCGCCGTCCGCTGGTGGCTGCTCGCCGCCGGCCTCGTCGCGGGAGCCGTGATCGGCTACCTCGCGTCGCTCGGCGGCACGGAGGTCTACTCCGCGACGGCGACGCTCTACATCGGCCAGCCGTACACGCCGCAGGGCAACTCGCCGGTCCTCACGCCGCAGTCGAATCCTTCGGCGATCGGCGCCGTGATCAAGGCGCAGTCCGTCGACGAGGCGGTCGCGCACGCCTGCCACACGAGCGTCGGCGTCTTCAAGGGCGGCATCTCGACGCAGCCGGTCACGAGCGGCACCTCGACGAAGGGCGTCGCGGCGGCCGTCAACCCGCTCGTCCAGATCAGCGTCCAGTCGAAGAAGGGGAAGGTCGCAGCCTGCGCCGCGAATCAGCTCGCGGCGGCGGCGGCGAAGCACCTCGGCACGTATCCGGCGGCGCAGATCGCCAACCTCAACGCATTCGTCGCGAACGACAACGCCGGCATCAAGGCGATCGAGAGCGCCATCGCGGACCCGAGCATCTCGTCGACGGACAAGCTCGTCCTCCAGACGATCCTCCGCCAGGACCAGCTCGACAAGACGACGAACGAGCAGCTGCTCATCGAGGCGACGCAGGTCGAGTCGCCGCAGATCATCGCGTCCGCGGCCTCGCACAAGATCACCGCTCGCAGCCGCCGCAACACCGTCTTGATCGCGGCGATCATCGGCTTGATCCTCGGTGCGATCGCCGCGCTTCTCTGGGATCGCGTCGTGCCGCGGCTGACGCCGCGCAACGGCGACGGCGTCTGAACTAGCCTGCGCCCCATGTACGAGGGCAAGCGCGTCGGCGTGGTCGTGCCCGCGTACGACGAAGAGGCGCTGATCGCGGCGACCGTGACCGGGATCCCGTCGCTCGCGGACCGGATCATCGTCGTCGACGACTGCTCGACCGACCGCACCTCCGAGCGGGCGCTCGAGACCGGCGACGAGCGGGTCGAGGTGATCAGGCACGAGCAGCGCGGCGGGGTCGGCGCGGCGATCCTCACCGGCTACCGGCGCGCGCTCGAGGACGGGATCGACGTCGTCGTCTGCATGAACGGCGACAACCAGATGGACCCGACCGAGCTGCCCGGACTGCTCGATCCCGTCGTCCGCGGCGAGGTCGACTACGCGAAGGCGAACCGGCTCGCCTCGGGCGAGGCGTGGCAGCTGATCCCGAAGCTGCGCTTCTTCGGCAACGCCGTCCTCTCGATGCTCACGAAGGTCGCGTCGGGCTACTGGCACGTCACCGACTCGCAGACGACGTACACCGCCATCTCCCGGGAGATGCTCGCCCGGCTCGACCTCGACCGCGTCTACACGAACTACGGCTTCCCGAACGACATGCTCGTCCACCTCAACGTCTGGAACGCGCGCGTACGCGACATCCCGTCGCGGCCGATCTACGGCGTCGGCGAGCGGTCGAAGATGCGGTACCGCCACGTCGTGCCGCGCATCGCCTGGCTCCTGCTCGGCGGATTCTTCTGGCGGCTCTGGGAGAAGTACGTCAAGCGCGACTTCCACCCGCTCGTCTTCTTCTACCTCCTCGGCATCGTCGCCATGCTCGCCGGGATCGTGCTCGGCGCCGTCGTCGTCGGCTACCGGATCGCCGGCAGCTCGATCCCGATCGCCACCGTCGTCCTCGTCGCCCTCCTCGTCCTCTCGGGCTCGCAGTTCACGCTCTTCGCGATGTGGTTCGACGCGGAGACGAACAAGCACCTCAGGTAGCTCGCGAGTCCTGCGGACTCGCTCGCTCTCGATCGAACTGCGCCGACCGGAGAGCGCGGTCTCCGGTCGGCTCCGTGCTGTCTTGCTGGAGATGCTCTGGACGGGAGGTTTGTCTTGTGCGCTCGCGCGCGGCGGAGGCCGGCG
>DASRED010000033.1:0-33602 GCA_035652255.1 Gaiellaceae bacterium | reverse complement strand
GCGCCAATCAGCCGCTCGGCCTCCTCAAGCTTTTGCAGCGCGATGTCCACGCCCTATCTTCTGACCGAATCGCCGTGAAGGTCAAGGCGGACGCTGCGCCAAGCTCCGTTTGCATTGCGTTTGCAGCTAGGCAGCCATTCGGCCTGTCCGCGGTAAAGAATCTAGAAGAGTTGGTTCTCGCCGCCGAAGATCGCCGAGACGGAGTCGTCGGCGAAGACGTTCATGATCGCCTCGGCGAGGAGTCCGCAGACGCTGAGGACGGTCATGTTGTCGGGCCGGTTGCGCGCGTCGATCGGCACCGAGTCGGTGACGACGATGCGGTCGATCTCGGAGTTGCCGAGCGCCTCGAGCGCGGCCGCGGAGAAGAGCGCGTGCGTGACGAAGACGTTGACCTCGCTCGCTCCGTGCTCCTTCAGCGCGCGCGCGCCGGCGATGAGGGTGCCGCCGGTCGTCGAGACGTCGTCGCCGACGATCGCGATCTTGTCCCGCACGCGGCCGGTCACCTCGGTCACCTCGACCTTGTCGGCCGAGACGCGCATCTTGTGCATGATCGCGAAGCTCGCCTCGATCATCTCCGCGAAGCGGACGGCGTGCTTCGCGCGCCCGGCGTCCGGCGCGACCGCGACGACGCCGTCGCCCGTGAGACCGAGGTCGCGGAAGTGGGTCGCGAAAAGCTGTAGCGCGGTCATGTGGTCGACGGGGATCGTGAAGAACCCCTGGATCTGACCCGCGTGGAGATCCATCGTCAGGACGCGGTCGACCCCGGCGAGCTGGAGCATGTCGGCGACGAGCCGTGCCGAGATCGGCTCGCGCGGCTTGGCCTTGCGATCCTGCCGCGAGTACGGGAACCACGGGACGACGGCCGTGATCCGCTTCGCCGACGCGAGCTTCGCCGCCTGGATCATGAGGACGAGCTCCATGAGGTTCTTGTCCACCGGCGGGCAGCCGGTCTGGACGATGAAGACGTCGGCGCCCCGGATCGACTCGAGGTAGCGGCAGTACGTCTCGTCGTTCGGGAAGGTGCTGAGCTCTACGTCCCCGAGCTCGACCCCGAGCTTCTCCGCCATCGAGCTCGCGAGCGCGGGATGCGAGCGGCCGGAGAAGACCATCAGCCGCTTCTGCGGACCGCGGACGATGAAGTGCTCGGGACCAGGCTCGCTCGTCACGAGGCTGCCTTCGAGCCCGGGCAGAGCCAACTCAGTCGCCGTCGGGGTGTCCATGCTTCTCGTAGACCCAGCCTTCCTTCGTCTCTTGCCGAGGAGCGAATCCGGCGAGCGAGCCGGGAGGAACATTCTCCGTGATGACTGCTCCGGGCGCAATCCAAGCGTCGTCCCCAATCTCGACGGGTGCGTCGAAGACATTGTCGACACCGGTCCTGACGTTACGGCCGATCTTCGTGCGCGCCTTGGGCTCGCCGGGCTCGTGCTTGAAATTGGCGGTGATGTTCCCGGCGGCGATGTTCGTCCCCTCTCCGATCTCGGCGTCGCCGACGTACGAGAGGTGCGGGATCTTCGTATCGGCGCCGACGACGGAGTTCTTGACCTCGACGAACGCTCCGACCTTCGCCCCGGGGCCGAGCTCGGTGACCGGGCGGATGTAGGCGAACGGGCCGATCTCGACGCCGCTCGCGATCCGCACCTCACCGCGGATCACGGTGAACGGGTGGACGACGACGTCCGGCTCGATCTCGACTCCCGCCTCGATCCACGTCGAGCTCGGGTCGTCGATCGTCACCCCGGCGAGCATGTGCGCCGTGTTGATCCGGTCGCGGAGAGCGGCGGCCGCCGCCGCGAGCTCGACGCGCGTGTTCACTCCCTCGGCCTCGAGCGGCTGCTCCGCGAGCTGGACGGCGCACGTCTCGCCGTCGGCGACGAGGAAGCCGAGCGTGTCGGTGACGTAGAGCTCGCCCTGCGCGTTGTGCGGCTCGAGCCGCTCGAGCGCCGGCCACAGCTTCTCGGCGCGGAAGACGTAGATCCCGGAGTTGACCTCGCCGAGCGCGAGCTCCTCCGGGGAGGCGTCGACGGCCTCGACGATCCGCGCGAGCCGGCCGTCGCCGTCGCGGACGATGCGGCCGTAGGCGCCGGCGTCCGCGGGCTCGAAGGAGAGGACGGTCGCGGCCGCTCCTGCGGCGCGGTGCGTCTCGACGAGAGCGGCGATCGTCTCCGGCCGGAGCGCCGGCACGTCGCCGTTGAGGACGAGCACGTCGCCGGCGAGCCCGGCGAGCGTCTCGCGCGCGCAGCGGACGGCGTCCCCGGTGCCGAGCGGCTCCTCCTGCACGGCGACCTCGACCCCCGTGAAGAGGTCGCTCGTCTGCGGCGAGGCGGTGACGACGATCCGCTCGACCCCCGCTCCCCGGGCGGCCTCGACGACCCAGTCCACCATCCGCCGTCCCAGCAGCGGATGCAGGTGCTTCGGCGTCGCGCTCTTCATCCGCGTGCCGATGCCGCCGGCCATGACAACTGCTGCAAGCTGGTCTGCCATGTCAGGAAAAGTGGCTGGGGCGCCAGGATTCGAACCTGGGATCACGGGACCAAAACCCGTTGCCTTACCACTTGGCTACGCCCCAGGGGCACGGAATGCTACCGACGCTCCAGCAGGAGCAGACCGAGGGCGACGAGCGCGAAGATGACGATGAGGACGATGAGCGCGCCGAGCACGATGTACCCGGCCGCGACGACGATCGTCGCCCCGAGCTGGGACGCCGCGAGGAGCCAGGCGAGCTGGTGGAGAAGGGCCGAGCGCGTCCGTTCGCGGGTGACGCTGTAGAGCATCAGGCTCGCGAAGGCGATCGCCGCGAGGACGACGATCGTCCAGATGTGCAGGCCGTGCGTCGCCCAGACGAGGATGCCCTCGACGACCGCGACCCAGAGGACGATGCGGAAGCGGTGGCGGTGGAGCCACGCGGTCGGCCCACGGCCCTCTGACCCGTTGCCCACGGCGTCAACCGTACCAAGCGGGTGCCGCGAGCCACGTCCGCCCGATCCGGCTCAGCGAGCGCCGCGCCGCCTCGGCATCGGGCCACTGGAGGAAGAGGCCGTAGAGCGCCGGGCCGGCGCCGGAGACGTCGGCGCGGAAGGCTCCGGCGGCGCGGAGCTCGTCCGCGAGCGGGGAGCTCGCGAGATCGTTCGGCGGCAGGGCGGCGAGGTCGCGGGAGCGCTCGACGGCCGCGAGCGTCTCGACGAGCGCGCCCCGCCGCTCGTCCCACCCGGCGGCGCCGTCGCGCGCGTCGAAGGCAGCGTAGACGTCGGCGGTCGAGGTCTTCGTCGTGTCGTGCGGGAGGAGGACGACGACCCAGAAGTCCTGGGGAAGGTCGACGTGCGCGAGCTCGCTCCCGTCGCCCGAGCCGAGCTGCGGGCCGTCTGCGAGGAAGAATGGGACGTCGGCGCCGAGCCCGGCGGCGATTCGGTGCAGGCCGTCGGGTGGGAGCGGCTCGGCGAGCGTCTCGTTCGCGAGCCGGAGCGCGGTCGCCGCGTCGGAGCTGCCGCCGCCGAGGCCGGCGGCGACCGGGATCGTCTTCTCGATCGTGACGCGCCAGCGCGGCTCCACTCCTGCCGCGGCGGCGAGCTGCTCGAGCGCCGCGCGGACGAGCGTGTCCTGCGGGAACCCTTCGACGCGCAGCCCGGACGCGTCGTCGAGCTCGATCCGGTCGACGAGGTCGATCCGCTGCAGGACGGTGAGCACCTCGTGCTTCCCGTCGTCGCGGGCCGGCCCGACGACGAGCGCGAGGTTGATCTTCGCGGCGGCGGGCGCACGGCTCATCGCAGGGCCTCGGCGAGAGCTACGAAGTCGGCCGGCTCGAGCGCCTCCGCCCGCGTGTTCTCCGGACGGCCGATCGCCGCGAGCGCCTCCCCGGCCCGCTCTCGCGATGCGACGCCCCGCAGCTCGAGCGAGTTCGGCAGCGTCTTGCGCCGGTGCACGAACGCCGAGACGACGACCTTCTTCAGGCGCGTGAAGTCAGCCGGCAGCTCCGTGCGCCGGAAGGCGACGAGCGCCGAGTCGACGTTCGGCGGCGGCCGGAAGAC
The DNA here is from genome assembly GCA_035652255.1 of Gaiellaceae bacterium. Taxonomy (GTDB): domain Bacteria; phylum Actinomycetota; class Thermoleophilia; order Gaiellales; family Gaiellaceae; genus Palsa-739. Next base: position 29,580 of record DASRED010000033.1, on the reverse strand, counting down.
GTGGCGCGAGACCGGGTGGAAGCCCGTCCGCTCCGCGGCCAGCTGGACGAGGACGGAGACGGCGCCGTAGTCCTTCGTCCCCGGCACGGCGAAGAGACGGTCGGCGACCTCCCGCTGCACCATCACGCACCAGAGGCCGATGTTCGGGAGCCCGTCGAGGCTCTCGACGAGGAGCGGCGTCGCGACGTTGTACGGGAGGTTGGCCACGAGCTTCGTCGCGCCCTGCGGGAGCTCGAGCTGGAGCGCGTCGCCGAAGACGACGTCGACGTTGGCCGGGAGAGCCGCGAGCGCGGGCTCGAGCTCGCGGTCGATCTCGACGGCGTGGACGTGGCCGACGCGCTCGGCGAGGTAGCGCGTGAGGACGCCCTGTCCCGGCCCGATCTCGAGCACGACGTCGTCGGGGCCGAGCTCGGCGAGCCGCCCGATCACGTCGAGGATGTTCGGGTCGGCCAGGAAGTGCTGGCCGAACTGCTTCTTCACAGACCGAAGCATGCAGTGGCGTTGGCGTCGATCTGCCGCTCGAGCGCGGCGGGGTCCTTCCCGCGCGCAGTCGCGAGCGCGGCGAGGGTGTGGACGACATAGGCGGGCTCGTTGCGCCTGCCGCGGACCGGCTGCGGGGCGAGGTACGGCGAGTCCGTCTCGGCGAGGATCCGGTCGGCGGGAACCTCGGTCGCGGCAAGCCGGAGGTCGACCGCCTTCGGGAAGCTCGCGTTGCCCGCGAACGAGACGTACCAGCCGCGCTCGAGCGCGGCCGGCAAGAGATGCGGCGACGAGAAGCAGTGGAGGACGACGGTGCCTGCGTGGCCGTTGAGCGCCGCGAGCGTGTCCTCGTCCGCGGCCCGCGTGTGGATCACGACCGGCTTGCCGAGCTCCGCGGCGAGCTCGAGCTGCGCCGCGAACAGCCGCTTCTGCGCGTCGCGCGGCGCGTAATCGCGGAACCAGTCGAGGCCCGTCTCGCCGACCGCGACCGCCTTCGGATGCGAGAGGAGCTCTCGCAGCTCCACGAGGTCGGCGTCGGTCGCCTCGCCGGCGGCGTGCGGGTGGATGCCGAGGATCGCGTGGACGCCGTCGTGCTTCTCCGCGAGCGCGAGCGCGCGGCGGCCGTCCTCGACGCTCGTCCCGACGGTGAGGATCCGGGTCACGCCGGCCTCGCGCGCGCGTTCGACCGCGCCGTCCGGATCGTCGAGCGCGGTCAGGTGCGCGTGGGTGTCGATCACGCCGCGGCTTGCGGCAGCTCGATGCGCGGGAAGAGCGGCTCCGCGGCGGCGATCCCGTCCACCTCGGCGGCGCCACCGGTCCGGACGCGCTCCCAGCTCAGATCGTCGCCCTGGTTCAGCGCCGCGAGGATGCGCAGCGCGGTCTCCGGCAGGAACGGAGCCAGCGCGACCGCGACGCCGGTCAACCCGTCGACGAGGTTGTAGAGGACACCGTCGAGCCGGGCCGCGTTCGCCTCGTCCTTCGCGAGCTGCCACGGCTCCTCGGCGGTGACGTACTGGTTGAGCGCGCGGACGCCGTCCCAGATCGCGTCGAGTGCCCGCGTCACGTCGAAGCGCGGCGGGTCGAGGAGACGCGCGACCTCCGCCGCGAGCGCGTCGAGGTCGAGCGGCGGCGGCGCGTCGCCGCGCCGGACCTTCCCGTCGCGGTAGCGCGCGACCATCGCCGTCGTGCGGGAGAGGAGGTTGCCGAGGTCGTTGGCGAGCTCGTTGTCGTAGCGGCCGCGGACGTCGTCGAGCGAGGCGCTGCCGTCCTGCCCGAACGAGATCGCACGCGCGATCCAGTAGCGGACGGCGTCGGCGCCGTAGACGTCGATCAGCTCGAGGGGATCGACCGCGTTGCCGAGCGACTTCGAGATCTTCTTGTCGTCGAGCAGCAGATAGCCGTGCACGAACAGCTGCTGCGGCGGCTCGTAGCCGGCGGAGAGGAGCATCGCCGGCCAGAAGACGCAGTGGAAGCGGAGGATGTCCTTCGCGAGCAGGTGGTGAACGGCGGGCCAGTACTCGTCCCGGAGGTCTTCTCCCGGCCGCGCGTACGTGAGGGCGCTCAGGTAGTTGATGAGCGCGTCGGCCCAGACGTACGTGACCTGGCTCTCGTCCCAGGGGAGCGGGATTCCCCAGGGCTGCCCCGCGCGGGAGATGCTGAAGTCGCGGAGGCCGCCCTCGATGAACGAGCGCGCCTCGTTGAGGCGGAAGTCCGGCCGCACGAAATCCGGCCGCTCGTCGTACAGCGCGAGCAGCTTGTCCTGATACGCGGAGAGACGGAAGAAGTAGTTCTTCTCCTCGATCCACTCCGGCGCGACGAGGTGGTCGGGACAGAGGCCGTCCGGAGTCAGCTCCTCCTCGGTCTTGAACGCCTCGCAGCCGACGCAGTAGAGGCCGGCGTAGACGTCCTCGTAGATGTCGCCGTTGTCGTAGATGCGCTGCAGGAACTCCCGGACGAACCGCTTGTGCCCCTCGTCGCTCGTGCGGAGGAAGAAGTCGACGTCCGCGTTGAGGTGCGGCGCGAGCTCCCGCCAGGGGACGGCGATGCGGTCCGCGTACTCCTGCGCCTCGAGCCCTTGCTCCTGGGCAACGCGCCAGACCTTCGTCGCATGCTCGTCGACACCCGTGAGGAAGAACGTCTCCGCACCGCGCTGCCGCTGGTGGCGGACGAGCATGTCGGCGATCGCGGTCGTGTACGCGTTACCGATGCTCGGCGTCGCGTTGACGTAGTAGATCGGCGTCGTGAGGTAGAAGCGCATCCGCCCATGATACGAGCGGCGCAAAGCCCGTTTTCGCCCTGTTCAAGCCGCGCGGCGCATCTGTGCCTCCTCCGGGAACGGGAGCACGGCCGCCGGGATCGGCACGCCGCGGCGCCGCCGAACGAACGCTGCCGCGAGCGCGAGGAGGGCGGCGACGATTCCCGGCCCCGCGGCCAGGCCCATCGACGAGGACGACGTGGAAGCCGTGGCAGCCGTGGCAGCCGCGACCGGTGGGCGCGCGACCTCGGGCTCGCCGACCATTCCCTCGAACGCCCGAGGCTTGCTCACCGTCTCGCCGGGGCGCTGCTCGGCGTGGCTCGGCCGCTTCGGCGCCGCAGAGCTCACCGTCGCGGGAGCGGCGGTCGGCCGCGCGACCGGCGGAGCGGCGACGCGAGCGCGGATCACGAGCCCTGCGCCGCCGCTCGCTGCCGGAGCCGCCGGCGTGGACACAACGGACGGGCTCTGCGCAGCGCTCGAGGTCGCGCCGTCTCCCGGCACCGACACGCCGCCGGCGCCGCCGGAGGACGAGGCCCCTCCCTCGCCCGGCGGCGGAGGGTCGAGTGCCGGCAGCAGGCCGAGCGGGTCGACGTAGCCGTTCGCGTCGGCGCTGAGGCGGATTCCGAGGTGGACGTACGGCTCGGCGAAGTCCGGCGTGCCGCTCGGCCCCACCGTTCCGACGACGGCGCCTTCGGCGACGCTCGCGCCCTTCGCGACAGCGATCGAGCCGAGGTGGGTCAGCGTGACCGAATAGCCGTCCGGCGTCTCGATCGTCACGCACCTCCCGTTCGTCGGAACCGATCCCGCGAAACTCACGGTGCCGCTCGCGGGCGCGACGACCGGATCGCCCGACGCGGCGGCGCCGATGTCGATGCCGCGGTGCTGGCCGGCCGCGTACGGATTCGTCTCGTCGTACCCGAACGTCTGGAGCACCGGCCCCTGCAGCGGCCAGGTCCAGGCGTTCGCGATCGGCGTCCAGACGAGGAAGATGCCGACGAGCAGAGCCACCACTGTTGTCCGTTTCGAAAACATCGCGACCGCAGAGTAGCCGCGGCGTCGGGCTGTTGTCAAATCTGCTTACAGAGACGCGTCGTAGAGCCGGTTCCGCGCGACGCCGGTGAGGCGCGAGACGAGCTCGGCGGCGCGCCGGCGTGGCAGTCCGGCCGCGACGAGCTCCCCGACGGCCTCGAGCGCGACGAACTCGTCCGCGGCGGGAGACGAGCCAGAGCCGACGACGAGCGTGATCTCGCCCTTCGGCGGTGTGGAGAAGCGCTCGGCGAGCTCGGTTGCCGTCCCGCGCGCGATCTCCTCGAAGCGCTTCGTCAGCTCGCGACAGACCGCTACCTCGCGCGCGGGATCGGCCTCCGCGAGCGAGCGCAGCGTCGCCGGCAGCCGCTGCGGGGACTCGAACGCAACCGCCGGCCACGGCCAGCCCGCGAACTCCTCCCATACCGCCGCGAGCGCCTTCTGGCCGCGCGGCAGGAAGCCGAGGAAGCGGTACTGCTCCGCCACCAGCCCGGAGGCCACGAGCGCGGTCTCCACCGCCGACGGCCCCGGCAACACGGTCACCTCGACGCCTGCGTGGAGCGCCGCCCGCACAAGCCGCGCGCCGGGATCGGAGACGCCGGGCATCCCCGCGTCGGAGACGAGCGCGATCCTCTCCCCCGCCTCGAGCCGCGGCAGCAGCTCGGCGGTCCGCTGGGCCTCGTTGTGCTCGTGGTACGAGAGGAGCCGGCCCTCGACGCCGTGGCGCCGGAGCAGGACGCGCGTGTGCCGCGTGTCCTCGCAGAGGATCGTCTCCGCGGCGGCGAGCTCCGAGAGCGCGCGCAGTGTGATGTCCGCGAGGTTGCCGATCGGGGTGGCGCAGACGGCGAGCGGCATCAGAGGTCGAGCTCCGCGTTCTCGCGCCACCGGTCGGGCGCGACCTGTTCGAAGAGGACGACCGACGACGCGCGCGACCGGAGCGGCAGAGACGCGGCCACGGCCGCCTGCGCCTCGTCGAGGTCGTCGCCCTGCGCGACGGTGAGATGCGGGGTGATCCCCGCGAACGCGCCTTCGTAGGGTCGATGCTCCGGAAACGCGCGCCCGAGCGCCTCGGTCATCGCGACGAACGGCTCCGCCGGATCGGGTGCGAGCCAGAGCGTGCCGGGGAAGCGCGCGAACCGGGAGAAGCCGACGTCGAACGGCCCGAACGCTCCGAGCGCCTCGGCCGCGCCGTCGAGGTCGGGCGGCGCCGGAATGAGCAGCGTCACGTGTGGCGGCACGCCGTGCGACGGCTTCGAGCCGCATGTTCTCTCGCGCCACTCGTCGACAGCCGGCGCAAGGTCGCGAAACGGAACGGAGAAGGCGAAGAGCTCAGACGACATGCCAGTCCTCGGGCAGCGGCAGCGGCCCCCACTCCGGCGGCGGGCGCCAGTCCTCCCAGCCGGTCGGCCACGGGTGCTCGGCGACGACGCGCTCGCCCTCGGCGCGGATCTCAACCGCGGTCTCGCCGGCGAGGAAGCCGCGCTCGACAGCGGCGGCGAAATGGTCCTCGTCCTTCCACTCCCAGCGCCCGTCCGGCTCGACCCAGACGTCGAGCGCCCAGTCCGTGGTGTCGAAGCGGTCGCCGCTGACGACGAGCGGCGCCTGGAGGTTCACGTACCAGCCGAGGAACTCCCACCCCTCGCTCCAGAAGAGCCCGAGCATCGAGAGGTCGCCCTCACCCGCGAGCCAGAGGACGTGCGTGCGCTCCCAGACGTGCGGCCGAGGAACCTCGTCGCGATCCCAGACGCTCCACGTGCCGCGCCGCCGCATCTCGTCGCCCGGGCGGACGTAGAGGACGTGCCGTCCGTCGCTCATCCCGACGTGGCGCATCGGGCCGCAGGACTGGACCTGCCCCTCGTAGACGCTGCGGAAGAGGACGGCGTCGCCCGCGTTCACGCGGCGTCGAGCGCCTCGAAGCCGACGAAGGCGGCGCCGGTCAGGCCGGCCGCTGTGCCGAGCTCGGCCTTCGCGAGCCGGAAGCCGTCGCGCATCGGCTCGAGCGCCTCGCGCCTGGCGGTCTCCTCTGCCGGCCCGGCGAGATAGTCGAACGCGGCGACGCCGAAGCCGCCCCCGAGCACGACGAGCTCCGGCGCGAAGACGTTGACGAACGAGCCGATCCCGGAGCCGAGGTAGTGCGCGATCTCCTCGAGGAGCTCCTTCGCCTTCGCATCTCCCTCGTTCGCGAGGCGGATGAGCCGGTGCGCGTCGGCGGACGGCCCGAACGTCTCGCGCGCCGCCTCGGTCGCCGCCGTGCCGCTCACGTACGCCTCGAGGTGGCCGCGGCCCGTGCAGCCGCCCTGGCACGGGCGGCCGTCGTGCACGACGACGACGTGGCCGAGCTCGACGCCGGCGCCGTTGCCGCCGCGGAACGGCGCGCCGCCGGAGACGACGCCGCCGCCGACGCCCGTCCCGAGCGTGAGCATCACGAGATCGTCGACGTGGCGCCCCGCTCCCGCGCGCCACTCCCCGATCGCCGCCGCGTTCGCGTCGTTGTCGAGCCCGACGGGAACGCCGAACCGCTCGCGCATCCGGTCGCGGAGCGGTGCGTTCTCGAGCGGGAGGTTGACGCAGCGGACGACGACACCGCGCTTCGCGTCGATCGGCGACGGCGCGCCGAAGCCGACTGCGCCGACCGAGTCGTCGAGGAGCTCGGCGACCGCCGCCTCGAGCTCTGCGAGGACGTGCTCCTGCGAGTCCTGCGGCGTGGCGCGCTCGTGCCGGCGCACGACGCTCCCGTCGCGGGCGACGACGCCGGCGAGGATCTTCGTGCCGCCGAGGTCGACGCCGATGGCGTGGAGGGCTTCCACGCTGGGTACCGTAATTGGCCGAATGGCCGACTCCGAGGAGAAGCCGTACCGCGTCTACCGCGGCGGCCGGGCACAGGGGAAGGTGCCACTCGAGCGGCGCGAGCGCGAGTCGAGGCGCGCGCGCCGGACCGACGGCGACGGCCCGGACAAGGGCAGGGGCCGGATCACGCGCAAGGGCGACCGGCCCGCGCGGCGGCGGCTCTGGCTCGGCTGGACGTGGCGCCGCTGGACGCTCGTGACGATCCTCGGCCTGATCCTTCTCTTCGTCGTCTGGGGAATCGCGGGCTACCTCTCCGTCTCGAGCGGCGTCGGCGCCGCGAACAAGCGCCTGCCGAAGGGCGTCCGGCAGGTGCTCGCCCCGGACGTCGGGCTCCTCTACTCGAACCCGACGAACATCCTCCTCGTCGGCACCGACCACGCGACGGGCAAGGGATCGCAGGGACGAAGCGTCGACCAGCACTCCGACTCGCTCACCCTGCTCCGCACCGAGCCGGGACGCGGGCGCCTCGTCTACCTGTCGATCCCCCGCGACCTCCAGACGACGATCCCCGGCTACGGCGACCAGAAGATCAACGCGGCGATGCAGCTCGGCGGCCCGAAGCTCGCGGTGCGGACGATCGACCAGCTGCTCGGGAAGCAGCTGCAGATCAACCACGTCGTCTTCGTCGACTTCAACGAGTTCGAGAAGCTCATCGACGCGATCGGCGGGGTCACGGTCAACGTGCCGGAGAACATCCTCTCGAACAAGTTCGACTGCCCGTATCCGGCGAAGCGCTGTGCGTCGTGGCAGGGCTGGCGGTTCCACAAGGGGCCGACCCACATGACCGGCCACCAGGCGCTGATCTTCTCCCGCATCCGCGAGAACAAGCTCGATCCGAGCTGGACGGACTTCGCCCGCCAGCACGACCAGCAGCTCGTCGAGCAGGCGACGCTGTCGAAGCTCTCGAGCCCGTCCCTCTTCTTCTCCCTGCCGTTCTCGGGCGGCAACCTCCTGAGGCCGATCGCCACCGACCTCTCGACGTGGCAGCTCATCCAGCTCGCCTGGGTGAAGTTCCGCTCCTCGACGGCCAACGACCTCCACTGCCGGCTCGGCGGGACGGCCGAGCAGATCGGCGGCCAGGACTACATCGTCGGCGGCGAGCAGAACATCGCCGTGCTCGACGAGGTGCTCGGGACATCGGCCCCGCAGCCGCCGGCGAAGGGGAGCCTCTACGGGCCCGGCTGCGTCGTCGGCTCGGCGAAGGGCCTCGGGTGACGATTCGCCGTCCGGCGGCGTACCTTGTCCGGGGATGGCAGCCTTCGCCCGGCTCCTCGCGGTTCTTGTCGCAGCCCTGACGGTCGCCGGCGCTGCGGCCGCCGGGCCGCCGCCGCTGCGGCCGCGGCTGGCGAGCGGAGTCCGCACGATCTCGATCGCGAGCGAGGCCGGCAGCTCGGCGCGCGTGACGACGGCGGCGAGGGTCGCGACGATCGTCCGCTGGTTCAACGCCCTGCCGAGGTTCAAGCCGCGGCCGTGCCCGCTGCTCGTCCACGAGCCGGAGCCGGTGACGTTCAAGTTCCTCGGGCCGCGTAACGCGGTCACGACCGCCGTCGACCAGAACCCCGGCACCTGCGACGGCGCGATCACATACGGCAACGACGGCCAGGTCAGGTACCCGACGCTCGCCGACGACCACTTCGTCGCGCGCGTCTCACGTCTCCTCGGCGTCGACCTCGAGGCGCGTCCGACGACGGCGGGGAACCGGAGGGCGGCCCGCCGCGATGCGGCGTCGCTCCTCGGGCGGGCAGTGCTCCCGGCGGGCGCGACGCGCACGGCGGCGCACCGCTGGGAGGTGCCGCTCTCGCTCGCCGAGACGATCGCCTACGAGAAGGCGCATCCTCCGCGCGGCTCGCGGCTGACGGCGGAGGGCACGGGCAGCGGCCCGGGCATCGCGCCGAACGAGCAGCTGACCTTCTCCTTCCCTCCGCTGCACGGCCGCCTCTCGAGCCGCGAGCTCGACGTCTGGCTCACCGAGATGCAGGACGAGTCGACGAGTCTTCGTCTCTCGTCGCACGACGTCGCGTTCGTGGTGCGACCTCCGGCGGAGGCCGTGCCGGCGGGCGTGACCCGGATCGAGATCGGCGAGCCGGCCGACCGCTCGCTGCGCCTCGTCACGAAGCCGGCCGAGGTGGCGACGATCGTCCGCTGGTTCGACGCGCTCCCCGTCGTCCAGAGTCTCGGCGCCCTCTACGGCTGCCCGAACATGGGCGCGGACCCGCCGACCGTGACGTTCGGCTTCCTCGACGCCCGCGGCAAGGCGCTGGCGACGGCGAGCCTGCTCAACGCGTACCGCGGCGTCTCCGGCGACTGCAACCCGATCCGGTTCGGCATCGGCGGGCAGGCCCAGCGGCCGCTGCTCGGCGGGCGCTTCCTGATCCGGGTGAACCGGCTGCTGCGCTAGTCGCCGCTCGCGGCGGTCTTCTTCTCCGCCGGCTTCGCGTCGGACTTCTTCTCGCCGCCGGAAGACGAGCCGCCCTCGCCGCCGTCCTTCTTCGCGGCCTTCCCCTTGCCGTAGTCGGTCGTGTAGAAGCCGGAGCCCTTGTAGTGGATGGCGACCGGGTAGAGGACGAGCTCGACCGGCGAGGCGCCGCACACGTCACAACTCTCCGGCGCGGGCGCGGTCATCGACTGGAACCGCTCGAAAAGATGGCCCTTCGGGCAGCGGTACTCGTAGATCGGCACTCGCGGGACGGTACCTAGGCGGGCGGCGATTCCGCCGGAACCGGCTCCGGCTCCGAGCGTCGGAGAACCGGCACGCGAACCCGGAGGCGCACGGGCGCGCTCGTCGGAACGAAGCGGGCGGCCGCGCCGACGACGGCGATTCCTCCGGCGAGCTCGTACGCCGCGGAGTCGTTGACGAGGAGCGACGTGACGAGCGCGACGCCGAGCGCGAGGAGCAGGTCACGCGTCGCGCGCGACTCGGCCCGGCGCCAGGCGACGGCGAACGTCAGCGCGCATACGACGAGGAGCGGCACGACGAGCGTCCAGGCGTGCAGCGCGGGGAGATACGACAGCGGCACCCGGCTCGCGAGCGACTTGATCAGGCCGGCGCCGTGGTCGGCGAAGGCGCTGCGGAGGTGGTCCGGCCCCGCCTGCGCGAGCCCGCGCGAGACGACCCAGAGGACGACGAGCGCCGACGACCCGAGGAGGCCGAGGAAGCCGCTGAGGCGCAGCTTGAACAGCCGGGCCCCGAGCACCGCGAGCGCGACGCCGAGGACGATCGCGCCGCCGCCGTCCGAGCCGATCCGGTTGTCGGTCATCACGACGAGCCCGAAGATCCCGAACAGCGCGAAGCCGAGCAACCCGAAGCGCCGGCGCGCGAGCACCGCACCGGCGAGCAGCGGCGCGAGCATCAGCGTCTCGACCTGGTTGCCGATGCCCCAGAAGCGCGAGTTCTGGGTCGGCCCGAAGGGATTGATCGCCTGCCACTCCGGCCGCTTCACCATCACGAGCGCGTAGAGCGCCACGACTCCCGCGTAGAGCGCGAGGAGACCGTTGTCGCTGCGACAGACGCGGGCGAGGCCGAGGGCGAGCAGCGCCGTCCCCGCCGAGACCCCGGCCACGAGGAGCACCTCGTTCGACACCTGGCCGATCCCGAGCAGGAGGTTGGCGAGCAGCGCCGCCGGCACCGCGGTTGCAGCGGCGCGCAGGCCGAGCATCGCGAGCAGAAGCATGAGCCCGGCGAGGATGAAGAGGGCGGCGAACTTGAGACGGTTGTTGGCGCCGATCTGCCGGTTGAGGTGCGCGAGCCGGCCGAGCGGATCGCTCGCCGCCGTCCACGAGAGCGTGCTCGCCTGGCGTCCGAGCGCCGTCGGCGCGATGTCGACGATCGAGACGATCCCCGGGATGTGCGTCGTCGGCGAGGTGAGGAGCCCGTGGAAGTTCTGGCCGATCACCGCGATGCGGTAGAGCTTGTCGTTCGCGATCGGCGAGCCGCGCGGCGGCAGCTGGAGGACGATGCACATCCGGCACGTGGGGATCCCGGCGCTGTGCTCCACGGCCGCGGCGATGAGCGGCTGGCCCGGCGGAACCCCGCCGAGCCGCGCGTTCACCTCCGCGCCGCGGACGAGCTCGGCGATCGCGCGGCGCCGGTTCGTCGTCGGCCCGAAGCCGGGGCGCAGCAGGCCGACCGCGCCGCGATGGGAGAGCGCCGCCCACGTCGTGTCCGTCATCCGGTCGAGGACGATGACGCGCCAGCGGGCCCCGAGCGGGGTCTGCCGTGCGGACGCGATGCCGGGCGCGACGAGCGCCGCGACGACAGCGAGGAGAACCGCGAGCAGGAGAACGAGACGTCCGGGCCGGACCATCAAGGAAGCATTCTCGCTCAAATCCGCAACCAAACGGAAGGGTCAGTCATCGACGCCGGTCGTCGACTGCTCGAGCAGCTCCTCGAAGCACGGCGCACCCTCGAACGCGGCGAGGCCGGCGGGACGCTCGAGCCGCTGCTCGCGCTGGCGCCGCAGCCGGCGCGCGCGGCGCGCCGTCGCGACCGCTGCGGAGGCGCCGACCACTCCGCCGATCAGGAAGTCGAGCGCTCTCCCGCGCTTCTGCTCGGCGTCCATGGGACGATTGTGCCTTGCGGATCGCGACCCTCGGGGATGTCCTGCTCGACGTGATCGTGCGGCTCGAGGAGCCGCTCGTGCCCGGCGCCGACGTGCGCGCCGCGACGTCGGCGGGCGCCGGCGGGCAGGCGGCGAACGTCGCGGCGTGGGCGGCGGAGCTCGGTGCGCAGGCGCGCTGCATCGCGAAGTGCGGCGACGACGCGGCGGGCGAGCTCGTCGCGCGGGAGCTCGCATCCCACGGCGTCGAGCTCGCCGGGCCCATCGTGGCGGGGGCGACGGGGATCGTCGTCTCGGCCGTCGAGGCCGGCGAGCGCGCGCTCGCCTCCGACCGCGGCGTCGCGACGGCCCTCGCGCCGGAGGAGCTCGACGCGACGTGGCTCGAGTGCGACGTCCTCCACGTCTCCGGCTACTCCCTCGTCGAGGAGCCGATCGCGAGCGCCGCGCTCCACGCCGCCCGGCTCGCGCGCGAAGCGGACGCGCGCATCTCGGTCGACGTCGCCGCGTGGACGGAGATCCGCCGCTTCGGGCCTGTCCGCTTCCGCGAGCTCCTCGACGAGCTCGCGCCCGACGTCCTCTTCGCGACCGAAGCGGAGTGGGAGCTGCTCGGCGGCGCGTATCTCACGGCTCCGACCGGGGTCCTGAAGCGCGGCCCGCGCGGCTGCAGCGTCTTCGGCGAGGACTCGAGGCTCGACTTCGCGGCCGTGCCGGCGGACGTCGTCGACTCGACCGGCGCCGGCGACGCGCTCGCGGCCGGCTTCCTGCTCGGCGGCTCCCCGGAGGAAGCTGCGCGCCGGGGCCTCGAGGCGGCCGCTCGGTGCGTCGCGAAAGTAGGGTCGCTGCCGTGAACGTCCAGGCGCTGACGGACGAGCAGGCGGCGGAGATCGCGGAGTGGCGGTACGAGTTCCCCTACGAGTGGTACGACACGTCGTCCGACCCGCGCCGCGTCGAGCTGTTCGCGAACCCGGCCCGCCGCACGCACCTGCGCGCGGTCGTCGACGGCGACGGCGCGCTCGTCGGCTTCTTCAACTTCGTCCCGGAGGGCCACGAGGTGCGGATCGGTCTCGGCATGCGTCCCGACCTGACCGGACAGGGACTCGCGCAGCCGTTCATCGAGGCAGGCCTCGACTACGCGCGGCGGGAGTGGCGGCCGCGCGTGTTCCGGCTCTGGGTCGCCCGCTGGAACGAGCGCGCGCTCGCGGCGTACCGGCGCGCCGGCTTCCACGAGATCCCCGCCGCCGAGGAGAGCCGCTTCGTCGAGATGGAGCGGCCGGCGTGATCCGCGTCGCCGACGAGGTGCGCGAGGCGCTCGCCGCCGGCGGCGCCGTCGTCGCGCTCGAGACGACGCTCGTCGCGCACGGCTTCCCGCCGGGAGAAGGAGTCGCGGTCGGGCTCGAGTCGGAGCGGCAGGCCCGGGCGGCGGGCGCCGTCCCCGCGACGGTTGGAGTCCTCGACGGCGAGATCGTCGTCGGGCTGACGGAGGCAGAGCTCGCGCGCTTCGACGCCTCGGCGCGGAAGGCCGGGCCGCGCGACCTCGGAGCTGCGGCGACCCAGCGGGCAGTCGGCGCGACGACGGTCGGCGGGACGCTCGCCGTCGCGCGCGCGACCGGGATCCGGTTCCTCGCGACCGGCGGGATCGGCGGCGTCCACCGCGGCTTCCCCGATCCGCCCGACGTCTCCGCCGATCTAGGCGAACTCGCCCGGACGCCGGCGCTCGTCGTCTCCGCGGGCGTCAAGTCGCTCCTCGACGTGCCGGCGACGGCGGAGTTGCTCGAGACGCTCGGCGTGCCGTTGCTCGGCTTCCGCGTCGACACGCTGCCGTTGTTCTACGGAACCGAGGGAGGGCCGCCCGTGTCGGCGCGGGTCGAGTCGGCGGAGGAGGCGGCGCGGGTCGCGGCGGCGCACTGGGAGCTCGGCGGCGCCGGGGTGCTCGTCGGGCGGCCGCCGGACGAGCCGCTCGAGGACGTCGAGCCGCTGATCGAGCAGGCGCTCGCGGCGGCGGAGCAGGAAGGCGTCTCCGGCCAGGCGGTGACGCCGTTCGTCCTCTCCTATCTCCACCGCGAGAGCGGCGGCCGCACGCAGGAGGCGAACCGCGCCCTCGTCGCCCAGAACGCGCGCCTGTGCGGGGAAATCGCGATCGCCAGTACGCTCCTCTGATGGCGCGCGGCTATCTCGAGGGCCCGGCCGCCGAGGAGGCGGAGCGGCGCATGGAGGAGCTCGCCCGCGGCGTCGCCGACGAGCCGGCCGCCGAGCTCCACGCCGCCGTGTTCGGCTGCACGGAGGACGATCCCGAGCCGCACTTCCTCGGCTGGCTCGGCGAGGTCGATCCGGACGAGCTGTTCGCCGCCGGCGACGCGTGGGGCGTCACCGTGCGGCGAATGGCCGTGGCGGCTAGCTGATCGCGCTGACGAAGTCGTCGATCGACAGCGCCTCGAGCGTCTGAACCCGCGTCGAGCCGCGGGCGCCGAGCGCGACGGAGACCTTGGCGATCGTCGCGGAGTCGGGCGCCTCGACGACGTTGATGAAGTCCCACTCGCCGAGCGTCGCCCACTGGTGGAGGACCTTCGCACCGAGCTCCTCGACGTCCCGGTTGACCTCCTGCAGCCGTCCGGGATTCCGTTGGAGGGTCTGCACGCCTTGCTGCGAGAGCCGCGAGAGAAGGATGTAGGTCGGCATGCGAAAACCCTATTCGACCCGGGCGGCCTGGTCGACGTACAGCAGCGCCGAGCCGATGAAGAGCAGCGGCGAGAGGACGACGCTCGCGAGGAAGAGCGCCGCCGAGACGCCGGCGTCGCCGAAGCCGCGCAGGACGAAGACGAGCACCGACTGCGACAGGACGACCACGACCGCGAGCGTGAAGAGCGAGCCGAGTGCGTGCACGAAGTCGGCGCGGGCGAGCTGCCACGCCCGCCGGATTGCGGCGCGTGGCGCGACGTCCTCGACCACGAGCACCGGCACGACGAGGCCGAACGCCGTCAGCCAGACGAGTCCCGGAATGACGAAGGCGATAACGAGGAACGGCGCCGGCGCGAACACGAGCCAGCCGGCGAGCCAGGCGGCGACGAGCCTCCGGCGGGCGGGCGTCCTGTCGAGCACGAGCGTGGACGCGTAGACGAACGTCGCGCTGATGAGCGCTCCCCCGAGCGTCGGCGCGAGCACGAGCTGCAGCGTGCGCGGGACGTCCTTGAAGACGACGGCGACCGCGGCGGCAGGGACGCCGAGCAGGAGGCACGCCCAGAAGCGCGCGCCGTAGAACTGGATCGACTCCGCCACGAGCTGGCCGATCGTCCGCTCGGCGGGCGGCAACGCGACGGGACGCAACTCGGCCACGGCGCGGAGGGTATCGTCGGATCGTGGGCTACCACGTCGTTCACGCCGGCGATCTCGAGTGGGAGGAGCGGCCCGGCCACGAGGGCCAGGAGCCGCGGCACGCGGCGGCGCTGACCGAGCCCGCGCAGATGACCGAGTCGCGGGCGCGGGTGTGGCGCTATCCCGCGCACACGCGCGGCCGGCGACATCTCGACCCGGATCAGGAAGAGGTGTTCGTCCCGCTCCGCGGCACGCTGACGATGCTGCTCGGCGAGCCGTGGGAACGCGTCGACGTCGAGCCGGGCGGGATCGTCGTCGTGCACAAAGGGACGCCGCTCCAGCCGCGCAACGAGACGGACGACGAGATCCTCTTCCTCGCCTACGGCGCACCGACCGAGCACGGCAACGCCGAGTTCGTCGAGGACGTCCCCGAGCTCTAGCCCGCGTCGAGCGGCGACACTGCGCCGGTGTGGAGGTCGACCGCGAACGGCGGCTGCGGCTGATCCCCCTCCGTTCCGGGCATGGGATTGCGTTCGAGGTACTCGATGTCGACGCGCGCGCTCGGGAACGTGGCGCGGAACTCGGCGACGACGTCACCGGTGTTGCGCATGGAGTGCGGCGTGCCTGCAGGGATGAGGAGGACATCGCCCGGCTGCGCTTCGTATTTCTCGCCGCCGAGCCGCACCTCGACCGTGCCGGCGAGGTAGACGACCGCCTCGTCGGTTCGATGGCGGTGGAGCGGGATCGTGTCGCCGGGCGCGAGGCGCTCCCCGAGGACGGCCATGTTCGCCGCCGCGTCGAAGACGACGGCGAGCTCTGAGCCGGGCCGCCAGTCGTCGGGGTCGTCCGGATCGGCGACCGGCCGGAACTCGAGCTCGCGGTGCAGGCTCACCTCGTCGCCTCGTCCAGCCGCCGCACGGCGTCCGCGAGTGCGACGAAGGCCTCGTCGAAACGCCACTTTGCGCGGTCCGGCTCGCCGGGCGAGTTCGAGATCGCGCGCAGCTCGACCGCGGGGACGCCCGCGAGCTCGCAGGCGCGCAGGACGCCGAAGCCCTCCATCGCCTCGACGTCGCAGCCGCTGCCTCGTCCGCCGCCGACCTTGCCGCACGTCGCGATCGGGAGGACATGCGCCTCCGGCAGCGCGGCACTGACTCGCTCGAGCAGCGCAGCGTCGGGACGGGCGCGCTCGACGCGCGGCAGCGTCGATCCCGGGTCGATCACGTCGCAGTAGACGGCCTCGCTTCCGAGCACGAGCGCCGGCGGCGCGATCCCGTGGGCGCCCGCGATCCCGACGTGGAGGACGGCGGCGGGCGTTCGCTCGGCGAGCGCGCGTGCGGTCTGGAGCGCAGCCTCGACCGGCCCGATCCCGCAGCAGAACACCTCGACTCCGTCGAGCAGCGCAAGCTCGCGTTCGGTCGCGGCGACGACGAGCACTACGCGGCTACCGTCGCGGCGCCGGCCTTTACGAAGCGCAACTCGCCGTCCTCGGCGTCGACGCGAATCGTGTCGCCGTCCGCGAAGTCGCCTTCGAGGAGGCGGAGCGCGAGCGGGTTCTCGACCATCCGCTGCAGCGCGCGCTTGAGCGGTCGCGCGCCGTAGGCCGGATCCCAGCCCGCCTCCGCGAGCGCTTCCTTCGCCGACTGAGTCAACTCGAGCTCGATCCGCCGCTCCGCGAGCCGCTCGCGCAGCCGCGCGAGCTGCAGCTCGACGACCTCGCCGATCTGCTCCTTCGACAGCGGCTCGAACTCGACGATCTCGTCGATCCGGTTGAGGAACTCCGGCCGGAAGACGTCCCGCAGCGCGTCGGCGCTCCGCACGTTCGAGGTCATGATCAGGACGGTGTTGCGGAAGTCGACCGTGCGGCCCTGCCCGTCGGTGAGCCGTCCGTCGTCGAGCACCTGGAGGAGGACGTCGAAGACCTCCGCGTTCGCCTTCTCGATCTCGTCGAGGAGGATGACGCTGTACGGCCGCCGCCGTACCGCCTCGGTGAGCTGGCCGCCCTCGTCGTAGCCGATGTAGCCGGGCGGCGCGCCGATCAGCCGCGCGACCGTGTGCCGCTCCTGGTACTCCGACATGTCGAGCCGGACCATGGCCTGCTCGTCGTCGAACATGAACTCGGCGAGCGCGCGGGCGAGCTCGGTCTTCCCCACGCCGGTCGGGCCGAGGAAGACGAACGAGCCGATCGGCCGGTTCGGATCCTGCAGGCCGGTGCGCGCGCGCCGCAGCGCGTTCGCGACCGCCTCGACCGCCTCGTCCTGACCGACGACGCGCCCGTGGAGGCGGTTCTCCATCTGGACGAGCTTCTCCGTCTCGCCCTCGAGGAGCCGGTCGACGGGGATTCCCGTCCAGCGGGCGACGACCGCGGCGACGTCGTCCTCGTCGACCTCCTCCTTGACCATCGACTCGGCCTGCTGCTCGTCGCGCTCCTCGAGCTCCTTCTCGAGCGCCGGCAGCTCGCCGTAGCGAATCTCGGCGACGCGCTGGAGGTTCCCCTCGCGCTCCGCGCGCTCGGCCTCCATCCGCAACGCGTCGATGCGCTGGGTGATCTCGCCGATGCGGTCGAGCGCCTCCTTCTCGCGCGCCCAGCGCGCGGCGAGTGCGTCGCGGCGCTCCTTCGCCTCCGCGAGCTCGGACTCGAGCGGCGCGCGCACCTCGTGCTTCTCCCCCGCCATCGCCGCGAGCTCGATCTCGAGCTGCGTGACCCGGCGGTTCGCCTCGTCGAGCTCGACGGGGGACGACTCGATCTCCATCTTCAGCCGGGAGGCCGCCTCGTCGACGAGGTCGATCGCCTTGTCCGGCAGCTGGCGGTCGGCGATGTAGCGCTCGGAGAGAACCGCAGCGGCGACGAGCGCCGCGTCGCGGATCCGCACCTTGTGGTGCGCCTCGTAGCGCTCCTTCAGGCCGCGGAGGATCGCGATCGTGTCCGAGACGGACGGCTCGCCGACGAAGACGGGCTGGAAGCGCCGCTCGAGCGCCGCGTCCTTCTCGATGTGCTTGCGGTACTCGTCGAGCGTCGTCGCGCCGACGCAGCGGAGCTCGCCGCGCGCGAGCATCGGCTTGAGCATGTTCGCGGCGTCGACGGCGCCTTCCGCCGCGCCGGCGCCGACGATCGTGTGGAGCTCGTCGATGAACAGGATCAGCTCGCCCGCGGCGTTCTGCACCTCCTCGAGGACGGCCTTGAGCCGCTCCTCGAACTCGCCCCGGTACTTCGCGCCGGCGAGGAGGCCGCCGATGTCGAGCGCCCAGACGCGCTTCCCCTTCAGCGACTCGGGGACGTCGCCGGCGACGATCCGCTGCGCGAGCCCTTCGACGATCGCGGTCTTGCCGACGCCGGGCTCGCCGATCAGGACGGGGTTGTTCTTCGTCCGGCGCGAGAGCACCTGGATGACGCGGCGGATCTCCTCGTCGCGCCCGATGACGGGATCGAGCCTGCCGGACTCGGCTGCTTCCGTCAGGTCGCGCCCGAACTTCGAGAGCGCCTGGTACGTGCCCTCGGGATCCTGCGAGGTGACGCGGCGTCCGGCCGTGACCTCGGCGATCTTCGCAAGCAGCTCCTTGCGCGGGACGACGTCGAGCGCGAGCAGGAGGTGCTGGCTTGCGACGTACTCGTCCTCGAGCTTCTTCGCCTCGTCCGCAGCGCGGTCGAGCACCTTGGAGAACGCCGCCGAGACGCCGGGCTGCTGCTGCGCGCCCTCGATGCGCGGCTTCTGCGCGAGCGCCGCCTCGGCCTGCGCGCGCAGCGCCTCGGCGTCGGGGACGAGCTCGCGCGGCAGCTCCTGGTCGAGCAGCGCGAGGAGCAGATGCTCGGGATAGAGCTCGGGGTTGCCGTTCCGGCGCGCGAGCTCCTGCGCCGCCGCGACGGCCTCCTGGGACTTGATGGTCAGTTTCGAGAAGTCCATTACTTCCTTTCCGGCAGCCGCTCCTCGCGGTAGACGACGAGGTCGCGGCGGTACTGCTTGTGGACGTTTTCCACTTCCTGGCGGAGCTGCCGCTGCAGGCGCTCGACCTGCGCGTGCGCCTTGCGCAGCTCGTCCTCGAGCCGCAGCACGAGCTCGACGCCGGCGAGGTTGAGGCGGAGCTCGCTCGTGAGCCGCTGCACGATCCGCAGCCGCTCGATGTCGGCCTCGGAGTAGAGGCGCGTGCCGCCCGGCGTCCGCTTCGGCCGGATCAGCCCCTTCTGCTCGTACATCCGCAGGGTCTGCGGGTGCATGCCGACGAGCTCGGCCGCGACGGAGATCATGTAGATCGGCCGGTCGTCCATCAGGCGTGCCTCCGGCGGTACAAGAGGATCGCGCCCGCGACGAGCGCGAGCACGAGGGCGATCCCGATCCAGCCGCCGATCCGCCCCGCGGTGCTGATCCCGTTCCAGAGGAAGATCCAGATGAAGACCTTGCCGAGGATCCCGGCCTTCGCGAGGCCGATCCCGCCGGCCGCGACGCCGCCGCCGGCCGCCTTGAGCCCCTTGCGCTGCGTGCGCTCCTCCGCCGTCTCGGGCTCGGGCGCCTCGCGCGGCCCCTGCTCGAGAAGGTCGTCGTGCTTCGACATCAGCCCTCCACCTTCTGCAGCTCCTCGAGGAGCTCGCGCTCCTTCTTGTTGACGCGCTTCGGCACCTGGATGCGGACGCGGGCCAGGACGTCGCCCTTGCCGGAGCCGCTCAGGCGCGGCGCGCCGCGGCCCTTGATCCGCAGGAGCTTGCCGTCCTCGGAGCCGGCGGGGATCTTCAGCGAGACGTTGCCCTCCGGCGTCGGCACCTCGACCTTGCCGCCGAGCGCGGCGGTCGGGAACGTGACCGGCACCTGGACGACGAGGTCGTCGCCGCGGCGCTCGTACGTGTCCGACTTCGCGACGCGCGTGACGACGACGAGGTCGCCGTTCGGGCCGCCGTTCGCGCCGGCCTCGCCCTTCCCCTTGAGCCGGATCTTCGTGCCGTCCTTGACGCCGGGCTTGATCTTCACGGTGTAGTTGCGGAGCCGCCGCTCGCGGCCCGAGCCCTTGCACTTCTTGCACGGCTGCTCGATCACGGTGCCGTTGCCGCGGCAGCGCGGGCACGGCTGGGAGAGCGCGAAGAGGCCCTGGCTCTCGGAGGTGACGCCGCGGCCGTTGCACTGCGGGCAGATGACGGGAGCCGTGCCGGGCTGCGCGCCCGTGCCGCCGCACGTCGAGCACGCGACGGTCAGCTCGACCGGGACTTTCACCTCGCTGCCGCGCAGGGCGTCCTCGAAGGAGAGCCTGACCTCGGTCTCGACGTCGGGGCCGCGCGTCGGCTGGGGCCGGCCGCGGCCGCGCGGCTGGCTGCCCAGGTTCCCGAAGATGTGGCCGAGGACGTCGCCGAGGTCGCCGCTCCACTCGAAGTCGCCGGGGCCGAATCCGCCGGGACCGCCGGCCGGGCCGCGCCCGTTCGTCGAGCCGAAGCGGTCGTACGCCTTCCGCTTCTCCTCGTCGGAGAGGACGTCGTAGGCGGCCTGCACCTCCTTGAACTTCTCCTCCGCCGCCTCGTCGCCCGGATTCGCGTCGGGATGGTGCTGCCGCGCGAGCTTCCGGTACGCCTTCTTGATCTCGTCGGCGGAGGCGTCCTTCTTGACGCCGAGCGTGTCGTACAACGAGCTCATTCGGAGACGATCACCCGCGCGGGCCGGACGACGCGGTCACCGAGCTTGTAGCCCTTCTGCACGACGTCGAGGACGGAGCCGCTCTCGACGTCCTCCGACTGCTGCGCCGCGATCGCCTCGTGAACGTGCGGGTCGAACTTCCCGTTCGTCTCGATCGGCTTCACGCCCTGCCGTTCGAGCAGCGCCGCGAGCGAGCGGTGGACGAGGCGGACGCCCTCCTCGAGCTGGGCTTCCTCGTGCTGCTCGGCGGCCGCGAGCGCGCGCTCGAGGTCGTCGACGACGGGGAGCAGCTCCGCGAGGAGCCGTGCGTTGGCGAGCGCGACGTACTCCTCGCGCTCGCGCGCCGCGCGCTTCTTGTAGTTGTCGAAGTCGGCGGCCAACCGCAGGAGGCGCTCGTCCTCTGCGGAGGCAGGTGCCTGGCTCGGCGCAGCCGTGCCAGGCTCCCGACTTTCGTCCTGCGCCGTGCCAGGCTCCCGACTTTCGTCCTGCGCCGTGCCAGGCTCCCGACTTTCGTCCTGCTGCTCGTCGGTCACGAGGTCGGAGCCTCCTCCTCGTCGACGACCTCGTACTCGCCTTCCTCGACGACCTCGTCGTCGGAGGAGCCGCTCGCGTCGCCGTTGCCGCCGCCCGCGGACGCCTGCGCCTGCGCCGACGCCTCGGCGTAGAGCACCTCGGCGAGCTTGTGCGACGCCTCGGTCAGCGACTCGGTCTTCGCCCGGATGTCGGCGAGGTCGTCGCCCTCGAGCGCCTGGCGCAGCTCCATGATCCGGCCCTCGATCGTCGAGGCCTCGGACTCGTCGAGCTTGTCCCGGTGCTCCTTGAGCGAGCGCTCGGTCTGGTAGGCGAGCGTCTCGGCGAGGTTCTTCGTGTCCGCAACCTCGCGCATGCGGTGCGCTTCGTCGGCGTGCGTCTCCGCCTCGCGGATCATGTTCTGCACCTCGTCCTCGGTGAGGCCGGAGCCGCCCTCGATCTTGATCTGCTGCTCGTTGCCCGTCCCCTGATCCTTCGCGGTGACGTGGATGATCCCGTTCGCGTCGATGTCGAACGTGACCTCGATCATCGGCATGCCGCGCGGCGCCGGCGGGATCCCGACGAGCTGGAACTTGCCGAGCGTCTTGTTGTACGCCGCCATCTCCGACTCGCCCTGCAGGACGTGCACCTCGACGGAGGGCTGGTTGTCCTCCGCGGTCGTGAACGTCTCGGACTTCTTCGTCGGGATCGTCGTGTTCCGCTCGATGAGCTTCGTCATCACGCCGCCCTTCGTCTCGATCCCGAGGCTGAGCGGGGTGACGTCGAGCAGGAGGATGTCCTTGACCTCGCCCTTGAGGACGCCGGCCTGGAGCGCGGCGCCGACGGCGACGACCTCATCCGGGTTGACGCCCTTGTGCGGGTCCTTGCCGACGATCTCCTTGACCTTCTCCTGCACCGCCGGCATGCGGGTCATGCCGCCGACGAGGACGACGTGGTCGATCTTCGAGGCGTCGAGGCCGGCGTCGGTGAGCGCCTGCTTCGTCGGGCCGACCGTCCTCTGGAGCAGGTCGGCGGTGATCTCCTCGAGCTTCGCACGGGTCAGCTGGAGGTCGAGGTGCTTCGGGCCGTCCTGCGTCGCGGTGATGAACGGGAGGTTGATCTGCGTCGTCATCGTCGACGACAGCTCGATCTTCGCCTTCTCCGCAGCCTCGTAGAGGCGCTGGAGCGCCATCCGGTCGGCGGAGAGGTCGATGCCCTGGTCCCTCTTGAACTCCGCCGCCATCCAGTCGACGATCGCCTTGTCGAAGTTGTCGCCGCCGAGGTGGTTGTCGCCGGCGGTGGACTTGACCTCGAAGACGCCGTCCCCGAGCTCGAGGACGGAGACGTCGAACGTGCCGCCGCCGAGGTCGAAGACGAGGATCGTCTGGTCGGAGCCCTCCTTGTCGAGGCCGTACGCGAGCGCGGCCGCCGTCGGCTCGTTGATGATCCGGAGGACGTTGAGGCCGGCGATCTTGCCGGCGTCCTTCGTCGCCTCGCGCTGCGCGTTGTTGAAGTAGGCGGGGACGGTGATCACCGCGTCGGCGACGTCCTCGCCGAGGTACGCCTCCGCGTCGGCCTTGAGCTTCTGGAGGATCATCGCGCTGATCTCCGGCGGGGCGTAGTCCTTGCCCTCCGCCTTGACGCGCACGTCGCCGTTCGGGCCCTTGACGACCTCGTACGGGACGATCGTCATCTCCTCCGTCACCTCGTCGAACTTGCGTCCCATGAAGCGCTTGATCGAGAAGATCGTGTTGGTCGGGTTCGTGACCTGCTGCCGCCGCGCGGGGGCGCCGACGAGCCGCTGGCCGTCCTTCGTGAACGCGACGACGGACGGGGTCGTCCGGCCGCCCTCGGCGTTCGGGATGACGGTCGGCTCGCCGCCCTCGAGCACGGCCATGCACGAGTTCGTCGTGCCGAGGTCGATGCCGATGGTCTTCGCCATGATTCTGTTGTGCCTCCTCTGGTGAGAAAATCTAAGTGGCTTTATAGCAGATACAGAGCGGGCCCGCAGTGCGGATCAGGGTCTTCGCGGATGCTCGGGCGGCGCGCGCCGCCGAGACTGCGCGAGATGAGAGCGACCGCGAAGCTCGTCCCCGGCACGCTGCGCAACGAGGTGCTCGTCCGCGACTCCTTCCTCCTCGAGACGGACGAGCCGCAGAGCGTCGGCGGCGAGGATACGGCGCAGACGCCCCACGAGCTCCTCGCGGCGGCCCTCGCGGCGTGCGTCTCGACGACGCTCGCGATCTACGCCCGGACGAAGGGCTGGGAGCTCGGCGACGTCCTCGTCGAGGTCGAGTACGACGCCGCGGCCACGCCGCGGCACTTCCGCGTCGACATCCGCCTCGACGGCGACTACGACCCGGACCAGATCGCGCGGCTCGAGACGGTCGCCGCCGCGTGCCCGGTCCGCCGCGCGCTCGAGTCAGGCTTCGCGATCGAAGAGCACCTGCACGCGTCCGTGCTCGTCTAGCGCTTCTTGCCCTACCGAAACGCCCCGATCAGCGCCCCGCCGGCGACGATCAGGCCGGCTCCGAGGACGAGCCGCTTCCCCACCACCTCGGAGTCGCGCAGGAGGAGAACCGAGAGGGCGACGCCGACGAGCGACTCGATCGCGACGAGCGGCGCGACGACCGTCACCCTGCCGCGGTAGTACGCCTCGAAGAGGGAGACGTACGAGCCGCCGAAGAGGAGCCCCGCCGGCACGAAGGGCAGCCACCGCCGGGAGAAGCCCCGCCGCGCCCAGAGGACGACGAGCGCCCCGCCTCCGACGAGCGCCGCCGCCGCCGCGACGCCGGGCGGCACCGACGTCCTCCCCACCGCGAGATGGCGGACGAGGTTGTCCCGGATCGCGAACAGGGTCGCGCCGGCGAGCGCATAGAGAAGACCGACGCGCCGCAGGTGAGCGGGCCGCTCCTGCTCGCGGGCGAGCTCGACGCCTCCCGCGACGACGAGCACCGCGCCGGCGACGAGCGGCACGCGCGCCGGCTCCCCGAGCACGGCGAGCGCGATCGTCACCGAGACGAGCGGCGCCGCGCCGAAGACCATCGAGACGCGTGAGGCACCCGCTTCGCGGATCGCCACCGTGACGAGGATCTGCGCCGCGCCGGGCGACAACAGCCCCGCGAGGAGGAACGGCCAGGCACCGCCGAGATGCCAGCCGCGCGACGGCGACTCCGCGGCCGCCGCCACGAGCGCGACGCAGATCGCGGGGACGACGGTTCCCATCGTCCCGAGCGCGACGTCGCGCTCGCGCTGCAGCGCCATCCGCAGCGCGACGCTCATCGCGCCGAAGAGCAGCGCCGAGAGGAGCGCGAGCCCGACCGCGATCAAGCCGCTTCCAAGGCGCCCTCGGGAGGTCGCCGCCCGTGCGAGAAAAGTGGGATGAAGACGTGCGCGAGCGGGCCGATCGCGAGCGCGTACGCGAGCGTCCCGACCCCGACCGTGCCGCCGAGCAGCCAGCCGGTCGCGAGCACCGTCACCTCGATTCCCGTCCGCACGACGCGGATCGAGTGGCCGCGCGCCGCGAGCCCCGTCATCAGCCCGTCGCGCGGGCCCGGCCCGAGCCCGGCGCCGATGTACAAACCGGTCGCGACCCCGTTCAGGAACACGCCCGCCGCCAGGAGGACGATGCGTATCCCTAGCCCGTGCGGCGCGTGCACGTGCCCGAGCACGAGGTCCATCGTCCCGCCGACGGCGACGACGTTGCAGAACGTCCCGATGCCCGGGCGCTGCCGCAGCGGGATCCAGAGGAACAGGACGGCGACGCCGACGAGGATCGCCCACGTCCCGATCGCGAGCGAGCTCTGGCGCGCGAGCCCCTGGTGGAAGACGTCCCACGGGTCGAGCCCGAGCCCGGCGAGGACGAGCAGCGACGAGCTGAAGCCGTAGAGCAGCAGGCCGGCCGAGAGCTGGAGGAGTCGCAGGCGCACCGCCGGCAACGCTACGTGGCGGTACCGCTGCAGCGCATCCGACCGCCGTAGGTACGCTCGACGACATGGCAATCGAGGGGTCGGCCAGCCTCGCTGTGCGCCTGTCCGAGGACGCGCTCGAGCGCTTCCTGCGCTACGTTCGCATCGACACGCAGTCGGACGAGGACTCCGAGACGTACCCGAGCAGCCCGGGCCAGCTCGTCCTGCTCCGGCTGCTCCGCGACGAGCTCGAGGAGGCGGGGCTCGAGGATGCCGCGGTCGACGAGCACGGCTACGTCACGGCGACGCTGCCGTCGACGGTCGACCACGACGTCCCGACGATCGCGCTCTTCGCGCACGTCGACACGGCGCGCGAGGTGAGCGGCGCGGCGAACCCGCAGCGGCTCACGTACTACGGCGGCGAGATCGCGCTCGGCGACTCGGGCCACGTAATCCGTCCCTCCGAGTCTCCCGAGCTCGAGCACCACGTCGGCCACGAGCTCGTCACGACCGACGGCACGAGCCTGCTCGGCGCCGACGACAAGGCCGGGGTCGCCGAGATCCTCGCCGCCGTGGCCTACCTCGCCGCGCATCCCGAGATCCCGCACGGGCCGGTGCTCGTCGTCTTCAACCCCGACGAGGAGATCGGGCGGGGAGTGATCCATCTGCCCGTCGACCGCCTCGGCGCCGCGGCGGCGTACACCGTCGACGGCGCCACCGCCGGCGAGATGCAGTCGGAGACGTTCTCGGGCGCGCAGGTGCGAATGCGGATCCGCGGCCGCGCCATCCATCCCGGCTCGGCGAAGGAGGAGCTCGTCAACGCGCTCAAGATCGCGGCCGACCTTGTGGAGCGGCTCCCGGCGGACCGGCTCTCGCCCGAGACGACGAACGAGCGCGAAGGCTACGTCCACCCCGTCTTCATCCAGGGCAGCGCCGCAGATGTCGAGCTGCGCTTCATCGCGCGCGACTTCGACGACGACGCGCTCGCGGGACACATCGCCTTCCTGCGCGGGCTCGCCGAGCAGGCATGCGCCGACGAGCCGCGTTGCACGATCGCGGTCGAGGACCGGATCCAGTACCGGAACCCGCGCGCCCGCATCGAGGAGCATCCGGAGATCGTGCGGAACCTCGAGCAGGCGATCCGCCGCGTCGGGCTCGAGCCGAAGCAGACCGCGATCCGCGGCGGCACCGACGGCTCGGCGCTCACCGAGATGGGCCTGCCCACCGCGAACATCTTCACCGGCGGCCACGACGCCCACAGCGAGCGCGAGTGGATCTGCGTCGAGGACATGGGCCTCGCCGCGGCGACGCTCGTCGAGCTCCTCCGAGTCTGGGCGGAGTAGGCGCCACACAGCCGGGTACGCTGGCGGCGTGGAGCCGCTTCTCGATCGCCTCGGGCGCCCGCTCGAGACGTTGCGCATCTCGGTCACCGATCGCTGCAACTTCCGCTGCGTCTACTGCATGCCGAAGGAGGTGTTCGGGCGCGACCACGCGTTCCTCGAGCGGAAGGAGCTGCTCTCCCTCGAGGAGATCGCCCGCGTCGCCGGGATCTTCGCGAGCCTCGGCGTCCGCACGGTGCGGATCACGGGCGGCGAGCCGCTCGTCCGTCGCAACGTCGAGCATCTCGTCGAGCTCCTCGCCGCGATCGAGCGCCCGGACGGGAGCAAGCTCGAGCTCGCGCTGACGACGAACGGATCCCTCCTGCCGCAGAAGGCCGCGACGCTCGCGGCCGCCGGGCTGAGCCGCGTCACGGTGAGCCTCGACTCGCTCGACGAGGACGCCTTCCGCGCGCTGAACGACGTCGACTTCCCGGTCGAGCGCGTGCTCGAGGGGATCGACGCAGCGACCGCCGCCGGCCTGCCGGTCAAGGTGAACGCCGTCGTCAAGCGCGGCGCGAACGACGGCGACCTCCTCGGGCTCGCGGAGCGCTTCCGGGGCAGCGGCCACGTCCTCCGCTTCATCGAGTACATGGACGTCGGCTCGACGAACGGCTGGCGGCTCGAGGACGTCGTCTCGGCGGACGAGATCGTCGGCCGGATCGGCGAGCGCTGGCCGCTCGAGCCCGTCCCCGCCGACCCGGACGCGACCGCACGCCGCTTCCGCTACGTCGACGGAGCGGGCGAGATCGGCGTCATCGCCTCGGTGACGAAGCCGTTCTGCGGCGGCTGCTCCCGCGCCCGGCTCTCGGCCGAGGGCCGCCTCTACACCTGCCTCTTCGGCGCTCGCGGGCACGACCTCCGCGCGCCGCTCAGGCTCGGCGCGACGGACGAGGAGCTGACGGAGACGCTGCGCGGGATCTGGGGCCGGCGCACCGACCGCTACTCGGAGCTGCGGACGGCCGAGACGGCCGCGCTGCCGAAGGTCGAGATGTCGTACATCGGCGGCTAGGCGCGGCGGCGAACCCGGATGCGCTCCGGTCACCACTCCGACTAGAGTTCGGGGCGATGGAGCGGGTGGTCGCACTCGGCCGTAGGGTGCTGCCGCGCGGTTGGGCGGATTTCGCCCTCCAGGTCGGCATCTGGTTCGGCTTCTACTTCTCGTATCTCTTCGTGCGGAGCCTCGTCGACCGCAACCCGGCGGAGGCGTACGGCAACGGCCGGCGCGTGATCCATTTCGAGTACCGGCTCACCCACCATCTCTTCGAGCTGACGGCGCAGCGGATCGCGGACTCCTCGCATCTCTTGCTCACCGCCGCGGCCTGGACGTACTGGAACTCCGAGTTCACGGTGATCGGGTTGACGCTGCTCTGGGTCTATCTCCGCCGGCACGACCGCTTCGCCCGCTTCCGCAACACGATCCTGCTCGCGAACCTCATCGGGCTCGTCGGCTTCGCGGTGATGCCGACCGCGCCGCCGTGGATGTTCCCCAAGGCGGGCTTCGTCGGCGGGGTCAACCACTCGAGCGAGCTGATCCACACGCTCGGCAACCAGTACGCGGCGATGCCGAGCCTCCACGCGGCGGACGCGCTCATCGTCGGCGTCGTCCTCGCGCTCAGCTGCAAGCACCTCTGGGCGAAAGCGCTCTGGGCGCTCTGGCCGCTCTGGGTGTGGTTCTGCGTCATCGCCACCGCGAACCACTACGTCCTCGACGTCCTCGCCGGAATCGGCGTCGCCGTCGTGTCGCTTGCCGCTACGGCCGGGGTGCCGCGCGCCGTCCACAAGCTTGGCCCGGTCATCGCAAACCTGCTATAGTCAGGCATAGCAGGATCGCTATGTTGGAGATGAACGCGACTCCGAAACTCCGCCGCGTGAAGCAGGGCTACACGGACGGATTCCGCTCCCTCGCCAGCCGCTCCGTGACTGGTCTCGCACGCACCCGTGTGACGCCGAACGTGCTCACGGCGGCGGGCGTCTCGCTCTGTCTCGCGGCGGCCGTCCTCGTCCCGTTCGAGAACCGGAGCCCGTGGCTCGTCTACTGGCTCGCGGCCGGGATCTTCGTCGTCGGCTCGCTGCTCGACATCCTCGACGGCGCGCTCGCGCGCGCGGGCGGGAAGTCGACGCCGTTCGGCGCCTTCCTCGACTCGACCACCGACCGCGTCGGCGAGGGCGCGATGCTCGCCGCGATCGCGCTCGTTTTCGCCCGGCACGGGCGGGAGTGGGCGGTCGTGCTCGCGGTCGCCGCCGTCGCGGGATCGTTCCTCGTCTCCTACACGCGCGCGAAGGCCGAGGCTCTCGGCCTCCGCGGCGACGTCGGTCTCGGCTCTCGCGCCGAGCGCGTCGTCGTGATCACCGCCGGGCTCGTCTTCGCGCCCTGGGGCGGACTGCCGTGGGCGATCGTCGTGCTCAGCGCGACGGCGTGGCTCACGGTAGTCCAGCGCGTCCTGCACGTCCGCACCCAACTTCGGGCCTGGCCGGAAGGGAACCCGCAAGCCGATGCCGAGCGAAAAGCAAGCAATGGAAGGACGCAGGGAGCGTGAATAGCAGCGCTATTCACGCTCCCGAGGACGCCCCAGTGCGCAGCTTTGCAGCCGGCAGCGGCGCGGAAGTCCCTTCTGGTCTGGCCCTTACCTCCGGAGGTTCCAGTGGCTTCGACGAACGGTAGAGCTCGCCTCGACGACGGCAAGGTCCGCGTCGCGATCATCGGCGTCGGCAACTGCGCCAACTCGCTGTTGCAGGGCGTCGAGTACTACAAGGATGCGCAGGACGACAAGTTCGTCCCCGGCCTGATGCACGTCAACCTCGGCGGCTACCACGTCCGTGACGTCGAGTTCACGGCGGCGTTCGACGTCGTCAAGGGGAAGGTCGGCGAGGACCTCGCCGAGGCGATGTGGGCGCATCCGAACAACACGATCAAGTTCGCCGACGTCCCGAAGACGGGGATCAAGGTCTCGCGCGGCATGACGCACGACGGGCTCGGCAAGTATCTCTCCGAGATCGTCGAGAAGGCGCCCGGCAAGACGGACGACATCGTCGGGATCCTCAAGGAGACGCACACCGACGTCGTCGTCAACTACCTCCCGGTCGGCTCGGAGATGGCGACGAAGTGGTACGCCGAGCAGATCCTCGAAGCCGGCTGCGCGATGATCAACTGCATGCCGGTCTTCATCGCGCGCGAGGAGTACTGGAACAAGCGCTTCCAGGACGCGGGCGTGCCGATCATCGGCGACGACATCAAGTCGCAGGTCGGCGCGACGATCACGCACCGCGTCCTCACCTCGCTCTTCCGCGAGCGCGGCGTCCACCTCGACAAGACGATGCAGCTCAACGTCGGCGGCAACTCCGACTTCCTCAACATGCTCGAGCGCGAGCGACTGGAGTCGAAGAAGATCTCGAAGACGAACGCGGTCACGTCGATGCTCGACTACGACCTCGGCGATGGCAACGTCCACGTCGGCCCGTCCGATTACGTGCCGTGGCTGACCGACCGCAAATGGGCCTACATCCGCATGGAAGGCCGCACCTTCGGCGATGTGCCACTCAACCTCGAGATGAAGCTCGAGGTCTGGGACTCGCCCAACTCGGCCGGCGTGGTCATTGACGCCGTCCGCTGCTGCAAACTGGCGCTGGACAACAGCCTCTCGGGCGCCATCGAAGGCCCCAGCGCCTACTTCATGAAATCGCCGCCCGTCCAATACGCCGACA
>DASRED010000032.1:0-5732 GCA_035652255.1 Gaiellaceae bacterium | reverse complement strand
GAGCCCGATCGGACAGGTGCTCGTGGAGGAGTCGGTCCGCGGCTGGGACGAGTTCGAGCTCGAGGTGATGCGCGACCGGAAGGACAACGTCGTCGTCGTCTGCTCGATCGAGAACCTCGACCCGATGGGCGTCCACACCGGCGACTCGGTCACGGTTGCGCCGCAGATGACCCTCTCCGACGAGGCCTACCAGGAGCTCCGCGACGCCTCCGCGGCCGTGATCCGCGCGGTCGGCGTCGAGACCGGCGGCTCGAACATCCAGTTCGCGCGCGAGCGGGAGAGCGGCGAGCTGCGGGTGATCGAGATGAACCCGCGCGTCTCCCGCAGCTCCGCGCTTGCCTCGAAGGCGACCGGCTACCCGATCGCGAAGGTCGCCGCCAAGCTCGCCGTCGGCTACACGCTCGACGAGATCCCGAACGACCTGACGAAGACGACGCCCGCGAGCTTCGAGCCGACGCTCGACTACGTCGTCGTCAAGTTCCCGCGCTTCGCCTTCGAGAAGTTCCCCGGCGCGGACAGGACACTGGGGACGCAAATGAAGTCCGTCGGCGAGACGATGGGAATCGGGCGGACGTTCGCCGAGGCGTACCTCAAGGCGTTTCGCTCGCGCGAGCTCGACGCCGGCGCCGCGACTCCCTGGCAGACGCTCGCGGACGTTCCGGAGGACGTCCACCCGTTCTTCCAGTCCGAGCTCGAGCGGATCCACGCGGGAATCGCCTCGGTCGGGGACGTCGAGGCGCTCGTCGCCGGCGACTGGCTGCAGCTCAAGCGGCTGGGCCTCTCCGACGCCGAGATCGCGACCGCGGCGGGGACGACGGAGGCCGCGGTGCGGCAGCGCCGGCGCGACTGCGGCGTCCGTCCCGCCTACCGCCGGGTCGACTCGTGCGCGGGCGAGGTGGAGGCGGCGTCCAACTACTACTACTCGACCTGGGGCGAGGCCGACGAGGCGCCGCCCGCCGGCGCGAAGCCGCGCGTGGTCATCCTCGGCTCCGGCCCGAACCGAATCGGGCAGGGAATCGAGTTCGACTACTGCTGCGTCCACGCCGTGACGACGTACCGCGAGCTCGGCTTCGAGGCGGTGATGGTCAACTGCAACCCGGAGACCGTCTCCACCGACTACGACACCTCGGACCGGCTCTACTTCGAGCCGCTCGACGCCGAGTCCGTCCTAGCGATCTGCGAGCGCGAGAAGCCGGAAGGGGTCGTCATCCAGTTCGGCGGCCAGACGCCGCTCAAGCTCGCGCGCGCGATCGAGGACGCCGGCTACCGGATCCTCGGCACGCCGTTCGACGCCGTCGACCTCGCCGAGGATCGCGAGCGGTTCGCCGGCCTCCTCAAGGCGCACGGGCTTCGCTCGCCGGAGTGGGGGATCGCGGCGTCGCCGGACGAGGCGGTCGAGATCGCCGAGCGGATCGGCTACCCGGTGCTCGTCCGTCCGTCGTACGTCCTCGGCGGCCGGGCGATGCGCGTCTGTTACACGCCGGACGACGTGCGGGAGATGCCCGCGTTCGAGCGGATCCTCGTCGACCGCTTCGTCGAGCACGCGATCGAGGTGGACGTCGACGCGCTCTGCGACGGCGTCGACACGTACGTCGCCGCGGTCATGCAGCACGTCGAGGAGGCGGGCGTCCACTCGGGCGACTCATCGTGCGTCCTGCCCGCGCCGAGCCTCAGCTTCGCCCAGTCCCAGGAGGTTGCGCGCGTCGTGCGGATTCTCGGGCGCGCGCTCGGCGTCGTCGGCCTTCTCAACGTCCAGCTCGCGGTGACCGGCGACGGCGACGTCTATGTCCTCGAGGCGAACCCGCGCGCGTCGCGGACGGTGCCGTTCGTGAGCAAGGCGACCGGGGTGGAGCTCGTCAAGGCGGCGTGCCGGCTCGCGCTCGGCGCGCGCATCGCTGAGCTCGGACTGCCGCAGGAGCGGCCGCCGCGCCAATGGAGCGTCAAGGCGGCAGTCCTGCCGTTCGCGCGCTTCCCCGGCAGCGATCCGGTGCTCGGCCCCGAGATGCGCTCGACGGGGGAGGTGATGGCGAGCGCCGCGGATCTCTCGACCGCGCTCGACAAGGCGGAGCGCGCCGCGGGACGCCGCCTGCCGCGCTCCGGCTCCGTGTTCATCTCCATCCGCGAGCCCGACCACCAGCAGGCGGTGCCGATCGCCGCCACGCTCGTCGGCCTCGGCTTCGAGCTGTACGCGACCGAGGGAACCGCGGCGACCCTTGCCGCAGCCGGGATCGCGGTCGAGGCCGTCCGCAAGCTGAGCGAGGCGGCCGAGGGCGAGCCGACCGTCGTCGACCTCATCAAGCGGGGGCGGTGCGACCTCGTCATCAACACGCCGGAAGGACGCGACGCGCGCTCCGACGGCTACGCGATCCGCGAGGCGGCGCTCGTCCGGCGCGTCCCGTGCATCACGACGCTGTCCGGCGCGGCCGCGGCCGTCCACGCGATCGCAACCGCGCGCGCGGAGCAGGCTGTCTCCCTCCAGGAGCGGATCGATGCGGAGCTTGGCGCCACGCAGCACGCATAGGGTCGTCGGCTCCGAGCGCGTCGGCCCCTACACGCTCGTGCGGATCGCGCGCGGCGGCCTCGAGCCCGGCGTGCCGGGACAGTTCTTCATGCTCGACGCGCCCGGCCGGCTCCTGCCGCGGCCGTTCTCGCTCTGCATCGCGCCGCCCGGGGAGCTCGGCTTCCTCGTCGACGCGATCGGGCCGGGGACGGAGGCGATCGCGGCGCTCGAGCCCGGCGACGAGATCGCGGTGCTCGGCCCGCTCGGTACCGGCTACCGCCTCGACGTCGACCGGCCGCTTCTCGTCGGCGGCGGGATCGGTATCGCGCCGCTCCCGTACCTCGCGGCGCAGCTCGGCGGCGAGCCGCGCATCGTCGCCGGCTTCCGCTCGGCCGAGTACGCCGAGGCGGCCGCGATCCTCCCAGCGTGGACGGAGGTCGTCGTCGAACCGACGCTTGTGACAAGTTGTCACTTGGAGGGGTGGGAGGTTCTCGCGTGCGGGCCGGAGCCGATGCTCAAGGCAGTCGCCGTCCTCTGTCCGACGGCGCAGCTCGCGTGGGAGGCGCCGATGGCGTGCGGCTACGGCGCTTGCTACGGCTGCGTCGTCGAGATCGACGGCGCCCTGAAGCGGCTCTGCCTCGAAGGCCCGGTGCTCGCCGCCGCGCGCGTGAACGGCGCTAGTGACAAGTTGTCACAAGCGGTGGAGGCGACGGCGTGAGGCTCCTCAACGCGAGCGGCTGCCTCGACGCGCTCGCCGCGCCCGACGTCGCACGCGCCCTCGACGGCTTCGTGACGAAGACGGTGACACCGCTCCCGCGAGAGGGGAGCGCGCCGCCGCGCATCGCCGAGACGGCGCACGGGGTGCTCAACGCCATCGGGCTCGCCAATCCCGGCCGCGAGCGTTTCCTCGCCGAGCACCTGCCGCGCCTGCGCGAGCTCGGCGTCCCGCTCTGGGTCAGCGTCGGCGGCTTCTGCGCCGAGGACTACGCCGAGACGTGCGCGCGTCTGGACGGGATCGAGGCTGTCGAGCTGAACCTCTCCTGCCCGAACGTCGACGAGGCCGCGGACTCCGCAGCCGAGATCGTCGCCGCCTGCCGCGCCGCCACGAAGCTGGCGCTCTACGCGAAGCTCTCGGCCGCGCATCCGGACGTCGCGGAGGTCGCCCGCGCGGTCGCCGCCGCCGGCGCCGACGGCCTCTCACTGATCAACACGCTGCGCGGCACGGCGCTCGACACGCGGCTCAGGCCGGTGCTCGCGCGCGGCAGCGGCGGCTACTCCGGCCCGGCGCTGAAGCCCGTCGCCCTCCACGCCGTGCGGGTCTGCGCGGAGGCGACCGGCCTGCCGATCGTCGGCATGGGAGGGATCGCCACGGGCCGCGACGCGCTCGAGTTTCTCGCCTGCGGAGCGCGCGACGTCGCCCTCGGCACGGTGCTCTTCTCCGACCCCGGCGCGCCTGCGCGTGTCCGCGCGGAGCTCGACGCCGCGTGCTCCGTAGCGGGCGTTGCCTCACCGGACGACGCGGTCGGTTTGGCAAAAAGCCCGGAAACGGAGGAAAAAGTCACCGCTTGATGCCGGACGGCACGTTGGTAAGATCGGCCGGCCCATGAGTCCGACCAAGACGCAGGCGCACGCTCCGGTCCGTTCTCTCGACCAGCGGATGGACGCCCTCAAGCGAGCGAACGACGTCCGCGTCAAGCGCGCGAAGCTCAAGAAGGACCTCAAGGAGGGGAAGGTCCGGATCGAGCAGATCCTCGGCAACCCGCCCGAGTACGTCTCGACCGCGAAGGTCGTCGACATCCTGATGGCCGTGCCGAAGTTCGGGCGGGTCAAGGCGGGCCGGTACCTGACCACGTGCAAGATCAGTCCGTCGAAGACGGTCGGGGGTCTCTCCGACCGGCAACGCGTGGAGCTGATCGGCCTTTTCCACAAGTAGCCCCATGCCGGCGGTGCTCGTGGTGACGGGCCCGTCGGGCGCCGGCAAGGGGACGCTGATCCAGGCGCTCGTCGAGCGAGTGCCCGCGATCGAGGCGACCGTCTCGGCGACGACGCGCCCGCGCCGGCGCGGCGAGGAGGACGGACGCGAGTACTGGTTCCTCAGCGACGAGGAGTTCCTCGCCCGCGTCGAGCGCGGCGAGTTCCTCGAGCACGTCGACTACGTCTCCGGCCGTCGCTACGGGACGCTTCGCTCAGAGCTCGACCGGATCGCGCGGAACGGCCGCGTTCCTCTCCTCGAGCTCGAGACCGAGGGGGCGCTTCGCGTCAAGCACGACGTGCCGGGCGCCGTGACGATCTTCGTCTCCGCCCGCGTCGAGGAGCTCGAGCGGCGGCTGCGCGAGCGCGCGACGGAGAGCACGGGGGAGATCGGCGAGCGGATCGAACTCGCCCGCCAGCAGCTCGAGCAGGCCGACGAGTTCGACTATGTGATCGAGAACGACGTCCTCGACCGCGCCGTCGGCGAGCTGACGCAACTCGTGACGGGACTTCTCTCCCCGGCAGCTACCATGCCCCGGCGATGATCGAACCCCGTGTCGACGACCTGCTGGAGAACGTGGACTCGCGCTACGCGCTCGTGATCGTGGCGGCGAAGCGGGCTCGGCAGATCAACAACTACCACCACCAGCTCGGCGAGGGCACTTTCGGCGACAATCTGCCGCCGCTCGTCGAGAGCCGGTCGAAGAACTACCTGACCATGGCCCTCGAGGAAGTCTCCGAGGGCATGCTCAAGTACGACTACAGCGCCTAGGCGTCGTCGCCGACCTGGCGCGCGTCAGCCACGGCTACGGCGGGTAGGCATCATTTCGGCATGTCTCGCGTCCTCCTCGGCGTGACGGGTGGCATCGCCGCCTACAAGGCGTGCGAGCTCTGTCGGTTGCTCGTGAAGGAGGGCCATGACGTCGTGCCCCTCATCACTCCGGGAGCCGAGCGCTTCGTCACCGCCGAGACCTTTCGCGCGCTCGCCCGGCGGCCCCCCGGCGACGATGTCTACCTCCATCTCACCCGCGCGGATCTTCTCGTCGTCGCGCCGTGTACGGCGAACACGGTCGCGAAGCTTGCGCACGGGATCGCCGACAACGTTCTGACCGAGGCTGCGCTCGCACACCGTGGGCCCGTGGTCCTTGCGCCGGCCATGAACCCGCGGATGTGGTCGCATCCCGCGACTCGCGCCAACGCCGAGACCCTGCGCGCCCGCGGAGCTGTTTTGGTGGGCCCGGACGAGGGCGAGACGGCGGAG
>DASRED010000031.1:0-20978 GCA_035652255.1 Gaiellaceae bacterium | reverse complement strand
GGCTACCTCCTCCCGAAGACGGTCATCTTCAAGAAGATCGAGGAGACGCTCGCGCTCGGCGGCACCGGCCTCCTCATGCAGGGCGGCCACCATCCCGATCTCGGCGTCGACTACTACGAGGATCTCTTCTCGAGCATCAAGGCGCGCTACCCGATCCACCTCCACGCGCTCTCGCCCTCGGAGATCGTCCACGCCGCGCGCCGCTCGAAGCTCACCGTGCCGGAGGCGCTCGTGCGGATGCGCGACGCCGGCCTCGACTCGATCCCCGGCGGCGGCGCGGAGATCCTCGTCGACCGCGTCCGCGAGGTGATCGCGCCGAAGAAGCTGAAGACGAAGGAGTGGCTCGGCGTGATGCGCGAGGCGCACCGGCTCGGCATCTCGACGACCGCGACGATGATGTACGGCCACGTGGAGACGCTCGAGGAGCGGGTCGAGCACCTCCGCCGGATCCGCGAGCTGCAGGACGAGACCGGCGGCTTCCGCGCCTTCTTCTCCTGGACGTTCCAGGACGACGGCAACCGGCTCGTCTCCCTCGTCCCGGCCGAGACACGCCCGACCTCCTTCGACTACCTCCTCACGCAGGCCGTCTCGCGGCTCTACCTCGACAACGTGCCGCACATCGGCTCGTCGTGGGTGACGCAGGGGAAGAAGATCGGCCAAGTCGCGCTCACGTTCGGCGCCGACGACATGGGCTCGGTGATGATCGAGGAGAACGTCGTCTCCGCGGCCGGAACGACGCACCGGACGAGCGCGGAGGAGCTCGTGCACCTGATCCGCTCGCTCGGCAAGACGGCGGTCCAGCGCGACACGCTCTACCGCCCGGTCAAAGTCTGGACCTGACGCCCTCGAGGCCGGACTCGACCCAGGCCGGCTGCTTCGTCCGGACGCCGTACTCGACTTCGAACCACGGGCCGAGCCGGTGGTAGATCTGCGCGCGGCGGCGTAGCTCGGCGTCGACGTCCCAGTCGGGGAACGGGACGTTGAGGAGCCACGCGTAGTCGACCGCCGGGTCGCCGCGCTTCGCGTCCGCCCAGTCGATCACGCCCGCGAGCCGGCCGTCCCGGCAGAGCAGGTGGGACGGACCGAGGTCGCAGTGGACGAGCGACGGCTCGAAGCCCGTCAGCGTCTCGACCTCCTCCAGCAGCTCTTCGGCGGCCTTCCGCTCGCCGGCGTCGAGGAGGGGGAGGACGAGGCGCCGCCAGTCCTCCGCGTGGCCGCGGTAGATGTCGCGCCACTCCGGGCGCGGGAGGTCGATCGCTCCGAGCTCGAAGGAGTGGAGCGCGTCGAGGAAGGCGCGGACGCCGGCGGGGTCCTCGTCGCGGAGCGGCTCGCCGTGGATCAGCCGGTAGACGACGAAGTCGGGATTGCGCGAGACGTGCTCGAACTGGGGGATCGCGACCGGCAGCGCGGGCGCGAGGACGGGCAGCAGCCGCGTCTCCTTCGCGAGGCTCTCCGCCGCCTCCGCGTTCCGCGGCGTCCGCACGACCCACTCGTCCTCGAGGACGAGGATCTTGAAGTCCCAGCCCTCGTCGTTCTCGGTGAGGAACCCCGCCACCGGAAGGACGCTACCCTGCGCCAGGGTCGTGTTCGTGTCTCGCAAGCTCCTCATCGCCGTCGTCCTGGCGCTGCTCGTGTCGGCGGCCGCCGCTTCGGCCGCGCTCGCCCGCCATTCCCGCACGTGGCAGGTCTCGATCTCGACGACGCAGCTGCTGCCCGGCGTCACGTACACGCGCGAGGTCGACTTCACGCCGGCCGGCCCGCTCGTGCTCGACGTCGTGACGATGCCGAAGCCGGACGGAACCGTCTACTCGCTCGCACCCGTCCTCTCGAACGAGTCGCTCGCCGGCACGGAGAAGCTCACCCACATCGAGCAGCGGCTCGACACGGGCGCGACGACGGTCGGGATCGACGGCGACTACTTCAACAGCAGGACAGGCGAGCCGAGCAGCATCCTCATGCGTAGCGGCGTCCTCGACTCGCAGCCGAACGCGGCGCGGACGAGTCTCGGGATCGCCGCCGACGGGACGCTCCGGATCGGACGCGTCTCCTACAGCGGCACCTGGGAGGGAAGCGCCGGGGTGCGGTCGCTCTCGCTCAACGCGCCGACCGGGGGATTCGTGCTCTACACGCCGTCCTGGGGGAAGTCCACGCCGGCGGAGCGGGGCGTCACGGAGGTCGTTCTCTCCTCCTTCCCGCCGACGAGGGCCGAGACGCCGCTCGACGGCACCGTGACCCAGGTGACGACGCGCGGCCCGGTGCAGATCCCGGCCGGTGGCGCGGTGCTCGTGGCGCGCGGCTCGGCGAACGCCGCCCAGCTGAAGACCGAGGCGCCGCTCGGGCAGGCGATGGTGGTGCGCTTGACGCTGACGCCGGACTGGAGCGGCCTCGCAAGCGCGATCGGCGGCGGACCGCTCCTCGTGAACAAGGGGAAGGCCGTCTTTCCGGCCGGCGAGATGTTCCTGCCCGGCATCCTCAACGGCCGGGCCGAGCGCGGCGCGGTCGGGCAGCTCTCGGACGGACGCATCCTCTTCGTCACGGTCGAGGGGACCAGCCCGGCCTACAGCGTCGGCCTCTCGAGCTACGGGCTCGCGCGCGAGCTCGTCAAGCTCGGCGCGGTCACCGCGATCGGGCTCGGCTCCGGCGCACCTGCCGGGATGGCCTTCGACGGACAGCTCCTGACGCGGCCGTCGGCCGGCGTGGAGGGCCATCTCTCCGACGCGCTCGTCCTCTCGTACTCCGGCGTCTACGCCGCGCCGGTCGCGCCCGTCCTCTCCCCGAACGGGGACGGCGTCGGCGACACGGAGGCGCTGAGCTACCAGCTTGCGCGCCCGTCGACCGTCAGCGCGACGTTGTCCGGCCCGGGCGGGACGACGATCCAGCTCGCGAGCGACGCCGAGGCGGCCGGCCTCCACACGCTGACGTGGGACGGCCAGTCCGGCGGCGCGCTCGCGCCCGAAGGAGTCTGGACGCTCGTCGTCACGGCGACCGACGACCGCAACGTCACGACGACCGCCCGGCGGACGTTCTCCCTCGACAACACGCTCGGCTCCCTCGCCGTGACGCGCGGGAAGGGCGGCAATCCGACCGCGAGCTTCGTCCTCAGCCGGCCGGCGAGCGTCGTCGTGCGGGTCGAGCGCCCGAGCGGCGGCGGCGTCACGACCGTGAGCAAGCAGACGCTCGCGGCGGGGACGTACCGCGTGACGTGGAAGGGGAAGGTCGGCTCGCGCTGGGCGCCGGCGGGCCTTTACGAGCTGCGCGTCGACGCCACGAGCGTGATCGGTACGAGCTCGCTCGTCGCGCCGTTCTCACTCGCCTCTCACCGCGGTAAATAGACTCGGCGCTCGTGCTCCTCGCGAGCGTCTCCTCGAGCTTCACCTCCGCCGTCGCGAATCACGGTGTCTACGCCGTCTTCGGGCTCATGGCCATCGACGCCGTCTTCCCCGCCCTGAGCGAGCTCGTGATGCTCTATGCGGGCGCCGTCGCGGCCGGAGTCTTCGAGACCGCGCACGGAGTGACCCTGTTCGGCTCCCACATCGGCTTCGGCGCGGGAGCCTTCGTCGTGCTCGCGCTCGCCGGGACGCTCGGCTATCTCGCCGGCGCGCTCGTCGGCTGGGCGATCGGACGCTACGGCGGGCGTCCGCTCCTCGAGCAGCGCGGCCGCTGGTTCCACCTCTCGTCCGAGCGTCTCGATCGCGCCGAGGCGTGGTTCGTCCGCTGGGGGAACCTCGGCGTCCTGCTCGGGCGGGTGACGCCGGTCGTCCGCTCCTTCGTCTCGATCCCGGCGGGGATCTTCGAGATGCGCCTCGCCCCGTACACCGTCCTCACGCTGATCGGATCGGCGGTCTGGGCGTTCGCCTTCGCCGGTGCCGGCTACGGGCTCGGCTCGAGCTACCACGGCTTCGACCACGGCTTCCACTACGTCGAGTACGCGGTCGTCGCAGGCGTTCTCCTGCTCGCGGCGTATCTCGTGTACCGATGGAGAGCCGCAGCTAAGGTGAAGCCGAATGCAGACGATCCCGCTCGTTGACGTAAGCGCCGAGTACGGCCCGCTCATTCCCAGGCTCGAAGCCGCCTTCCGAGGAGTTCTCGAGGACGGCGGGTTCATCCGTGGGCCGAACTACTGGGCGTTCCAGGACGAGGCGGCGGCGTATCTCGGCGTGAAGCGGACGATCGGCGTCGCGAACGGCACCGACGCGCTCGTCCTCGCGCTCGACGCGATGGGCGTCGGCCCCGGCGACGAGGTGATCTGCCCGGCCTTCACCTTCTACGCGACGGCGGAGTCGATCGTCCGGCGCGGCGCGACCCCCGTCTTCGCGGAGATCGACCCGGCGACGCTCAACCTCGATCTCGAGGACACGCGCGCGAAGGTCACCGAGCGGACGAAGGCGATCATCCCCGTCCATCTCTTCGGCCGCGCCATGGACGTCCGGCCGCTGCTCGAGCTCGGCGTCACCGTGCTCGAGGACGCCGCCCAGGCGTTCGGCGCCGAGGGCGTAGCGCAGCACGGCGCGATCTCGACCTTCAGCTTCTATCCGACGAAGAATCTCTTCTGCCTCGGCGACGGCGGCCTCATCGCGACGAACGACGAGGAGCTCGCGGAGCGCGTCAAGCTCCTCTCCTTCCACGGCTCGCGCGACAAGACCGACTTCGAGCTCGTCGGCTACAACTCGCGCCTCGACGAGCTGCAGGCCGCGTTCCTGCGGATCTTCCTGCAGGAGCTCGACGGCTGGAACGAGGGCCGGCGTGAGGCGGCCGCCCGCTACGCCGAGCTCGGGCTCGGCCAGCTCGTCGAGATCCCGCAGGACGAGCCCGGCCACGTCTACCACCTCTTCGTCTGCCGCTCGCCCGAGCGCGACCGGATTCGCGCCGCGCTCTCCGAGGCGGGCATCGCGTCGGCGACGTACTACACGACGCCGCTCCATCTCCAGCCCTCGCTCCGCTACCTCGGCTACGAGCGCGGCTCGCTGCCGGTGACCGAGCAGGTCGGTGCGGAGAACTTCTCGGTGCCGCTCTGGCCGGGGATCCCGGCCGAGGCGCAGGAGCGCGTCGTCGACGTCGTCCGCTCGGCCGTCGGAGTCGCCAGCGGGATCTGACGATGCGCGGCCTCTTCTCGCCTCACCGCATCTGGCAGCTCCTCGTGGACGCGGCGATCGTCGCGGCGGCGTGGTGGCTCTCGTTCGAGCTCCGCTTCGATCACGGGCTCAACGTCCCGTATACGAACCTGCTCGACCGGACGATCCTCCTCGTCGTCGCGCTCAAGCTGATCGTCTTCGTCGCCTCGGGCTTCTACAACCGCTGGTGGCGCTACACGTCGCTCCGCGACATGTGGGTGGTCGCCCGCGGCGTCGTCATCGCCTCGCTCGTCGCCGACCTGACCGTCTATCTCGTCAACCCGGCGCACGTCCGCCTGCCGCGCTCGATCGCGGCATTCGACCTTCTCCTGACGCTCGCCCTCGTCGCCGGCTCGCGCCTGGCGGCGCGGACGGCGATCGAGCGGCCGGGGATGGGCATGGTGGCGCGCGGCAAGGAGGTCATCGTCGTCGGCGCGGGCGACGCGGGCCGGCTGATGGTGCAGGAGATGCAGCGCTCGCGGATGCTCAACTACTCGCCGATCGGCTTCGTCGACGACGACCCGCGCAAGCGGCACACGCGGATCATGGGTGTCCGCGTCCTCGGCACGATCGACGATCTGCCGCGCCTGCTGCGCGAGCACCGGCCGCAGGAGGTGCTGATCGCGATGCCGTCGGTGTCCGGCGACGTGCGCCGGCGGATCGTCGAGACCGCACAGCGGACGCGTGTGACCGTGAAGACGCTGCCGGGGCTGTACGAGCTGATCTCCGGCGAGCCCGGCCTCGCGGGCCAGATCCGTCTCGTCCAGGTCGAGGACGTGCTCGGCCGCGAGCAGGTGGAGGTCGACTTCCAGGAAGTCGCGTCCTATCTCGAGGGCCACACGGTGCTCGTCACGGGGGCGGGAGGCTCGATCGGCTCGGAGCTCTGCCGCCAGATCGCGCGGGTGCGGCCGTCGCGGCTGATCCTCGTCGACAACGCGGAAGGCGCGCTGTTCGAGATCGAGCGCGAGCTCGTCTCCGAGCGCGACTTCACGCCGGCGGTGCCGAACCTCGTCGACGTCACCGACCGCGAGGCGATGCGGCGCGAGGTGTTCGAGAAGTACCGGCCGACCGTCGTCTTCCACACCGCCGCGTACAAGCACGTCGCGATGCTCGAGACGCATCCGCTCGCGTCGGTGCGGAACAACGTCGGCGGCACGCGCGTCGTCGCAGAGCTCGCGGCGGAGTTCGGCGTCGAGCGCTTCGTCCTCATCTCGACGGACAAGGCCGTCAACCCGAAGACGGTGATGGGCCAGTCGAAGGCCGTGTGCGAGTGGATCGTCGAGTCGCTAGGCCACCGCCGCGACGTCCCGACGCGCTTCGTCGCGGTGCGGTTCGGCAACGTCCTCAACTCGTCGGGCAGCGTCATCCCGATCTTCCGCAAGCAGATC
The DNA here is from genome assembly GCA_035652255.1 of Gaiellaceae bacterium. Taxonomy (GTDB): domain Bacteria; phylum Actinomycetota; class Thermoleophilia; order Gaiellales; family Gaiellaceae; genus Palsa-739. The sequence goes on along the minus strand of DASRED010000031.1, from coordinate 14,479 downwards.
GAGCGGGGCGGCCCGGTGACGGTGACGCACCCGGAGATGACCCGGTACTTCATGACGATCCCGGAGGCGGTCTCGCTCGTCGTGCAGGCGGGCGCGATCGGCGGCCGGGGGCAGGTGTTCGTCCTCGACATGGGCGAGCCGGTCAAGATCCTCGAGCTCGCGCAGAACATGATCCGCCTGTCGGGGAAGGAGCCGCGGCTGCCGGCGGAGGAGGTGTCCTCGCCGCGCGACGTGCGGATCGCCTTCATCGGCTCGAAGCCCGGTGAGAAGATCCACGAGGAGCTCTGGAGCGAGCAGGAGTCGATCGGCGAGACCGCGCATCCGAAGATCCTCCGGCTCAGCCGCCTCCCGGTCGATCCGGACTGGCTCGACGAGCGGCTCACCGAGCTCGAGCGCCTCGCCGGCGAAGGCGACACGCTCGAGGTCGTCGGGAAGCTCGGCGCGATGGTGCGCGAGCCGAAGCGCGTCGAGCCGCCGAACCTCTCCGACACGGGTAGTTACCGGCTCGAGATCGACGAGGCGGCCTTGCGGCCGCCTGTCGACTAGTCGTCCTCAGTGGATCGCGCCGACGCGAATCGCGGTCAATTCCTCGTAGTACACGACTCCTCTTCCGCCGTTCGAAGAGCAGTCGAGCTCTGCGACTGACCCGGCTGTGACGTTTGTCGCCTGACCCGTGGCCGTCGGCTGGATCCACCCGTTGATCAGTCCGGTGCCGACACCCATGCCGAAGGTCGTGGTCGAGTAGTTCGCCGAGCCGCCGACCTTTACGAAACACTGGATTACCGACGAGGTGGAACCCGCGGCAAGGCCGACTTCCGCGGATCCCTGGAGGATGTAGCTGCCGGGCAGGGTGAGCGTCAGCGAGGCGATTGCTACCGGAGGCGCCAGGCTCTCCAGATACGTGGTCGCGCTGGAGATGGTCTGATAGGCGTCCGACGGGCCGGTCGGCCCTGTCGCTCCGGCCGGGCCGGTCGCGCCGGTGTCGCCTTTGGATCCCTGGGCGCCGGTCGCGCCCGTGTCGCCCTTCGGGCCTTGCGCCCCGGTCGCTCCGGTTGAGCCCGTCGCCCCGGTGTCACCCCTCGGCCCCTGTGCGCCGGTCGCGCCGGTCGCGCCGTTGCACACGGTGGACGCGCTGAAGACGGCGAAGTACGTGATCGTGTAGCCGCCGAAGCCGTTGCAGAGGAGGGAGCTGAACGAGACGTTCGAGATCCCGTTCCCGGTCGCTCCGGCCGCGCCCGTGGGGCCTTGCGCGCCGGTGGCTCCGGTTGACCCGGTGTCGCCCTTGGGGCCCTGGGGGCCCGTCGCTCCGGTCGCTCCCGTGGCGCCGTTGCAGACGGTGGACGCGTCGAAGACGGCGAAGTACGTGATCGTGTAGCCCCCGAACGAGTTGCAGAGCGCGGCGTCGAACGAGACGTCGGAGATGCCGTTGCCGGTCGCTCCGGTCGCGCCCGTAGGGCCTTGTGCTCCGGCCGGTCCCTGCGGGCCTGTCGCCCCAGCGGGGCCTGGAGCGCCGTTCGCGCCGGTGTCGCCCTTCGGTCCCTGAGCGCCTGTCGCCCCAGTCAGGCCGGTCGCGCCGGTCGCGCCCGTCGCGCCGTTCGCACCCTTCGGTCCTTGAGGCCCGGTCGCCCCGGTCGGGCCCGTTGCGCCTGCCGCGCCGGTGTCGCCCTTCGGTCCCTGCGGGCCCGTTGGGCCCATCTTCCCTGCAGGCATCTCGCCGGCCTTGAAGTCGGATGCGAGGAGCGAGCCGGTCTTCACCTTCGAAGAGACGACCGCTCCGTTCTTCAGCTGCTTCGTGCCGACGCTGTTGGCCGGCAAGTTCACCGCTGCGTAGGTCGTGCCGCCGAGCGCAACCAGCAGCGCCAGGCAGGCCACGACCATGGCCGGCGACGGCCGGATGAAACTGAGCAGACGACGCATGGGATCCTCCTCCGCCGGCGCAGCGCCACGGTCCAGTTTGGGCGCGACGGAGGCCGCCTCGCATCCGTAAGAGCAAGCAGTCGAGGGCGGGGCTCTGCGCCCGCCCCCGACTGAGCCCCTCGGGTCTGGGCTTACGGCGCGATCGTCACGCTGACGGGGTAGCCGACGATCGAGATGGAGTAGTTCGACGGAGCGATCAACAGGGTGCTGCCCGGTGTGAGCGCCCTTGCCGTGAGAGTCGTATGTCCCTCATAGCTGCCCGCGCCGAACCGGTCCGTCGGCGTGCAGGTGCCGAGCAGCGTGAGGCTCTCGGAGTTCGAGGTCGTGCCGTAGTAGATCGCGAAGCTCGGCATCAGGCCGGCCCCCGGGCCGCCAGGCGGGTCCTGTCCGACCGTGCAATAGGCGTTCCCGGTCGTGAAGGTCCCTCCGGAGATCACGTTGGGGTAGTTGCAGCCGTCGCCGACGTTGCAGTCGCCGGCGATGCCGTGCATGACGACGCCCGACCACTGCAGGAAGTCCGGTCCGGTCGGTCCGGTCGGCCCGGTTGCTCCGGTCGGCCCCGTGGCTCCGGTCGCGCCGGTCGCGCCGGTCGCGCCGGCGGCTCCGGTCGCCCCTTTGATGTTGGCGATGATCGAGTACGTGCCGCCGGAACGCAGGTAGACGTCCGCGGTGTCGGTGCGGAAGTAGAAGTCGCCGTTGACACCGAGAGCGTTCGTCGGCGCTCCGGAGCCGGAACGCCAGGTGGCTCCGTTCGCGCCGGCGGCCCCGGTCGCGCCGGTCGCTCCCGTGGCGCCGGTTGCTCCAGTGGCTCCCGTGGCGCCGTTGCAGACGACGGAAGCGTCGAAGACGGCGAAGTACGTGATCGTGTAACCGCCGAACGAGTTGCACAGCAGAGCGCTGAACGTCACGTCGGCGATGCCGTTGCCGGTTGCTCCCGTGTCGCCCCTCGGGCCTTGCGGGCCGGCCGCCCCGGTAGCTCCCGTGTCGCCCCGCGGGCCTTGTGCGCCGGTTGCACCGGTGTCGCCCTTGGCTCCGGTCGCTCCGGTCGCTCCGGCAGTTCCCGTGTCGCCCTTCGGGCCCTGCGAGCCGGTCGCTCCGGTCGCGCCGCTCGGTCCCTGCGCGCCGGTTGCGCCTGTGGCGCCGGCATCGCCCTTCGGCCCGGCCGCGCCGCTGTCGCCCTTCGGCCCTTGCTTGACGCTGAGCACCGAGGCCGGGTACTTGGCGTCCTTGTTGAGCGGCAGGAGCTTTCCTGCCGCCGGCTTGGCGGACGCGTGGAATCCATCCACCCGGTCGCTGTTGGTGACCATCGTCCCGGCCGCGAACGCTCCGCCGCAAAGCGCCAGCAGCAAGGCCGTCGAAGCGACGACCAGCGCCGGTGACGGCCGGAAGAATTTGAGCAAACCGCGCATGGAGTCCTCCTCCGCCGGCGCAGCGCCACGCAGGAAGTCTGGGCGCGTGCGGCGCCCCCGCGCATCCGTAGGAGTAGGCAGTCAGGCGTCGAGCGCGGAGAGCAGCAAGGCGAGCATCTCCGCCGGATCACGGCGGATGCGCGCCGTCCCGGCCTCGTCCCGCTTGCGCAGCTCGAGCGCACGCGGGTCGGTGAGCGGCTTGAGCCGCCCGTCCCGGATCAGCTCCTCGTCGACGCCGCCCAGCCGCCCGCCGTACGTCGTGTAGACCGGAACGCCGAGCGCCGCGGCCTCCCGGTTCATCGTTCCGCCCGCGGAGACGACGAGATCCGCGAGCGCGATGAGGCTCTGGGCGTCGACCGCGCCGTCCGGGACGATCACCGACGGCAGCTCGAGCCCGCGCACGAACTCCCGCTGCTCGTCGGTGCGCGGCAGGACGAACGCCTGCACGTTCTCCGAGCGGCCGAGGTGGTCGAGCGTCTGCGGGAAGAGGGGGTTCGAGTGGCGGTGGTAGAGCGACACGTCGGGCGGCGGCCGGAGGACGACGAGGACGCGCGCTGCGTCGACGCCGAAGCGCTCGAGGAGCGAACGGTCGGGCTCGAAGTCGGAGAGGTAGTACTCCTCCTTCAGCCCGGGGTACTGGACGAGCTTCGGCGGCCGGACGCCGTACGGCTGCAGGCGCTCCGGCGGGATCGCCGCGGGGACGACGACGCGCGTCGCCGCGCGGCAGCCGAGCTGGTGCTGAAGCGTCGCGAACTCGTAGTCGAAGGTTGTCGAGCTCGGGATGCCGAGCCGCCGCGCCGTGATCGTCAGCTCGTGGGAGCCGTGGGCGAGCGCGACGTCGAAGTGCCGCCCCTTCGCCCAGCGGTGGATCCTCCGCAGGCGCCACGTCATCTGTCTCGCCTTCTGGAGGCGGGAGCGCCCGGCATGCGCGCCGATCACCTCGTCGGCCTCGAGCCCGTGCAGGGCGAGCAGGTCGAGCGTCTGCGCGTAGTCGCGTGCTGTGATCTCCACCTCGTCGCCGCGCCCGCGGAGGATGTCGATCAGTGGCCGGAAGACGAGCACGTGCGCAGGCGCTGTCATGTCCACCCAAACCCTCATGCCGCCAGCATCTCCATTCGGGCGGAGCGCAGGAGCGGCGGCTCCTGCTCGACGTGCCGTTCGTACCAGAGCGTGAACGTGAGCAGCCCCCACAGCTGCCGGCTCCAGTCCTCGCGTCCTGCGACGTGCTCGTCGAGCAGGCGCGTCACCGGCTCCGGCCGGAAGAAGCCCTGGCGCGCGAGCGTCGCCGCGGACAGCGTCTCGCGCGCGAACGGCTCGAGCTCGCCGCGGAGCCACGCCGCCGCTGGGATCGAGAAGCCGCGCTTGCGCCCGTGCACGACCTCGTGCGGCAGGAGCGGCTCGACGGCCTTCCGCAGCAGCACCTTCTTCGCGAGCCCGCGCACCTTGAGGCGCGTCGGCAGCGCGAAGGCGAGATTCGTGACGAGCGGGTCGAGGAACGGCACCCGCGCCTCGAGCGAGTGCGCCATCGAGGCGCGATCGGTCTTCACGAGGAGATCGTCCACGAGATAGACGCCGAAGTCGACGTCCTGCAGGCGCGCGAGCTCCGGCGCGCCGGCGGTCTCGGCGTAGCGGGCGCGATAGACGTCGACGGGATCGAAGCCGTTGCCGCCGCCGCGCAGCTCCGCGCGGGCCTCCGGGGAGAAGATCTCCTTCCAGCCGTGATGGCGCTCGAGCGGCGGCAGGTGCGCCGCCCGGACGAAGCGCTTGGCGCGGTAGTCGAGGCTCGCCTTGCGGGAGGACGACGGCAGCGCCTCGACGAGCGGCCGCGCGACGCGCGCGAACGGCGCGAGCCGGTCTGCGAGGAGGTCGGCGGCGTACGTGTAGTAGCCGCCGAACAGCTCGTCGCCGCCTTCGCCCGAGAGCGCGACCTTGACGTGCTCGGCCGCGAGCTGGGAGACGAGGTAGGTCGGGAGCGCGGACGAGTCCGCGAACGGCTCGTCGAAGGCGTCGGCGAGCGCGCGCAGGAGCAGCTCGGGATCGGGCCGGACGAGCAGCTCGTGGTGCTCCGTCGAGTACCGCTCGGCGACGAGCCGCGCGTCGTCGCGCTCGTCGAAGCTCTTCTCCTCGAAGCCGATCGTGAACGTGTGGACCGGCTCGACGGTCTCCTCCGCCGCGAGCGCCGCGAGCGCCGCCGAGTCGACGCCGCCGGACAAGAGCACGCCGACCGGGACGTCGGACAAGAGATGGGCGCGGACGGAGTCGCGGAGACGCGCGCGCAGCTCCTCGACGAGCTCCGCCTCGTCGCCGTCGCGCAGCTCGTCCGTACTCGCGGGCCCGGGCCGCGCGTAGCGCTCGAGCGAGATCGCGCCGTTCTCCCAGACGAGCACGTGCCCCGCCGGCAGCTTGCGGATCTCGCGGAAGATCGAGAACGGAGCCGGGATCGAGTTGAACGCGAGGAACGCCTCGAGCGCGTCGAGATCGATCTCGCCGCGCGGCAGCGCGCGCAGCTCGGAGGCGAAGCGGAGCTCGCCGTCGGCGTGCCGGTAGTAGAGCGGCTTGATCCCGTAGCGGTCGCGCGCGAGGACGAGCCGCCGCCTGCCGGCGTCCCAGATCGCCACCGCGAACATGCCGCGCAGCCGTTCCGCGAAGCCGGCGCCGTGCTCCTCGTAGAGGTGGAGGTGAACCTCGGTGTCGCAGTTCGTGTGGAAGACGTGGCCGGCGCGCTCGAGCTCGCGGCGCAGCTGCGGGTAGTTGTAGATCTCGCCGTTCTGGACGACGACGCAGCTGCCGTCCTCGTTCGCGATCGGCTGGTCGCCACCCGCGAGGTCGATGATCGAGAGCCGCCGCGCCGCGAGCGCGACCTCGCGGTCGACGTGCTCGCCGCCGCTGTCGGGGCCGCGGTGGACGAGCTGCGCGCTCATCGCGCGGAGCGCCTCGACGTCGGCGTCCCCGTGCGCCGCCGCGATCCCGCAAATCCCGCACACGGGGCTACCTTAGGCGTCCGGCCGCAGAATCCCCCGCAGCGACTGCTTCACGACGCGCCAGCCCGTCGCGATCACGGTGCGGAGGTAGAGGCGGACGGAGCGGTCGGCGATCCATTCGAGGTCGTGGGCGAGCTTCTCCGCCATCGGCGTCTCGTAGCCGCGGCGTACCTGGGCGAAGCCGGTCAGGCCGGGCCGGACGACGAGGCGCTGCCAGTACGACGGCAGCTCGTGCGCGAGCTCCTCGAAGAAGACCGGGCGGATCGGGCGCGGGCCGACGAGGCTCATGTCGCCGCGGAGGACGTTGACGAACTGCGGCAGCTCGTCGAGCTGCGTCGCCTTCAGCCGGCGGCCGATCGGCGTGAACTCGGCCTTCGTCCGCTCCATGAGCTCCTCCCCGAGATGGGCGCCGAGCCGGCGCTCGGCGCCGCGCCGCAGCGTCCGGAACTTGTACATCGTGAACACGTGGCCGCCGCGGCCGACGCGCTCGCCGCGGTAGAGGACAGGGGCGCCGCTCGTGACGAGCACTAGCAGGGCGATGACGAGCGAGATCGGCAGCGAGAGGACGAGGAACAGCGCGGAGAGCGCGACGTCGAGGGCACGCAGGAGCGCGTCACGCGGGCGGCCGGGCGTCTCGAGCGCGAGCTGGCGGTAGCCGCGGACGAGCGTGTCCTCGATCCGCGTCGTCTCTGGCACGCGATCGATCGTAAAGGGTCTGCGGCGTGTCAGCTATAAGTGGTCGTTATATGGACACGAAGCAGCTTGCGGCCTTTTGCGCGGTGGTCGAGCGGCGAAGCTTCTCCCAGGCCGCCGACCAGCTCGGCGTCACGCAGCCGGCGGTCAGCCTGCAGATCCGGTCGCTCGAGCAGCGGCTCGGGCAGCAGCTCCTCGACCGCTCGGGACGGCGCGTCGAGCCGACCGAGGCGGGGCTGCGCCTCTACCGCGGCGCGCAGCGCCTTCTCGCGCTCGAGGAGCAGCTGCTGCAGGAGCTCGGCGAAGAGGCGGAGGGGGAGCTGACGGGGAAGCTCGAGATCGGCGCGTCGACCGGGCCCGGCGGCAGCGTCCTGCCCGTCGTGCTCGGCGAGTTCCAGCGCCTTCATCCGCAGGTGCATGTCTCGCTGACGGTCTCCGACACGCACACCGTCGTCGAGCAGGTCGGCCGGCGCGAGCTCGAGCTCGGCGTCGTCGGCATCGGCGGCCGCCACCGCGGCGTGACCTTCGAGCCCTTCTACCGCGACGAGGTCGTCCTCGCCGTCCCGGCCGGGCACGCCCGCGCGGGGAAGACGATGTCGCTCGAGGAGCTGAAGTCCGAGCCGCTCGTCCTCATGCAGGAGGGAGCCGCGATCCGCCAGATGATCGACGACGAGCTGCGCGAGCACGGCCTGCGCCTTCGCGACCTCGACGTCAAGCTCGAGCTCGGGTTGCAGGAGTCGGCGCGCGCCGCGGTGCTCGGCGGCTTCGGCGCGACGTTCATCTCCCGGATCGCGATCGAGGGCGACATCGCCGCCGGAACGCTCGCCGTCGTGCGTGTCGAGGGACTCGAGCCGGCCCGGGACGTCCAGCTCGCGCGGGCGACCGGACGCGCGGAGACGCGCGCCGCCCAGGCCTTCGTCGCCTACGCGCGCGAGCGGCTCGCGTGATCGTCCGCTGGGGTCTCGCGGCGCTGCCCGAGGCGTGCGCAGAGGCGCGCGTCGCGGCGCCGCTCCTCCTCGCGAGCGCGCGCTGGGACGAGCTCGAGCTTCCGGTCGAGCCCGTGGCGCGCTGGCACGAGGTGCCGTCGGAGCGGGTCGCGGAGGCGGCCGAGGCCGCCCGCGCCGCCGACGGCCTCCTCGCGCTCGGCGGCGGCAGCGCGATCGACCTCGGCAAGGCGATCTCGGCCGCGACCGGCCTGCCGCTCGTCTCCGTCCCGACGACGTACGCCGGCGCGGAGTGGACGACGTACTTCGGCGTCCGCGACCCGCAGCGGCGCATGCGCGGCGGCGGAGGCGGGGCGCACCCGACGGCGATCGTCTACGAGCCGGAGCTGACGCTCGGCCTGCCGGCCGAGACGACCGTCGGCACCGCGATGAACGCGCTCGCACACTGCGCCGAGGCGCTCTACGCGGACGGTCACAACCCGGCCGCGGACGAGGAGGCGCTCGCCGGCGCGGCGCTCATCGCCGAGTGGCTGCCGCGCGTCGTCGAGGCGCCTGCGGACCTCGAGGCGCGGACTGCGCTCCTGCGCGGCGCCTGCCACGGTGGCGCGGCGCTCGCCGGCTCGATGCTCGCGCTCGCGCACGCCATCGCGCAGGCGATCGGCGGCGCCTACGGCCTGCCGCACGGCACGCTCAACGGCATCGCGCTGCCGCCGGTTCTCCGCTTCAACGCGGCGTACGCGCCCGACGCGGTGCGCCGCCTCGGCGAGGCAATCGGCGCTCCGGGCGATCCGGCCGGCCGCGTCGAGGAGCTCGCCCGGCTCGCCGGCCCCACGACGCTCGGCGAGCTCGGCGTCCCCGCAAGCGATCTCCCAGGGCTCGCCGCCTCCGCTGCGCAGCGGGGCGGCAACCTCGCCAACCCGAAGCCGGCGAGCCCGGACGAGATCGAGGAGCTGCTCCGCGCGGTCTACTAGCCCTTCCCCACGATCGACGCGCTCCCGACCGAGGTGCGGAGGACGTCGAGATGGTGGCTGGGATGGAGGACGATCCACGGGATGACCGTCGGGCACGAGAAGCCGGCCGACGAGCGCTCCGTGAACGACGGGAAGCCGACGCCGCCGCCGATCAGCTGGCTCGCGCGCCACGACAGGGCACAGATCGTCCCGCCGCCGGTGACGCTCGAGCTGCGGAGCGTGATCTTCACGCCGTAGTCCGCGCACCAGTACGTCGTGTCGACGATCTTCTGCTGGTACGGCCACGTTCCCCACTGGTCCCAGGCCTGGTCCGCCCAGCACTCCTTCGTCGCCGTCGTGTCGAGCGACGCCGCGTCCGGAGCAAGGCCGACTGCCTCGTCCGGCGTGAGGCCGGACTCGATCTCCGTGTCGGCACCGGGTGCCGAGGCGGCGGCGAGGACGGTGGCCGGATCGACGCTCGTCGCATCCGACACGCCGGCCGACTCCCCGGTCGTTACAAGGGCTGTGGCGTCGTCGGGCGGGAGCGGCGTGGCATCCCCGGTGACAACGGGTGCGCAGTCGCACGTCGGGACGACCGCGGCAGCCGGGCCGGCTCCGGCGAACGCCACGATCGCAGCCGCCAGCGGCAGCGCGAGCGCGACGGCGAGTCTCTTGGACATCGTGACCTCCTGTTCGTGGGCGATGCGAGCCGGGCACGGTAGCGTTGTCAGAACTGACAATCAAGATGGCTCTTTCGGGCGTGCCTGCGGCGGACGCGGCTGTGTCGGACTAGGAGGGACGAGCGACGAAGGAGAGGATCGTCACGCCGAGCTCGTCGACCGAGAAGCCGCGAAAGCGCTCGGCGAGGGGAAGCGTCCGCAGCTGCTCGCGGCCCTGCTCGTTCGGTCCCGAGGGGCGCTCCTCGACGACCTCGAACCCCGCCTCCCGCACGAGCCGGAGGTACTCGGGCGCTCGGAGCCGGTTCTGGAAGTGGAGCGGCGAGTCGACCAGAGACCAGGCCCGGTCGGAGAAGCGGAGGAAGTGGTAGCGGGAGAGGCTCGGGTCGAAGTAGCTGTAGTGGTCCTGCAGGTCGATCCGGCAGCTGAACACGCCGCCGGGGCGCAGCAGGCGCCGGCACTCCGCGAAGATCCCCGCGAGGTCGGCGGCGGGGATGTGCTCGCACGTGTCGGTGCTCGAGACGAGCTCGACCGACCCGGCGGGCAGTCCCGTCCCGCGCGCGTCGCACGGCGCGAGGTAGCGGATCCCGAAGCGCGGCTCGAGCTCGGCGATGGACGCGACCGGCCCGCCGAGCTCGCGGAGGCTCCGGCCCGCCTCCTCCTCGAGCTGCGGCCGCAGGCGCTCGAACGAGGCGATCGTGTGGTTGACGAGTTCGAGGCGGGCGCTCGGACGGATGTCGACGAGGACTTGCCGCCCGGCGCCGAGGAGCACGTAGGCGAGCGGGACGGCGAGATCCCAGCCGGCGCCGAACTCGAAGAAGGTCGCTTCGCCGAGCGGGACGCCTGCGCCATACTCCTCGTAGGCGCTTAGGTGCGCGGTCGCCCGGGTGAACTTCTGGCGCAGCGCCGCGTCTCCGACCGGGAACGTGCGGAGGATGCGCCGCTGGAAGACGTAATTGAGCCGCTCGCCCTGCGGCAGCGCGCCGAGGACGCGCTGGAGAGCTGCCTTCGCGAGCCAACGCATGCGCGGAGGATAGTCCCCGCTGAGGATAAGCGATTCCTATTCCACTGATTAGGTATAGTGCCGCCGACCGCGGCGACTACCCTGGAGGAGCGCGATGAACGGCTCAGTGGATGGATTCCTGGAGGTGCCCGCGCGGCCGGGCAAGCCGCGCGACACCGGCCTGACCCATGTCATGGACAAGGGCCTCAACCTCCGCGAGATCGAGGGCCTCTTCGACACCGCGGGCCACTTCGTCGACATCGTCAAGCTCGGCTGGGGCACGAGCTACGTCACGAACAACCTCGAGAAGAAGATCGCGCTCTACCGCTCCTTCGAGACGCCCGTCGTCTGCGGCGGCACGCTGTTCGAGGCGGTCTACGCGCGCGGCAAGCTCGAGGAGTTCAAGCGCTGGCTCACCGAGTACCGCTTCTCCCACGTCGAGATCTCCGACGGGACGATCGACATCCCCCGCGACCGCAAGCTCGCGCTGATCGAGGAGTTCGCGCGCGACTTCACCGTCCTCTCCGAGGTCGGCTCGAAGGACGAGGAGGTCAACATCGCGCCGTACCTCTGGGTCGAGTGGATGAAGGAGGAACTCGACGCCGGCGCCTGGCGCGTGATCGCCGAGGGCCGCGAGGGTGGCACCGCCGGCATCTACCGGCCGAGCGGCGAGTTGCGCACCGGGCTCGTCGACGAGATCGAGCACTCCGTCCCGTTCGACTGCGTGATCTGGGAGGCGCCGACGAAGGAGAGCCAGGCCTGGTTCGTCAAGCACTTCGGGACGAACGTCAACCTCGGCAACATCCCGCCGGACGAGGTGATCGCGCTCGAGACGCTCCGCCTCGGCCTGCGCGGCGACACGCTGAAGGAGGTGCTGCTGCTTGGCGACAACGCTCCAGCTTCCGCCTGACGTCGAGTCCTGGCCGGCCGAGCGCGTCCTCGAGTTCGCGCTCGAACGGTTCCCGGGCCGCGTCGCGCTCGCCTGCTCCTTCCAGAAGGAGGAGACCGTGCTGCTCGAGATGCTCTTCGCGCTCGAGCCGGACGCGCGCGTCTTCGCGATCGACACCCGCCACCTCTTCCCCGAGACGTACGAGCTGTGGCGCGAGGTCGAGCACCGCTACGACACGACGATCGAGACGTTCGCCGGCGAGCCGGTCGCGGACGGGCTCTGGGAGACGAACGCCGACCTCTACCTCGCCGTCGCGAAGGTCGAGCCGCTCAACCGGGCGCTGCTCGATCTCGACTGCTGGATCACCGGCATCCGCCGCGAGCAGTCCCCGACGCGCGCCGACGCGCCGAAGATCGGCTGGGACGAGGCGCACGAGCTCTGGAAGGCGAACCCGCTCGCCGACTGGAGCGACGACGACTGCTGGGCGTACATCCGGGAGCGCGGGCTGCCGTACAACACCCTCCACGACCGCGGCTACGACTCGATCGGCGACGTCCACTCGACGCTCCCCGGCAAGGGCCGCGAGGGACGCTGGGCGGGCACGGAACGGACCGAATGCGGGCTCCACACATGAGCGAGCGGACGGGCTTCGTCCTCTGGTTCACGGGCCTGTCGGGCGCCGGCAAGACGACGATCGCGAACATCGTCGAGCCGGAGCTCGAGCGGCGCGGCTTCGTCGTCGAGCACCTCGACGGCGACATCGTCCGCACCCACCTCTCGAAGGGCCTCGGCTTCTCGAAGGAGGACCGCGACACGAACATCGCGCGGATTGGCTGGGTCGCGTCGCGCATCGCGCGCGCCGGCGCCGTCGTGATCGTCTCCGCGATCTCGCCGTACGAGGAGATGCGCCGCCACGCGCGCGGTCTCGTCGAGCAGCACGCGCCGTTCGTCGAGATCTACGTCGCGACCTCGCTCGAAGAATGTGCCCGGCGCGATCCGAAGGGTCTGTACGCAGCGGCGTTCGCCGGCGAGATCGAGGAGTTCACGGGCGTCTCGGCGCCGTACGAGGAGCCGCTCGACCCGGAGTTGCGGCTCGAGACGCTCGGTCTCACGCCGCCGGAGTCGGCGGCCGCCGTGCTCGCGCGGCTCGAGGAGCTGAATCTCGTCCCCGCCGAGGCCGAGGTGGAGTCGACCTGACCACCTCCCGCGTGACGCTGACCCACCTCGAACGGCTCGAGGCGGAGGCGATCGACATCATGCGCGAGGTCGTCGCCGTGGCGGAGAACCCGGTCATGCTCTACTCGATCGGGAAGGACAGCTCGGTCATGCTCCGCCTCGCGGAGAAGGCGTTCTGGCCGGCGCCGCCGCCGTTCCCGTTCCTCCACGTCGACACGACCTGGAAGTTCCAGGACATGTACGCGTTCCGCAAGCGGATGGCGGAGGAGCACGGGCTCGACCTCCTCGTGCACGTCAACGAGGAGGGCGTCGCGCGCGGCATCAACCCGTTCGACAGCGGCTCGGTCGTCCACACGGACGTGATGAAGACGGAGGCGCTGAAGCAGGCGCTCGACAAGTACGGCTTCGACGCCGCGTTCGGCGGCGCGCGCCGCGACGAGGAGAAGTCGCGCGCGAAGGAGCGGATCTTCTCCTTCCGCACCGCGCAGCACCGCTGGGACCCGAAGAACCAGCGCCCGGAGCTCTGGCGGCTCTACAACGCGCGCCATCGCCGCGGCGAGTCGATCCGCGTCTTCCCGCTCTCGAACTGGACGGAGCTCGACGTCTGGCTCTACATCCACCGCGAGGAGATCCCGATCGTGCCGCTCTACTTCGCCGCCGAGCGGCCGGTCGTCGACCGCGACGGGACGTGGATCATGGTCGACGACGACCGGATGCCGCTCGAGCCGGGCGAGGAGCCGCAGCTCAAGCGCGTCCGCTTCCGGACGCTCGGCTGCTACCCGCTCTCCGGCGCGATCGAGTCCGAGGCCGACACGCTGCCGAGGATCATCCAGGAGATGCTGCTCGCGCGGACGTCCGAGCGGCAGGGCCGCGTCATCGACTACGACGAGGCCGCCTCGATGGAGAAGAAGAAGGTCGAGGGATATTTCTGATGTCGAGTGAGCTCATCGAGCGCGACATCGACGCGTACCTCGCGGCGCACGAGCGGAAGAGCCTCCTGCGCTTCATCACGTGCGGCTCGGTCGACGACGGCAAGAGCACGCTGATCGGGCGGCTCCTCTACGAGTCGCAGATGCTGTTCGAGGATCAGGTCGCCGCGCTCGAGGCCGACTCGAAGCGGCTCGGGACGCAGGGCGAGGAGCTCGACTTCGCGCTCCTCCTCGACGGCCTCGCCGCCGAGCGCGAGCAGGGGATCACGATCGACGTCGCGTACCGCTTCTTCTCGACCGACACGCGCAAGTACATCGTCGCGGACACGCCGGGCCACGAGCAGTACACGCGCAACATGGTCACCGGCGCGTCGACGGCCGACTGCGCGCTCATCCTCCTCGACGCGCGCAAGGGAGTCCTGACGCAGACGCGCCGGCACAGCTACCTCGTCTGGCTGCTCGGCATCCGCCACGTCGCGGTCGCGGTGAACAAGATGGACCTCGTCGAGTTCTCGGAGGAGCGCTTCCGAGAGATCGAGCGCCAGTACGGCGACTTCGCGAAGCAGCTCGGGCTCGCGGACTTCACGCTCATCCCGGTTTCGGCGCTGCGCGGCGACAACGTCGTCGAGCGTTCCGGCGCGATGCCGTGGTACGGCGGGCCGACGCTGATGGAGTACCTCGAGGCCGTCGAGGTCGACCAGGAACGGATGCAGGACGCGCCGTTCCGGTTGCCGGTGCAGTGGGTGAACCGCTCGAGCTCCGAGTTCCGCGGCTTCGCCGGCACGATCGCCGGCGGCCGCGTGGCGCCGGGCGACCGCGTCGTCGTCCTCCCGGCCGGACGCGAGACGACCGTGGCGCGCGTCGTCGGATTCGAGCGCGACCTCGAGGCAGGCGTCGCCGGGCAGGCGGTC
>DASRED010000030.1:0-29657 GCA_035652255.1 Gaiellaceae bacterium | reverse complement strand
GTCGTCCAACCCGATCGGCGCGCTCACCGGGCTCACGCACGGGCGCGTCTGCGAGCGTCCCGACCTGCGCGCGCTCGTCTCAGGCCTCGTCGCCGAGGGCAAGGCCGTCGCGGCGGCGCAGGGGATCGAGCTCGACGCCGATCCCGAGGAGCTGATCGACCACGCCGCGAAGCCGGAGGTCGCCTACGACCACAAGGCGTCGATGCTGCAGGACGTCGAGGCGCGCCGGCAGACCGAGGTCGACTATCTCAACGGCGGCATCGTCCGCTTCGGCGGGGAGTGTGGCGTGGCGACGCCACGCCACGCCATGATTCACGCACTCATCAAGGGATTGGAGGCATCGTGGACATAGATCTGGCCACGAGGCATTTGCGGGTGCGTGAGGCTCTCGAGCGGGACAACCTCGACGCTGCGCTCGTCTGCGGCTCCGAGTACACGGGTTTCGAGGGCGCGGTGACGTACCTCTCCGGCTTCCAGATCGTCCACCGCTACGCGTACGTGCTTCTTCCCGTGGACGGCGAGCCGGCGATCGTCTTCCCGGCGGAGGCGCGCTACGTCGGGGAGCATGGCGACTCCCGGATCGAGGAGCAGGTCTTCGCCGACCGGCCCGGCGAGTGGCTCGCCGACCGGCTCCGCGGCAAGCGGGTCGGCGTCTACGGGCTCGACTATGTAATGACCACGCGCGACTTCGTCGCGCTCCACGAGCATGCGGAGCTCGTCAACTGGGACGCCGGGTACGACCTCGCCCGCGCCGTGAAGTCCGACGCCGAGCTCGAGTCGGTGCGGGAGAGCGTCGCGATCAACGTCGCGGGCTTCCACGCCTTCCGCAAGGCGTGGGCGTCGGGCAGGAACGCGGCCGAGGTGCTCGCACCTGCGGAGGAGCTCTTCGTCGAGCGCGGCTGCGGACGGCTGACGATGAACATGGTCCTCGTCGGCGCCGAGTTCGCGATCGCCCGCGCCGACACGATCTTCGGCGAGTTCACCATCCCGTCCCTCGAGATCGCCGGCCCGGGCGGCCACTGGGTCGAGGTCTCCCGCGCGCTCGGGGCGCCGAGTGCCGAGGTGCAGCGGATGCTCGAGGCGTACGAGGAGTACTACGAGGTTGCCCAGACCGTCCTCCGGCCCGGCGCGACCGCGCACGACGTCCATCGCGCCGTCTCGCAGGGCTTCACGGATCGCGGCTACCACCTCGGCCACGTGACCGGCCACTCGATCGGGATGACGATGATCGAGCATCCGCGCCTCGGCGAGGGCATCGAGACGGAGCTCGAGGCGAACATGGTCTTCTCCATGCACCCGCACGCCATCTCGGCCGATGGACGAGAATGCCTCTACATGCAGGACACGTGGCTGGTGACCGAGGACGGTGGCGTGCCACTCGCCGGGCTGGAGATGCGGATCTGGTGAGCAGCGGCGCGCCGAACGCGGACGAGTTCCAGCCGATCCTCGACGGGCCGGGCGCTTCCGACTACGAGCGCTACCTTCGAACCGACGAGCTCCTCGCCCTCCAGAAGACGCCGGACGAGTGGGTGCACCGCGACGAGCTCCTCTTCCAGACCGTGCACCAGTCCTCCGAGCTCTGGCTCAAGCACGCGACAGCCGAGGTGGAGGAGGCGACGCGCCTCGTCGAGGCGCGCGACATCGCCGCGGCGCTGCGTCTGCTGCTCCGCGCGAACCACGCGATGCGCTACGTCATCTCGTTCCTCGAGCACCTCGAGCTGATGTCGCCGTGGGAGTACCAGGAGATCCGCCGCGTCCTCGGGCACGGTTCCGGCTTCGACTCGCCCGGCTTCCGCGAGATCCGCCGCATCTCGCCGCGGCTGTGGAACGCCTTCGACGGACTGCGGAAGGAACGCGGCCTCTCGCTCCTCGAGGTCTACACGCAGGGCCGCGAGAACGAGGATCTCTACCAGCTCGCCGAGGCGCTGATCGACTGGGACGAGCAGGTCGGCGTCTGGCGCTTCCGGCACGTGAAGATGGTCGGCCGCGTGATCGGCGAGGACGTGATCGGGACACAGGGAACGCCGGTCGAGCTCCTCGCCGGCCTGATCAAGCACAAGCTGTATCCCGAGCTGTGGACCGTGCGGACGCAGCTCACCGAGCTGGCGAAGCAGTCGGATTGATCCCGCTCGAGGAGATCCGCCGGGCACGCGAGCGGCTCGGCGACGACGTCCTCCGCACGCCGCTCGTCCCGTACGCCCCCGATCCTCGGATCCTTCTCAAGCTCGAGTGCCTCCAGCCCGTCGGCTCGTTCAAGCTGCGCGGTGCGCTGTCGGCGATCCGCGCGGCGTCGGCGCCGGAGCTCGCCGGCGGGGTCGTCACGGCGAGCGCCGGGAACATGGCGCAGGGAGTCGCGTGGGCGGCGCGGGAGGCGGGCGTCGCGGCGCGCGTCATCGCTCCCGCGGATGCGCCGCGCGCGAAGCTCGACCGGGTCGAGGCGCTCGGGGCGGAGGTGATTCCCGTCTCGCACGAGGAGTGGTGGCAGGCGATGGTCGACCGCGGCCGCGACGGCGTCGACGGCCTGTTCGTCCATCCGGTCGACGACGAGGCGGTGATGGCCGGGAACGGGACGATCGGGCTCGAGCTCGCCGAGGACGCGCCGGAGTTCGACACCGTCCTGATCCCGTGGGGCGGCGGCGGGCTGACGGCGGGGATCGCGAGCGCGTTGAAGGCGCTGCGGCCGGAGGTGCGCGTCGTCGCGGTCGAGCCCGAGACGGCGGCGCCGCTCACCGCGTCGCTCGGTCACCGCAAGCCGCGCGCGATCGAGTTCCGCCCGTCGTGGATCGACGGCGCCGGTGGCCGGGCCGTTCTGCCGGGGATGTGGGAGCGCGCGCGGGAGCTCGTCGACGAGGCCGTCGCGGTGACGCTCGACGAGGCCGCCGACGCCGTTCGCCTCCTCGCCTCCCGCGCTCACGTCGTGGCGGAGGGGGCGGGCGCGCTCGCGCTCGCGGCCGCGCTGAAGCGGGACGACCGCTGCGTCTGTGTCGTCAGTGGCGGGAACGTGGACGCGACGGTGCTGGCTCGCGTCCTGGCCGGCGAGACGCCCGCCTAGCAGGAATCACGCGCGTCCCGCCGCGCTCGGGCAGCGTCGCCGCCTCGGCGAGCGGGCCGATCACGGCCTCGCCGCCGGTGCGCTCGACGAAGCGGCACGCCGCCTCGACCTTCGGCCCCATCGAGCCGGCGGCGAAGTCGAGCCGCCGCAGCCGGCCCGGAGTCGTCGTCTTGATCGGGCGGGCCTCGGGCGTGCCCCAGTCTCTGACGGCGCCGTTGACGTCCGTGAGCAGGAGGAGCAGGTCGGCGCCGAGCCGCTCGGCGAGCAGCGCGGCGAGGAGGTCCTTGTCGATCACGGCCTCGACTCCCCGGAGCACGCCGTCGGAATCGGGCATGACGGGGATGCCGCCGCCGCCGCCGCAGATCACGACGAAGCCGCGCTCGACGAGAAGCTCGACGCCCGCGAGGCCGAGGATCTCGAGTGGCTGCGGCGACGGGACGACGCGGCGGTACCCGGTCCCGTCCGGCGCGAGCGTCCAGCCGTGCTTGCGGTGCGCGCGTTCCGCCTCCGACGCGGTGTAGACCGGCCCGACCGGCTTGCTCGGCGCGCCGAAGGCGGGATCGCCCGGCGAGACGCGAACCTGCGTGAGCAGCGTCGCGACTTCCTGTCCGGGCAGCCGGCTGCGGAGCTCGCGGTCGAGGAGGTAGCCGATCATCCCCTCGGTCTCGGCGTCGAGGACGTCGAGCGGGAAGCCGCCGCCCTTCTCGTCCTCGAGCGCGAGCAGCCCGACCTGCGGGCCGTTGCCGTGCGTGAGGACGAGCCGGTGCTCGTGCGCGAGCGGCGCGAGCGCGTCGCAGGCCGTCTCGAGGTTCCGCTGCTGGGCAGCGTGCGTGAGCGGCTCGCCGCGACGCAGAAGCGCGTTCCCACCGATGGCGGCAACGATCAACACACGGGAAACGGTCGCGCGCCCGGCGACGGGCCGCATCCGGAGAAAGCCCTAGCTCAGGGAGGTGAGCTCGCGTACGAAGCCGTCGACTTCCTCCACCGTGTTGTAGTGGATGAAGCCGACCCGCACCGCGTCACGCGGGTACGGGAGCTTCTCGCGCAGGCCGAGCGAGTACCAGCTGTCGTGCGCCCAGACGCCGTAGCCGCGCTCGGCCATGCGCGTCGCGACGCCGGCCGCTTCCACGCCGGCGACGTTGAGCAGGAACGTCGGCACGCGTCCGTCCATCGTCGGCAGCCCGTAGACGGTCACCGACTCCGGCAGCGTCTCGAGGAAGCGCGCGCCGAGCTGCCGCTCGTAGTCGCGGAGCGGAGCGAGCCCGCCGAGCGAGTCGAGGTAGGCGATCGTCGCCGAGAAGCCGGCGAGGAGCTCGTACGGCGCGGTGCCCGTCTCGAACTTCCTCCCGACCGGCGTCGAGCCCGCCGGCCGCGCCTTGTACGCGCGCCACGACTCGAGCAGGTCGTGCCGGCCGTAGGCGAGGCCGAGGTGCGGGCCGCAGAACTTGTACGGCGAGCAGAGGAGGACGTCGACGCCGAGCGCCTCGACGTCGAGCGGCTCGTGCGCCGCGTAGTGGACGGCGTCGACCCAGCACAGCGCGCCGGCGGCGTGCGCGAGCTCCGCGACGCGCGCGACGTCCGTGATCGTCCCGACCGCGTTCGACGCTGCAACGCAGGCGACGACGCGGACGCGCTCGTCGAGCTTCCGCTCGAGATCGGCGAGGTCGAGCCGGAGCTGCTCGTCGACGTCGATCCAGTCGAGCTCGAAGCCGCGGTCGGCGGCGAGCTCGACCCAGGGCGCGACGCCGCCGTCGTGGTCGAGACGGGAGACGAGGATCCGGTCGCCTTCCCGCCAGTCGCGCGCGGCGGTGCGTGTCAGCGCGAAGTCGAGCGTCGTCATGTTCGCGCCGAAGATCACGTCGTCCGCGGAGCAGCCGAGGAAGCGGCCGGCGTCGGCGCGGGCGCGGGTGAGGATCTCCTCCACCCGGCGCCCGGTCTCGTACGGTGCGCCGAGATTCGCGCTCGCCTCGCGCAGCGCGCGGGCGATCGCGTCGCCGACCTCGTCCGGCACCTGCGAGCCGCCGGGCGCGTCGAGGAACGCGAAGCCGCCGTCCCGCAGCGAGGAGTAGCGCGCGCGGATCGCCTCGACGTCCAATAGGGTCGCCGCCATGGAGCGAGCCTACCCTCGCGTAATCCTCGGTTGCGGGAACTTCGGCGGGGTCGGCTCCGCGCCCGCGTTCTTCGGCCAGGGCGAGACGGAGGAGCAGGCGTTCGAGCTCATGGACGCGGCGTGGGAGGCGGGCCTGACGTGGTTCGACACCGCCGACGCGTACGGCGGCGGCCACAGCGAGACGTACATCGGCGCGTGGATCCGGTCGCGCCGCCCCGACGGGCTCCGCCTGACGACGAAGACCTACTACCGGATGGACGAGGGCGAGGATCACGGCCTCGCGCCCGCGCGCGTCCGGCGGCAGATCGATACGAGCCTCGACCGACTCGGGGTCGACCGCGTCGACCTCTATCTCGCGCACGAATGGGACGCCGCGGTGCCGGTCGCGGAGGTCGTGGGCGTCTTCGAGGAGCTCGTCGCGGCGGGGAAGATCGGCGCCTATGGGTTCAGCAACGTCGACGGCGGCCGGCTTCGCGAGGCGGTCGCCGCCGGCTCGGTCGCTGCCGTCCAGAACTCCTACTCGCTCCTCGACCGCGAGCAGGAGCGGGAGGTCCTGCCGCTTTGCGCCGAGCACGGTGTCTGGTTCCAGGCCTTCAGCCCGCTCGCGGGCGGCTGGCTGACGGGCAAGTACCGCCGCGGCGAAGCGTTGCCCGAGGGCTCGCGGATGACGAAGCGGCCCGAGGCGTACGCGCATCTCCAGGCCGACGAGGTCTTCGACCGCCTGGAGGAGCTCGAGCGGCGCGGCGATCCGGCCGCGCTCGCGCTCGCCTGGCTCCTCGTCGATCCGCTCGTCTCCGTCGTTATCGGGCCGCGACGCCCCGCACAGTTGCAGCCGGCGCTCGCTGCGCTCGCGTCTCCGCTTTCGCCTGAGCAGCGGGATGCGCTGACGGCGCTCTTCCCTTGAGCGCGTCGTAGCCGAAGGCGGCGACGATCGCACCGAGCAGCTCCGCCGGCGCGTACGCGCCGATCAGCTGGAGCCAGTTGTGCGCGCCCGACCCGTCGACCGTCTGCACGAGGAGCGGCCCGAAGACGCGGGCCGGGTTCATCGCGGCGCAGGTGAGAGGCCCGATCGCGAGGACGATCGCCGCGAGCGTGATGCCGATCAGGACGCCGGCGACAGTCTGCGGCGTGTGGTGATCGATCGCCCCGACGATGATGAAGAGGAAGATCGCGGTGGCGATCGCCTCCGCGAGGAAGGCGGATCCCCAGCTCACGGTTCCCCGGTCGAAGTAGGCGAGGCCGAAGCCGTCGCCGAGGCGGGTGCCCCGCGAGCCGAAGACGCCCCACATGAGGAACGCGCCGCCGGCCGCGCCGGCGAGCTGGGCCGTCACGTAGGCGGGAACCTCCCGCCACGGGAAGCGGCGCGTCGCGGCGAACGCGACGGTCACCGCGGGGTTGATGTGCGAGCCGGAGATCGGCCCGAGCACGTAGACGCAGGCGGCGACGACGGCGCCGAAGGCGAGAGCGACGAGGCCGAGGTCGGGCCCCGTGAAGGCCTTGCCGTCGTCGAGGAGGAGGAGGGCGGGGATCGAGCCGCCGCCGACGAAGACGAGGAGCCCGGTGCCGACGGCCTCGGCCGCCGAGCGCCGGGCAAGCGAATGCCCGTCCATGCCCCCAGCGTTGCGTGGCGCGGCCACTTTGGCATCCGTAGAATCGCGCCGTGCCGCGGGGGTTGATCGGCATTGTCGTTGCGCTCGTCGGCGTCGTCCTGCTGGCCGGCTGCGGTGGCTCGGGAGGGATCTCGCTGCCGTGCTCGCCCGAGCCGCAGGGGCACCTCTGTCTGAAGGTCTTCCACAACGGCTCGACCGTCACCGACGCGATCGCCTATCTCTCGGCTACGGAGTCTCCGCTGGCCGGCAAGACGTGGCGGCTCGTCCTCGCGACCGACGGCGGCACGTTCCCCGGCCGGACGCATCACGGCCTCCCGCCGGATCAGACGTTCTGCAAGGACCAGGCCGGCCACACCGTCACCACCGGCGACGGGTGTCACGACACCCTTGCCGAGGAGCGCGCGTCGGTCGGCGACTTCCCCCGCTTCGCCGTCCCGAAGAAGCTGCCGACGGGGACGCAGCTCTGCGTGTCGGAGGAGATCCTCGCCGGCGGCTCGTGGCGGACGCAGACGACGCCCACCCGCGCCTGCGCGAAGGTCTCCTAGCTAGCGCTGGTCGAGCGGCACGAAGTCGCGCTCGTCGTAACCCGTGTAGACCTGCCGCGGCCGGGCGATCTTCTGCTCGGGGTCCTCGAGCATCTCCTCCCACTGCGCGAGCCAGCCGGGCAGCCGCCCGAGCGCGAAGAGCACCGTGAAGTAGTCGGTCGGATAGCCCATCGCCCGGTAGATGATCCCGGAGTAGAAGTCGACGTTCGGGTAGAGCTTGCGCTCGACGAAGAAGTCGTCCTCGAGCGCGATCCGCTCCAGCTCGAGCGCGATCTCGAGCTTCGGGTCGAGCCCGGTCTGCGCGAAGACGTCGTCGGCGACGCGCTTGATCAGCTTGGCGCGCGGGTCGTAGTTCTTGTAGACGCGGTGGCCGAAGCCCATGAGCAGCCGCTCGCGCTTCTTCACTCCCTCGATGAAGGCGGGGACGTTCTTGACGTCGCCGATCTCGTCGAGCATCCGGAGCACGGCCTCGTTCGCGCCGCCGTGCAGCGGCCCGTAGAGCGCCGCGATCCCGGCCGAGACGGCGGAGAAGGGATCGACCTGCGAGGAGCCGACGCCGCGCACGGCGTTCGTCGAGCAGTTCTGCTCGTGGTCGGCGTGGAGGATGAGCAGGATCTCGAGCGCCCGCTGCAGCACGGGATTCGGCTCGTGCCGCCCGCCGATCTCGAACGTCATGTTGACGAAGTTGCCGATGTAGTCGAGGTCGTTGCGCGGGAAGACGTACGGCAGTCCGCGGCTGTGGCGGAAGACCCAGGCGGCGATCGTCGGGAATTTCGCGATGAGGCGCACGCGCTGGAGGCGGCGGCTCTCCTCGTCGCCGATCTCCTTCGCGTCGGGATAGAAGGTCGAGAGCGCGGCGGTCGCCCCGAGCAGCATCCCCATCGGGTGCGCGTCGTGGCGGAAGCCGTCGAGGAACTGCGTGACGTTCGTGTGGACGTACGTGTGCAGGCGAACCTCGTCCTGCCACGCCTCGAGCTGCTCCTTCGTCGGCAGCTCGCCCTCGAACAGGAGCCACGCGATCTCGAGGAAGCTCGCGTCCTCGGCGAGCTGCTCGATCGGATAGCCGCGATAGCGGAGGATGCCGGCGTCGCCGTCGATGTACGTGATCGAGCTTCGCGTCGAGGCGGTGTTGAGGAAGGCCGGGTCGTACGACATGAGGCCGAGCTTGCGGAGCTCGGTCGCGTGGATCGTCCCGTCGACGACGGGAATCTCGACCTCTTCCCCCGTGCGGTTGTCGCGAATGGTCAGCGTGTCCGTGGTGGTGAGCGTGTCTTCGGCCATTGCCGCACCTTACTGACGGGTCCCCGGTTTGGGCATCGGGAAGCGCGGAACCTGCTTGCGGGAAATCACGCATCCGAGGAAAGGGGACTGGCGATGGGATTCCATTCGCTCAAGGACGTTCTGAAGGAGCAGCTCGAGGACCTGCACAGCGCCGAGACCCAGCTCGTCGGCGCTCTGCCGAAGCTGGCGCAGGCGGCGCACCACGACGAGCTGAAGACCGCGTTCCAGGAGCATCTCGACGAGACGCGCGGCCACGTGAAGCGCGTCGAGGAGGCGCTCGGCGAGCTCGGCATCACTTCCCCGAGCGAGGAGTGCAAGGGGATGAAGGGCCTCATCGCCGAGGGCGAGGAGATCGTCGAGATGGACGGCGACCCGACCGCGAAGGACGCGGCCCTGATCGCCGCCGCGCAGCGGGTCGAGCACTACGAGATCGCCGCGTATGGGACCGCGCGCCAGCTCGCCGACGACTGCGGCCTCGACTCGATCCGCGAGCTCATGGACCAGACGCTCGACGAGGAATCGCAGGCCGACAAGCTCCTGACGAAGATCGCGACCGGCGGTATGTTCAAGGCCGGCCTCAACCAGGAGGCCGCCGGCTGAGATGCCGAAGATGGCGACGAAGGACAGGGTGAGACGCTCGGAGCTGCCGGACACGTTGAAGCGCTCCGGCTCGAAGGCGCAGCGGACGTTCGCGAAGGCGCACGACGCGGCGGCCGAGCAGTACGGCGAGGGCGAGCGCGCCCACCGGACGGCGATGGCCGCGCTGAAGCGCACGCACGAGAAGCGCGGCGACCGCTGGGTTCCGAAGCGCGAGCCCGGCCCGAGCGATCCTCGCTCGAAGAAGACGACGGCGCAGAAGCGCCGGGGCGAGGGGGAGACGTTCGGCGGCGTCGACGTCGAGCAGAACACGAAGGAGCAGCTCTACGAGCGGGCAAGGCGCCTCGGCGTCGCGGGCCGCTCGAAGATGTCGAAGCGCGAGTTGGCCCGCGCCATCGCCCGAAAGCAATAGCCCGTCCGGCCGGGACATATCCCAACCAGCCATGTCCGGTGCCAGGCACCGGACATGGCTTCAATAGACATCGCCGCGCCTGGTTGCGCGGCGCTGGGCCGTTCTGGACACGTCCGGTGCCTGGCACCGGACGTGTCCAGGTGCGTCATGTCTTGTTGGGCACGGGGCTAGCATCGGCTTCGTGTCCGACGCGCCGCCGATCGTCTGGGAGCCGAGCCCCGAGCGAGTTGCGTCCGCAACGATCACGCGCTACCGGGAGTGGCTGAACGAGACGCGCGGCCTGCGGCTCGAGGGCTACCACGATCTCTGGCAGTGGTCGGTCGGCGACCTCGAGGGGTTCTGGGGCTCGATCTGGGAGTTCTTCGCGGTCGAGGCGAGCGCGCCGTTCGACCGCGTCCTCGGCCGCCGCGAGATGCCCGGCGCGGAGTGGTTCCCCGGCGCCGAGCTCAGCTACGCGCAGCACGTCTTCCGGAATCGCGACGACTCCGAGCCGGCGATCCTCCACGCCTCCGAGCTCCGGCCGCTCGGCGAGTGGACGTGGGGAGAGCTGCGAGCCCGGGCCGGCGCGGTGGCAGGAGCGCTGCGGGAGTCGGGAGTCGTCGCCGGAGACCGCGTCGCCGCCTATCTCCCGAACATCCCGGAGACGGTCGCCGCCTTTCTCGGCTGCGCGAGCATCGGCGCGGTCTGGTCGAGCTGCGCGCCCGAGTTCGGCGTCCGCAGCGTCGTCGACCGCTTCGCCCAGATCGAGCCGAAGGTGCTCCTCGCGGTCGACGGCTACCGCTACGGCGGCAAGGACTTCGACCGGAGCGACGCGCGTGCGGCGCTGCAGCGGGAGCTGCCCACGGTCGAGCGGACGCTCGTCCTCCCGTATCTCGCGGGCGGCGACTGGGAACTGCCGCCGGCGGAGCTCGACTTCGCGCAGCTGCCGTTCGACCACCCGCTCTGGGTGCTCTACAGCTCGGGCACGACCGGCCTGCCGAAGGCGATCGTGCACGGGCAGGGCGGCATCCTCCTCGAGCACCTCAAGAAGCTCCGCCTCCACCTCGACGCGCGCGCCGGCGACCGCGTCTTCTGGTTCACGACCACCGGCTGGATGATGTGGAACTTCCTCGTCGGCGGGCTGCTCTCAGACGCGGCGATCGTCCTCTTCGACGGCAATCCCGCCTACCCCAACCTCGGCACGCTCTGGGATCTCGCCGACGCGGCCGGCATCACGTGCTTCGGCACGAGCGCCGGCTACATCGCCGCCTGCCAGAAGGACGGAGTCGAGCCGCGCGCGGGCCGCGACCTCTCCCGCCTCGACAGCGTCGGCTCGACCGGCTCGCCGCTCTCGCCCGAAGGCTTCGACTGGGTGCGCGACGAGCTCGGCGAGGACACGTGGCTCTTCTCCACGTCCGGCGGCACCGACGTCTGCACCGCGTTCGTCGGCGGCGTCCCGGTCCTGCCCGTCTACCGCGGCGAGCTGCAGGCGCGCGCGCTTGGCGCGAAGGTCGAGGCGTGGAGCGAGGACGGCCGGCCGCTCGTCGGCGACGTCGGCGAGCTCGTGATCACCGAGCCGATGCCGTCGATGCCTCTCTATCTCTGGGGGGACGAGGACGGCTCGCGCTACCGCGAGAGCTACTTCGCGGAGTTCCCGGGAGTCTGGCGCCACGGCGACTGGATCGAGATCACCGAGCGGGGGACGGCGATCATCACGGGCCGCTCCGACGCGACGATCAACCGCGGCGGCGTGCGGATGGGGACGAGCGAGCTCTACCGCTCCGTCCTCGCGTTCGACGACGTGCTCGACGCGCTCGTCGTCGAGATCCCGGACGGCGACGGCAGCCGGATCGCTCTCTTCGTCGTCCTGCGCGGAGGAGCCGAGCTGGACGACGAGCTCACGGCGGAGATTCGCCGCCGGATCCGCGAGGACTGCTCGCCGCGGCACGTCCCCGACGAGGTGCGGGCCGCGCCGGCGATCCCGCGCACGCTCTCCGGCAAGATCCTCGAGGTGCCTGTGAAGCGGCTCCTGACCGGGGCGCGAATGGAGGATGTGGCGAGCCGAGACTCGCTCGCCAACCCCGAGGCGCTCGACTGGTTCGCCCGTCTCGCCGCCGAGCGCACCGCCTAGCCGCCTAACTTTTCCGCTGCGCGCACGTCCAATCGAGTCGAATGGGTGGCAACCCGACCCTCTTTACGGTACTTTCCTCGCGGTCGTGAGCGCGAGCGTCGAACACACCGGGATCCGGCCCCCAGTCGCCGTGCCGTCGGAGGCCGAGGTCAAGGCCCGCGGCTACTGGGAGCTCGTCTGGGTCCGCTTCAGGCGGGACAAGCTGGCCGTCATCAGCGCCGGCTTCATCGTCTGCCTCTTCATCGCAGCGTTCGCCGGAGGCCCGCTCGCCGCCCACCTGCTCGGCCACGGGCCGAACGACATCTTCCTCACCGCCGTCACGCAGGTCTCGGACGTGCCGGTGCCGCCGTGGACGCACGTCTCGCTCGCCCCGTACACGGGCGCCCCCGGTCACTTCGGCCACACGCTGTTCATCCTCGGCGGAGCCGACCAGACCGGTCACGACATGTTCCTGCGGCTTCTCTACGGCGCTCAGACCTCGCTCGAGGTCGGCGTCCTCGCGACCTTCTTCTCCGTCACGATCGGCGTCGTGATGGGACTGCTCGCCGGCTACTTCCGCGGCTGGGTCGACACCGTCATCTCGCGCCTGATCGAGATCGTGATGGTCTTCCCCGTGCTCCTGTTCATCATCGGCCTGGCCATCGTGGCCGGCCCGCAGCTGAACGGCGTCACGCTCGGCGTCCTCCAGCACGGCGTCTTCACGCTCGTGCTCATCTTCAGCGTCTTCGGCTGGTTCTATCCGGCGAGGATCATGCGCGGCGTCATCCTCTCGCTCCGCGAGAAGGAGTTCGTCGAGGCCGCGCGGATGACGGGAGCGAGCGACTGGCGGATCATGCGGTCGCATCTGCTGCCGCACCTCGTCGCGCCGATCATCGTCTACTCGAGCATCCTCGTCGCCGGGAACATCCTCGGCGAGGCCGGCCTCTCGTACATCGGGCTCGGGATCGTGCCGCCGACCGCGAGTTGGGGCAACCTGCTCGCGCAGGCTCCGACCTACGTCCAGACGGACGCCTGGATCCTCCTGTTGCCGGGCGCGGCGATCCTCCTCACGACGATCGCCTTCAACCTCCTCGGCGACGGTCTCCGCGACGCCTTCGACCCGCGCTCGCGGATCTGACCCCGAGCCCTGCGGCCGTGAAGATTTCCTCTCTAACTCTTTCGCTCGACGAACGTCTCTACTAACTGGTGTCTCTCACTCACCACAACCGGGCCGCGCGTGAGGGCGTGCGGCGCCGACACGGAAGGAGTCATATGCGCAGGAAGCATCTGCTCTCCCTGTTCATGCTGAGCATGGGAGTAGCGTTGCTCGCCGCCGCCATGGTCGTTGGTGTGGCTACGGCGAAGACGCATCGGGCCGCCAAGACTGGCGGGAACCTGGTCGTCACGCAGGTCGGCGCGTTCGACACGCTCGACCCGCAGCTCTCGTACGTCAGCAATGACTGGGGGCTGCTCTACAACACCGAGATGACCTTGGTGAACTTCCCGACGAAGGCCGGTGCGGCCGGCACGCAGCTCATTCCTGAGGCTGCCGCGTCGTTCCCGACCGTCTCGAAGGACGGGAAGACCTACACGTTCCACATTCGCAAGGGCCTGAAGTTCAGCAACGGCACGCCGGTCACGGCGGCGTCGTTCCAGCGGTCCTTCGAGCGGAACATCAGCCCGCAGATGTTCGCCCCGTACGGGATCTACGACGGGCTCGACGTCTTCCTCAAGGGCGGTCAGGCATTCGCCCAGACGGGCCCGTACGCGTGCCCGCACGGGCCGCAGTGCAGCCAGAACCCGCCGCAGCACATCTCCGGCGTCACGGCCAAGGGTCTCACGCTCACGCTCCACCTGACCCAGGTCGTCCCGCAGTTCATCGGCATCATGGGTATGCCGTGGTTCCAGGCCATCCCGTCGAACATGCCGTACTCGAACAGCGACGCCGGCGTCCTGAAGTACGCGTCGGCCGGTCCGTACTACATCACCAGCAACAACCTCAACCAGCTGACCGTGATCAAGCGGAACCCGCACTTCCCGAAGAGCAGCTACTTCAAGACGAACTGGCCGGCGAACCCGAACCAGATCATCGTGAAGAGCTACCCGACGTCGAACGGCGATCCGCAGCTCCTCCAGGCTGAGAAGAACCAGGTCGACCTCGCGGGCGTCCCCTCGCAGGACGTCTCGAAGACGATCGCGAAGTACGGCGTCAACAAGGGCCGCTTCCATGTCGGCCCGACGACGTGCATCACCTGGAACGCGCTGAACACGCGGGCGGCCGACCACTCGACGTCCAAGGCCAGCATCCGCAAGGCGCTGAACTACGCCATCAGCCGCAACGCGATCATCAACTTCGCGGGCGCGCTGTCCGGCGCTGCGTCTGACCAGGTGCTCGTCCCCGCCATCCCCGGCTACAAGAAGTTCGACGTGTACGGGGCCAACGGTGACCTCAACAAGGCGAAGCAGGTCGGTGGCAGCGCGCTCACCGGTGCTCCGCTCGTCATCTACTACCGTGCTGCGAGCGTCTACCAGACGAACGTCGCCGAGTACATCCAGGCTCAGGCCACGAAGCTCGGGATGAATCCCAGCCTGCAGCCGTCCGATCCGTCGAACTTCTACGGCGCCCTCGAGACGAAGGCGACCGCGGAAGGGCCGAACGGCTACAACATCACCGCCTACGGCGGCTGGTGCGCTGACTACGCCGACGGCTACGACTACATCAACGTCAACTTCGACGGTCGCACCATCGGCGATACCGGCAACACGGACTACGAGTACTTCAACAACGCCCGCTTCAACACGGCGATGGATCACGCCGCCTCGTTGACGGGTGCCAAGCGGGCCGCCGCGTATGGCGCGCTCGACAAGCTGTTCATGACGCACTACGCGCCGATTCTCCCGACGCAGATCGCCAACTCGCGGATCATGACGTCGAACCGGGTCGGCAACTGGGTCTACAGCGCATGGTGGGGCCAGCCCTTCTGGAACGCGATCACGCTCAAGTAGGGACCCACTAGTAGGACGAACGAACGGAGGGGCGCCCTCGGGCGCCCCTCCGAAAAACCACGTACGATTCACCTCGTCGACTAACCCGACACAGACAGAGACACACCGTGGGCTATTTCCTCATCCGCCGCCTCTTCTGGGCGTTCTTCCTCTTCGTGGCGGCGACGATGATCACGTACCTGATCTTCTTCGTCGTCCCCTCCGACCCGGCCGTGCTCGCGGCCGGCAAGGCGACGAAGCCGGAGATCGTGGCCCACATCCGGCATGCCCTGCACCTCGACCTGCCGATCTACCAGCAGTACTGGCTGTTCGTCTGGAACCTCGTCCGCCACGCCGACTTCGGGCACTCCTACGCGAACGGGCTGCCGGTCCGCACCGAGCTTGCCCAGGAGATCCCCGTCACCGCCTCGATCGTCTTCGGCGGCGTCGTCCTCTATCTCCTGATCGCCATCCCGACCGGAGTCATCTCGGCGCTCCGCCCGCGCTCGATCCTCGATCGCATGGGAATGGTCTTCGTCCTCTTCGGGATCTCGGCGCCGGCGGTCTGGGTCGGCCTGATCCTCATCTACCTCGTCAGCTTCAAGCTCGGCTGGACGCCGATCAACGACTACTGCAGCCCGATCCCGAACCACTCGGTCGGAGGCTGCTCCGGCGTCGGCCAGTGGGCCTACCACCTGATCCTGCCCTGGCTCACCCTCGCCGTCGGCAGCGCGGCCCTCTACACGAGGCTCATTCGCGCCAACGTCATGGAGACGATGTCGGAGGACTACGTCCGGACGGCGCAGGCCAAGGGCGCCTCTCCTGCGCGCGTGCTCTTCCAGCACGTGCTGCGGAACAGCATGCTCCAGGTCGTCACGATCCTCGGGATGGACCTCGGCCTGCTCCTCGGCGGCGTCGCCCTGATCGAGATCGTCTTCGGGATGCCCGGGCTCGGCCAGCAGCTGATCCAGTCGGGGCCGCGCTTCGACCTGCCCACGATCGTCGGGATCGTCCTCTTCGCGACCCTCTCGGTGATCGTCTTCAATTTCATCGTCGACGTCCTCTACGCGTGGCTTGACCCACGGATCCGGCTGACGTAGCGAATGGCGCTACTCGAAGTCCAGGATCTCCACACGCGCTTCCGCACCGACGACGGTGTCGTCAAGGCGGTCAGCGGCGTGTCCTTCTCGCTCGACCGCGGCCAGACGCTCGGCATCGTGGGCGAGTCGGGATCCGGCAAGAGCGTCACGTTCCTCACGGTGATGGGTCTCGTCGATCCGCGCCACGCCGAGATGACCGGTTCCGTGCGCTTCGACGGACAGGAGATCCTCGGCCTGCGCGCGTCGCAGCTGCACAACATCCGTGGCCAGCGGATGGGGATGATCTTCCAGGACCCGATGACCTCGCTCAACCCGGTGAAGAAGATCGGGTGGCAGCTCGAGGAGGCAGTCCTCATCCACAACGACGTGCCGCGCGCCGAGGCGAGGCGCCGCGCGATCGAGGTCCTCAAGGAGGTCGAGATCCCGCGCGCCGAGACGCGCATCGACGACTACGCGCACCAGTTCTCGGGCGGCATGCGCCAGCGCGTGATGATCGCGATGGCGCTGATCAACCAGCCGGAGGTCCTGATCGCCGACGAGCCGACGACCGCGCTCGACGTCACGACCCAGGCGCAGATCCTGCGGCTGATGGAGAAGCTGCAGGACGAGCACGGCATGGCGATCGTGATGATCACCCACGATCTCGGCGTCGTCGCCGAGCTCGCGGACGACGTGATCGTGATGTACGGCGGCCGCGTCGTCGAGGAGGCGAAGGTCGACGACCTCTTCGAGAAGCCGGAGATGCCCTACACGTGGGGCCTGCTCGGCTCGCTGCCGCGCGTCGACATCAACGCCGAGCGCCTCGAGCAGATCCCCGGCCAGCCGCCGTCGCTGCTGCGGCCGCCGCCGGGCTGCGCGTTCAACCCGCGCTGCGCCTACGCCTTCGACCGCTGTCGCGAGGAGCTGCCCGAGCTGCGTCCTGCGGAGGGGAAGGAAGAGCATCACTTCCGCTGCCACCTCGACGCCGGCGATCGCACCCGCATCTGGGCGCAGAAGAAGGCTGCGCTGACGGCGGCCGTGGCGAAGTCCGCGTTGGACGCTCAGGCGGAGAAGGCCGTATGAGCGAGCTGCTCGTCGTCGAGGATCTTCAGAAGTACTTCCCGGTCACCCGGGGTCTCGTCTTCCAGAAGGAGATCGCCCAGGTCAAGGCCGTCGACGGTGTCAGCTTCACGGTCGAAGCCGGCCAGACCCTCGGGGTGGTCGGCGAGTCCGGTTGCGGCAAGTCGACGATGGCGCGCTGCGTCGCCCGTCTGCTCGAGCCGACCGGGGGCAAGGTCATCTTCGACGGGCACGACATCACGCACCTCGGTCGCGCCGAGATGCGGCCGATCCGGCGCGACATGATGATGGTCTTCCAGGATCCGTACGCGTCGCTCAACGCACGCAAGCGCGTCGGCGCGATCATCGCCGAGCCGCTCGAGGTTCACCGCATCGGCACGGACGCCGAGCGGAAGAAGCGCGTACAGGAGCTGCTCGAGATCGTCGGTCTCAACCCCGAGCACTACAACCGCTTCCCGCACGAGTTCTCCGGCGGCCAGCGGCAGCGCATCGGGATCGCGCGCGCGCTCTCGATCAACCCGAAGCTGATCATCTGCGACGAGCCCGTCTCGGCGCTCGACGTCTCCGTGCAGGCGCAGATCCTCAACCTCCTCAAGGATCTCCAGCGCGACTTCGACCTCACGTACATCTTCATCGCGCACGACCTCAACGTCGTCCGCCACGTCTCGGACCGCGTCCTCGTCATGTACCTCGGCAAGCCGGTCGAGACCGGGTCGAGGGACGAGCTCTACGCCGCGCCGAAGCATCCGTACAGCGGGGCGCTCCTCTCGGCCGTGCCGATCGCCGATCCGGCCCTCGGACGGGCGCGTAAGCAGATCGTGCTCACCGGCGACGTGCCGAGCCCGATCAACCCGCCCGCCGCCTGCCGCTTCCATCCGCGCTGCCCGCGCTTCGTGGACGGCAAGTGCAACGTCGACGAGCCGCTGCTGACCTCGGTCTCGGGTGCGAGCGACCACGAATTCGCCTGCCACTTCCCCCTCGAGCACTGGCCGATGGGGGATGACGAGCTTCGCCGCTCCTCGGCGCCGGCCGAGCAGGCCGCACCCGCCGCCGCTCCCGAGTAGCGCCAGTGCTCCGCGCAGCGCTGCGCCGCCTCGTCGTGATCCTCGCGGTCGTCCTCGGCGGCACAGCGGCGATCTCGGCCTCGATCGGCGCGCTCGCCGGCAAGAACGTCCCGCACGCGCTGGCGGTCGGCTACTACCTCGTCGGCGCCGGGGTGCTCTTCGCGAGTCTCGCCATCGGTAGTCGCGGTCCGATGCGCGCCGACCGGGACGCCGAGGAAGAGATCCGTCCGAGCCCGCTCGGGATCCTCGGCGGCATGGTCGTCCGCAGCCGCAACCGCCGCAGCCTCCGCAAGGCGACGCCGGAGGAGCGGCGCGAGTCGCGGCTCACCTCGATGGGACTGTTCGTTTTCGGCCTGTTCGTCGTCATGCTCGGGGCGGCGATCGACCCCTCGCGCCGTGCCTTCTAAGCTTCGTCTAAGCAGGCGAAACTAACCAACCGGCCCGAAATTCGTCTGGTACTTTGATCCGAGTCACATGGCGTCGACGACTTCATCCCCGGCCGGCTTCCTCGCGTCGCCCCGCAACCAGCGGAGGCTGATGTGGGTCAGCGCCGCCGTGCTCGTGCTCGGCGTCGCCGCCCTCCTCGCGGTCGTTCTCAGCCGCGGCAGCGGCCAGCCGGCGAGCGTCTCCACGATCAACACGCCGAAGCCGACCGACACGACGCCGGCGCAGAACGTGAAGGTGGCGCCCGCGGCGTCGGCGCTCCAGGTCGCGCGGACGTTCATCGAGACGGCCGTCGTGCGGAAGAACCTCGATACCGCCTACGCGCTCGCGGGCCCGTTCCTCAAGAACGGCATCAGCCTCAAGCAGTGGCGCACGGGCAACATCCCCGTCCAGCCCTATCCGGCGATGAACGCGAGCACGGCGACCCTGCGCGTCACGTCCTCGACGAAGAGCGAGATCCTGCTGCAGGTCGTGCTCAACCCGCGCGCCGGCTCGGGCGTCAAGGCTCCGCAGGCCTTCGACATGCGCCTCGACCACATCCGCGGCAAGTGGCTCGTCAACAACTTCATCGTCGAGTACAAGCTTCCGGTCCAGCCCGGCCCGCAGCTCGGCAACTGA
Source organism: Gaiellaceae bacterium (assembly GCA_035652255.1). GTDB lineage: Bacteria > Actinomycetota > Thermoleophilia > Gaiellales > Gaiellaceae > Palsa-739. The sequence continues at coordinate 10,691 of DASRED010000030.1, read as the reverse complement.
ACGGGGCGCCCCGAGACCCGGTCGAGGCTAACTTCCCGGCCTCCGCGGCGTCTTGAACAGTGTGAGTACTCAGCCCGACCGCTGCTCCGACTGGCGCGCACTCGCGTCGTGCCGTCTCGACGGGGAGCTCGACGAGCTCCAGATCGTTCGCCTCGAGCATCACCTCCGCGGCTGCGCGGAGTGCCGGTCGTGGACGCGTGACGTCACCGCGCTGTCCGGGCTGCTCAACGAGCCCGAGGCCGTGCCGCCCACGTGGGCGTTCCAGCACCGCTCGCGGGCGCTCCGGCGCCGCCTCGTCGGCGGGGTCGCCGTAGGAGCGACTGCCGCCTCGGCAGCCGCCGTCGCCGCATTCGCGATCGCCCTGCCGGGTCACGGGATCTCATTCTTCTCGTCGACGAGCACGCACGTCTCCGCCCTGCCGTGCGCCTCGTGCACGAAGAAGCAGGCGCTCACGCTCCAGGCGGCATGGCCGACCCCGGCCAGCGCCCCGATTCACGTCGCGAACCCGCTCGTCGAGCAGGGTTAGCGGCGCGGCGCCTAGAGCGGCGCCGGCTCCTGCGCTTCGTCGTCCGCGGCAGCCGTCAGTGCCGCGTCGGCGTCGTCCGCGAGCGGATGTGCGGCGTGGACGCGTTCCGTCTCCTTGACGGCGCGGACGAGGAGCTCGTGCTCGACGCAGTACGTGCTGAGGGTGAACGTCGTGCAACCCGGAAACGCGCACCCATGCAGCATCGGCATACGCTTGAGATTAGTCGGCCGCGGCCGGAAATGCGAGAACGGATAGAGGCGTCCCAAGACCGGGTACAGGAAGAGACGTGCGTCGGACCGGTCTCGTCCTCCTCTTCTTCGTCCTTCTGGCCGCCGGCTGTGGCGGCTCGGCAGGCGTGCGCCGGTCGGCGCCGCCGAAGCTGCCTCACGCGCTCGCCGTGCAGTGGGCGCGCGAGGCGAGCGCCGTCGCGGCCGCCGCGCAGGCCAATGACGGCTGTCGCGCGCAGCAGCTCGCGCGGTCGCTGGCGGAGCAGGTCGCGCAGCGCAGCGCGAGCGTCCCGAGCCGCCTCCGGACGCCGCTGCTCAGCTCGGTGACGACGCTCGAGGCAGGGATCGCGTGCGTCCACGTCGTCCAGCCGAAGCAGCCGGCCGGCCCGCCGGCGAAAGGGCCGAAGGGCAAGCCGCCCAAGCACGGCGGAGGACCGCCGCACGGGCCGGGCCCGATGGGGGCGGACCACTGAGCGCCGCCGTGCTCGCAGGGCGCTACGAGGTCGTTCGGCCGCTCGGTCACGGCGCCATGGCCGTCGTCGACCTCGCGCGAGACGTCGAGCTCGAACGGCTCGTCGCGCTCAAGCGTCTCGCCGACAACCTCTCGCGGGATGACGACCTCCGCCGCCGCTTCCTCCGCGAAGCGCGACTCGCGGCACGGCTCAACCATCCGAACGTCGTCCGTGTCTTCGATGTCGGCGTCGACGACGGCCTGCCGTTCATCGCGATGGAGTACGTCGAGGGCGAGACGCTCGCCGAGCACGTCGCGCGGCGCGGCAGGCTCTCCGCGGCGGAAGCAGCCGGGCTCGGCGTGCAGATCTGCGCGGGCCTCGCCGCAGTCCACGCGGCCGGTCTCGTCCATCGCGACGTGAAGCCGCAGAACCTCCTGCTCGGGCGAGACGGCGTGCTCAAGCTCGGGGACTTCGGGATCGCTCTCGGGGAGGAAGGGACGCGGTTGACGCTCGCCGGGACGGTGCTCGGCACGATCGGCTATCTCGCGCCGGAGCAGGCGCGCGGCGAGCAGGTGACCGCGGCTGCCGACATCTACGCGGCCGGCGCGGTTCTCCACGAGCTGCTCACGGGGCAGCCGCCCGCGCGCGGTGAGCCGGTTCGGCTCCGCGGGGTGCCGCTGGAGCTCGCCGCCGTCGTCACCGACTGCCTGGCGGAGCGTCCCGAGGATCGCCCGCCGTCCGCGGCCGCGCTTGCTCGGCGACTCGCGCCGTTCGGCTCCGAAGCGGAGACGGTGACTCTTCCTGCCGATCCGGCCGTGCGGGCGACGGAGATCCTCGCGCCGCGCGCCGGCACGCGCGGCCCGGTGCGGAGCCGGCTCGCGATCGCGGCGGTCGTGATCGTCGCGGCGGCGGCGGGCCTCGCCGCCGCGCTCGTCGCGACGGGCGGCGGACAACCGGCGAAGACGCCGGCCCGGACGTCGGCGAGGATCGCGCCGCCGGCGGGGGGTGCCACTCCGGTGCAGCAGGCCCAGAACATCGCGGCCTGGGTCCTGCAGCACAGCCGCTGAAAAGTCCTGGTCAGCCGTACCTCCGCGGGCTGCAGGCGCGTTTCTCACGCGTCGTACCACTGCAGCTAGGGGAGAAGACCAATGTTTCACGACAAGCGAATCGCTCTTGCGGTCCTCGGGGTCACGACGGTGGCTGCCGCCGCCGCCGTTCCCGCCTTCGCGAAGAACCCGCACGGATCGTCCGGCGGCAATTCGTCCAACGCACAGCAGCACGTGACGATCTGTCACGCCACCCCGCCGGACACGGCGGCGAACGGCTACGTCCGCATCTCGCCGTCGGCCTCGGGCGTCTACCACGGCCACTACCGGGAGCACGCCGCCGACATCATCCCGCCGTTCACCTACGACGGGAAGACGTACTCCCTGAACTGGGATGCGACCGGTCAGGCGATCTGGAACAACGGCTGCGTCGTTCCCGCGACCACCACCACCGCCACGACGACGACCACCACCACGACGACGAGCTCCGGCTCCGGCTCGAGCTCCGGCTCCAGCTCCGGCTCCAGTGGCGGCGTCGCCAGCGCGACGGAGACGAAGTCGGGCGTGAAGGCCGTCACGCACCGCGCGCGCCCGGCGCGGGCGAAGACGGGCGCCGCGAGCTTCACCGGGTAGCGAGATGAGAGCGAGAAGGGGAATCGCCGCCGCTGCGAGCGCAAGCGCGCTCGCAGCGGTACTCGCAATCGCGGCTCCCGCCCACGGGAAGGCGTCGGCCGCCACGCAGCGAGATCCGCTGCCGAAGCGGGCGGTCGTCGCCACCGCCCGCGGCACGGTCGCGGTCTACAAGCAACTCGGAGCGCGCCGTCCCTTCCTCCACTACCAGGAGAGGAACGGGGTCGGGCAGCCGCGCGTCTTCCTCGTCGCCGAGCGGCGGCCGGGCTGGGAGAAGATCTATCTCCCGAAGCGTCCGGACGGCAGCACCGGCTGGGTTCGCGATCGATCCGTGACGCTGACGTACGACCCGTACGGCGTCGTCGTCTCGCTCGCCCGTCACAGCGTCACGGTCTACGACAACGGCCGCCGGCTGCTGACGACGAAGGCCGGAGTCGGCCGCTCGATCACGTCGACCCCGAAGGGGACCTACTTCCTCGTCATGCTCCTGAAGCAGCCCGATCCGAACGGGGTGTACGGGCCGTACGCGTTCGGGACGTCGGCGTTCTCGAACACGCTCTACCACTTCGGCGGCGGGCCGGGGGAGATCGGCCTCCACGGGACCGACGATCCCCAGGGACTCGGCACGAACGTCAGCCACGGCTGCATCCGCGTGCCCAACACGGTGATCCAGCGGCTCGCGAGGCTGCTCCCGCTCGGAACGCCCGTCCGCATCGGGTAGCTCGCGGGTGCTTCGCACCCGCTCGCTCCCAATCGAACTGCGCAGGCCCGGGATTGCGATCCCGGGCCTGCTCCGTGCTGAGGGCTTTGTTGGAGTGACGCGGGTTCGAGCCGTTCCGCCGTCGCGAGCGCGCGGGCTTCGCGCGCCCGCTCGCTGGTTCGCGGCGTCGTAAGCCTGCGTCTTACGCCGCCGCCTGGGCGTTCGCGTGGTTCGAACGGTTGAAGTGCGCTTCGCCTAACGCCAGCCGTGCTCGATTACTGCGCGCGTCTCCTCCACGCCTGCGGCCCAGACTCGTAGGACGTCCTCGTCCGGCAGCTCGTAGAAGCCGCCGTACTGGCCGTCGCCGGCGGCCTCTCGCATCGCGCCGGGGGCGGCGGGAAGCGGCTGCTCGAGCGGCTCCTTCCGCTCGCGCGGCAACTCGACGCCGGGAAGGCGTGTCCACGGGAAGTTCTCCATCCACGAGGCGTGACTCGCGCCCGGGTCGAGCTCCTGCACGAGACCCCAGACGCGCGGCCCGATCCACCAGTTGTGGTAGAGCGCCTGCGCATCATCGTGCGCGGCGTTCCACTCGCGGCGAGCGGCGTCGGCGGGCTGGTTCCCCCCGTGGCCGTTGACGATCAGGATCCTGCGGAACCCCTGCGCGCACAGTGAGTCGAGGAGGTCATGGACGACCGCGACGAGCGTCGCGACCCGCAGCGTCGGCGAGCCCGGGTAGGCGCCGAAGCTTGGCGTCAGGCCGTACGGCTGGGCGGGGAGGACGGGAACGCCGAGCGGCTCGGCGGCCTCGGCGGCGACGCGCTCCGCGAGGATGTTGTCGGTCTCGAGCGAGAGGTAGGCGTGCTGCTCGGTCGAGCCGAGCGGCAGGACGATCCGGTCGTCGTGGCGGAGGTACTCCTCGAGCCGGAACCAGTTGAGGTCACGGACGCGCACTCCGGCAGGATGACACAGGTTCTGCGGGATCCTCTGCGCGAACCTTGCATTGCGCGCCGCGATGTCGAAGGCTGTGGCGATGACCGGATTCCTCGCCACCGTCGCCACAGTCGCGACGCTCGCCTCCCACGCCGCGGCGACGCGGACGGTCCAGGTCACGGATCTCGTCGCGCGTCCGCTGCACTCGACCGTCGTCCTTCGCGCCGCGCCGGGCGGCCGGCCGCTCGCCGAGGTCGGCCCGAAAAGCGTCTTCGGCGGGCCGATCGCGCTCGGCGTCGTCGCCGTCCACGGCCAGTGGCTCGAGGTGACGTCGGAGGCGTTGCAGAACGGCTATCACGGCTGGGTGGAGCGCGGGAGCGACGTCTCCCTGCGCCCCGATCCGTGGGCTCTGCACGCCTCGCTGTCGCGGCGCGAGCTCTTCGTTCTGCGCGGCGGCCGCGTCGTCCGCGCGATCCCGATCGCGGTCGGGGCGGCGACGTCGCCGACGCCGACCGGCCGCTTCGCCGTCTCGGAGAAGCTCGCCGGCGCCCGCTTCGGCTCCGTCTACGGCTGCTGCATCCTCGGCCTCACCGCCCACCAGCCCCACCCGCCCGCCGGCTGGAAGTCGAACGTCTCGTACTTCGTCGCCATCCACGGCGGCTCGGGGATCGGCGCCGCCGTCTCGGCGGGCTGCCTCCACGCGAGCGACGCCGACCTCCGCTACCTGTGGCGGACGATCCCGCTCGGGACGGCGATCCGGATCACGCGCTAGAGGACGCGGTCGAGCGCCGCGACGAGCAGCTCGGCGTGCTCGTCTCCGAAGACGAGCGGCGGCCGGATCTTGAGGACGTCGTCTCGCGGCCCCGTGCGGCCGACGAGGACACCCTCCTCGCGGAGCGCGTCGGCGGCGCGGCGGGCCACGTCGCCGCTCGTCAGCTGGACGCCCGCGAGCAGGCCGGCGCCGCGCACCTCGAGGACGTCCGGCTTGCCGAGCGCGGCGATCGCGGCGCGGAGGCGCTCGCCGACGGCGGCGGCACGCGCGGGGAGCCGCTCGTCGGCGAGGACGTCGAGCACGGCGAGGGCGGCGCTCGCCGCGACGGGGTTGCCGCCGAACGTGCTGAACGTCCGGCCGGCGTGCGGGAACCGCTCTGCGAGGTCGCGCCTCGTCACGAGCGCAGCTACGGGATAGCCGTTCCCCATCGGCTTGCCGAGCGTGACGACGTCGGGCCGGATGCCGTGTGCCTCGAACGACCAGAGCGGCCCGAGCCGGCCGTAGCCGGCCTGCACCTCGTCCGCGACGTAGAGCCCGCCGGCGGCGTGAGTCCGCTCCACGAGCAGGCGGAGCTCGTCGCTCGCCGGCGTGTAGACGCCGTCGCTCATCAGGGAGCCGTCGAGGAACGTCGCGGCGAGGCCGGTGAGCTGCGGGAGCTCGCCGCCGCTGCCCGGCGGCGGGATGCGGACGACGTCCGGCGGCGCGGTTCCCCCCGCCCAGGCCTCGGGCGAGAGCGCGACGGTCGCCTCGCTGACGCCGTGGTAGGCGTGCTGGGTGACGCAGGCGACGCGGTTGCCGGTCACGGCGGTCGCGAGCCGCCACGCGAGGTCGTTCGCCTCGCTCGCCGAGTTGAGGAGGAGGACGGTGTCGAGGCCGGCCTCGGGCGGGAAGGTCGCGAGCAGCCGCTCCGACAGCTCGACGAGCGGCTCGTAGAGGTAGCGGGCGTTCGTCGCGAGCAGGCGCGTCTGCCGGACGACCGCCTCGGTCACGCGCGGATGGCAGTGGCCGACGACCGGGACGTTGTTGTAGGCGTCGAGGAGCCGGCCTCCGTCCGCCTCCTCGATCCAGACGCCCTCGGCGCGCACCGCGTGGACGGGGCGCTCGTACGTGAGCGGCGCGAGGAGCGCGCCGGCCGCCTGGTTGCGGCGACGCGCGAGCTCCGGCGTTTGCGCCGAGCCGCCGCCGCCTCCGAGCTCGCGCGCGACCGCGTCCGGCCCGAGCTCGTCGAACAGCGCGAGCAAGCGCCACGAGTCCTCGTCCCAGGCCTCGATGTAGGACGCGTTCTCGGGGTAGCGGCGGCTGCGCCAGGCGCTGATCGCGACGATCGCCGCCAGTCGCGCCGCGACGAGATCGCCGAGCAGCTCGAGCTCGAGCGGCTCGAGCGGGAGACGCGAGGCATAGCCGTCGAGCGCGATCCGCGCGACCCGGAAGACGTCGTCCAGCGGGCGCCCCCGCAGGATGGAGGCGAGCGCGACGGCGACGTCGGCGGCGAGCGCGCTGTGGCCGCAGTCGCCGAAGTCGAGGATGCCGCTGACGCGGTCGTGCTCGTCGACGAGGAGGTTGTCGAGGTTGAAGTCGCCGTGGACCACCTGGGCGCGCAGCCGCGGCCAGGCCGGCAGAACGCGCTCCTCGAAGCGGTCGAGGACACGACCGGCGAGCGCGCGCCGGCCCGGATCCTCGATCTCCGACAGGAGCGGCCGCAGCTGCGCGGCCCGTCCGACGTCCCAGAGGATCTCCCGCCCCGCGGCGGGGTGGAAGAACGACCGGAGCGCGAGGCAGAGGCGGGCGTGGACGGCGGCGAGCTCCCGCACCGCCGTCTCGTCGAGCTCCGGCCCCGGCTTGCGTCCGTGGAGCCGCTCGAACAGCCGCACCTGGTGGCCGTCGAAGCCCGCGCGCGGCGCGAGCGGGCGCGCGACCGGCAACTCCGGATCGACCGCGACGACGTGCGCGATCGCCGCCTCCTCGAGGTCGAGGAGGGCCGGCTCCTCGGCGCGGTTCGAGATCTTGAGAACGGCATCGCCGACGAGGAACGCCTGGTCGCGCTCGCTCCCGAGCTCGCTCGCGTCGCCGGCCACGCCGAACAGCTCGGCCGCGATCCGCGCCGCGTCCGCCGAGCTGAACCGCGGCGGCGGCGCCGAGAGAACGGATCCGTCTTCCACAGGAGCCGAGTCTGTCGGAAAACACAGAAGCGGCGGGCTCTGCCCGCCGCTTCGAGGCGTCCGCCGCAGAGTGATTGCCGTCAGCCCCGAGCGGAAGTCAAGACGATCATCGCCCGGTCGGCCTGGTCGGTAACTCCCCCATACGAGGGATATGCGACAACCTGGTTTCGGAGCGGTAAAGCGGAACGAGTAGGCTCACGGGGATGCGGAAGCTCAGCCTCCTCGCCGGCGTCCTCGGAGCGGTCGCCGTCCTCGCCGCCGCCGGCGCCGGCTCGGCGCACGGCTCGAGCGCGGGCGCGCGCCACGTCCTCAAGGCGACGACGGTGAAGACCGCCAGCGTCAAGCATCTCGGGACGGTTCTCGTCAACTCGAAGGGCTTCGTCCTCTACGTCTTCGCGCCGGACAAGCACAAGAAGGTGACGTGCCACGGCGCGTGCGCCGCGGTCTGGCCGCCGCTCAAGGTCTCCGGCAAGGAGACGGCCGGCGGCAAGGCGAAGGCCTCGCTGCTGGGCAAGGACGGCACCGTCGTCACGTATGCGCACTGGCCGCTCTACACGTACGTCGCCGACACGAAGCCCGGCGAGGCGTCGGGGCAGGACACGAACCTCAACGGCGGCTACTGGTACGTGATCACGCCGGGCGGCATGGTCGTCAAGAAGAAGCCCTAGCGCGCTTCGCGGGAAAGTCCGGATTCCACGGACGCCCGGCGCTGTTATCCAACGTTCATGGTGGTTTCTCCTACCGCGACGCGGAGCTTCGCCCTGTTCGGCGACGCAGCCGAGGACAGCGATCTCGCCTCCGAGCTCGTGCGCGAGCTCGAGGCGCGCGGCTTCTCCCCGGCGGCGAACGCGAACGACGCGGCGATCGTTCTCAACGTCGTCGATCCCGAGCGGCCGCGCCCGTTCCGGCGCAAGGCGCGCGGCACGTTCGCCGCGGCCCTCTGGAGCCTGCCGGAGCTGCCCGAGGATCCGCTTCGCGCGACGTACCCGATGCTCGTCCGCGCGCTCGCGAACATCAGCCTCTGCCACGTCCCCGGCCACGGCGTCCTCTTCACGACGATGGAGCGCGGCAACTATCTCGTCCCCGAGGGGCCGGATCTCGCGGCACAGGTCGTCGAGCGGCTCGAGCCGCTCGCCACCTCGACGCTCGTGATCGACAACGAGTTCCGCGCCGACCTCGAGCCGGAGCTGTGGCAGGGAGACGAGCTGACGCGGGAGATCGGCGACGCCGGCAAGCGGCTCGATTCGCTCGGCCTTCTGCCCGCTCCGTTCCCCGTCGAGGAGCTCGTGAGCGAGCGGGACCTCCGCGCGATCATGCGGCTCTACGCGATCGGCGGTCTCTCGTACGGGAATCTCTCAGCGCGCAAGGACGCCGAACGGTTCTGGATGAGCGCGAGCGGCGTCGACAAGTCGAACCTCCACGAGCCCGGTCGCGACATCCTCCTCGTCTCCGGCTACGACGCCCGCGCCGGCCGGATCGTCCTCAGCGTCCGGCCCGACCTCGAGCCGCGGCGCGTCTCGGTCGACGCGATCGAGCACTGGATGATCTACGGGCAGAACCCCGAGGTCGGCGCGATCCTCCACGTCCACGCCTGGGTCGACGGGATCGAGGCGACCGAGATCAACTTCCCGTGCGGGACGGAGGAGCTCGCCTCGAGCGTCGCGAGGCTCGTCGCTGCGGCCCCGGACCCGGCCCACGCCGTCGTCGGTCTCAAGAACCACGGGATCACCGCGACCGGCGACTCCTTGACCGAGGTCCTCGACCGGCTCGAGCCGGTACTTCTCCCGCACGTTCCTATGGGGTAGCTCGCGACTCCTGCGGACTCGCTCGCTGGTCCGCGGCGGCGTAAGCCTGTCGTCTTACGCCGCCGCCTGGGCGTACGCGCGCTTCAACCGGTTGAAGCGCGCTCAGACGAAGGGCAGGAGGCTAAGACCGAGCGCAGCTGGGCTTAGCCGCAGGGCCGAACCGCGCTCGCGCCGGCCTCCGCCCCGCGCGAGCGCACAAGACAACCCTTCGTCCAGAGCATCTCCAGCAAAACAGCACGGAGCGCGGACGAGACCGCGCTCTCGTCCGCGCGGAGTTCCGTCACCCAGCGAGCGAAGCGCAGCTTCGCGAGCTATCTGTCGGCGAGCCGCTGCAGCAGCGGCACCGCTGCGAGCAGCGTCTCCTGCTCCTCGCGGGTGAGCTCGGCGGCGACCGCCTCCGAGAGCCAGTCCTCGCGGCGGCGCCGGTCTGCGCGCAGCCGCTCGCGGCCACCCTCCGTCAACTCGATCAGCACCTGGCGCTTGTCGGCGGGATCGGGACGCCGGGAGACGAGCCCCTCCGCCTCGAGCTCGGCGAGCGTCTGCGCCATCGACTGCGGCCGGACACGCTCGGCCGCCGCGAGCGCACTCGTCGTCTGCGCGCCGTCGCGGTCGAGCCGGCTGAGCACGCTCGCCTGCGTGACCGAGAACGTGTACTCCGCGCGCAGCCGCCGGACGAGGTGGCCGAGCACGAGCCGGAGCTCGCTCGCCCCGCTGCGAATCTGGGAGGAGGGATGGGACACAGGAGGATTGTAAGCAGGTAAACTGCGCAGGTTGCCTGTCGATCCTAACAAGTACAAGTGGGTGGCGCTCTCGAACACGACGCTCGGGACGCTGCTCGCGATGATCAACAGCTCGATCCTGCTGATCGCGCTGCCGGACATCTTCCGCGGCATCGGCATCGACCCGCTCCAGCCCGGCAACACGAGCTACCTCCTCTGGCTGCTGCTCGGCTTCCTCGTCGTGCTCGCCGTTCTGCTCGTCAGCCTCGGCCGCCTCGGCGACATGTACGGCCGCGTCCGGATGTTCAACCTCGGCTTCGCGGTCTTCACGCTCTTCTCGATCCTCCTCTCGGTCACGTGGCTGCACGGCGGCGCGGGCGCGCTCTGGCTGATCCTCATGCGCGTCGGGCAGGGAGTCGGCGGCGCCCTCGTCTTCGCGAACTCGAGCGCGATCCTCACCGACGCCTTCCCGCCCGACGAGCGCGGCCTCGCGCTCGGGATCAACAGCGTCTCGATGGTCGCGGGCTCGTTCCTCGGGCTCGTCCTCGGTGGCATCCTCGCCCCGCTCGAGTGGCGGCTCGTCTTCGTCGTCTCCGTTCCCGTCGGCCTGGCCGCGACCGTCTGGTCGTACCACTCGCTGCGCGAGCTCGGCGTCCGCAAGGCCGGGAGGATCGACTGGTGGGGGAACGTCACGCTCGCGGCCGGGCTCGTCCTCCTGATGGTCG
>DASRED010000029.1:0-26062 GCA_035652255.1 Gaiellaceae bacterium | reverse complement strand
GAGCGGAAGGCGTTCGCGGAGCTCGCGGCGGCGCTCGAGACGGAGACGCGGGACGAGCCGGAGTGGCGGCTCGCGGTCGCGCACGCGGCGGCGCCGGAACGGGCGGCGGAGCTCGAGGCGCTCGTGCGGGAGCAGCGGCCGAACGCAGAGCTCGAGCTCGTCGTCGGGCTCGGCGCGGTGATCGGCGCGCACGCCGGCCCGGGCACGCTCGCGCTGTTCTGGTTCCGCGACCCGGCGCCGGGCTAGCCGATGCGCAACATCCTCGCCGACGAGCCGTCGGCCGAGCTGCACGGCATCCCGCTCCGGGCGACGCAGTTCGTCGCCGACGAGGACATCGTCGGGAAGGACGTCCTCGACATCGGCTGCGGCCTCGGCTGGTTCGAGGTCTTCGCGCTCGCGAAGGGAGCCCGCGCCGTCACCGGGATCGAGGTCAGTGAGCGCGACCTCGAGACGGCGCGCCGTCATCTCGACGCGCCGGACCTCCGGCTCCTCGTGGCGAGCGCGACCGAGCTGCCGTTCGCCGACGCCGGCTTCGACACGGTCGTCTGCTGGGAGGTGCTCGAACACATCCCTCCGGGGAGTGAGCCGCGGGCGTTCGAGGAGATCCGCCGCGTCCTGCGCCCTGGCGGCCGCCTCTACCTCTCGACGCCGCACGCGTCGTGGCGCGCGAGGCTCCTCGATCCGGCCTGGTGGCTGATCCGTCACCGCCACTACCGCGCAGGCGACCTGCGCGCCCTCGCCGGCGCCGCCGGCCTCGAGGTCGAGTCGCTCGAGATCCGCGGCGGCGCGTGGCTCGTCGCGTCGATCCTCGACCTCTACGTCGCGAAGTGGATCTTCCGGCGGCGGCCGTTCTTCGCCGCTCTCGTCGACCGGAAGGTCGATACGGAGCTCGCCCGGCTCGGCGGCTGGGCCGGCTGCTTCCTGAAATGCCGCGCCGGCTGAGGCCCTGGCGTCCGGTCCGGACGTGATACTCAGCCCCGCCCGGTGCCGCGGACGATGACAGCGACCCGTCGACAGACGGCTTTCCCAGGCCTGGACCCGCCAAAGGCCTGGCCGCCGACCCCGCGCGCGCTCCGTCCCGACCGGCTCGAGCTTCGCCTCGACACGCTGCCCGGCGTCGGTCCGACGATCCAGCGGAAGCTCGCCAAGCTCGGCCTCGAGACCGTCCGGGACGTCCTCGAGCACCGGCCGCGCCGCTACGAGACCGCGGCGGACGAGGTGTCGATCGCGGCGCTGCGGCAAGGGGAGGAGGTCGTCATCGCGGGACGCGTGCTCAAGGTGGAGAAGAAGCCGACGCGCGGCCGCCGGACGCGGATCGTCGCCCGCGTCGACGACGGGAGCGCCTCGGTCACCGTGACGTGGTTCAACCAGCCGTGGCTCGCCGACAAGCTCACGCCCGGGACAGAGATCCGCCTGCGCGGCAAGCTCGGCCGCTTCGGCTTCGAGCCGCGCTCGTACGACGTGGGCGACGCACGTGCGACCGCCGACTTCGCTCCCGTCTATCCCGCCGCGGAGGAGATCGCGGCCGCGACGGTGCGGAAGGTCGTCGACGCGGCGCTGCCGCTCGCCGTCGACGTCCCCGATCCGCTGCCGGCCGAGCTCCGCGAGCGCGAAGGCCTGCCGCTGAAGCGCGACGCGCTCGCCGCCGTCCACCGGCCCCGCGACCTCGACGACGCGGAGCGGGGCCGCAAGCGCCTCGCCTTCGACGAGCTGCTCGTCCTCCAGATCGGCATCGCGCGCCGCGTCGCGGAGCGGGAACGGACGCTCGCGCCGGGTCTTGGCGAGCCGGGAGAGCTCAGCCTCCGCTACCGGACGGCGCTGCCGTTCGCGCTCACGCCGTACCAGGAACAGGCGATCCGCGAGATCGACGGCGACCTCGCGCGCACCGTGCCGATGCAGCGGCTCCTGCAGGGCGATGTCGGCTCCGGCAAGACGGTCGTCGCGCTCTACGCGCTGCTCCGCGCCGTCGAGAACGGCCGCCAGGGAGCGCTCATGGCGCCGACGGAGACCCTCGCCGAGCAGCACTTCCTCACGATCGCCGACCTTTGCCTCGAGCTCGGTGTCAGCTGCGCGCTGCTCACGAGCTCGTCGAAGAAGGCGGAGCGCGAGCAGGCGCTTCACGCCGACGTCGTCGTCGGCACGCATGCGCTCATCCAGGAAGGAGTCGAACTGCGCGACCTCGCGGTGGCGGTCGTCGACGAGCAGCACCGCTTCGGCGTCGAGCAGCGGGCCGCGATCACGGCGGGACGCGCGCCGCACGTCCTCCACATGACCGCGACGCCGATCCCGCGCACACTCGCGCTCACCGTCTACGGCGACCTCGCCGTCTCGGAGATCGCCAAGCCGCCGGCGTCGCGCAAGCCGGTGATCACGAGCTGGATCACCGAGGAGCGCGCCTCGGAGGCGTACACGCGCCTCGCCCGGCTGCTGCGGGAAGGACGCCAGGCTTACGTCGTCTGCCCGCTGATCGAGATGTCCGAGACGTCGCTCGCGCGCGCGGCCGAGGCGGAGGCCGAGCGGCTGCGGCGCGCCGAGCTGCGCGAGTTCCGGGTCGGCTGCGTCCACGGCCGACTCAAGACGCCTGAGCGCCGCGACCTCATGGCGCGCTTCAAGGCGCGGGAGCTCGACGTGCTCGTCGCGACGACGGTGATCGAGGTCGGCGTCGACGTCCCGAACGCGACGGTGATGATCGTCCAGGAGGCCGACCGCTTCGGCCTCGCGCAGCTCCACCAGCTGCGCGGCCGCGTCGGCCGCGGCGCCGAGCAGTCGTACTGCCTCCTCGTCTCCCGCGCGAAGGAGGAGCTGACCGAGTCGGCGCAGGCGCGCCTCGAGGCGCTCGTCGCCACGAGCGACGGCTTCGAGCTCGCGGAGGTCGACCTCGAGCTCCGCGGCGGCGGCGCGCTGCTCGGGACGCGCCAGTCGGGCCTCTCCGATCTGCGCTTCGCGCATCTCCGCCGTGACCGCGACCTGCTCGAGCGGGCGCGCGCGCTGCGCGAGGCCGTCCCCGCCGATGGCCCGCTCGCGGACGAGGTCGACCGCGTCTTCGCCGGCGCGGAAGTGAGTGCCTGACGAGCTTCACATCGCCGCCGCGATCGTCCGGCGCGGCGACGATGTCCTCATGGTGCTGCAGGCCGGGCCGGGTGAGGAGCCGGTCTGGTCGATCCCCGGCGGGCGGCTCGAGCCCGGCGAGTTCGTCGTCGACGCGCTCGTCCGCGAGGTGCGCGAGGAGACCGGCATCGAGGTCACGGATCCCGGCCGCATCGCCTTCCTCGCCCAGCAGGATGACCGGCAGGAGGGCTACTTCGCCACCATCTGGACGTGGGACGTCGCCGCGTGGCGCGGCGAGATCGCGGTCGACGACCCGGACGGCTTCGTCCACGAGGCGGCCTGGGTGCCGCTCGACGAGGCCGCCGCGCGTCTCGACCTGATCAGCTGGCAGCCGCTCACCGCGCGCCATCTCCGCGGCGAGCTTCCCGAGAAGCCGGTCTGGCTTCGCCGGGTCCACGAGGACGGGCGCGAAGAGATCCTCTAGGCGAGCGAGTCGAGCAGTTCCGCAAGCTCGCGCGGCCGCTCGAGCATCGGCATGTGCCCGGCGGCGAGCTCGATCGGCTCGACGCCCAGGACAGCCCGCGCGAGGTGCCGCTGCCAGGCGGGGCGGATGACGGCGTCCTCGCTGCACACGACGTACGCGGCGTGCTCGACCGCGCGAGGATCGGGGCCGTAGGGCGCCTGCCGGCGGAGAAGCTCCGCGAGGTGCGCCTGCTCCGCCGGGTACTGCATCTCGGCCGCCGCGACGGCGGGATCGGGGTAGTACGAGCGCCCGAGCTCGTCGCGCTCGCGGCCGGCCGCGAAGCCTTCCACGAAGATCTCGTCCCAGCTGCCGGTGTCGCCGACAAGAGCGCAGAGGAAGACGCGCGTTCGCGCGTCGACGTACGGGATCGTCAGGCCGCCGAGCGAGTGCCCGACGACGACGTCGCAGGCGGGGACGGCGGCCGCGTACTCCTCGACGCCGGCCTCGACGTCCTCGCACGGCAGGTCCGGCGTATGCACGAGATGCCCGCGTGCCTCGAGCTCCGCACGTACGAGGTCCCACTGCAGGCCGAGCCCCCACGCGCCATGAACGAGGGAGAAGCTCGCCATGCGACCATCCTCCCATGCGCGTCATCGCCGGCAGCCGCAAGGGGCACACGATCGTCGCTCCGAAGGGCCAGGACACGCGGCCGACGTCCGACCGCGTCCGCGAGAACGTCTTCAACCTCGTCGGGCCGGTGGACGACGCCCGGGTCCTCGACCTCTTCGCCGGCTCGGGCGCGCTCGGGATCGAGGCGCTCTCGCGCGGCGCTGCCTCGGCGGTCTTCGTCGAGAAGGACCCGGACGCGATCCGCGCGATCGAGCGGAACCTCGACAAGCTGCGCCTGACGGGCGTTCGCATCGTCCGCGGCGACGCGCTCTGGACGATCTCGCAGGAGGCGAGCGCGGGCGCGAAGTACGATCTCGTGCTGGTCGACCCTCCCTACGGCATGTTCCCCGAGATCCAGCCCAAGCTCGCACGCCATCTGCCGCCGCTCCTCGCGCCGGACGGACTTCTCGTCCTCGAGACGGACGCGCGGACGGAGCCCGAGCTGCCGCTGCCGCTCCGCACGTCCCGCAAGTACGGCCAGGCGCGCGTGACGCTCTTCGAGGCGGCCTCCTGATCACCGCGATCGCTCCCGGCTCGTACGACCCCGTCACGAACGGGCACGTCGACGTGATCACTCGCGCGGCGG
The DNA here is from genome assembly GCA_035652255.1 of Gaiellaceae bacterium. Lineage (GTDB taxonomy): Bacteria > Actinomycetota > Thermoleophilia > Gaiellales > Gaiellaceae > Palsa-739. The sequence continues at coordinate 21,296 of DASRED010000029.1, read as the reverse complement.
GGATCTTCGACCGCGTCGTCGTCGGCGTCGTCGGCAATCCGCAGCACAAGGAGCCGATGTTCGGCGTCGACGAGCGCGTCGAGTTCCTCCGCACCGCGCTTGCAGGCGTCGACAACATCGAGATCGACGTCTTCCGCGAGCTCGTCGTCGACTTCGCCCGCAAGTGGGAGGCGAAGGCGATCGTCAAGGGGCTCCGCGTCATCTCGGACTTCGAGTGGGAGTTCCAGATGAACCAGCTCAACCGGACGCTCGCGCCGGAGGTGGAGACGGTCTACGTCATGGCGAGCCCGCAGGTGAGCTTCGTCTCCTCGAGCGGCGTGAAGGAGATCGCCGCGTTCGGCGGCGACGTCTCCGAGCTCGTCCCCGCGCCGGTGGCACGGCGGCTCGCCGAGATCTTCCCGGACGGTAGGCCCGGCACACCCGAAAAGCCCGGCGAGTGAGCGAGCTCGACGTCACGCTGCCGGACGGGCGGACGCTCCACGTCCACGACGACGGCGATCCGCAGGGCTTCCCGGTCGTCTTCCACCACGGCACGCCCGCGTGTGGCCGGCTCCACCCGCACGACATCGAGGACGCGCGCGCGAAGGGGATCCGCCTGATCGGCTTCGACCGCGCCGGCTACGGCCGTTCCGACGCGAACTTCGGCCGCTCGGTGGGTGACGTCGCAGCCGACGTAGCCGACATGCTCGACGCCCTCGCTGCCGACCGGTTCGCGACGTGGGGCCACTCCGGCGGCGGCCCGCATGCCCTCGCCTGCGCGGCGCTTCTCCCCGGCCGCTGTGTCGCGGCTGCGACGCTCGCCTCCGTCGCGCCGTACGGCGCAGAGGGACTCGACTTCCTCGACGGAATGGGCGAGCTCAACGTCCAGGAGATCCAGATGTCGCTCGAGCGCACGCCCGAGGAGCAGGAGGCGGCGATCCGGGAGAGCCAGGCGGAGCTCTTCTCGGCCGGGCCGGACGGGCTGCTCCATGCCATGCGCACGATTCTCTCGCCCCTCGACCAGGGGGTGATGACCGACGAGTTCGCGGCGTGGGGCTTCCGCGTGATGTCGGAAGGCGCGGCGACACGGATCGAGGGCTGGCGCGACGACGATCGCGCGATGCTCGAGCCCTGGGGCTTCGACCTCGCCGACATCAGGGTTCCCGTCCTGTTGCTGCAAGGAACCGAGGACCTGATGGTGCCGCCGGCGCACGGCCGCTGGCTCGCCGAGGCGATCCCGGGCGTCGAAGCCGAGATCAGCACGAGCGAAGGACATCTGACACTTCTCGCCAATCGGGTTCCGGACGTCCACGAATGGTTGCTCGCCCGAGGAGGCCGATGAACGAGCTCGACATCACCCTGCGCGACGGAAGAACGCTTCACGTCTACGACAACGGCGAGCCGGACGGCAACGTCGTCGTCGAGCATCACGGGACGCCGGGCAGCGGGCTCGGGTATCCGCCCGACATCGCGCGCGGGCTCGAGCGCGGCCTGCGGATCATCCGCTACGACCGCGCCGGCTACGGCAGCTCGACGCCGAATCCCGGCCGCTCGGTCGCCGACGTCGTCCCCGACATCGAGGACGTTCTCGACGCGCTCGAGATCGAGCGGTACGTCTCCTTCGGCGGCTCGGGCGGCTGCCCGCACTCGTTCGCGTGCGGCGCGCTCTCCGACCGCTGCCTCGCAGCCGGAGCCGTCGCGTCGCCGACGCCGTACGAGGCCGAGGGGATCGACTGGATGGCGGGCATGGGCGAGGCGAACGTCGAGGAGTTCGGCCTGGCGCTCGAGGGCCCCGACGCGCTCGAGCCGTACCTCGAGAAGCAGGCGGAGGAGTTCCACGAGGCGACGCCGGAGCAGATCAAGGACCTCATGGCGACGATCCTGCCGCCGGTCGACGCCGCCGTCCTCAGCGGCGACCGGGCGGTGGCGATGAAGCGGAGCGGCGAGCGCGCGCTCGAGCACGGCATCGCCGGCTGGCGCGACGACGACATCGCCTTCACGAAGCCGTGGGGCTTCGGGCTCGACGAGATCCGCGTCCCGACGCTCCTCTGGCAGGGCGTCCAGGACCTCATGGTCCCGCTCGCGCACGCCCACTGGCTGGCGGAGCACATCCCCGGCGTCGAGGCGCACATCAGCGAGGAGGACGGGCATCTCTCGATCGCGGTGGGCCGCCTTGGCGAGATCTACGACTGGCTTGCGGCACGCTTCTGATTGCGCTCCGCGCTGCGGGGGCTAGACTTTCCCGTCAATGGACGTACTCGTTCTGATCGACAAGCTCGACGACCTCGTGCACAACGCGAAGGCCGTCCCGCTCACCGACCAGGTGAGGATCGACCGCGAGGAGATCTACGACATCCTCGACCAGATGCGCGCGACGATCCCGGAAGAGATCAAGCAGGCGCGCTGGATCGTCAAGGAGCGCCAGGAGATGCTCGCCGAGGCGAAGCGCGAGGTCGACCGGCTCCTCGCCGAGGCGCGCGAGCAGGCGGTGCGCGAGGCGTCGCAGACGGAGATCGTCAAGATCGCCGAGCGGCAGGCGGACGAGATCGTCCAGGACGCCCGGCGCAGCTCGCACGAGATGAAGATGGAGATGGAGGACTGGGCCGACAACCAGCTCGCCTCCCTCGAGGTCAATCTCGAGCGCTTCCTCACCGCGGTTCGCCGCGGCCGCGAGCGGCTCCACGAGCGCTCGCAGGAGTCCGTCGTCGCGGGCCTCGGCCCGAACGGCGACGCCGGGCTCGTCGAAGACGAGCGCTTCGTCTAGTAGAGCTCGCGAGTCCTGCGGACTCGCTCACTGAGTGGCGGAACTCCGCAGACCGGAGAGCGCGGTCTCCGGCCTGCTCCGTGCTGAGGGCTTATTGCCCGCCGCGGCGGGCGCCTTTGGCGCGCGCCGGGGAGCGGGCGAGCCTGAGGCTAAGCCGCCGCTTCGCGGCCGTCTTAGCTTCCGGCCGTAACTTCCCGCGCCAGCTCGACGAAGGCTTGCGCTGCGTGTGAGCGGTAACGGTCCCGGTGCCAGGCGAGGACGATCGTCCGCGGGGGGATCCGCGAGCCGAACGGCAGCGCCTTCACCGTCCGGTCGCGCGGGTCGACGACGAGCTGCGGCTCGATCGCGACGCCGAGCCCTTCCGCGACGAGCGCTTGCAGCGTCCCGTTGTCGTCGGTGCGGAAGACGACGTTCGTCTCCGGCACGCGCCCGGCGACGTGCCGCTCCGGCTCGTCGGTGCTGCGCCGGCCGAGCAGCGGCAGCTTCGCCACCTCCCGCAGTGACGGCGCCGCCTCGAGCTCGGCGAGCTCCGACTCGGCGGAGACGAGGAGGACGTACGGGTCCTGCAGCAGCTCCGTCCACTCGAACGGCCCTTCCGGGAGCGGCAGCTCCGCGAAGGTCAGGTCGAGCTCGCCGTGCTCGAGCAGGTGGAGGAGCTCGGTCGCGTCGCTCTCCTCCCGCACGCGCACGGCGACCTGCGGCCACTCCGCCCGGAAGCGGCGCACGAGCGCGGGGAGGAGGCGGGCGCCGACGCTCTGGAAGATGCCGACGCGGAGCGTGCCGGCGGCGCCCTCCGCGAGCGCGTCCATGTCCGCCCGCGCCGCGTCGATCCGCGCGACGATCGCGTCGGCGTGGCGGAGCAGCAGGAGGCCGGCCTCGGTCGGCTCGACCCGCCGCGGGCCGCCGGGACGGTCGAAGAGCCGCTGCCCGACGATCTTCTCCAGCTGCGCGATCTGCTGGCTCACGGCCGACTGCGTGTAGCCGAGCTCGCGCGCGGCGGCGCCGAACGAGCGTGTCCGGGCGACCGCCTCGAGCGCGGCGAAATGCCGCAGCTCGACTCCCAGCCAATCATTAGCACTCATGATCGTTACGAACGATAACTCAACTTGTGCTGATCGGATTGGGAAGGCACCCTGGAGGCATGCGCTTGAAGATCGCAGCCGCTCTCGGGATCGTCTACGTCGTCTGGGGATCGACGTATCTCGCGATCGCCGTCGCCGACCGGACGCTGCCGCCGCTCCTGATGCTCGCGGTCCGCTTCGGGATCGCCGGGGCGCTCCTCTACGGCTGGTCGCTGTGGCGCGGCGACGTCCGCGCCGCCCGGCCGGGCCGGCGCGAGTGGACGGCCGCCGCGATCGTCGGTGGGCTGCTCCTCTTCGTCGACACCGGCGGCGTCGCCTGGGCCGAGCAGCGGGTCGCGTCCGGCCTCACCGCGCTTCTCGTCGCCTCGGTGCCGCTGTTCGCGGCGCTCCTCGACCGCACCGTCTTCGGAGTCCGGCTCTCGCTCGGCGGGATCGCCGGGATCGCCACCGGCCTGTTCGGCGTCGCGCTGCTCGTCGGCCCGAGCGCGCACATCGACCCGGTCGGCGCGGCCGTGATCCTCGTCGCCGCGTTCGCCTGGGCGGCGGGCTCCGCGTACGCGCGCGTCGCGCCGCTTCCCCCGGCTCCGTTCCTGTCGGCTTCGATGCAGATGCTCGCCGCCGCCGTGCTGCTCGCCGTTGCGGGTGCCGCGATGGGGGAGGTCGGGCGCGTCCATCCCTCAGCGATCTCGGCGGGGTCGCTGGGCGCGTTCGCCTTCCTCGTGGTCTTCGGCTCGATCGTCGCCTTCACGGCGTACGGCTGGCTGCTCAAGAGCGGCGCCTCGAGCGTCCTCGTCTCGACGTACGCGTACGTCAACCCGGCGGTCGCCGTGCTGCTCGGCTGGCTGTTCGTCGGGGAGACGGTCGGCAGGCGGGAAGTCGCCGCGGGCGCCGTGATCCTCGCCTCGGTCGGCATGCTCGTCCTCGCCGGCCACGCGCGGTCTGCGGAGACGATCCGCGCGCGGCGACGGTCGGCGGTTCGCGCCCTGCGCCGGCTGCTCGCCCTCTAGACCGGCACCGCTACCTTGGCGGCGTGACCGCGTTCGACCTTCGCAAGCTCCGGCTCCGCTCCGGTGACCAGGCGCGCGAGCGCGTCGAGATCGCGCTCGATCCGCTCCGCCTCGCCGGCCAGGAGTACACGCCGCAGCCCAACCCGGCGACGGCCGAGCTGCAGGTCACGCGCGCGTCGAGCGGCACCGTTCTCGAGCTGGCGCTCGACGTCTCGCTCCACGGCCCGTGCTTCCGCTGCCTGCAGGACGCCGAGCTGCCGCTGTCGCTCGCGCTCCGCGAGTACAACGCGACGAAGCCGGAGAGCGAGGACGAGCGGTCGGAGTACCTCGTCGACGAGCGGCTCGACCTCTCCGCCTGGGCTCGCGACTCGATCGCGCTCGCGCTGCCCGACCAGATCCTCTGCCGCCCCGACTGCGCCGGCCTCTGTCCCGTCTGCGGCAAGGACCTCAACCTCGAGCCGCACGAGCACGCGGAGGAGCGGCTCGACCCGCGCTGGGAGAAGCTCAGCGAGCTTCGGCAGGAATGACGAACGGCGTCGTCGTCGTGAGCTCGACGAAGCCGAGCCGCTCGAGGATCGGCCGGCTCGTCGGCAGCGCGTCGACGTAGAGGTAGCGATAGCCCGCCTCGCGCGCGATCTCCGCCCGCCGCGCGACCGTGGCCGCGTAGAGGCCGCGGCGGCGGTGCTCCGGCAAGGTCACGCCGCCGAACAGTCCCGCGAACTCGACTCCCGGATCGAGATCGACGCGCCCGCCCGAGACCGCCTGCCCGTCGACGTACGCGACGACGGCGACGACGTCGCCGGGCAGCCAGCCGTGGTCGCGGCCGAAGACGCGCTGCGCGAGCTCGGAGAACGTCTCCGGCTCGTTCCGCAGGTCGACGTCCGGCGAGGGCGGCGCGATCGCCGCGGACTCGGCGACCACGACCGTCTCCTCGGCTTGCGGCTCGAGCCCCGCCGCGAGGAGCCGCTCGCGTAGCTCCGGGCCGTCGTGGGCGTAGTACTTCCACTCGACCCAGCCGGGGACCTCGCGCATGCGGGCGACCGCCCGGTCGACGTCGCCGTCCGCGGGCGGCCAGAGCACCGCGCTCCAGCCGTCGCCGATCAGGAACCCGTCCGGGCCGGCCGCCTTCCGCCGCATCTGCTCGTCGAACCGCTCGCGGATCTCCGAGATGTCCACGGGCGCAGGCTATAGTGGCCGTCGCTCATGGCTGTCCCGAAGCGGAAAACCTCCAAGTCGCGCCGCGACAAGCGGCGTGCGACGCACAAGATCAGCGCGGCGAAGGTCAACGTCTGCCCGACGTGCGGCCAGCCGAAGCGCCCTCACCGCGTCTGCCCGACCTGCGGCACGTACAAGGGCCGCGAGGTCGAGCCGCTCCGCACGCAGGCTCCGTAGAGTCCCGCACATGGTTCGCGTTGCCGTCGACGCGATGGGAGGAGATCGCGGTCCCGAGGCCGTGATCGACGGCGCGCTCGCCGCGCGGACGGAGGAGATCGTCCCCGTCGTCTACGGCGCCGCCGACCTCGACACGCAGGGGCTGGAGCTCGTCCCGACGACGCAGGTCGTGGGGATGGACGACAAGCCCGCCGACGCGCTGCGCAGCAAGGAGGACAGCTCGCTCGTCCGTGCGGTCAAGGCGGTCGCGGACGGCGAGGCCGACGCCGTCGTGTCGCCCGGCAACACCGGCGCGATGCTCGCCGCCGGGCTCGTCCACATCCGCCGTCACACGGGAGTCCGCCGTCCGGCGATCGCCGTCCCGATCCCCGCGAAGAGCGGCCCGTGCGTCCTCGTCGACGCCGGCGCGAACGCCGACTGCCGGCCCGAGCATCTCCTCCAGTTCGCGACGATGGGCTCGGTCTTCGCCGAGGAGATCCTCGGCATCCCGCGGCCGGCCGTCCGGCTCCTCTCGATCGGCGAGGAGGCGGAGAAGGGCAACCAGCTGACGCTCGAGGCGCACGCACTCCTCGCCGCCTCCGACCTCGACTTCCGCGGCAACGCCGAAGGGCGGGACATCCTCGAGGGAGCCGCCGACGTCCTCGTCACCGACGGCTTCACCGGCAACGTCGCGCTCAAGACCGTCGAGGGGACGATCCGCACCGTGCTCACCGGCCTGCGCGACGAGATCGAGGCGTCGACGACGACGAAGCTCGGCGGGCTCCTCATCCGGCCGGCGGCGCGGCGGCTTCGCTCGCGGCTCGATCCCGACACGTACGGCGGCGCCTATCTCCTCGGCCTGCGCGGCCTCGTCGTGATCGCACACGGCAACTCCTCCGCCACCGCGATCGCGAACGCGATCCGTCTCGCCGCCCGCGGCGTCGACCACGACGTCGTCGGCAGGCTCGGTGCCCGGCTCAGTCAAACGAGCCGGGACGAGACCTCCTCGTAGGGGCGCAGCCGGTACGTGCGGAACGGGATGCCGCCGGCGGGCGGCTCGAGCGCGTCCTGCAGCCGCCGCGCCGACGGCGGAGCCGCGACGAGCCGTCGCGCCTCGTCGGGAGCGAACCAGCCGACCTCCGGCGTCTCGGTGCACGGCCGCGGCTCGCCGCCGAGGTAGCGGCAGCTGAAGAGGAGCAGCAGCATCTCCGGCTCGCTCAGCTTCGAGTAGACGCCGCGCAGACGCTCGAGCTCGACGCCGATCCCCGTCTCCTCCTCGATCTCCCGGACGAGCGCGTCGGCCGGATCCTCTCCGAGCTCGACCTGGCCGCCCGGCATCTCCCAGCCGCGCGTCGCGACCCGCACGAGGAGAACGTGGCCGTCCGCGTCCTCGACGAAGCCGGTCACCGCGACGACGTGGCGGGGATGCTCGGCCACCGCGCGACCATAGCTGGGGCGCGACCGGCCGAGACTGTATGATCGCGGCGCTTTCCGGCTCCCCAACTCAAATGAGGTGACATGGCAGCGTCGCGCGAGGAAGTCTATGAGCGGGTCAAGGAGGTCCTCACCGAGCAGCTCGGCATCGACGAGGCGGAGATCACGGAAGAGGCTTCCTTCCAGGAGGATCTCGACGCCGACTCGCTCGACCTCGTCGAGCTGATCATGGAGCTCGAGGACCAGTTCGGGATCAAGATCTCGGACGAGGACGCGCAGAAGATCCAGACCGTCGGCCAGGCGGTCGACTACGTCACGTCGCACCAGTAGCGGCCGCGATCTCGCGCAGCTGATCGACGATCTCCCGCCCGAGGCGGCGGAGATCGTCTTCACGCACGTCTCGTGGGCGCGCGAGCGTGCGGCGTCGTACGAGCGCCTCGAGTTCCTCGGCGACAGCGTCCTCGAGCTCGCCGTCGCGCACGCGCTCTACACGCGGCATCCCGACTACGGCGAGGGGAGCCTGACGAAGGCGCGCGCCCACGTCGTCTCGCGGGCGACGTGCGCGCGGGTCGCGGCGGAGCTCGATCTCGGCGGACGTCTCGTCGCGCATGCGCCGCAGCCGCCGCCCGACGATCTCGAACGGCTTGCCGGGACGCCGAGCGTGATCGGCGCCGTGCTCGAGGCGGCGCTCGGCGCGCTCTTCCTCGAGCACGGCTTCGCGGCGATCGAGGACGCCGTCGTCGCCGCGTTCGCCGACCACATCGAGTTCGCGGTGACGTCGCGCGTCGACCACAAGACCGACCTCCAGGAGCTCCTCGCCCGCACCGGCCGGAAGGTCGCATACGTCGAGATCTCCGCCGACGGTCCGGCCCACGACCGGCGCTTCACGTGCGCTGCGCTCGTCGACGGCGAGGAGCTCGGCCGCGGCGAGGGGAAGTCGAAGAAGGAGGCGGAGCAGGAAGCTGCCCGCGCGGCGCTCGCGAAGGTGGAAGCCGCGCCGGGGACGTAGTAGCCTGCCGCGCCATGCCGGACTTCACCGAGCTCAAGCAGCTCCACTCCATGATCTGGTCGGCAGGCGCCTTCGAGGAGGTCGCCGACTCCATCGGCGACGTGCACGCCGCGATCGTCGAGGCGCTCGCGCCGGAGCCCGGGGAGCGCTGGCTCGACGTCGCCTCCGGCGCCGGTCACGTCGCCGAGCTCGCAGCGGGCGCCGGCGCGCAGGTCACCGGCATCGACCTCTCGCCGAGGCTCGTCGACGTCGCCAAGGCGCGCGCCGCGACCGGCGGCTACGCGATCGAGTACCGCGTCGGCGACGCGGAGAATCTCGACGTCCCCGACGCGAGCTACGACGTCGTCTCCTCCTCCTTCGGGATGATCTTCGCGCCCGACCACGCGGCCGCAGCCGGCGAGCTCGCCCGCGTCACGAGGCCCGGCGGCCGGCTCGGCTTCTCCGCCTGGACGCCGGAAGGGTCGATCGGGGACATGTTCAACGTCTTCGGCCGCTTCCAGCCGCCGCCGCCCCCGGGCGCCGGCATCCCGCTCAGCTGGGGCAATGAGGAGTACGTCCACGAGCGGCTCGGCGACGCGTTCGACCTGAGGATCGAGCGGCGGATCTCCCGTGCCGAGGAGGCTTCGGTCGCGGAGTTCTGGGCGGAGTTCTCCAAGAGCTTCGGCCCGGTGAGGATGCTGCTCGACAACCTGCCTCCCGAGCGCGGCGCCGAGCTCGAGACGGCCGCGCTCGAGCACTACCGTGCGCTGGCGCAGCCCGACGGCCGGCTTGTCGACGACCGGGAGTACCTGCTCGTCACCGGCGTCCGGCGCTGACCGGCGGTGTCTGTCATCCTGTGCCGCGCATGCCTGAGCGGCGACCGAGCAACTCCGAGCTTCGCCTGCGGCGCCTGACCTCCGAGACGCCCGACCCCGAGCGGCGCGGCATCCTCGAGCTCTTCGACGAGGCCGAGGCGGAGCCGTCCGACGAGGACGCCCCGCTCGCCCGCGAAGCCGACGAGCCCGACGAGTAGAGCCGTCCGTTCGGCTCTTTAGTGTGCGCGGCGGTGCACCTGCGCGCCGTCAAGCTGCGTGGTTTCAAGTCCTTCCCCGAGCCGGTGGAGATCCGGCTCGAGCCGGGCGTGGGCGTGATCGTCGGCCCGAACGGCTCAGGGAAGTCGAACGTCTCCGACGCGATCCGCTGGGCCGCCGGCTCGCTCAGCCCGAGCGAGCTGCGCGCGGAGAAGCCCGACGACGTCCTCTTCGCCGGCAGCAGCAGCGGGCGCGGCGCAGCGGATTTCTGCGAGGTCGAGCTCCTCTTCGACAACGCCGACGGCACGCTCCCCGTGGACTTCGCGGAGCTGTCGGTCGCGCGCCGGCTCCATCGCGGCGGCGAAGGGCAGTACCTCGTGAACAAGGCGGCCGTCCGCCGGATCGACCTCGTCGAGCTCCTCGCCGATCTCGGGCTCGGACAGGGGATGCACTCGATCATCAGCCAGGGGAAGGTCGAGGCGATCCTCGCCTCGCGGCCGGCCGAGCGGCGCGCGCTCGTCGAGGAAGCGGCCGGGCTCGGGCGCTTCAAGGCGCGCCGGCATCGCGCCGAGCTCAAGCTCGCGCGGGTCGCGATCGAGGTGGAGCGCGCGCGTGACGTCGAGGCGGAGGTGCGGAAGCGGCTCCGTCCTCTCGCGCTGCAGGCGACGGCGGCGGAGCGCGCCGAGAAGCTGCGCGGCGAGATTGCGCGGCTGTACGCGCGGATCGCCGAGCTCGACCTCGCTGCGCTCGACGAGCGGCTGCGCGAGATCGACGCTCGCCGCGCGGCGACCGGCACCGCGAAGAAGGACGTCGAGGCACGGCTCGAGGCCGTCCTCGCCGAGCGCGGCGCCGCGGAGGAGCAGCTGGCGGATGCCGCCGGTGGCCGCGAGCAGGCGCTGCAGGCGCTCTACCGGCTCCGCAGCGCGGTCGAGCGGCTCGACCTCCGGCGCGAGTCGGCGGCCGCACGCCTCGGGAGGCTGAGGGCCGCGGCCGAGCAGCCGCGCCGCGTCCTCGACGAGCGGGTCAAGGCAGAGCGGATCGCGCTCGCCGAGCAGGTCAGCCTGCTCGAGGAGCGTCTCCGCGCGCTCGACCGGACGCTCGCCGAGCGCGAAGGGCTTCCGCCGGCGGCGCGGGCGCTCGCCGAGGAAGGGGAGCGGATCGCGCTCTCCCTACTCGAGGTCGAGCCCGGCATGGAGCGCGCTGTGGCCGCGGCGCTGCGCCAGCGCGCCTCGGCTCTCGTCGCCGACGACGCGCAGGCGGCGTTCGCGCTGCTCGAGCGCGCGCAGGCCGCGGGACTCGGCTCGCTCACCGTCGTGATCGGCAAGCGCGAGCCGGATCTCCCCGTCGTCGCGAAGGAGGAGCTTCTCGCGTCGCCGGTCGCCGCCGTGACGCGGGAGGGCTTCGGCTACGACCCGGCGAGCGGCGAGCTCTGGTTCGCGGGCGAGACGGCCGAGGCGCTGCTCCTCGAGCTGCAGGCGCGGCGGCGCGCGCTCGTCGCGGAGCTCGAGGAGGCGCGAAAGCGAAGCGAGGCGCGGATCCCCGACAGCGCCTACGCCGTCGAGGCAGACCCGCGCGTCGCGCGCGGTCTCGCGCTCGCGGAGCGGCTCGTCCGCGCGCTCGACGTCTCCGCCGCGCGGTTCGAGGCGCCGCTCAAGGCGGAGGTCGAGACGGGCGCGTCGAGCAGCGGCGCTCTCGGCGAGGAGCTGCGCCGCCTCGGCGCCGCCGAGGTCGAGCTGCGGCAGGAGCTCTCCGGCGCGTCCGAGGCGGCTTCCGCCGTCGAGGTCGACGCCGCCCGCATCGAGGCGGAGGCCGACGAGGCGCGGCGCCGGCTCGAAGCCGCCAACGCCGACGAGCCGGCGGAGGGAGACGACCGCGAGCAGCTCGCCGTCACCGTCGAGCGGCTCGAGCGCCGGCGCGAGGCGCTCGGCTTCGTCAACCCACTCGCGAAGGAGGAGTACGAGGCCGAGAAGGAGCGCCTCGAGGAGCTCGCGGCCCAGCGGGCCGACCTCGAGGAGAGCCTCGCCGAGCTCGAGAAGCTCAGCACCGAGCTCGCGGAGACCGTCGAGCGGCGCTTCGCGGAGACGTTCGACTCCGTCCAGCGCAACTTCGAGGAGGTCGCCGGCACGCTCTTCCCCGGCGGCGAGGGACGCCTCCGCCTCACCGAAGCGGAAGGCGAGGAAGAAGAGCCGGGCGTCGAGGTCGAGCTGCGCCCGGTCGGCAAGCGCGTGCAGCGGCTCTCGCTCCTGTCCGGCGGCGAGAAGGCGCTCGGCGCGATCGCCTTCCTCTTCGCGCTCTTCCTCGCGCGGCCGTGCCCGTTCTATCTCCTCGACGAGGTCGAGGCGGCGCTCGACGACACGAACATCGGCCGCTTCGTCGAGCTCCTCCGGCGCTACTCCGACCGCGCGCAGTTCGTCGTCATCACGCACCAGAAGCGGACGATGGAGGCCGCCGACGTCCTGTACGGCGTCACGATGGGCGGCGACGGCGTCTCGCAGGTCGTGTCGCGCCGCCTGCCGCGCGACGAGGCGAAGGCCGCGAGCGCGGCGTAGACGTGTCCGCCGGCGAGGCGAGGCTCGAGGAGGCGAACGGCGGGCTCATCCCGGCGGAGCGCGGCTGGTTCGTCGTCAACGCGACCGAGGCGCGCTGGAAGGAGTGGGGCCGGCTCGGCGTCTACTGCCCGTTCGAGGGCAAGCTCCCGTTCCTTCAGGTCGGAATCAACGTCAACGTCCTCGAGCCGGGCCAGAGCCTCGGCCGCTACCACGCCGAGCCCGGGCACGAGGAGCACTTCCTCGTCCTCGACGGCGAGTGCATCCTCCTCGTCGAGGAGCAGGAACGCCGGCTGCGCCGCTGGGACTTCGTCCACTGCCCGCCCGGCGTCGCGCACATGATCGTCGGCGCCGGCGACGGGCCGTCCGTCGTCCTCGCGGTCGGCGCGCGCGGCGACGGCAAGGGTGTCGCGCAGGGCGTCGTCTATCCCGTCTCCGAGCTCGCCGCCCGGCACGGCGTCTCGGTCGAGGAGGAGACGACGAGCTTCCTCGAGGCCTACGCGGACCTGCCGCGCGCAAAGACGTCCGTCCGGTACGGCGGCTGGCTCGACTGACTCTTCCGTAGGATCACCGCATGGACGAGCGGCTCGAGCGTTACGCAGAGCTCGTGGTCGGCCTGGGCGCGAACGTCCAGCCCGGCCAGGAGGTCTTCATCGTCCCGAGCCTCGAGCACCGGGATCTCGCCCGCGCGCTCGCACGGGCCGCGTACAAGGCCGGCGCCTCCTACGTCCACGTCAACTACAGCGACGAGCACGTCCGCCACGCGATGATCGCGCTCGGTCCCGACGAGGCGCTGACGTATGCGCCGGACTGGGCGAAGAGGTTCGTCGAGTCCTTCTCCGGCAACGCGCTCATCGCGACGGCAGGGAACGCGGAGCCCGAGCTGATGGCCGATCTCGACGGCGAGCGCGTCGGTCGCGCCCTGCCGATCGAGGTCGTCCAGATCCGGATGCAGCAGTTTGCGGAGAACTCCGTCAACTGGTGCGGCGTCGGTGCGCCGAACGAGGGCTGGGCGACGCAGATCTACGGCGAGCCCGACGTCGAGCGGCTCTGGGAGGCGGTCGCGTTCTGCATGCGGCTCGACGAGGACGATCCGATCGCCGCCTGGCGCGAGCATCTCGCGCGCCTGCGCGAGCGCCGTGCGTCGCTCGACGCGCTGAATGCCGACGCGATCCGCTACCGCGGGCCGGGAACCGACCTCACCGTCGGGCTCCTCCCGAACGCGCGCTGGATGTCGGGCTCGTCCACGACCGCGAGCGGCATCGAGTACGTCGCGAACATGCCGACGGAAGAAGTCTTCACGTCGCCGGACTCGCGCCGCGCCGAGGGGACGATCCGCTCGAGCATGCCGCTCGTCCTCGCCGGCCAGATCATCCGCGGACTCGAGTTGACCTTCGAGGACGGCCGGATCGTCAACGTCGACGCCGAGAGCGGCGCCGGCGTCGTGCGCGGCGAGCTCGACAGCATCCCGAACGCCGACCGCCTCGGCGAGCTGGCGCTCGTCACCGGCGACTCGCGCGTCGGCCAGACCGGCACGCTCTTCTACAACACGCTCTTCGACGAGAACGCGACGTGCCACATCGCCTACGGCTTCGGCTTCCCGTTCGTGTTCGACGGCGAGCCCGACGAAGGCCTCAACAACGCGAACACGCACGTCGACTTCATGGTCGGCGGCCCCGAGCTCGAGGTGGACGCGATCCTCGCCGACGGCACGGCCGTCCCGGTGATCCGGAACGAGGAGTGGCAGCTCGCGTGACCCACGAGGAGCGCCTCGAGCGCTACGCGGAGATCGCGGTCCGCGTCGGCGCCAACGTCCAGCCGGGGCAGGAGGTGTTCGTCCATCCGCACCTCGAGCAGGCGGAGCTCGGTCGCGCTCTCGTGCGCCAGGCGTACAAGGCGGGAGCCTCGTTCGTCAGCGCGATCTACAACGACGGGCACATCCGGCGCGCGATGATCGAGCTCGGTCCCGACGAGGCGCTCACGTACTCGCCGGCCTGGGGGAAGGCTCTCGCGGAGGCGTTCGCGGGCAGCGCGCTCCTCGCCATCACCGGCGATCCGGAGCCCGAGCTGATGGCCGATCTCGACGGCGAGCGCGTCGGTCGCGCGATTCCGCTCGAGATCGCGGAGATCCGGCAGCGCCAGCACCACGAGAACTCCGTCAACTGGTGCGGGATCGGCGGCCCGAATCCCGGCTGGGCGACGCAGGCGTTCGGGGAGCCGGACGTCGAGCGGCTGTGGGAGGCGGTGGCCTTCTGCATGCGGCTCGACGAGGAGGATCCCGTCGAGGCCTGGCGGAACCACCTCGACCGGCTCGAGGCGCGGGCCGCGGCGCTCACGGCGCTCCGGCCCGACGCGATCCACTACACGGGGCCGGGCACCGATCTCACAGTCGGGCTCCTCCCGACCGCGAAGTGGGCGAGCGCGCGCTTCCGTACCGCGAGCGGCATCGACTACGTCGCGAACATGCCGACCGAGGAGATCTTCACGACGCCGGACCCGCGCCGCGCCGACGGGACGATCCGCTCGAGCATGCCGCTCCTGCTCGGCGGCCGGATCATCGAGGGCCTCGCGTTCACGTTCGCGGACGGCCGGATCGTCGACGTGGAGGCGGAGGAGGGAGCCGATCTCGTCCGCAGCCACCTCGCGACGATCGAGAACGCCGACCGGCTCGGGGAGCTCGCGCTCGTGACGAAGGAGTCGCGCGTCGGCCAGTCCGGGATCCTCTACTACGACACGCTCTTCGACGAGAACGCGACCTGCCACATCGCCTACGGGATGGGGCTCGGCTACTGCTTCGACGGCGAGCCGGACGAGGCGATGAACGCGTCGAGGATCCACGTCGACTTCATGGTCGGCGGGCCGGAGCTCGAGGTCGATGCGCTCCTCGCGGACGGGACGGCCGTCCCGCTCGTCCGCGACGAGACCTGGCAGTACGAGGAGTAGGCCGGCGTGGCCGTGTACGTGCTCGTGCACGGCGCCTGGCACGGCGCTTGGTGCTGGGACAAGGTCGTGCCCTTGCTCGAAGCGGAGGGGCACTCCGTCACGGCCGTCGACCTGCCCGGCCACGGCGGGAATCCGTCGGACGTCGCCGGCATGACCTTGGAGGCGTACGGGAAGACGGTCTCGGCGGCTGTCTATTCACTCGACGGGCCGGTCGTGGTCGTCGGCCACAGCATGGGCGGGATGGCCATCACGCAGGCTGCCGAATACGCCCCCGTGCACATCGGGGCGCTCGTCTACGTCTGCGCGTTCCTGCCCGGACCGGGGCAGTCGCTGCTTCAGCTCGCGGACAACGACCCCGCGGCGCAGGTCATCCCGAACCTCCAGGTCGACGAGCAGGCGGGGATCTGCGAGGTGGCGCCGGACGCGCGCGTCACGTGCTTCTACGAGGAGTGCGATCCGGCGGAAGCCGCCGCGGCGTCTGCCCGCCTCGTTCCCGAGAGCCTCGCCGTATTCGCCGCTCCCGCGGACGTGACGGAGGAACGCGCCGGCTCCGTCCGCCGCATCTACGTCGAGTGCCTCCGCGACCGCGCCATCTCGATCGCGAAGCAGCGGGAGATGCACAACGCGTGCCCGTGCGAGCGCGTCGTGGCGATCGACACCGACCACTCGCCGTTCCTCTCCCGGCCGGACGAGCTCGCGGCGCACCTACTCTCGGTGTAGATGGCACGGAGCTGGGGGGAGCTGCTGGGCGAGGCGAACGCCGAGCCGGAGCCGCAGGAGCAGGGCGGACGGCTCTTCTCGCGGCTGCGCGACTCGCTGTCGAAGTCGCGCCGGGCGCTCACTGGCGAGCTCGCGGCGGCCGCGTTCGACCCGGGCAACGACCTCGACTGGGAGCGGCTCGAGGAGGCGCTGATCGCCGGCGACGTCGGCGTGCGTGCGACGGCGGAGCTCGTGCAGCGGCTCGAGGCCAGGGGCGAGCTCGGCGACCTCAACGCGGCGCTCGCCGACGAGGTGGCGGCGCTGTTCGGGGAGCCGCCGGCGCTCGACGTCTCCCACGGCCCGACCGTCGTCCTCGTCGTGGGCGTCAACGGGACGGGGAAGACGACGACGATCGGGAAGCTCGCGGCGAAGCTCGCGGAGCACGGCCACTCCGTCCTCGTCGCCGCCGCCGACACGTATCGCGCCGCGGCGGAGGAGCAGCTCGAGATCTGGGCGCAACGCGCCGGCGCCGACTTCGTCGGCTCGGAGCGCGGCGGCGACCCCGCGGCCGTCGCCTACGACGCCGTGGAGGCCGCGGTCGCACGCGGGCGCGACGTCGTGATCGTCGACACGGCCGGCCGCCTCCACACCCAGACGAACCTCATGGAGGAGCTCGCCAAGGTGCGCCGCGTTCTCGCCGGCAGGCTCGAGGGAGCGCCGCACGAGACGCTCCTCGTCGTCGACGCGACGACGGGACAGAACGGGCTCCAGCAGGCGCGGCTGTTCGGCGACGCGGTCGGCGTGACCGGTGTCGTCCTCACGAAGCTCGACGGCTCCGCGAAGGGCGGCGTCGCGATCCCGATCGTCTACGAGCTCGGCCTGCCGGTGAAGCTCGTCGGCGTGGGGGAGGGCCTCGACGACCTCCGCCCGTTCGATCCGGCCGACTACGCGCGCGCGCTCGTGAGCGGCTGACGCGCATGGCGACGACGCTCCGGCCGCTCGCAGATGCCGATCTCGACGCGCTCTTCCTCTGGGAGAGCGACCCGCGCGCGGTCGAGCTCGCGGCGTTCACGCGCGCGGATCCCTCCGACCGCGCCGCCTTCGAAGCGCACTACGAACGCGTCCGCGCCAATCCCGAGAACACCCTCCTCGCGATCGAGGAGGAGGGCGCCTTCGCCGGCACGATCGGCAGCTACACGCTGGACGAAAAGCGCGAGGTCACGTACTGGATCGCGCCAGAGCGCTGGGGCCGCGGCGTCGCCTCGCGCGCGCTGCTGGCGTTCCTCGAGCTCGAGCGGACGCGGCCGCTCTACGGCCGGGTCGCGGCCCACAACGCCGGCTCGGCGAAGGTGCTCGAGCGCGCGGGCTTCGTCGAGATCGGCTCCGACACGGGGTTCGCGCCGGGGCTCGGCCGGGACGTCGTCGAGCGCATCTTCCGCCTCGACGGCTAGTACCCTGGCCGCTCGATGTTCGACGCCCTGACGGAGAAGCTCCAGAGCCCCCTCGGCGACCTGCGCGGCCGCGGCATCCTCGACGAGGAGGCCGTCGCGCGCGCGATGCGCGAGGTGCGGCTCGCCCTCCTCGAGGCCGACGTCAACTTCGGCGTCGTCAAGGAGTTCGTCTCCCACGTCCGCGAGCGTGCGCTCGGCGAGGACGTCCGGAAGAGCCTCACGCCGGGGCAGCAGGTCGTGAAGATCGTCCACGAGGAGTTGACCGAGCTGCTCGGCTCGTCGGACTCGCGCCTCGCCTTCTCGCCGCGCCCGCCGACGACGATCCTCCTCGCGGGACTCCAGGGCTCCGGCAAGACGACCGCCGCCGCGAAGCTCGCGCGCCTCCTGCGCGAGGAAGGGAAGCGCCCCGCGCTCGTCGCCGCCGACCTGCAGCGGCCGGCCGCGATCGACCAGCTGATCCAGCTCGGCGCTGAGCTCGACGTCCCGGTCTACGCCGACGAGCGGAGCGACCCGGTCAAGGCCGTCCGCGACGGCATCGAGCGCGCGAAGGCCGACGGACGCGACGTCGCGATCCTCGACACCGCCGGCCGCCTCCACGTCGATGAGCCGCTCATGGCGGAGCTCGCCGCCGTCCGGAACGAGGCGAAGCCGACGAACGTCCTCCTCGTCCTCGACGCGATGACCGGCCAGGAGGCGGTCAACGTCGCGCAGGCGTTCCAGGAGCGGATCGACTTCGACGGCGTCGTGCTCACGAAGCTCGACGGCGACGCGCGCGGCGGCGCGGCGCTCTCCGTCCGCGCGGTCACCGGCCGCCCGATCAAGCTCGCGTCGGCCGGCGAGAAGCTCGACGCGCTCGAGTGGTTCCACCCGGACCGGATGGCCTCGCGCATCCTCGGCATGGGCGACGTCCTCACTCTGATCGAGCGCGCCGAGGCCGCGATCGAGGAGGACGAGAAGGAAGCGCTCGAGCGCCGCATGATGAAGGGCGAGTTCAGCTTCGACGACTTCCTCTCGAGCTACAAGATGCTGCGGCGGATGGGGCCGCTCCAGGGCGTGATCAAGATGATCCCCGGGCTCGGCAAGCAGCTCGAGGGGCTCGACGACGTCGACGAGCGCCAGCTGAAGCGCGTCGAGGCGATCATCCTCTCGATGACGCCGCATGAGCGGCGCGTCCCGCACGTCATCGACATGTCTCGCCGCAAGCGGATCGCCGCGGGCTCCGGCACGACCCTCGACGAGGTCGGCCGGCTCCTCGAGACGCGCAAGCAGATGGCGAAGCTGATGAAGATGGCGGGATCGGGCAAGATGCCGCAGTTGCCGGGCATGGCAGCGGGAGCGCCTACCATGGGCGGCGGTCCGCGCCCGAGCGCGACCCGCAAGGCGAGTTCAAAACGGAAGAAGAAGAAAGCGAAGAGGTAATCAATGGCAGTCAAGTTGAGACTGACGCGGGTCGGTTCGAAGAAGAACCCGATCTACCGCGTCGTCGCGGCCGATTCGCGCTCGCCGCGCGACGGCAAGTTCATCGAGATCGTCGGGCGGTACAACCCGCAGTCCGACCCGTCCCTCATCGAGTTCGACGAGGCGAAGGTCAAGGGTTGGCTCGAGAAGGGTGCGACGCCGACGGAGTCCGTGGCGAAGCTCCTCAAGGCGAAAGGGCTCTCGAAGTAGTGGACGACCTCGTCGCGGAGCTCGCGCGCCGGCTCGTCGACGAGCCCGGCGCGGTGCGCGTCGAGCAGTACGAGGAGGACGACGGCACGCTCGTCCTCGAGCTCCACGTCGCCCCGGACGACGTGGGCAAGGTGATCGGGCGGCAGGGGAGGCTCGCTCGGGCGCTGCGGACGATCGTCCGCGCAGGCGGCGTCGAGGCGGGTCGAAGGCTGGCGCTCGAGATCGCCGACTGATGCCGCCCGTCGCGGCGCTCTACGACATCCACGGCAACCTGCCGGCGCTCGAGGCCGTGCTCGCCGAGGTGCCGGCCGACGCGGCGATCGTCGTCGGCGGCGACATCTGCGCGGGCGGCGAGCAGCCCTCGGACGTGCTCGCACGGCTGCGCGGGCTCGGCGAGCGCGTCCTGTTCCTGCGCGGCAACGCCGATCGCGAGCTGTATCCCGGCGAGGAGGGGCTCGCGCCGCCCGAGCTGATCGAGGAGTCGCGCGCGAAGCTGCGCGAGGACGAGATCGCGTTCCTCTACTCGCTGCCGCCGACGCAACGGGTCGGCGACGTCCTCTTCTGCCACGCCTCGCCGCGCAACGACGTCGACGTCTTCACCGAGCGGACGCCCGAGGAGCGGCTCCTGCCTCTCTTCGAAGGGCTCGACGCCTCGACCGTCGTCTGCGGCCACACACACACGCAGTACGAGCGGACGGTCGCCGGCGTCCGGATCGTCAACGCCGGCAGCGTCGGGATGCCGTACGAGGCGGAGCCGGGCGCCTATTGGCTGCTCGACCTCGAGCACCGCTTCACCCCGTACGCGAGCGCTGAGCTCAAGGCGTCCCGGGAAGAGGCCGTCGCCCACTTCACCGAGATTGGCCTCTGAGCTCGTCTCCGTCGGCCGCGTCGGCAAGCCGCACGGCCTCCACGGCGCCTTCTTCGTCGAGGGCCCGAGCGACCGGGACGAGGTCTTCGCCGTCGGCGCGACGCTCCTCGCGGGAGGCGAGCCGGCGCAGGTCGTCTCCTCGCGGCGCGGCTCGGGCGGCCGGCCGGTGATCCGGCTCGATCGCGCGGTCGCGCGCGGCACCGAGCTCGCCGTCGAGCGCGCCGCACTGCCGGGGCTCGGGGAGGACGAGTTCTACGTCTTCGAGCTCGTCGGATTGTCCGTCGAGGAGGAGGGCGGCCGCGTCCTCGGGCGGGTGCGGGACGTGCTCGAGTACCCTGCGAACGACGTGCTCGAGCTCGACTCGGGCGCGTCCCTGCCGCTCGTCGAAGCCTGCGTGCGGTCGGTGGACGTCGAGGGTGGGCGGATCGTGGTGGCGCCAGGCTTCGCGGAGTCGGAATGAGAATCGACGTCTTCACCCTCGTCCCTCACGCCTATGCCTGGCTGACCGAGCAGCGGCCGGTCGCGGCGGTGCTCGGGACGGAGCTCGAGCTGCGCCTCTTCAACTACCGCGACACGACGCCGCTCCGTTCCGGCCAGGTGGACGACGAGCCGTACGGCGGCGGCGCCGGGATGGTCCTCCGGGTGGACGTCGTCGCGGAGGCGCTCGAGGCCGCCTACGGCGGCGAGGCGCCGGGGCCGGTGATTGCGCTCACGCCGAAAGGACGGCCGCTCACGCAGGCGGTCGTCGAGGAGCTCGCCGCGGAGCCCGCGCTCGCGCTCCTCTCCTCCCGCTTCGAAGGCTTCGACGAGCGCATCGTCGAGCATCTAGCGACGGATGCGATCTCGGTCGGGCCGTACGTCCTCTCGAACGGCGATTTGCCGGCAATGCTCGTCCTCGACGCGGTTGCCCGCCGGTTGCCGGGCGCGCTCGCGGAGGGCTCCGGCGAGCTCGAGAGCTTCTCCGCCGAGCTCGGCGGCGGCCTCGAGTATCCGCACTACACGCGACCGGCGGAGTTCCGCGGCTGGAGCGTCCCCGACGTGCTGCTCTCCGGCGACCACGCGCGGATCGAGGCGTGGCGGCGGGAGAACGTGGTAGGGACAGGGGCATGAGCGACTTCTGGCCCCCCGACGATCCCGAGCGCGACGAGCCCGAGCAGGAGGAGAGCGCGCCGCCGCCGGAGCCCGTGTTCCCGGAGTGGCCGGTCTACGAGCCGCCGCGGCCGCAGCTCCAGCCGGGCGAGGGCGAGCCGTACGGCGAGGGCGTCGCGCCAGAGGCTCCCGTCGTCTCCGGTGCCCGAAAGCCCCGCGATCCGCTCGCGAGGCTCTTCCCCGGGCTGCCGCGCGGAGCGCGCGTGGCGCTCGACTGGATCCTCACGATCGCCGGCGCCGTCCTCATCGTGTTCGCCCTGAAGCTGTGGGTCGTCAACCCGTACCGGATCCCGTCGTCGTCGATGGAGCCGACCCT
>DASRED010000028.1:0-16873 GCA_035652255.1 Gaiellaceae bacterium | reverse complement strand
ACTTGCGGTAGTGCGCCTTCTTCGGCAGGCCGTCCTGGAACACGACCATCGAGCCGACGTTGTCCTGGCCCATCGCCGTCGAGATGTCGAAGCACTCGATCCGGAGCGGCAGCGCCTCGAGGTTGAGCGTCTCCCGCAGCTGCTCGAGCGCCTCGACGCGCCGCAGCCGGCGCTGCTCCCCTTGCGCGAGGTCGCTCGTCAGGACGTGGACGGCGTTCTCGTCGGCGAGGCGTTGCAGCCGCGCCTTCTCGCCACGCTCGGCGGTCCGGATCTCGACGCGCGCCCCGCGCCGCTCGCCGAGCAGCTCCGCGAGGGCCGACAGGTCGCCGGCTTCGCCCGGCACGACGATCTGCGGCGGCACGCTCGGCGCGCTCCCGTAGTACTCGAGCCCGAACGACTCGAGGATCGTCGTCACATCCTGGCCGCCGACGTTCTCGAGGTGGAAGGAGTGGCGGTCGACCATCTTGCCGCCGCGCAGCGGGAAGATCTGGACGACGGCGCGGTCTCCCTCCGCCGCGAAGCCGATCACGTCGACCGTCCCGACCGACTGCCGCTCGACCGCCTGCCGCTCGACGAGATGCTGCACGGCATGGAGCCGGTTGCGGTACCGCGCCGCGTCCTCGTAACGCTCCTCCGCCGCCGCCTCCTGCATCTGCCGCTCGAGCTCGCGCTGGATCGGCTTCACGTCCCCCGAGAGGAACTCGATCACGGCGTCGATCAAGCCGCGGTAGTCGTCCACCGAGACGTAGCCGACGCACGGCGCGAGGCAGCGGTCGATGTGGAAGTCGAGGCACGGGATGCCGCTGTGGCGGCCGGGCTTCGGCCCCTCGCATGGCCGGTAGCGGAAGACGCGGTTGAGGACGTCGAGCGTCTCCCGCACCTTCTTCGCGTTCGCGTACGGGCCGAAGTACCAGACGCCCGGCCGGTGCCGCTCCCGCGTGAACATCACGCGCGGGTACTCGTCCTCGACCGTGACGGCGATGTACGGGAAGGACTTGTCGTCGCGGAGCCGGACGTTGAAGGGCGGCCGGTGCCGCTTGACGAGGTTCTGCTCGAGGTGGAGCGCCTCGACCTCGCTGCCGGTGACGATCACCTCGACGTCGGCGACACGTCCGGGCAGACTCCGGATCTGCGCGCGTCCGTCCGTCGTCTTCTGGAAGTACGAACGGACACGCGACCGCAGCGACTTCGCCTTCCCGACGTAGAGGACGTCCCCGTCCGCGTCCCGGAAGAGGTAGACGCCCGGCTTCGCGGGCAGGTTCTCGAGCTGCGTCTCGACGCGCGACGGCACGGCTACGATCATGCCGATGGAGGGCCAGTACGTCGCGTACACCTTCTACCGGGTCGTGCCCGAGTGGCGCCGCCTCGTGCCGCCGGACGTCCGGCAGGCGCAGAAGGACGAGTTCGCGCAGGTCGTCGAGGACTTCGCCGGCCGCTTCGACCACCTGCGGCCGTACACGACGACCGGCGTCCGCCCCGAGACGGACTTCTTCCTCTGGAAGATCACGGAGCGCTACGACGATCTCGGCGAGCTCGGCGCCGCGCTGAACGGGACGGAGCTCGCCGGCTGGCTCGAGACGCCGTACTCGTACCTCGCGACGACGAAGGCCTCCCAGTACACGAGCGCGCGCAAGGCGCGGAAGATCACGCCGCACGGCCTCCCCTACCTCGTCGTCTATCCGTTCGTGAAGGTGCGGCCGTGGTACGCGCTCTCGGAGGCTGAGCGGCAGCGCGCGATGGACGAGCACATCCGGATCGGCCGCGAGGAGTTCCCCGGCATCAAGAACCACACGACGTACTCGTTCGGGATCGACGACCAGGAGTTCATGACCGCCTTCGAGTGCGAGGAGCCGGCGGACTTCATGCACCTCATGCTCCGCCTGCGCGACAGCGAGGCGTCGAGCTACACGGAGCGCGACACGCCGATCTTCGTCGGCAGGTTCGTTCCCGTCCGCGAGGCGCTCGCAGCGCTCGACGGCGCCTCGGCTCGCGTCGAGGCGTAGTCAGCCCTCACTCTCGCGTCGGGCGAGAGGATGGGCTCGCGCAGCCGAGCCCTCCCGTTAGATGCGATTGCGTGGGGATGCGCGACGTGTCATCTTCTCTGTCTTGAGGCTGAGCCTGACGAGGTGGTGGGTGGGGCTGGCTGCCGGGAGCGTGCTTCTGGCGCTCGGGGTGGCGGGTGCTTCAGCTGCCGGGGCGACACCGCGGGAGACGGCTGACCAAGTCACCCTCACCGTCACCTTCGCCGGCACGGGGCAAGGGCTGGTCGAGACCTCTCCGCCGAGCGGGATCGACTGCGCATCCACCTGCTCGGCCCAGTTCCCGGTCGGCACGAGCGTCTCCCTGATCGCGCGAGCGATAAGCAGTGCGGCACCGCTGCTCAAAGGCTCAGCGTTCGCGGGCTGGTCCAGCGTGTCCGGCAGCAACTGCGTGCCTGATACGCACGGCGGCATTGGCGGCAACCAGTGCTACACGACGGACCTCTCCGGCGACACAACGATTCAGGCGACCTTCAACCTCAAGCCGTGGCCCTGCGTCGCCCCCGCGGTCAAGGGCAGGACTCTTGCCACCGCCAAGCTGTTTCTCAAGGCCCATAAGTGCAGGGTCGGCACCGTCACGTCCGCCTTCTCCGCACGATGGAAGAAAGGCCGAGTCATGGACCAGAACCCGGCGGCCGGCTGGCAGCGCGAGAGCGGGGCAATAGACCTCGTGATCAGCAAGGGGAGACGCTAAGTCAGCACAGCGCGAGGCTCGGCTCGGCGCTGGTAGAAGCCACTCCGCTCGGCCGCGTCGTCCGGCACTAGATCGCCGTCCGACAAGCGCACGATCGTGCGGCGCGAGGCCGGCAGCCGATGGCTGCATACGCCGCCGGGATCCCGTTGCCGCGATCCCCGCGAGCTAGGAGAACGTGTGCTGCTCGCGCCAGGTGCGGAACATCGCGAGCCCGCAGAGCGCGAGGACGGCGACGAAGGCGATCACCTCGAAGCCGTGCGCGCCGCCGTACCAGTAGGCGCCGACGTCCGCGACCGCGACGATCGCGGAGCCGTAGAAGACGACCTGCGCCCGCGCCGGCCACAGCGAGATTCCCTCCCGCTGCTCACGCCACATGAGGAAGACGAAGTACGCGATCGCGAGGAAGAAGGCGATGCGGGCGAGGAGCACGAGCGCGACGACCGTCGCCTCGAGCTGGAGGACGACGACGAGGGCCGCGATCACCGCGATGATCAGGAGACCGCGGAGGGTCGGGTTGATGCGGCTCATGTTCCGGTCATGTACGCGCGGACGGCGAGAGCTCCTGCGATGACCGTCGCGCCGGTGAACCAGGCGAGCCGCCCGCGCCGGTCGGCGGGCGCGTACATCCACGGCGAGAGCACCGTGAGGAGCGCGACGCCGCCGTAGAGATAGTGGAGCCGGTCGGGCGCGCGATGGTGGCTGGAGAGGAGCAGCAGGCCGATCGCCGCCTGCGCGATGACGAGCGTCTGCGCGAGCGCGAGCAGGTGCGTGAGGTAGCCACGCGGCTCGCTGCGCCGGTAGTAGGCCCAGCCGCCGGTGGCCGCTGCCCCGAAGCACGCTGCGATGACGGCGAACGCGACCGCGTGATGGACGCTGACCATCGGCGGCCCAGGGTACGGCACGCCGCCGCCGCGAGCGCCGCCGGCGCGGCCGAGGGAGTCGGCGAGGGCGATCGGCTCGTCCTCGCCGGCTCCCCGTAGCCTCAGGCTGTCGTCACCGACGCGCCGTTGCGGCTCGACGGCACGGCGATCCGCGGCGGCGGGACGACGAGCACGGGCCTCCGCGCCGTGTGGCAGAGCGCCCGCGCGACGCTCCCCATGAGCGCCGCCGCGAGGCCGCCGTGGCCGTGCGTGCCGACGACGATGAGGCTCGCGTCGACGTCCTCCGCGGCCCGCGAAATGAGCGTCGCGACGTCGTGGCTGCCCGTGCGGATCTCGAGCTCCGCGTCGAGCCCTTCCGCCCGGAGCTCCTCGACCTGCCGCCCGACCTTCTCGCGCACGTCCGGCTCGTCTGCGAAGAGCGGGGCGCCGCCGTAGCGGCCCGCGAGGAGCTCGTTCGCGTGCACCGCGACGATCTTGGAGTGATGGATCCGCGCGAGCTCCTTGACGTGCTCGAGCGCGCCGTCGGCGAGCTCCGAGCCGTCTGTCGCCCAGACGATCGTCTCGAACATGGCCAGCGTCCTTTCCTCGACGCCCGGATGATCCGTCGCGCCGCGGCAAGGGGCATCGGCAGCCGCACGTAGCCGTGTCCGGGTATTCCCGCAGCCTGCGGCGGCGCCCGCCCGGATGCCGCTGCCGAGGCTCCTCCGGAGACTGGATGGTGCATGGATTTCGGCAAGGAGGATGCGATGAACGGGAACGGACCGATCCTTTTCGCGACCGACGGATCGCCGTCGGCGCTCGAGGCGCAGCACGACGCCTTCGAGCTCGCACGCGTGCTCGACGCGCCGCTGCTCGTCGTCTCGGTCGCCCACACGGTGCTGCCGACGGTCGGCTACAGCGCGTACGGCTACTCCGACGTCGTCGCCCAGTTGACCGAGGCGGAGGAGCATCGCCTCGAGCACCTCCTCGACGCGACGACCGAGGCCGCGGCCGCGGCCGGCGTCCGCTGCTCGACGAAGGCAGCGGAGGGCAACGCGGTGGACGAGATCTGCCGGATCGCAGCCGAGCGGAGCGCACGCCTGATCGTCGTCGGCTCGCACGGCTGGGGCGCCGCGAGACGGCTCATCTCCGGCAGCGTCTCGACCGGTCTCGTGCACGCCGCACCGTGCCCGGTGCTCGTCGTCCGGCCGTCCGCCCGCGCGCAGAAGCGCGCAGCGGCATGAGCAGCCTCGCCGCCGCGACGGCGGAGGCGACCGACGTCATCCTCCGCGACGGCTCGACGCTTCGTCTGCGCGCGCCGCTCGCGGAGGACGCCGACGCGCTCCTCGAGTTCTTCTCCGGCCTCTCCGACGACAGCCGCTACCTCCGCTTCCACGGCTTCCCGGCGCTCGGGCCGAAGCTCGTCGAGCCGGTGCTCGAGCCGGACTGGGACGAGCGCGGCTCCCTGATCGGCTGCCTCGAGGGACGCGTCGTCGCGCTCGCCAACTGGGTGCGCCTGCGCGACCCGCGCGCCGCCGAGGTCGCCTTCACCGTCGACGACGCGTTCCAGCAGCGCGGCATCGGCACGCGCCTCCTCGAGCGGCTCGCCGCGCGGGCGGCCGAGGCGGGGATCGAGGAGTTCGTCGCCGAGGTGTTGCAACGGAACGACGCGATGCTCGCGGTCTTCCGCGACGCCGGCTTCGACGTCTCGCGCGCCTCCGACGGCGGCGAGCTCGAGATTCGCTTCCCGATCGCGCCGACGACGAGCTACGAGGAGCACGTCGCGGCACGCGACCACGTCGCAGTGCGCGCCTCGCTCGAGCCCTTCTTCCAGCCGGGCTCCGTCGCCGTCGTCGGCGCCTCCAGCAGGCGCGGCAATATCGGCGGCGAGCTGTTCCGGAACGTCCTCGCCGCCGACTTCGCCGGAGCCGCCTACCCGGTCAACCGCAACGGCGACTCCGTCGCGGGAGTCCGCGGCTACACGTCCGTCGCCGAGATCCCCGGCGGCGCCGAGCTCGTGATCGTCTGCCTCCCCGGCGACAAGGTGCTCGCCGCGGCGGAGGAAGCGCTCGAGGCCGGGACTCGAGCGCTCGTCGTCATCTCCGCCGGCTTCGCGGAGACCGGCAGCGAGGGAGCCGCGCGGCAGGAGCAGCTTCTCGCGCTCGTGCGCGCTCACGGCGCCCGCCTCGTCGGCCCGAACTGCCTCGGCATCGCCTCCTCCCCGGTCCGGCTCAACGCGACCTTCGCGCCGCGCGCGTTCCCCACCGGCAAGATCGGCTTCTCGTCCCAGAGCGGCGCGCTCGGCCTCGCGCTGCTCGAGCGCGCCGAGGCGACCGGCCTCGGGATCACGTCGTTCGTCTCGGTCGGGAACAAGGCGGACGTCTCGTCGAACGACCTCCTCGAGTGGTGGGAGGACGACGAGGCGACCCAGATGATCGTCCTGTACCTCGAGTCGTTCGGGAATCCGCGCGCCTTCGCGCGGATCGCCCGCCGCCTCGCCCGGCGCAAGCCCGTCCTCGCCCTCAAGGGCGGCACGACGCGCGCCGGCACCCGCGCGGCGAGCTCGCACACCGCGGCGCTCGCCGGCTCGGACGCCGCTGTGGACGCGCTCTTCCGCCAGGCGGGCGTGATCCGCGCCCGGACGCTCGACGAGCTGATCGACGTCGCCGAGCTCATCTCCGCCCAGCCGGTTCCGCGCGGCCGGAGAGTCGCGCTCGTGACGAACGCGGGCGGGCTCGGCATCCTCGCGGCGGACGCCTGCGAGTCGGCGGGCCTCGAGCTGCCGGCGCCGAGCGAGGAGACACGGAACGCTCTCGCCGAGGTCATGCCCGCGGAAGGCAGCTCGGCGAACCCGATCGACCTGCTCGGCGGCGCGAACGCCGAGGGCTTCACGCAGGCCCTGCCGCTCGTCCTCGCAGATCCGGCCTTCGATGCGGCGATCGTTCTCTTCGTCCCCACCGTCGGGACGAACGAGGAGGAGGTAGGCGCCGCGATCAGCCGCGCCGCCGCGACCGCCGACGGCAAGCCCGTCCTCTGTGCCTTCCTCAGCGCGAAAGGCGCGCCTCCCGGCCTGCGCAGCGCGGAGCCCGTCCCGTCGTACACGTACCCGGAGGCGGCCGCACGCGCACTCGGGCGCGCTGCCGAGCGGGGCGAGTGGCTGCGCCGGCCCGCCGGGACGATGCCCGACCTCGAGCGCGATCTCGAGGCGGCGAGAGTCGCGATCGACGAGGCGCTCGGAGAGGACGGCGACGGCTGGCTCGACGCCGGCCGGACACGCCGCCTGCTCGAGGCGTACGGCGTCCCCGTCGTGCAGGAGCGCGTCGTCATGACCCCGCGAGCGGCGGTCGACGCTGCGCGCGAGCTCGGCTTCCCGGTCGTCCTCAAGACCGCGGCGGCCGGCGCCCACAAGACCGAGCAGGGCGGCGTGATCCTCGACCTCGGCGACGAGGACGCGGTTCGCGCGGCTGCGGAGCAGCTCGGCGGCCCGGTGCTCGTCCAGCCCTTTGTCCGCGGCGGCGCGGAGCTGCTCGCGGGCGCGGTGCAGGATCCGGTCTTCGGCCCGCTCGTGGCCTTCGGCCCCGGCGGCGTCCTCGCGGAGCTGATCGGCGAGGCGCAGTTCCGGCTCGCGCCGCTCACCGACCTCGACGCCGAGGAGCTCGTGAGCTCCGGCAAGGCAGGACGGCTCGTCGCCGGCTTCCGCGGCGCTCCCCCGGCCGACAAGACGGCGCTCGTCGACCTGTTGCTTCGCCTCTCGCTCCTCGCCGAGGAGCTGCCCGAGGTGGCCGAGCTCGACCTCAACCCGGTGCTCGCGCTGCCCGACCGCTGTGTCGCGGTCGACGCCCGCATCCGCGTCGCGGCACCGGCAGCGGCGCACCGCCAGAAGTCCTGGTAGCGGGAGACCCACTGTGGGAAGGCCGCAGAGCCCGTGCGAGAAGTCGCCGATGCCCGGCCGCGGCCCTACCGCGACGATCCAGGCATACGGGCTGAAAAGTCCGGCGCATCCACCGCGAACGGCGCCCCTCGAGGGCGCCGTTCGTATTCGCGAGACCGGTAACGTCCGAGCCGTGCATGCCTTCGGTGTGAGGAGTGCGGTCGAGCGGCTCCGCGCGGCCGGCGGCGGCTACGAGATCGTCCACGAGTCGCCGGGCGTCGAGCTCGGCGTCTACGTCCTCGTCGCGCCGGAGCCGGACCGCCAGCAGCCGCACGAGGACGACGAGGTGTACGTCGTGCTCGAGGGCAGCGGCGTCCTCGAGGTCGAGGGCGAGACCGTGCCGGTCGCGGAGGGGGACGCCGTGTTCGTCGAGGCGGGCGCCGACCACCGCTTCACGGCGTACGAACAGCTCGCGGTCCTCGTGATCTTCGAGCGTGCGCGCGCCGGCTAGCGCCGCCGCGCTCGCCGCGGTCGTCGTCCTCGCCGGCTGCGGAGGCGGGACCGCCGCGCCGCGCAGCCACCTCCACCTCAACCCCGTCGAGAAACGCGGCAAGACGCTCTTCATCCGCTACTGCGGCTCCTGCCACACGCTGCATGACGCCGGCACGCAGGCACTCGTCGGGCCGGATCTCGACCAGCCGTGGGAGGCGAGCCGCGTGCGGGAGACGATCACGGACGGCCCCGGCGAGATGCCGGCGGATCTCGTCACGGGTCGCGCTGCGGCTGCGGTCGCCGCCTACGTCGCCGCTGCGAGCGGCGGCTAGCCGGCGGGCCGGCTGCGCCGCGTCAGCTCGTCCGCGAGCTCGCTCACCGTGCCGACGCCGTCGACGCTGCCGATCCGCAGCGGGCCGCCCTCGGCGAGGTCGAGCACGACCGCCGGGCGACCGCGCACCCGTTCCCGCGCCTGGTGCCCGATGCGGACGCCGTCGATGTCGTCGTAGTAGACGCGATGGACGCGCCTGCCGCGCGGCCCCCGCGAGCCCTCGAAGCGCAGGCTCGACGACTCGAGCTCGAGCTTCCCCGCCTCGACATCGCGCAGCGGCTCGCTCCAGAGGACGGCGTAACTCGACATGCCCGCATGATCGTCGGCACGCCCGGAGCGGCCATCGGTGCCGACGCGTCAACGCCCCTGTGGGAAAGCCGCCGTCAGGCGACGGCGTCGCCGCTCGGCTCGAGCAGACCCTGCTGGAGGGCATGCCGCACGAGCTCGGCGCGCGTCGAGAGGCGGAGCTTCTGCATCACGTGCGCCCGGTGCGTCTCGGCCGTCCGCACGGAGATGAAGAGGAGCTTGGCGATCTCCTGGTTCGTGTGGCCGAGGGCGAGGAGCCTGAGCACCTCGCGCTCCCGCTCCGAGAGCGGATCGGCCTCGGCCCGCGCCTTCGCCTCCGCCTCGGCGGCTGCGAGACGCGCACCGAGCGCCGGGTGGACGTACCGGCCGCCGCCGGCAACCTCCCGCACCGCCTGCACGAGATCGTCGTCGGCAGCCTCCTTGAGGAGGTAGCCGGTCGCGCCGGCGGAGAAGGCCTGGCGGACGTAGCTCGGGTCGTCCTGCATCGAGAGGACGAGGATCTTCGCCTTCGGCGCCGCCTCGAGGATGTCGGGAGCGGCCTCGAGGCCGCTGCGCCCCGGCATGACGACGTCGAGGAGGATGACATCGGGCTTGTGCAGCCGCGCGAGCCGGATCGCCTGCTCGGCGTCTCCGGCCTCGTCGTCGACCTCGATGTCCGGCTCGGCCTCGAGCAGCAGGCGGAGGCCGGAACGGACGAGCGTGTGGTCGTCGACGACGAGCACACGGATGGTGTCGGTCGCAGTCTTGGCCGCGGTGGTCATGCCGACACGATGCCGGAGCCCCGAAACCCCGGCGTCCGCGCCCGCGCTTCAGGCCACTCCGTAGTTTCCCGCAGCGACTAGGCTGGGGTCGTGGTCAAGGAAGGCGTCCCCGCTCCCGACTTCACGCTCCGCTCCGATGCGGACGAGGAGGTCACGCTCTCCTCGCTCCGCGGCAAGCCGGTCGTCCTCTACTTCTATCCGAAGGACGACACGCCCGGCTGCACGGCGCAGGCCTGCGGGATCCGCGACGCGTACGGCGAGTTCGAGCGTGCCGGCGCGGTCGTGCTCGGCGTCTCGCCCGACAGCGTCGGCAAGCACGTCAAGTTCCGGGACAAGTACGACCTGCCGTTCACCCTCCTCGCCGATCCCGAGCACGAGGTCGCCGAGCGCTACGGCGTCTGGGGCGAGAAGAAGTACATGGGACGCGCGTACATGGGCGTCAGCCGGACGACCTTCGTGATCGGAGCCGACGGCACGGTGGCGAAGGTGTTCGAGAACGTCAAGCCGGCGACTCATGCCGACGACGTTCTCGCCGCGCTCGCGGGCTAGCCCCAGATCCCTCGCCTGAGGGAGGGCCGGCGCGGTCGCTGCTGCGACGATTCGTAACGGCGTCCTATGCAACTCCTTCTGCGGGATCCGGGGTACACCGACCGGCTCGCCGAGTTCCTCACGAGCGTCGGCCAGAGGGCCGTCGTCTCGGGCCCGGATCGGGTCGACCTCGGCAGCGGCGGCGACGACGCACGGGTCGAGATCGAGATCTACCTGCGCGTCTGGCGCGTCCTCCACCCGGAGGCCGACGTCGAGCTCGCGGCGTAGCCCCTAGCTAGAACCCGCGCCCCGATTCTGCGACGCTACGCACGTGCTCGCGTGGCTCCTCTCCCTCTTCGGTCGCGGCCGTCGGGCCGAGGCGACCCCGATCCGGGAGGAGGACGCGTACGCACGCAGCTACGGCATCCGCAGCGGCGAGATCCTCGCCGTCGAGCGGATCCCGGAGCCGGAGCCGCAACGGATCCCCCGGCGCACCGGGGACATGACCGGAGAGCTGCTCCGCCGCGCCTTCGAGTCGAAGCTCGACTCGCGCGGCAAGTCGACGACGGCGCCCTGACCGCGCGCGCGGCGCGGTCTTCTCTATGCGGATGAGAGGACTTGAACCTCCACGAGCCGAAGCCCACACGGACCTGAACCGTGCGCGTCTACCAATTCCGCCACATCCGCGCGGAGGGTCAGTGTAGCCAGGCCCCGGACGCCGGAAACGCGCGTACCATGCGCGCTCTGCGCCGCTCGGTTCCCCTTCTCTCGCTTCTTCTCGCGGCGCTTCTCGCACTGTCGGCCGGTGGGAGCTCGGCCGCGCCGGGACGTTCCGGACCGAAGCTCGTCGAGGTCGTCGTAACCCTTCCCCGCGCGCCGTTGAGCCTCGCGGTGGGACGCGACCGAGCGCTCGCCGCGGCGGTACAGCGGCGCCATTCGCTCGACGTCCGCACGCCCGCCGCCGTCTCGTATCTCCGCTCGCTCGCCGCCACGCAGGAGGCGTTCGCGAGCCGGCTGTCCGTCGACGTGCCGTCGGCTCGGATCGCGTGGCATTACGCCGTCGCTCTCGACGGCGTCTCGGTCGTCCTCCCCGCTTCGCAGCTCGCGCGGCTCCGCGCCGTTCCGGGCGCGACCGTCTGGCCGACGGTCACCTACCACTCGCTCGGCGGAGCCTCGTCGGCCGTTCCGACGGGAGCCGACAACCGGCCGCCGCAGCTGATCGGCGCAACCGATCTCTGGGGGCCGGACCTCGCGACCGCCGGGCAAGGGATGAAGATCGGGATCATCGACGACGGCGTCGACCAGGCTCACCCGTACCTCAACGCCTCCGGCTTCTCCTATCCCGCCGGCTTTCCGAAGGGGAACACGAAGTTCACGACACCGAAGGTGATCGTCGCGCGCGCCTTTCCCTCGCCGTCGAGCACCTGGAAGAACCAGAGCCTCCCGTTCGATCCGCAGTACTCCGACCACGCGACGCACGTCGCGGGGATCGCGGCCGGCGACTACGACACGGCGACGCCGCTCGACGCCAACGCACGCATCTCGGGGGTCGCGCCGAAGGCGTACCTCGGCAACTACAAGGTCTACACCGTCCCGACGAAGGACTTCGGCCTCGACGGGAACTCGCCCGAGATCGCGAAAGGGATCGACCAGGCCGTCGCCGACGGCATGAACGTGATCAACCTCTCGATCGGCGAGCCCGAGGTGTCACCGCAGCGCGACATCGTCGTCACGGCCCTCGACAACGCGGCAGCGGCCGGCGTCGTTCCCGTCGTCGCGGCGGGGAACGACTACGGCGTGGCCGGCGAGGGCGGGGTCGGCTCCCCCGGCAACGCTCCGGCGGCGATCACCGTCGCGGCGTCGACGGGCGGCTCGTGGGGAACTGCGCCGGATCAGATCGCGTGGTTCTCCTCGGCCGGCCCGACGCCGATCTCGCTCCTGCCGAAGCCGGACGTCACGGCGCCCGGCGTCGAGGTCGTCTCGTCGGTGCCGCCGCGAGGCTGGGAGGCGTGGGACGGGACGAGCATGGCGACCCCGGAGGTCGCCGGCGCCGCCGCGTTGCTCCTCCAGCGCCATCCCGGTTGGACGGTCGAGGAGGTGAAGTCCGCGCTCACCTCCACGGGCGATCCCGTTCACGGCTCGTCGGGAACCGTGTCGACCCTGCGGGAGGGCGGCGGGCGCGTCGACCTCACACGAGCCGACCAGCCGCTCGTCTTCACCGCGCCCACGTCGCTCGGCTGGGGTCTCGTCCGGCGCGGCTCCGCCGTGACGAAGCAGCTCGCGACGACGGACGCCGGCGGCGGTCCCGCGCCGTGGACGGTCTCCATCGCTCCGCAGTCCCTCCCGGCCGGCGCACACGTCACGCCGGAGGAGACGACGCTCGCGGCCGGCGACACGCTCATGCTGAAGCTGACGGTGTCGGCGCAGGCGACGCCCGGGGACGGCACCGGCTTCGTCGTCCTCACTCGCGGCAGCGACGTCCGGCGGGTGCCCTTCTGGTTCCACGTCGAGGTACCGCGGCTCGCCCTCGACCCGCACCGGACGCTGACGGCGCCCGGCGTCTACAGCGGCGACACGGCCGGCCGCGCCTCGCGCGTCACGACGTACCGCTACCCCGAGCGCGGCCTCGCGCCGGGCGTCCCGACCCAGCTCGGCGGGCCGGAGCAGGTCTTCCAGTTCACGCTACGGAAGCCCGTCACCAACTTCGGCGTTGTCGTCCTCAGCAAGGGCCGGAACGTCGACGTCTCGCCGCGGCTGGTCCGCAACGACGACGAGAACCTCCTCGACGGCTACACCGGCGTGCCGGCGAGCCTCAACCCCTACGGGAACTACGGCAGCCCCGTGCCGGTCGTCGGCGCCGTCCTCCCCGCGCTCGGCATCTACGACTTCGTCTTCGACACGCCGACGCACGCGCAGCCCGGCCCGTTCACGTTCCGCTTCTGGATCGGGGACACGACGCCGCCGTCGATCGCCCTGCTCGGCCAGCCCGCCGCCGGCCGGCCGATCCGCTTCGCGATCCGCGACTCGGGCGCCGGTGTCGACCCGGGCTCGCTCGGCGTCAGGCGCAGCGACGGCGCACGCGTCGCGTTCACGTACGCCGGCGGGATCCTCACGATCCCGAACGCCTCCCTCCCGGCCGGCCCCCAGACGCTCACCGTGACCGCCTCGGACTGGCAGGAGACGAAGAACATGGAGGACGTCGGGCCTGTGCTGCCGAACACCCGCGTCGCGCGCGCGGTCGTGACGGTCCGCCGCTAGCGGTCGTCGATCGTCGGAAGATTCGCGAGGTCGCGCTGGACGCTCGCCTCGAACTCGTCGGCTTCGTCGTCCTCGACGAGCCGCAGGTTCGTCTTCCGCTTCGCGCGCCGCCGCCGGTGGCGAGGCTCGCCCCCGAACCGTTCCTCGAGCCGCGGCCACTCGGCTCCAGCGACGAGCACGACCGCTGCTGCGAGCAAGGCGATGTACAGCCAGCTCACGCGTCCGAGTCTAGCGCCGCCCGGTCGAGCCGGGATAGAGCGTCTCGACCTTCTCGCGGAGGTAGCGGATGTACGGCTCCGGGTCGAGCGGCCCACCGGCGGCGCGCTCGAGCAGCTCGGGCGGCTCGAACGCGCGCCCCCAGCGATGGACGTGCTCGCCGAGCCACTCGCGCAGCGAGCCGAACTCGCCCCGCTCGAACTCCGCGTCGAGATCGCCGAGCTCGCTCGTCAGCCGCTCCCAGAGCTGAATGGAGATGACGTTGCCGAGCGCGTACGTCGGGAAATAGCCGAAGCTCGAGTCCGACCAGTGGACGTCCTGGAGGACGCCCTCCACGATGTCCGCCGGCTCGACGCCGAGGTAGTCGCGGAGCTTGCCGGCGAACGCCTCGGGCAGGTCGGCCGGCGTCACGGTGCCGGCGAGCATCGCCCGCTCGAGCTCGAAGCGGAGAATGATGTGGAGCGAGTACGTCACCTCGTCGGCCTCGACCCGGATCGCGCTCGGGGCGACGCGGTTGAGCGCGCGGTGGAAGTCCTCGAGCGGCACGTCCGCGAGCTGCTGCGGGAACGTCTCCTGCAGGCGCGGGTAGAAGAAGCGCCACGTCGAGATCGCACGCCCGACGACGTTCTCCCAGAGGCGGCTCTGCGACTCGTGGAACGCGGACGAGGCGCCGCTCGCGAGCGGCGTGCGGAAGTAGCGCGGGTCGACCTGGCGCTCGTAGATGCCGTGCCCGAACTCGTGGAGGCACGAGAGGATCCCCGTCAGCGTCTCCGGGTGAAGGTTCGTCGTGAGGCGGATGTCGTTGTACGCGAGCGAGGTGGCGAACGGATGGACGGTGTCGTCGAGGCGCCACGACTCGTCGTCCATCCCCCAGCGACCGAGCAGCTCGAGCGCGAACGCGCGCTGCCGCTCGGACGGGAAGTCGCCCCGCAGGCACGAGTCGTCGGCCGGCGCCCCGAGCGCGCCGACGAGGGCGACGAGCTCGTCCCGCAGCCGCGCGAACACAGCGTCGACCTCGACGGTGCGCATCCCGGGCTCGTGGTCGTCGAGGAGGACGTCGTACGGGTCGTCGTACGGCGCGTGGCAGGCGACATATTCGCGCGTCAGCCCGATCTGCCGCTCGAGATGCGGCCGGAAGAGCTCGTAGTCGCGCGCCTCGCGGGCCTCGAGCCAGGCGCGGTAGCCGAGGGAGCCTGCCCGCGTCATCTCGGCGCGGAGCTCTGCCGGCACGCGCCGCTGCTTCTCGTAGTCGCGGCGCGTGACCCGGACGACGCTCGCCTCGAAGGACTCCCGCTCGTGCTCCGCCTCGAAGTCGTGCAGCTCCTCGAGCAGCTCGCCGAGCTCCGGCGCGGTCGCGAGCTCGTGCCCGATGCGCGCGAGCGTCGCGCGCTGCTCGGCGCGGGCGACGGATCCCTGCGGCGGCATCTTCGTCTCCTCGTCCCAGCTGAGGAGGTACTGGGCGTGCTCGACGTCCGAGATCGCGCCGAGGCGCTGCAGCAGCTCGTCGAACGTTGCGACCCCGGCAGCCACGAGGTCTGAGGCTAGCGGGCGGGATCGCGCACGTCATCGTCCATTTCGAACCAGACCGCCCGGGCCATGGCCAGAACGGACCCGTCCCGAAGGAGCGCCGTGCCGGCGAAGCGCCTCCGCCCGTCGGGCTCGCCGAGCGGCCAGCCGACGACGACGCACTCGTCGCCCGCGTCGGGTGGAGCGAGGACGCGCGCCGTGAGGCGTCCGAGGACGCTGATCCCGCGGGACGCGTCGGGCTGCACCGCCCAGCCGCCGGGACAGTCGAGCGCCGCCCACGCGAAGCGCCGTCCCGCGAACTGCGGGGCGACGAGCCACGGCGCGACGAGGCGCCCGTCGCCGAGCGGCGCCGGCCGAAGCCGCAGTCCGTCGCCCGGCGCGCGTCCCGGGCCGCAGACGAAGCAGCCCGGGAACGGATGATCCGGATCGTCTCCGCGTTCTGCCGACAGCCGCCGCGCCTCCTCGAACGACGGCGCGCCCGGCACGTCGCGCTCGAGCGACGACGGCCGCGCCTCGGCGACGACCTGCTCCCCGTGGATGACCTCCACCCAGCCGTCCGCGCCGCGCGCGACCGTCAGCTCGACGTCGAGCGGCGGCGGCTTCCGCAGCGTCACCTCGACGACGTCCGCGCCGACGAGCTCGGCGATCGTCCCGCACGTGTAGCCGCCGTTGGCCGACTGCGCGGGCCCGCGGAACTGCCGCGGGATCAGGATCGAGTCAGGCAAAGACTCCCCGGGTTGGACTCGAACCAACAACCCTCCGGTTAACAGCCGGATGCTCTGCCAATTGAGCTACCGGGGATCGGCGGCGGCCATTGTAGCCGCGCCTAGGCGAAGGCCCTGATGTCTTCGCGGAGCCTCGCGAGCTCCTGCTGGAGCTCGACGAGCCGCTCGCCGTCGGCCGCCGCGAGCTGCCGCTGCACACCGCGCTCCCGCAGCCGGAGGAGGAGCTGGCCCGCTGTCTCGAGGGTGATCTCCTCCTCGTCGCGCAGCGCGTAGAGCTCGGCGAGCAGCGCGGTGAGGTCGCCGTCCGCGGACTCCTGCCCGAGGAGATAGGCGCGGGCACGGCGATGGAGCTCGTCGTCGAACTGCTCGGGAGCGAGCTCCTCGAGTTGCGGACGGAGCGAGTCGTGGGCGGCGACGCCGGCGAGCGCGCTCCGCTCCAGGCGCATGCCCGCGTCGAGGAGGCGCGGCGAGACGACGCCGGCCGTGCGGGCGCCGCCGCGAGCCGGCGCGAGACCCGCCTGCGTCTCCGGCGGCAGGTCGAGGAGGTCGGCCGCGACGCGGATCGCCTCGAGATGCTCCGGCGAGTCGGGCAAGGACGTGAGGAAGGCCCGAATCGCCGCGAATGCCGCCTGCGGATCGGTCGCGCGCGCATGCTCGAGCCGGACGCGATGGACGGCGTAACTGACCGGCGAGGCGAGCCGCTCCTGGAACGCCGCCGGGTCGTCCGCCGGATCCGTCCCCTCCGCGAGCGGCACGACGCGCACCGTGAAGCCCTCCCGCACGGCGAGCTCCATCCCGCGCAGCGTCGCCTCCTGGCCGGCGGCGTCCGCGTCGAAGCAGAGGAAGAGGCGTTTCGTCAGCCGCGCGAGCTCGCGGAGCTGCGCCTCGGTCAGCGCCGTCCCCATCGACGCCACGACCGGCAGGAAGCCCGACTGGCGGAGCGCGATCGCGTCGGGATTCCCCTCGACGATGACGGCGCGGTCCTCCTTCGCGATCTCCCGCTTCGCGAGGTCGAGCCCGTAGAGGAGATCGCCCTTGCGGAAGAGCTCGCCTTCCGGCGAGTTGACGTACTTCGCCTGGAGGGGGTCGTCGTCGTGGAGCTTGCGCGCCTGGAAGCCGCGGACGCGCCCGTTGCGGTCGGTGAGCGGGAAGAGGATGCGGCGCTGGAAGTAGTCGTTGCCACGCCGGTTCGCGAGACCGACCGCGAGGAGCTCCTCCTGCGTGTAGCCCTCCTGTCGCGCCCGGCCGGCGAGCTGGCCGCCGCC
>DASRED010000027.1:0-22623 GCA_035652255.1 Gaiellaceae bacterium | reverse complement strand
GGGGAGAAGTTCCCGCGCATCCGGACGGAGACGAAGAGCGTCCAGTACCTCTACGACGACGGCTCCGAGGTGCACTTCATGGACGAGGAGACCTACGAGCAGTTCTCCTTGCCGCACGCCGAGCTGTCGGACGAGCTGCCGTACATGCAGCCGAACACGTCGATCCAGATTCTCAGCGTCAACGGGAAGCCGTCGAGCGTCCAGCTGCCCGCCTCGGTCGAGCTCGCCGTAGTCGAGACGGAGCCCGGGATCAAGGGCGACACGGTCTCGAACGTGACGAAGCCGGCGACGCTCGAGACGGGGGCGGTCGTCCAGGTGCCGCTGTTCGTCAACATCGGCGACGTGCTCAAGGTCGACCCGCGCGAGGGTCGCTACATCTCGCGCGCCTAGGGCTCAGCGCCAGCGGTGGACGACGCGCCAGGTGTGTCCGGCGTCCGTCGTCTCGATCAGGCGGCTGTGGCCGTTGCGCTCCAGGAGGACGAAGCCGAGGTTTCCCTGGACGACGTCCGCCCACTGGCCGAAGTCGAGCTCCGGTTGGGCGACCTTGGGGAGTGCGAGCCATTGCCGGCCGCCGTTGCGGGAGACGTAGAGCGTGCCGCGTGTCTCCCAGACGATCCCGAAGCCGCCGTGGGTCCCTGCGATCCCGACCGGATAGCCGTACGAACCGATCCCGCCGTAGCCACCGTGGCTCGTGGGCGGCGTGTACGCGACGCGCTGCGTACCGCGGTAGACGGCCTTCGCCTGGTTGCCGGCACCCGGCTGCCCGACGCAGATCGACCACGGCGTGATGATGTTCGTGTCGACCGCGTCGGCCGAGAACCCCGCCGTCCAGCCGGTGGGGCAGTAGCCCTCGAAGCTCCGGAGGGCCGCACCTTCGAAGCCGACCCGGAACGAGCCGTCCTGGTAGAACGCGAGAGCGACGACACGGCGAGCGGTGTGCCGCACGATGCGCCACGTTCTTCCTCCGTCGGAGGTGACGGCGATCGCTCCGCGCGGGGCGCAGCCGTCGCAGTGCGGTGTGGCGAGCCCGAGCTCTCCGTGCAGCCGGTCGCTGAAGGCGACGGCGACCGGGACGAGCCGTGAGGAGGCAACGGCGCGCGAGGTGCCGGCGGCGGCCGTTCCGCCCAGCGCGGCAGTGGCGATGAGTAGCGCAATCGTCGTGCGCATGTGCCGGAACAGTAAATCTGCGGCGGCGGAGCTGGACAAAGCCGCCGCGTTCCCGCAATGTGCGTGCCGGTGCTGCGGCAGCTCTCATCTCTCCGCCTGATCACGGCGATCGCGATCGTCGGCGCGTGCGTCGTCGGCTCCTCGGGGGCCGCGTCGGCCCGCCCGTCCGCGCCGAGACTTGCCGGACCGGCGGGAATCGTTCCGGCGCTGGGGGCGACGTCGGCCGCGGCCGCGCCTCGGATCGGCGCGAGCCTTCTCACGTACCAGGGCGGGCCCGTCATGCGAACGAACACGACGTACGCGATCTTCTGGCTCCCCGCCGGCTCGGGACTGTCGTTCGGCGGCGACAACGCCGGCTACGAGGGGACGATCGACCAGTTCCTCACCGACGTCGCGCACGACAGCGGCGGGACGGCGAACGTCTTCGGCATCGACACGCAGTACTACGACACATTGTCGGGCGGCCAGACCCACATCGCGTACGCCTCGACGTTCGGCGGCTCGATCGTCGCCACGGATCCGTTGCCGCCGAAGCATTGCAACGACGGCTGGGGAGACGCGGACTGCGTGACCGACGCCCAGCTCCAGGCCGAGATCGCGAGCGTCGTCTCGGCCCAGCACTGGCCGAAGGACTCGTCCCACCTCTACTTCATCTTCACGCCGGACGGGCTGGGAAGCTGCGCGGGCTCGGAGTGCTCGTACTCGACGTACTGCGCGTATCACGACGACTTCTTCCCCGGCGGCGGCGCGAGTCCGATCCTCTATGCGAACCAGCCCTGGACGTACGGCTCCGGCTACGACTGCGACACCGGCCAGTATCCGAACGGCGGGCAGGCCGATCCGACGATCAACGTCCTGAGCC
Organism: Gaiellaceae bacterium; assembly: GCA_035652255.1. Lineage (GTDB taxonomy): Bacteria > Actinomycetota > Thermoleophilia > Gaiellales > Gaiellaceae > Palsa-739. The sequence goes on along the minus strand of DASRED010000027.1, from coordinate 20,594 downwards.
ACGAGTTCAACGAGGCGGTCACGGACGCCGAGCCGTCGACGGATCTCGCCTGGATCGACTCGAGCGGGAACGAGATCGGGGACAAGTGCGCGTGGAACTTCGGCGCCAGGAGCGGGACGCCCGGCGCCGAGTACAACCAGACGATCAACGGCCACCACTACCTGCTGCAGCAGGAGTTCGACAACTCGAGCGACGCGTGCCAGCTGCACGCGGTCGCGGCGGCCGGCCCGGCGGTCAGCTCCTTCTCGCCGGCGTCCGGCAAGGTCGGGGCGTCGGTGTCGATCAGCGGCACGCGCTTCACGGGCGTCACCGGCGTGACCTTCAACGGCACTCCGGTGTCGTCGTTCACCGTCTCGTCCTCGACGCGGATCAGGACGACCGTCCCTGCCGGGGCGACGACGGGGCCGATCTCCGTGACGGGACCGGGCGGGACCGGGACGAGCGCCACGGCATTCACCGTCCTCGCGCCGCCGTCGATCACGTCGGTCTCTCCCGGGAGCGGCGTGGACGGAGCGGCGGTGACGATCGGCGGCAGCGGCTTCACGGGCACGAAGTCGGTGAAGTTCAACGGCAAGACCGCGAGCTTCAGCGTCCTGTCCGACGGTCAGATCACGACATCGGTGCCGGCGGGCGCCACGACCGGCACGATCACGGTGACCGCCGCACTGGGGACGGCGACGAGCTCCGGCCTCTTCCAGGTCCTCCCGACGCTCGCCTCGTTCTCGCCCGCGAGGGCGCATATCGGGACGAGGGTGACGCTCAGCGGCAGCGGCTTCACCGGAGCGACCTCGGTGACGTTCCACGGGACGGCGGCGACGGCGTTCACGGTCACCTCCGACAAGCGGATCACCGTCGCCGTCCCGGTCGGGGCGACGAGCGGGACGATCGCCGTCACGACACCGAGCGGCACCGCGACGAGCGGCTCGGCGTTCACCGTCCTTCCGTAGGCCGCAACTCAGGGCTGGCGGTGCGCCGCCCCGCGGTAGGCTCCGGCCGTGCCGTCGCTCGCCGACACCACCATACGCCTGCTCGGACAGGAGCCGCTCGCGGGCCGGATCCCGGCCGCCGAGCAGCTCCGCCTCGCGGAGATCCTCGACAAGGCCGGCTTCGCGTATCTCGAGGTTTCGGGCGGCGGCTGCTTCGACGCCGCCGTCAAGCGCGGCGTCGAGAGCCCCTGGGAGCGGATCCGCGCCCTCAAGTCGCGCGTCAAGACGCCGCTCGGCCTCGCGCTGCGCGGACGCTTCCTCGTCGGCTCGCGTCCGGTCGACGCCGACTTCTCGCGCCGCTTCGTCGCCTCGGCCGCCGCGAACGGGATCGACGTCTTCCGGCTTCACGACCCGCTCAACGACGTCTCCAACCTCCGCGAGGCCGCCGAGGCGATCGTCGCCGCCGACCGCGACTTCGAAGCCGGCCTCGTCTACAGCCCCGGCCGCACCGGCGAGATCGAGACGCTGATCGAGCGGGCGAAGCTGCTGCCCGAGCTCGGCGCCGTCCGTGTACTCCTCCACGACCCGACGGGCGGGCTGCAGCCGCACACGGCCGAGGAGCTCGTCCACGCGCTCGCGGAGGCGAGCGGCCTGCCGGTCGGGATCTACGTCCAGGGCGCCGGCGGCAGCGCGCTCGCGGCGGCGCTCGCTGCGTCACGCGCCGGCGCGCAGCTCATCGCCTGCGCGATCTACCCGCTCGCGCTGACGCTCCATCGCGTCTCGGGCGAGGCGCTCGCCGAGGCGCTCGCGGGCACCGGCTTCGACTCGGGCGTGGACGTCGAGGCGCTCTGGGAGGCGACGGACCTCGTCGACGAGCACATCGGCGACGAGCTCCTGACGCCGCTCGTTCCGCGCATCGCCGTCCTCGCGGCCCGTCACGACGTGCCGGCGGGCGTCGTCGCCGGGGTCGACCAGGCGCTCCGGGCCGAGGGAGCCGGCGACCGCCTCGACGAGGTGCTCGAGGAGCTCGACCACATCCGGGCCGAGACGGGCTGGCCGCCGCTCGCCGCGCCGATCGGGCAGGTGCTCGCCTCCCAGGCGCTGATCAACGTCCTCTCCGCGAGCCGCTACCTCACGATCGTCGACGAGCTGCGCGCGCTCGTCACCGGCGCCTTCGGCACGCCGCCGGCGCCGTTCGATCCGGCGCTCGAGCGGGTCGTCCAGCTGACGCACGATCCCGAGTCGGAGGAGGACGTCACGCCGCCGTTCAGCGAGCTGCAGGAGCGCGCCGAGGGAATCGCGGCAAGCGAGGAGGAGCTGCTCCTGCTGGGCCTGTTCGGGGACGAGGCGGAGCAGTTGTTGCGCGGCATCCGCAGCCGCGGCCGCCGGGACGACGCCGTCGCGACGCTCGACGAGGGACGTGCCGAGCGGATTCGCGAGGTCGTGCGGATCGTGCAGGAGTCCGGCATCGGCGAGGTGACGATCGAGGAGGACGGCATGCGGATCTCCGTCCGCTCGACGCCGGACCTGCCGGCCGGTGGCGGCGGCGAGTCGTCGCTCGCCCTGTCCGAGCCGGACCTACCCGCGGTCTCGCCGGTCAGTGGCACGCTCGTCCGCGTCGAGTCGCCGATGGTCGGCACCTTCTACCGCGCGCCGCAGCCGGGCGCACCGTCGTTCGTCGAGGTCGGCGACGTCGTTGCGCCGGGCCAGACGCTCTGCATCCTCGAGGCGATGAAGCTCATGAACGAGGTGAAGGCGGACGTCGAGGGCGTCGTCCGCGCGGTGCACGTCGAGAACGCGGAGCCGGTCGAGTTCGGGCAGCTCCTCTTCGAGCTCGAGCCGCTCGCCGGCCGTCCGGCGCTATAGGCCGTGTTCTCGCGAGTCCTCGTAGCGAACCGCGGCGAGATCGCCGTCCGCGTCATCCGCGCCCTCCACGAGCTCGGCGTCGAGGCGGTCGCGGTGTACTCGACGGCCGACGCGGACGCGCTGCACGTTCGGCTCGCCGATCGCGCGGTGCGGATCGGCCCGCCGCCGGCCGGCGAGAGCTACCTCAACATCGCCTCCGTCGTCGCCGCCGCGCAGACGACCGGCTGCGAGGCCGTCCATCCCGGCTACGGCTTCCTCTCGGAGAACGCGGAGTTCGTGCGCATGTGCGAGGACAACGACCTCGTCTTCATCGGCCCCTCGGCGGAGGTGATGGAGCGGATGGGGGACAAGGCGCGCGCGAAGGCGGAGATGCGCGCCGCCGGCGTGCCGCTCGTGCCGGGCACCGAGGGCGTCGCCGGGCCGGAGCAGGCGCGCGCCGCCGCCGACGAGCTCGGCTATCCCGTCCTCCTCAAGGCGGCCGCGGGCGGCGGTGGCAAGGGGATGCGGCTCGTCACGGAGCCCGCCGATCTCCACGACGCCTACCAGCGCGCCGCCGGCGAGGCGCACGCCGCGTTCGGCGACGGCTCGCTCTACGTCGAGAAGGTGATCACGCCCGCCCGGCACGTCGAGATCCAGGTGCTCTGCGACAACCACGGCACCGTCCTCACGTGCGGCGAGCGCGAGTGCTCGATCCAGCGCCGCCACCAGAAGCTCATCGAGGAGTCGCCGTCGCCCGCGCTCGACGACGCGCTGCGCGAGGAGATGGAGCGCGCGGCAGAGCGCGCGTGCCACCACATCGGCTACCGCAACGCCGGGACGATCGAGTTCCTGGTCGGCCCCGACGGCGCCTTCTCCTTCATCGAGATGAACACGCGCCTCCAGGTCGAGCACCCGGTCACCGAGCTGATCTCCTCGATCGACCTCGTCCGCGAGCAGGTGCGGATCGCGGACGGGGCGAAGCTCGCGCACGGCGGCCGCTCCGGCCCGCGCCTCGGGCACGCGATCGAGCTGCGGATCAACGCCGAGGATCCCTCCCGCGACTTCGCGCCGGCGCCGGGCCGGATCGAGCGCTTCCGGCCGCCGCTCGGCCCGGGCGTCCGCGTCGACACCTTCGTCGAGGAGGGGTCGACGATCTCGCCGTTCTACGACTCGCTCATCGCGAAGGTCATCGTCCACGACGCGAGCCGACGGCTTGCGATCGAGCGTGCGCTGCGGGCGCTCGGCGAGTTCGAGATCAGTGGCGTCGCGACGACGAAGGCCGTGCTCTTGGAGATCCTCGCGAGCGATGCATTCCGGAGCGGCGAGTACTCGACGTCCTTCCTCGACGAAGCGGGCGCGGATCTGCCCGCCCTCGCCGGCTCGTGACGCGGGTCCTGACGAAGGCGGCCGGCGGCTCGGTGCGGGTGAGTGAGGCGGCGCTCGCGCAGATCGTCGGCGGCGCCGTCTCCTCGGTCGCGGGGGCGCGGCTGCGGAAGGGACGGCGGCGGCTGGAGCTCGAGCTTGCGGACGGCCACGCGAGGGCGGAGCTCGAGGTCGCCGTCGCGTACGGGGCCTTTCTCCCGGACGTCGCCCGTGCGGTGCAGGAACGTGTCGGCGAGGCGCTCGCGCGCATGTGCGGGGTCGACGTCGCCGCCGTCGACGTGAGCGTCGTGGAGCTCGTCCGGTGAGCGCCGTCAGCCGCCGGGAGGCGCGCCGCGCGGCCGTCTTCATCCTCTTCCAGTGGGACGTCACCGGCAAGCCCCTCGGTTCGCTCTACGAGGGTGACGTCGACCCGTACACGGAGCGCCTCGCGCAGGCCGTCTCCGCGCGCGCGGACGAGCTCGACGCGCGGATCACCGAGGCGTCCGTCGACTGGACCGCCGACCGGCTCGGCGCGGTCGAGCGCAACGTCCTCCGCGTCGCGCTCGAGGAGCTCGACGAGGGCGAGGTGCCGATGGAGGTCGTCCTCGACGAGGCGGTCACGCTCTCGAAGCGGTATGCGTCCGTGGACGCAGCGAAGCTCGTCAACGGGATCCTCGGTAGGGTCGTGCGCGAGGAGGCGGACAGGTGAGCGGCGACGATTCGTTGACGAGGGCGGAGGAGCTGTTGACGCGGCTCGAGGCGGCGCGCGCGGAGCTCGAGCAGCTCTCGCAGGGCGAGTCGGGCTCGCCGGAGCGCGCGATCGAGCTGCTCGGCGAGCTCGCCGAGCTCGCGAAGGCGGTCGAGGAGGAGCTCGAGCGGGCGCAGCGGCAGGCGGAGTCGGGCGATGCACAGTCCTGACGAGCTGAAGGCTCTCGCGGAGGAGGCGCTCGAGCGGCTCGAGCTCTGGCCCGAGCTGCACGGCCAGGCGACCTCCGTCCGGTACTCGCTCGAGGTGGGTGGCAAGCGGATCCGGCCGGTCATCGCGCTCGCGGTCGGCGAGGCGCTCGGCGCACCGGTCGAGCAGGTCATGCCGGCGGCGCTCGCGATCGAGCTCGTCCACACGTTCTCGCTCGTCCACGACGACCTGCCGTCGATGGACGACGACGAGGAGCGGCGGGGCAATCCGTCCACGTGGAAGAAGTTCGGCGAAGGGACGGCGGTGCTCGCCGGCGACGCGCTGCTCGCGGAGGCCTTCCGGCTGGCCGCGCGCTACGAGTCGTCCGCGGTCGCGCGCGAGCTGGCGGAGGCGACGCTCGGGATGATCGGCGGCCAGTACCTCGACACGATGGTCGAGGGCTACGACCTCGCGGCCGTGCACCGGTTGAAGACGGGCCGTCTCTTCTTCGCCTCGGTGACGATGGCGCTCTGGGCGGCGGAGCTGAGCGGGGAGGAGCAGGCGCCGTGGCGCGCCTTCGCGGACGAGCTCGGGCTCCTGTTCCAGATCGTCGACGACATCCTCGACGAGGACGGCTACGTGCGCGAGCACGGGGCGGACGGTGCGCGCCGCTACGCCGACGAGGCGGCCGAGCGCGCCCGCGCGCGGCTCGAGGAGATCGACGCGGACACGAGCGTCCTCCGCGAGATCGTCGACGGCCTCGCCGTTCGCACCGCCTAGCGAGCAGCGACCGCGCCCGCGATCGCTGCGATCACGTCGGAAGGGGCGATGAACTCGACACCCGGCTGATAGTGGTCGGGCCAGTCCGAATCGGTGAACTCGAGCCCCGCGAGAGTCCGTGGCCCTGCGTACCTCGGGATGACGTGGAGGTGGACGTGTCGATCCTGGTTCTGGAGGAAGGCACAGTTGAAGTGATCGGGCTGAAAGGCTGCGTTCAGCCTGTCGACAGCCCAGCGCAGCTCTTCCCGCAGCTCCGACCACTCTTCCGGTGTCAGCTGCGCGACCGATTCCTCATGGCGACGAAGCGCGATGATCAGCTTCCCGAGGAGGTTCTGGTTGCGGTTGACGGCGATGCGCCAGCTCGCCGACTCGCGGAGCACCGGCGTCAGCAGTTGCGGGCGGCACAACGCGCACTCGCCACTCTGAGCGCCCATGAGGACGATCATAGGAACGTGAAGAAGCGGTTGGACCTCCTTCTCGTCGAGCGCGGGCTCGCGGAGTCGCGCGCGCAGGCGCAGGCGCTCGTGATCGCCGGGCGCGTGCCCGGTTACGACAAGCCGGGCCAGCAGGTGGACGAGACGGCCGCGCTCGAGGTCGAGCAGCCGCCGCCATACGTCTCGCGCGGCGGCGAGAAGCTCGCGCACGGGCTCGACGCGCTCGGCGTCGATCCGCGCGGGCTCGACTGCGTCGACGTCGGCGCCTCGACCGGCGGCTTCACCGACGTCCTGCTCCAGCGCGGCGCGTCGCGCGTGATTGCGATCGACGTCGGCTACGGACAGCTTCATCCGCGGCTCCGCTCCGACGAGCGCGTCATCGTTCTCGAGCGGACGAACGCGCGGACGCTCGCAGAGCTGCCGTTCGCGCCGCAGCTCGCCGTCTGCGACGTCTCGTTCATCTCCGTGCGCCTCGCACTGCCGCCGGTGCTGCGGCTCTGCGCGCCGGGCTGGCAGGCCGTCGTGCTCGTCAAGCCGCAGTTCGAGGCGGGGCGCGCCGACGTGGGGAAGGGAGGCGTCGTCCGGGACGACGAGGTGCGGCGCCGGGTGGTGCGCGAGCTCGCCGACGCGGCGCCGGGTTGGGGGGCGAGCGTCGCCGGCGTCGTAGACTCGGGGCTCCCCGGCCCGAAGGGAAACCGGGAGATGTTCCTCCACCTCGTCCACTCCGAGGAGCCGACGCTTCCCGATGACCTCGACGAACGAATCGAGCACGCACTCGCCGGTTGAGTCCGCGGCGGTCGTCGCGCACGGCCGCGTCGACGTCGGTGCGGCGGTCGAGCGCGTGCGGGAAGTCGCGACGCGCGCGGGAGTCGAGCTCGTCGACGAGCCCGAGCGCGCGCAGCTCGTCGTCGCGGTCGGCGGCGACGGGACGATCCTCCGCACCCTCGCGCGACTGCTGGGCACCGGCGTCCCGGTGATCGGCGTCAACTTCGGCCGCGTCGGCTTCCTCGCCTCGATCGAGCCGGAGCGGCTCGAGACCGACCTCGCCCGCGTCTTCGCCGGGGAGTACCGGACGATCGAGCAGCCGACGCTCGAGGCCAAGCTCGATGGGCAGGCGTTCGTCGCGGTGAACGACGTCGTCGCGACGAGCTCGACGCTCGGGCGGATGGTCGAGCTCGGCTGGGAGATCGGCGGCGAGGATCTCGGCGTCGTCTCGTGCGACGGGATGATCTGCTCCACGCCGTCCGGCTCGACGGCGTACAACCTCTCGAACGGCGGCCCGGTTCTCGTGCGCGGCCTCGACGCGATGGCCATCACGTTCATCGCCCCGCACTCGCTCGAGGCGCGGCCGCTCGTCGTGTCGCGCGGCGCGGAGCTGTCGGTGCGCAACGCGACCGCCGATGTCGGCGCGGCGGTTCTCGTCGACGGCCGTCGCAGCGGCGACCTCGCTCCCGACATGTGCCTCTCGATCGGGCTGGGGGAGGAGCGGAGCCTGCTCGCGACGCTGCCCGAGACGACGTTCTTCGTTCGCTACCGCGAGACGTTCACGCCCTAAAGAGACAATGGTCGGCGTCGGACGCCGGGTCTACGATCGTCGTCGTGCTCCGGCGTCTACGCATCGAGAACCTCGTCCTCATCCGCGAGGCCGAGCTCGAGCTCGCGCCCGGGCTCAACGCGATCACGGGCGAGACCGGCGCCGGGAAGACGATCCTCGCGCAGGCGCTCGGGTTGCTCCTCGGCGCGAAGGGCGGGGACGCCTACGTCGGCGCCGCGGCGGAGGAGGCGTACGTCGAGGCGGAGCTCGACCTGCCGGAGGAGCTCGACGAGCTGGCCGAGCTGCGGCCGGAGGACGAGGATGCGCTGCTCGTCTCACGCCGCGTCTTCGCCGACGGCCGGACGCGCGCGTACGCGTGGGGACGCGCCGCCGCGCGGGAGGACGTCGCGGCCGCCGTCGAGCGCGTCGTCGCGATGTCGGGGCAGTTCGAGCAGCGGCGGCTCGCGCGGCCGTCCTACCAGCTCGAGGTGCTCGACCGCTTCTGCGGCGAGGAGCAGCTCGCGCGGCGCCGGGAGGCGCGCGCCGCGTGGCGCGAGCTCCAAACCGCGCGCCGCCGGCACGAGGAGCTGACAGCGAACGCGGCCCTCGCGGAGGCGCGGCTCGCCGAGCTTCGGGCGCTCGCCGAGGACACCGAGGGGATGGAGCCTGATGACGAGGAGCGGCTGCGTGGCGAGCGCGAGCGGTTGCGCCACGTGGCCGAGCTCGCCGAGGGAGCGGCGGCCGCAGCGGCGGCGCTGGCGCCCGAGGACGGCGACGGCGCGAGCGGGCTCGTCGGCCTCGCCGAGCGCGCGGTCGCGCCGCTCGAGCACCTCGCACCCGAGCTGCAACGCGCCGGCGACGAGCTGCGCGACGTCGAGCTGCGGCTCCGCGAGACCGCCTCCGACCTCCACGGCTTCCTCGCCTCGCTCGAGGCGGAGCCGGGCCGGCTCGAGCAGCTCGAGGCCGAGCTCGACCGGATCGCCGAGACGAAGCGCCGCTTCCGCTGCGAGACGTATGCGGAGCTACTGGTCCGCGCGGCGGAGGCGCGGGCCGAGCTCGCGGCGCTCGAGGACGGCGCCGACCCGGCGGAGGTCGCCGCGCGCGAGCTCGCCGCCGCGGAGGAGCGCGTCCACGAGCTCGCGCTCGAGCTGCGCGCGGAGCGGAACGCGGCCGCGCCCGCGTTCGCCGACGCCGTCGCGTCCGAGCTTCGCGACGTCGGCATGGGGGACGGCGAGTTCGCCTGCGAGCTGCGGGAGCGGGACGAGCCCGGTGCGACGGGCGCGGACGAGGCCGTCTTCCTCGTCCGCCCGAATGCGGGACTGCCGTTCGGGCCTGTTGCGGAGACGGCCTCGGGCGGCGAGCTCTCCCGCATCGCGCTCGCGATCGCCGCGGTCGCCGGCGGCGACACCCTCGTCTTCGACGAGATCGACGCCGGCATCGGCGGGGAGACGGCCCACGCGGTCGGGCGTCTGCTCCAGCGGCTCGCCGAGCGCGCGCAGGTCGTGACGATCACGCACCTCCCGCAGATCGCCGCGCTCGCCGACCGGCACTTCCGCGTCGAGAAGACGCCGGGAGACCCGACCCACACGCGGATCGAGCAGCTCGGCGAGGAGGAGCGGAAGGCGGAGCTCGAGCGGATGCTCGGCGGCGAGGAGTTCCTCGCCACCGTCCGCGGCTAGGGTGCCCGCGTGATCCCGTCGATCAGAACGAGCGACGTTCCGGCTGCCGTGGACTTCTACACGAGCAGGCTCGGCTTCGAGGTCGCCCGTTCGAGCGAGGGCAACGTCGCTCTGACCTTCGGGGAGCAGCGCCTCATGCTCGAAGCCGCGGGCGAGTTCTACTCGCCGGAGTACAACGAGGCGATCCGCTCCCGGCTCGGCAACTCGTCGCCGCACGCGCTGTACGTCGAGGCTCCGGAGCTCGAGCAGTACTACGAGCAGGTGCGGGCCGTGGGAGTCGAGGTCGTCGACCCGCTCGAGCCGAGGCCGTGGGGACAGTCGGAGTTCACGGTCGCGGACGGCGACGGCAACTGGCTGACCTTCTGGACGGCGACGTCCTAGGCCGCGTCCTCCCGTCCTGCTACCCTGAAATCCCGTGAGCGCGCGGGCCCCGAAGTACGTCTTTGTGACCGGGGGCGTCGTCTCCGCTCTGGGGAAGGGGATCGTCGCCGCGTCGCTCGGGCGGCTCCTCAAGGCGCGCGGGTTGCGCGTCCAGCTGCAGAAGTTCGACCCGTACCTCAACGTCGATCCGGGGACGATGAGCCCGTTCCAGCACGGCGAGGTGTTCGTGACCGAGGATGGCGCGGAGACCGATCTCGACATCGGCCACTACGAGCGCTTCGTCGACGAGAACTTCCTCCGCAGCGCGAGCCACAGCGCCGGCGCGATCTGGGACACCGTCCTCCGCAAGGAGCGGAAGGGCGACTTCCTCGGCGCGACGGTGCAGGTGATCCCGCACATCACGAACGAGATCAAGGCGCGCATCCGCCGCTCGGCGGAAGCGACGCCCGCAGACGTCGTCATCTCCGAGATCGGCGGCACGGTCGGCGACATCGAGTCGCTGCCGTTCCTCGAGGCGATCCGCCAGTTCCGGCGCGAGGTCGGGACGGAGAACGTCTGTTACGTCCACGTCACGCTCGTGCCGTTCATCGAGGCGGCGGGCGAGCTGAAGACGAAGCCGACCCAGCACTCGGTCAACGAGCTGCGCCGGATCGGCATCCATCCCGACGTCATCGTCTGCCGCTCGCACGAGGAGCTCTCGCGCGACATCCGCGACAAGATCGCGCTCTTCGCCGACGTCGATCCGGGAGCGGTCGTCGCGAGCCCGGACGTCCCGGACGTCTACGAGGTGCCGCGCGTCCTGCAGAGCGAAGGGCTCGACCGTCTCGTCGGCGAGCATCTCGGGCTCGAGCTCGGCGAGCCGGACCTCGCCGACTGGGACGAGCTGCTCGAGCGCGTCCACAGTAAGCGGGACGTCGTCGAGATCGCGCTCGTCGGCAAGTACGTGAAGCTTCAGGACGCGTACCTCTCCGTCCACGAGGCGCTGAAGCACGGTGGGCTCGCGCACGGCTGCGCCGTCCACGTGCAGTGGGTGGACGCCGAGGACATGTCGTACGAGGAGACGGCCGAGCTGCTCGAGAAGGTCGACGGCGTGCTCGTGCCGGGCGGCTTCGGCTCGCGCGGCTGGGAGGGGAAGATCCTCGCCTGCCAGGTGGCGCGCGAGCGGCAGATCCCGTATCTCGGCATCTGCCTCGGCATGCACGTCGCGGTGTCGGAGTTCGCCAGGCACGTCGTCGGCCTCGAGGGGGCGAACTCGACGGAGATGGATCCCGAGACGCCGTTCCCGGTCATCGACCTGCTGCCGGAGCAGAAGGGGATCGAGGATCTCGGCGGCACGATGCGGCTCGGCGCGCAGGCGGTCGAGGTCGCCGAGGGGACGCGGACGCGGGAGTTGTACGGCGAGGCGACGATCCACGAGCGCCACCGGCATCGCTACGAGGTGAACAACGCGTATCGCGACCGGCTCGTCGAGGCGGGCCTCGTCGTGAGCGGCACGTTCCAGGAGGGGCGGCTCGTCGAGATCGTCGAGCTGCCGGGCCATCCGTGGTTCGTGGCGAGCCAGTTCCATCCGGAGTTCAAGTCGAGGCCGACGCGCGCGGCGCCGCTCTTCCGCGGCTTCGTCGGCGCGGCGCTCGAGCGGGCTCGTTCGCGCACCGGCGAGCGCGTCGCTGCGTGAGCGACGTCGTAGAGCTCTTTCTCGAGCTCGCGTCCATCCCGTCGCCTTCGGGTGAGGAGCAGGCGGTGGCGGACGTCGTCGTCCGTTATCTCCGCGGGCTCGGCCTGAGCCCGGGCGAGGACGACTTCGGCAACGTCTACGCGGGGCTCGAGCCGACGGCGGAGGGGACGCCGCTCTTCTTCTGCGCCCATCTCGACACCGTGCCGCCGGCCGGCGAGCTGCGGCCGGTGGTCGAGGACGGCGTGATCCGGAACGTGGGCGGGACGATCCTCGGGGGCGACAACAAGGCGGCGGTCGTCCAGATGCTCGAGGGGACGCGGCGCGTCCTCGTCGAGAACGTCGCGCACGCAGGGATCGAGCTCGTCTTCACGCGGCAGGAGGAGGTCGGCCTGCACGGGGCGGCGGCGTTCGACGCGACGCGGCTGCGGGCGAAGCTCGGTTTCGTCTACGACCAGGAGGGGCCGATCGGCGAGATCATCCTCGGCGCCCCGTTTGCGCAGGGGCTCGAGATCACGTTTCTCGGCCGGGCGGCGCATGCGGGCATGTCGCCGGAGGAGGGACGGTCGGCGATCCAGGCCGCGGCGAAGGCGATCGCGGACCTGCGGCTCGGCCGCGTGGACGAGGAGACGACGGCGAACGTCGGGGTCATCTCCGGTGGCACGGCGGGGAACATCGTTCCGGAGCGATGCTCGTTCGTCGCGGAGGCGCGCTGCCATGACGAGCGCAAGCTCGGCGAGCTCGTGCAGGAGATGCTCGACGTCTGCGCGTTCGCGGCGAGCGAGGCGGAGTGCGAGATGCAGAGCGAGTCGCGGAAGTCCTACCGCGGCTACCGCTTCGGGAAGAGCGAGGAGGTCGTCGGGTTAGCGGCGGCGGCGCTCGAGCGCTGTGGCCACGAGGTGCGGTACCGGTTGTCGGGCGGCGCAGCCGATGCGAACGTCTTCAACGAGCGCGGTCTCCGCTGTCTCAATCTCACGCACGGCGTCTACGACTTCCATAGTCCGAGCGAGCGGATCGCGGTGGTGGATCTCGAGGCGATGGTCGACGTGACGGTCGCGCTCGTCGAGGCTGCGCGGGCGTGAAGCCGGACGAGAGCCGCTCGGTGTGGGAGGGACGCCTGCTCGGGCTGACGGTCGAGCGCTGGGGCGAGAACGAGCGGGAGATCGTCGAGCATCCAGGCGCGGTGGCGATCGTCGCGGTCGACGAGGACGGCTTCGTCTGGCTCGTGCGACAGCTGCGGGAGGCGACGCGTGGGCGGCTGCTCGAGCTCCCGGCGGGCACGGCGGAACCGGGGGAGGAGCCGCTCGAGACGGCGCAGCGCGAGTTGCAGGAGGAGTGCGGGCTGACCGGTGGCGAGTGGAGCAGGCTGGCCGCGTTCTGGACGACGCCGGGCTTCTGCCGAGAGCGGATGGTGCTGTTCGCCGCGGAGGGAGTCGTAGCCGGGGAGGCGTCGCCGGCGGACGACGAGGAGCTCGAGGTCGTCCGCTGGCCGGTCGCCGAGATCGCCTCGCGTCTGGGCGAGATCGAGGACGCGAAGACGCTCGCGGGCCTCGTGCTCTATCTCCGGACCCGGCCGGAGTAGCCGCGGCCGAATCGGCGCCGACGCCGCACCCCCACCCAAAGGGCGGGGCCGCGGTCCCTCCGCCCTCGGCGTCGACGCTACCGGCTCAGCTGTCACGAGACCGTCAACGAGCCGAGAGAAACGCTGAAATCGGCGTTGCGTCTACGTGACGCCTTGCTCGCGAGATAGTGTCTCTCCGCCTTGCGGATCGGTGTTCCAAAGGAGATCAAGACCGACGAGTACCGCGTCGCGCTGACGCCGGCGGGCGCGCGGGAGCTCGTCCAGCGCGGCCACGACGTCATCGTCGAGAGCACGGCCGGCGACGGCAGCGCCTTCACCGACTCGGACTACGAGCGCGCCGGAGCCCGCCTTGGTTCGGTCGACGAGGTCTGGGCGGAGGCCGAGCTTCTCCTCAAGGTCAAGGAGCCGATCAAGCCCGAGTACGGGCGCCTCCGGGAGGGCTTGACGCTGTTCACCTACCTCCACATCGCCGCGGACGAGCCACTGACGCGCGCGCTCGTCGACAGCGGCATCGCGGCAGTCGCCTACGAGACGGTGGAGACGGACGACCGCCGGCTCCCGCTCCTCGCGCCGATGAGCGAGATCGCCGGCCGGCTCGCCCCGCAGGCGGCCGCGCACTTCCTCGAGAAGCCGCTCGGCGGCCGCGGCGTACTCCTCGCCGGGACGCCCGGCGTCCAGCCGGGACGCGTCGTCGTGCTCGGCGGCGGCATCGTCGGCTACAACGCGGCGATCATCGCGCTCGGTCTCGGCGCCCAGGTGACGATTCTCGAGCGGTCGATCGACCGGATGCGGCATCTCGACGAGATCCTTTCCGGCCGTGTGACGCTCCTCATGTCCTCGAGCCTCGAGGTGGAGGAGCGAATCGCGACAGCCGACGTCGTGATCGGCGCGGTGCTCATCCCGGGGGCGCGCGCCCCGAAGCTCATTAGCCGCGCGATGCTCTCGGAGATGCAGCCCGGCGCCGTGATCGTCGATGTCGCCATCGACCAGGGCGGTTGCATCGAGACGGCCCATCCGACGACGCACTCAGACCCGACTTACGTCGTCGACGGGATCGTCCACTACTGCGTTGCCAACATGCCCGGCGGCGTTCCCGTCACGTCGACGAAAGCGCTGACCAACGCGACTCTGCCCTACGTCGAGGCGATCGCCGAGCACGGTCTCGCGGAGGCGATCGCGCGCGACCGCGCCCTCGCCCGCGGCGTCAACGTTTTCGACGGGAAGATCACGTACGAAGCGGTCGCCGAGGCGCACGGGTTCGAGTACTCCCGGCTCGAAGACGTCCTGCCGCTAGCGCGGGTCTAGCCGTTCGACCTCTGGCCGGGCGTAAAGCGCACGACGACCCAGGTGATCGCCGCTGCGACGGCAACGACCCCGAGGCAATACACGACGAAGACGATGAGTCCGAGGGCGTTCGACACGGCCGACCTAGAATAGCCCGGTGCCCAGGGCGTGCGTCATCGTGCTCGATGCGGTCGGAGCGGGGGAGCTGCCGGATGCCGACCAGTACGGCGACGCTGGCTCAGACACGCTTGGCAACGTCGCGCGAGCCGTCGGCGGGCTCGATCTGCCGAGCCTCGAGGCGCTCGGGCTCGGCAACGTCGAGCCGCTCGAAGGATGTCCGCCGCAGCCCGGCGCGCCCGCCGTCGCCGGCCGGCTGATCGAGCGCTCGAAGGGGAAGGACACGACGACTGGCCACTGGGAGCACATGGGGATCGTCACCGCGACGGCGTTCCCGACGTATCCGCACGGCTTCCCGCACGACGTCATCGACCCGTTCATGCACAAGACCGGCCGCGGCGTGATCGGCAACAGGCCGGCATCCGGCACCGAGATCATCCAGGAGCTCGGCGAGGAGCATCAGCGGACGGGCAAGTGGATCGTCTACACGTCGGCCGACTCCGTCTTCCAGATCGCCGCGCACGAGGAGACGATCCCGCTCGACGAGCTCTACGCCGCCTGCCAGGCGGCACGCGAGATCCTCACGGGCAAGCACGCCGTCGGCCGTGTCATCGCGCGGCCGTTCACCGGCGAGCCGGGCAACTACGTCCGGACGCCGAACCGGCACGATTACTCGCTCGAGCCGCGCCGCCCGAACTACCTCTCGCTCGTCCGCGACGCCGGCCGGAAGGTCTACGGCGTCGGGAAGATCGGCGACATCTTCGCCGGGCAGGACATCGACGAGTCGCATCCGACGAAATCGAACATCGAGGGGATCCAGGTGACCGAGCGGCTTCTTCAGGAAGTCGACGAGGGATTCATCTTCGTCAACCTCGTGGAGACGGACATGCTCTGGGGCCACCGCAACGACCCGGTCAACTTCCACCGCTGCCTGCAGGACTTCGACCGGCGTCTGCCCGACCTCCTCGAGGCGCTGCGGCCGGGCGACCTCCTGATCATCACCTCGGACCACGGTTGCGACCCGACGACGCCGTCGACGGACCACTCGCGCGAGCACGGGCTGCTCCTCGCCTACGTCGAGGGGCGCAACGCAGCCGGACAGATCCACGCAGGCGAGTTCGCAGACGTCGGGGCGACCGTCAACGCCTGGCTCGGCGGCAACCCGCCCTCGCGCGGGATTCCCGGGCAGCCGATCGTCGCGCCCTAGCAGTGCCGGAGCTGCCGGAGGTCGAGACCGTCCGTCGCGCGCTCGAGCCCGTCCTCGCCGGACGGCGCTTCGCGCGCGTGACGATCGGCGACCCACGGCTCGTCCGGCCCTTCGAGCCGGCCGAGGTGGCGGCCGAGCTGGAGGGCGAGCGCGTCGAGAGCGTCGGGCGCCGCGGCAAGTATCTGATTGTTCGGTTCGAGAGCGGTCGCGTTCTCCTGATCCACCTCCGGATGACGGGGAGCCTGCTGCACGCGCCGCGCGGAACGCTCCCGGACGATCCGCATCGACGTGCCGTTGTCAAGCTAGACGACGGATCGGACGTCGCCTACCGCGACGTGCGGCGCTTCGGGACCTGGCTCTTGCTCGAGCCGGGGGAGCTGGAGCCGTACCTCGAGGCGAAGGTCGGGGACGAGCCGCTCGACGCGATGTTCACGGCGGCGAGGCTGGGGGAGAGGCTCGCCGGCCGGCGCGGCGCGCTCAAGGCCGCGCTCCTCGACCAGCGCACGCTCGCCGGCCTGGGGAACATCTACGTCGACGAGGCGCTGTGGCGTGCGCGCCTCAGCCCGCTTCGGCCCGCGGGAAGTCTCGACCGCGCCGAGCTGGGCCGTCTCCAGCGCGGCATCCGCACGGCGCTCGAGCACGGGCTCGCGCGGCAGGGATCGACGCTGCGCGACTACCGGCTCCCGGACGGCAGCGGCGGCTCGATGCAGGACGAGTTCCACGTCTACGGCCGCGGCGGGGAGCCGTGCGACCGCTGCGGCACGCCGATCGCGCGCATCCGCATCGCGGGACGGAGCAGCTGGTTCTGCCCGAGCTGCCAGCCGGAGCAGCCCGCGGCGCCTCAGGCTGCGAGGAGCTCGGCGAGGCGCCCCTCGCGGTCGAGGCGCCAGAGCTCCGTGTAGCCGCCGATCGGCCGGCCGTCGACGACGATCTGCGGCACCGTCCAGCCGCCCGTCAGGTCGAAGACCGTCTGGCGGAAAGCGGGATCGTCGTCGAGCGAGATCTCCTCGTACGCGACGCCGCGGGAGTCGAGAAGCGTCTTCGCGCGGACGCAGTAGCCGCACCAGCGGGTCGTGTAGATGCGGATCCTCGGCATTACCGATTACAACGCATACGCGCCCCGAAGTGTTCCCCGACGCCACTTCTAGACTGGACAGGCCATGGCCGGAAGGGCGTACAGCACCGAGGCGGTAGTCCTCCGGTCGATCCGGCTCGGAGAGGCCGACCGCGTCCTCCACCTCTACACGCGCGCCGGCGGCCGGGTCGGCGCGGTGGCGAAGGGCGTGCGGAAGACGATGTCGCGCTTCGGCGCACGGCTCGAGCCGCTCTCGCACGTCGAGCTCGTCCTCCATCGTGGCCGCGGCGAGCTCGAGACCGTGACCGCCGCGCAGCTCGTCGAATCGCACCGCGACGCGCGCGAGGACTACTACCGCTTCTCGGTCGGGATGATCGGGGCGGAGGCGATGCTGCGCCTGTTCAGCGAGCAGGAGCCGAACGAGCGTGCCTTCCTCGCGGTGACCCGCTTTCTCGCTCTTCTCGACGAGACGCCACACGTCGCCGACCGGCCGGCGCTCGACCCGCTCGGGCTCGCCTTCCAGCTCAAGCTGCTCTGGCTGTCCGGCTACCTCCCGCACGTGTCCGGCTGCGCCGAGTGCGGGGCGGAGGACGCGCCGCTCGTCGGCTACTCGCCGCGGGCCGGCGGCGCGATCTGCTCCCGCTGCGCGGTCGGGGCAGAGGCGATCGGGCTCGCCGCGGAGGGAGTCGCAGGGATCGTGGCGCTTCTCGCGCAACCGCTCGCCGACGCCGTGCCGCTCGGTCTCTCGGAACGCGCGCGGCGGGACGCGCTCCGCGTCGTCACCGCCTCGTACGAGTACCACGGCGGCTTCCGGCTGCGGACGTTGAGCGCATGAGGCGCGAGCTCGGGGGCGGCTACGAGCTCGACGACGATCCTGGCCGGATCGACGTCGACGCCGTCCACGCCTTCATCTCGGAGGAGTCGTACTGGGCACAGGGCCGGCCGCGCGACCTCGTCGAGCGGCTCGTCCGCGACTCCGCCCGCGTCGTCGGCCTGTACAAGGACGGCGCCCAGGTCGGCTTCGCCCGTGCCGCGAGCGACGGAGCGAACATCGTCTATCTCGCCGACGTCTACGTCCTCGCGGGGCACCGCGGCCGCGGCCTCGGGCTCGAGCTGGCGCGAGAGATGGTCGAGAACGGCCCGCTCGCCGACAGGACGTGGCTGCTCCACACCCGCGACATGCACGCGCTCTACGCGAAGCTCGGCTTCGGACCGCCGAGCGAGCGGCTGATGGAACGCTCGCGGCCGCGCTAGGTCGCGGGGGCGAAGACGTCGAAGTAGAGCGTGCCGCGCTCGCAGACGCTCGTCGGCGGCTGCAGCGGTGCGTCGACCGTGCCGCCGCCGTCCGGCGTGACACGGAGCGTCGACGCCTTCGGCTGACAGGAGCCGCTCTGCGCGTCACCAGGCCCCGGGACGCTCGGCGAGAAGCGCGCCTGTGTCACGGCCGAGCTGCCCGGCGCAAGCGTCACCGGCTTGGCGCTCGCGCCCGCCTGCGCCGCCGCGACGTGGGTCGGCAGCGCCGCGCCGGCGGCGGAGAGGAGTTGCGCCTGCGGGAGCCCGAAGACGTAGCAGCGCGTCTGGGACGTGTTCGTCAGCTTCAGGAGGTACGCGACCTGGCCGGCGCCCTGGCTGCCGGCGACGAGAGCGAACGTGCCGGAGAGCTCGCTGCCCGTGCACGGCGAGGTCGAGGCGCCCGAATTCGTGACCGTCCGTGTCGACGTGACGGTGACGGTGCGGACGCGCGTCGTCGTGACGGTCTTCGTGCCGCTGCCGCCGAGGCCGCAGCCGGCCGCCGTCAGCGCGATTGCGGCGAGCGCCAGTCCCGTTCCAGCGCCTCGTCCAGCCAGGCGCGGACGCCGGAGATCGGCAACCGCTCCTGGGCGAGCGAGTCCCGCTCCCGGACGGTGACGGTCTCGTCCTCGAGCGTCTGTTCGTCGACGGTGAAGGCCCACGGTGTTCCTATTTCGTCCTGGCGGCGGTAACGCCTTCCGATCTGTCCGCCTTCGTCGTGCTCGACGAGGTGGTGGCGCCGCAGTTCCTCGTAGAGGTTGCGGGCGCGGGTGGCCATCCCTTCGTCCTTGGCGATGAGCGGGAGCACAGCGGCCTTCACGGGTGCGATCTTGGGGTGAAGCCGGAGGACGACGCGCTGCCGGTCGCCAACGACCTCCTCGTCGTAGGCGTCGCAGAGGAACGCGAGCATGATCCGGTCGATCGAGACCGCGGGCTCGACGACATGCGGGGTGTAGCGCGTCCCGTCCTGCTCCACCCACTCGAGCTTCGTGCCGGAGGCCTGCGTGTGCTGGGTGAGGTCGTAGTCGCCGCGATTCGCGATCCCCTCGAGCTCCTGCCAGCCGATCGGGTAGAGGTACTCGAGGTCGCTCGTGCCGCTCGAGTAGTGCGACCGCTCCTCGGCGGAGTGCTCGCGGACGCGGAGGTTCTCCTCGCGGAGCCCGAGCTCGAGGTACCAGGTGCGCCGCGCCTCGATCCAGTAGCGGTACCACTCCTCCGCCTCGTCCGGCGGGACGAAGAACTCCATCTCCATCTGCTCGAACTCGCGCAGGCGGAAGAGGAAGTTGCCGGGCGTGATCTCGTTGCGGAACGTCTTGCCGCCGACCTGTGCGATGCCGAACGGCGGCTTGCGGCGCGCGAGCTGGGCGACGTTCTTGAAGTTGACGAAGATCCCCTGCGCGGTCTCGGGGCGGAGATAGGCGGTCGAGCTGCCGTCCTGCAGTGCGCCGACCTGCGTCTCGAACATGAGGTTGAACTGGCGCGGCTCCGTCAAGTCGCAGTCGGACGTCTCGCCGGGGCGCTTGCTCGGCTTCTTGCCGCAGCTCGCGAGCTCGAGCTGGTCGGCGCGGAAGCGGAGCTTGCACGTGCGGCAGTCGACCATCGGGTCGGTGAAGCCGGCGACGTGGCCGGAGGCCTCCCAGACGCGCGGGTTGAGGATGATCGCGGAGTCGAGGGCGACGATGTCGTCGCGCTCCTGCACCATCGAGCGGAGCCAGAGGTCGCGGATGTTGTTCTTCGTGAGGACGCCGTAGTGGCCGTAGTCGTATGTCGAGCCGAGCCCGCCGTAGATCTCGGAGGACGGGAAGACGAAGCCGCGGCGCCGGCAGAGGGAGACGATCGTCTCCATCGTCAGGGTGGGCGCCGCCTCGGCCATGCGCGGAGGTTACCGGGCAGGTTTCAGCGTCTTGCGACGAAGCTGCCACGACGCGAGCGCGGTCTCCGCGCTAGCGTCGGTTGCCCCGTGGCGGGTGGGGGTTTGGGATGGGTCCCAGGAAGCGCTCCGGACGACGCCACCCCGTTACGCTGAGGGCCGTGCCGAACCCGCCGGTCGAGTTGCACGTCGTCTCCGATGCCACCGGCGAGACCGCCGCCCGGCTCGTCCAGGCTCTCGAGGCGCAGTTCCCGGAGCAGGAGTTCGTCGAGATCCGCCACCCGCGGGTCGAGTCCGAGGAGGATCTCCAGCTCGCCGTCAACCGCATGCGCGGCCGGCCGGCGGTCGTCGTCTACACGCTCGTCCAGCCCGAGCTGCGCGAGACGATGCGGACGCTCTGCCGCCGCGCGCGCCTCCACTACTGCGATCTGCTCGGCCAGCCGATCGAGGCCGTGGCCCGCGTCTCCGGCCAGGCCGCGAAGATGACGCCGGGCTCGCGGCCACCGCTCAACTCGGCGTACTTCAAGCGGATGGAGGCGATCGAGTTCGCCGTCCGCTACGACGACGGCGTGGCACACGGGCTCCACGACGCCGATGTCGTCCTGGTCGGCGTCTCGCGGACTTCGAAGACGCCGCTTTCGATCTACCTCGGGTACCTCGG
>DASRED010000026.1:0-65297 GCA_035652255.1 Gaiellaceae bacterium | reverse complement strand
TGTCCATCGTCACCTCGGTCACGCGCTGAGCGTACCGGGCTAGGCTCCGCCGGATGCCGGCCATCCCCGTCGAGCTGCACGTCGTCTCCGACGCGACCGGCGAGACGGCGGCGCGCCTCGTCCAGGCGCTCGAGGCGCAGTTCCCCGACCAGGAGTTCGTCGAGATCCGGCACCCGCGGGTCGAGTCCGAGGAGGACCTGCACGTCGCCGTCAACCGGATGAAGGGCCGCCCGGCGGTGGCCGTGTACACGCTCGTGAAGCCGGAGCTGCGCGACGCCATGCGCGCGCTCTGCCGCCGCGCGAAGCTCCACTATTGCGACCTGCTCGGCCAGCCGATCGACGCCGTCGCGCGCGTGAGCGGCCAGGCCGCGAAGATGACGCCGGGCTCGCGACCGCCGCTCAACTCGGCCTACTTCAAGCGCATGGAGGCGATCGAGTTCGCCGTCCGCTACGACGACGGCGTCGGACGCGGCCTGCACGACGCCGACATCGTCCTCGTCGGCGTCTCCCGCACCTCGAAGACGCCGCTCTCGATCTACCTCGGCTATCTCGGCCACAAGGCGGCGAACGTCCCGGTCGTCAAGGGGATCGAGCCGCCGAAGGAGCTGTTCACGGTCGACCAGTCGAAGGTCGTCGGCCTCACGATCGATCCGGATCGTCTCGCCGAGATCCGCCGCGCCCGCGTCCGCGCCATGGGCTCGCCGCGCAACCGCCAGTACGCCGAGCTGCTGGAGATCTACGACGAGCTCGAGCTCGCGAAGAAGCTCCACCGCCGGCTGCGCTGCCCGGTCATCGACATCTCCGAGCTCTCGATCGAGGAGACGGCCCACCGCGTCCTCCGCGTCATCGAGGAGCGCCGCACCGAGAAGGCGCCGGCCGGATGAGCGCGAAGCGGCCGGTCCCGCTCTACTGGTGGCCGATCTGGTGGATCGTGCTCCTCCTCGCCGACGTCATCTTCTACGTCCTGCTCACGCCGCTCTGGATCGGCCTCCGCAGCCTCGCCTGGGTGGCGGAGTTCAGGGCGCGACGCCGGGCCTGAGCCCGGCGCCACGCCCGTAAAGCGACTACAGACCGCTGGCTACGCAGCCACGGTCCTGGTTCGAGTACTCCAGCTGCAGGAAGTAGTGGTGGCCGTTGATCGTCTGGTTGTACTCGGCCCCCGCCGACCCGCTCAGCGAGCCGAAGATCCAGGCGCACTTGTCGCCGTCCTCGTAGCCCGCCAGGTCGTACCAGGCGTTGCCCTGTTCGTCGGTGATGGTCTCGTTGTGCTCGTGCGACGTGACGTTGATCGTCGCGTCGGCGTCGTTTCCGTTGGGATGCTCGCCCGCATCACATGCGGACGGCACCGTGTCGGCGTACGGCATGTTCGCGTAGAGGAGGACGCTCGAGCCGCTGCCGCTCCAGCTGTGGTACGCGCAGTACTGCGTGAACGCACAGGAGGAGCCTGAGCAGCTGCCGATGCCCTTCGCCGTGAACAGGAAGAACTCGGTCGTCGGGCTCGGCGTCCAGCCCTCGCGGGACACGACCGTCCTGATCTCCGACTGCAACTGCGCGTCGCTCAGGCAGACCGACGTGTCGCTGTCCGAGCAGCCGCTCGCCGGGAGGGCGTCGGTGTCGGTGTACGAGCCCGCGAACGACGAGCTGTACTGGACATGGCCGGAGCCGTCGGAGTACTGCGTTCCGGTGTAGTAGACGTTCGTGCTCTTGCCGCTGTCGGCGGCGACGTCGGTGAAGAACTGGTTGATGACCGACGAGTAGCCGGATTCCATCGTGTAGCCGGACGGAACCCAGTAGATCGCGTACACCTTGTTCGTGTGCTCGACCGGGCCGCCGTGGTAGCGGAGCGTGCCGTACCCGGACGCCCGGTAGACCGTGTTGCCATTGTGGGCCGGGACGAAGCCCAGCAGCTTCGCGTGCCCGGACCTCAGCGTGCCTGCGGTCGGAGCCGACGCGCCCGCGCTCGCGACTGCGAACACGGCCAGACCGACCACGGCGAGACAGAGCAGCTTTCTCACTTGGACCCCCTCGGGTTGAGGTTGCATGCCGCAACGACAACCGCAGTGGCCGGGAGAATTACCGAGCCGGCGGACGGTGTCAACTACGAGTAGGGCGGCGCCGTCCTTATGACAACATCCGGGCAGATGACCCGCTACGTCTACTCCTTCGACGAGCCCACCGACGGCGGCCGCGAGCTGCTCGGCGGCAAGGGGATCGGGCTTGCCGAGATGACCCAGCTCGGCATCCCCGTCCCGGCCGGCTTCACGATCACGACGGACGCCTGCCGCGCCTACATGGCCTCCGGCGGCGAGGTCGACGGCCTCGACGAGCAGATCGCCGAGCACATCGAGCGGCTCGAGCAGCAGAGCGGCAAGCGCTTCGGCGATCCGAGCGACCCGCTGCTCGTCTCCGTCCGCTCGGGCGCTGCGATCTCGATGCCGGGGATGATGGACACGATCCTCAACGTCGGGCTCAACGACGTCTCGGTCGAGGGTCTCGCGCGCACCACCGGCAACTCCGAGTTCGCGCGCGACTGCTACCGGCGCCTCATCCAGATGTTCGGCGAGACCGTCGACGGCATCCCGCACGAGCGCTTCAACGTCGACGACAGCGTCGAGCAGGCGCGCGAGGTATACGTCCAGGAGACGGGCGAGGACTTCCCGCAGGACGCGCGCGAGCAGCTCCGCCGCGCGATCGCCGCCGTCTTCGACTCGTGGAACTCGCCGCGCGCGCAGGTCTACCGGCGCACGTACTCGATCCCCGACGACCTCGGCACGGCGGTCAACGTCGTCCAGATGGTCTTCGGGAACAAGGGCGACGACTCCGCGACCGGCGTCGGTTTCACGCGCAACCCGTCGACCGGCGAGCAGGGCGTCTACGGCGAGTACCTCGTCAACGCGCAGGGAGAGGACGTCGTCGCCGGCACCCGCACGCCGCAGCCGCTCGAGGAGATGCAGTCGCGACTCCCCGATGCGTACGAGCAGCTCCTGGAGACGATGGGCTCGCTCGAGCGCCACTACCGCGACATGCAGGACATCGAGTTCACCGTCGAGTCGGGACGCCTCTACCTCCTCCAGACGCGCTCGGCGAAGCGGACGGCCGCCGCGGCGATCAAGGCCGCTGTCGACATGGCCGTCGAAGGGCTGATCGACAAGGACGAGGCCGTCGCGCGGATCGACCCGAAGCAGCTCGACCAGCTCCTCCATCCGCGGCTCGACGAGAGCGCCGACTTCGAGGTCGCGGCGCGCGGGCTCAACGCCTCACCCGGCGCCGCGTGCGGCAAGATCGTCCTCGACGCCGACACCGCGGCCGAGTGCGGCAAGGCCGGCGAGTCCGTGATCCTCGTCCGCTGGGAGACGACGCCCGACGACATCCACGGCCTCATCCAGGCCCAGGGCGTCCTCACCGCGCACGGCGGCATGACCTCGCACGCGGCGGTCGTCGCCCGCGGCATGGGGAAGCCGTGCGTCGCCGGCACCGAGGGCCTCGAGATCGACGGCAAGAAGGTGCGGATCGGCGGTCACAAGCTCAAGGAGGGCGACGTGATCACGATCGACGGCGGCACCGGCCGCGTCATCGTCGGCGAGGTGCCGCTCGTCCCGCCGGCGATCAACGAGGACTTCGAGACGATCCTCGAGTGGGCCGACGACACGCGCCGACTCAAGGTGCGCGCCAACGCCGACAACGCCGAGGACGCGGCGAAGGCCCGCGAGTTCGGCGCGCAGGGGATCGGCCTCTGCCGCACCGAGCACATGTTCTTCGGCGAGGAGCGGCTCCCCGTCGTGCAGGAGATGATCCTCGCCCGCGACGAGGAGGGCCGCCGCGACGCGCTCGACCGGCTCCTCCCGTTCCAGCAGTCCGACTTCGAGGCGATCTTCGAGGCGATGGCCGGCCTGCCGGTGACGATCCGGCTCCTCGACCCGCCGCTCCACGAGTTCCTGCCCTCGCTCGAGGAAGCGAAGGACGAGCGGATGCGGCAGCGGATCAAGGCGCTCTCCGAGTCGAACCCGATGCTCGGCACGCGCGGCTGCCGGCTCGGCATCCAGTGGCCGGAGATCTACGAGATGCAGGTGCGCGCCATCGCGCGGGCGGCGAAGGCGGTGCAGGAGCGCGCCGGAGAGGCGCCGCTCGTCGAGATCATGCATCCGCTCGTCGGCTTCCGCGAGGAGCTGCGCCGGCTGCGCGAGCTGACCGAGGCCGTGATGGAGGAGGAGGCACCGGGCCTCGAGTACCTCTGCGGGACGATGATCGAGCTGCCGCGCGCCGCGCTCCGTGCCGACGAGATCGCCGAGGTCGCGGACTTCTTCTCCTTCGGCACGAACGACTTGACCCAGACGACGCTCGGGATGTCGCGCGACGACGCGGAGGGGAAGTTCCTCACCTTCTACCTCGAGGACGGCGTGCTCGAGCGGAACCCGTTCGAGGCGCTCGACCAGGAGGGCGTCGGCGATCTCATGCGGATCGGCGTCGAACGGGGGAGGAAGACGAAGCCGGAGATCCACCTCGGCATCTGCGGCGAGCACGGCGGTGAGCCGAGCTCGGTCGAGTTCTGCCACTCGATCGGTCTCGACTACGTCAGCTGCTCGCCGTACCGCGTGCCGCTCGCGCGCCTCGCCGCCGCGCAGGCCGTCCTCCACGAGGCGAAGCGCGGCGAGTACGTCCAAGCCGGCGGCTGATCACGGCCGACGACGGGCCTGCGCCAGTGCTCGAGAATGTCACGTGAACCCGACTGCGTGGGGACGGCGACTTTCTCCCGCCTCGGGGACGTCATGCGAGCGGGTTTCGGCTCGCTTGCATTCCGGCGTACCATGCGAGGCATGAAGAGATCCCTCTATCTCGTAGCGCTGGGTGCGGCGGGAGTCGTCGCTGCCTCGGCCTCGGCTTCGGCCTCCGGGTGGGACACGTCGAAGTCGATGCACCTCGCCAGCGGGCAAACCGCCAGCTTCACCATGCGAGTCTTGCGGCCGAGCAGGATCGTCCTGTTCGGTGCGGGACCGAACGTCAAGACGACGGCCAAGACGAAGTGCGTCAAGGGAGCGAAGGTCTCGACGGTCACGCGCAGCTTCGACACCGCCGGCACGCGCAACCTGCTCTACGGCATCCCCTCCCGGCAGAGCGTGTGCACCATCACGGTGACCGGCACGGCAGGCAGCCGCCCCGGCCTGCTCACCGTGGACGCCGCCCGCGGCTGAACGCGCCCGTCGCCCGACGCGAGCTAGCTAGGCGTAGCCGCGGACTTTCCAGTACGCGAGCGCGACGCTCGCCGCCGCGACGACGACCAGCCCGACGACTCCGCCGAGCCCGAGCTGGCCGTACTGCGCCCGCCCGCCGCGCCAGTGCGCGTAGCCGAGCGTGACGAGGATCCCGCCGATCAGCCCGCCGATGTGACCTCCCCACGAGATGCCGGGGATCGAGAACGAGAGGACGAGGTTGATGACGATCATCGTCATGGCATTGCCCGCGAGGCTGCCGGTGATCTGCCACTCGAGGATGAGCATCGCGCCGAGGATCCCGAAGATCGCTCCGGACGCTCCGACGGTGACGAACGGCGTCTGGACGAGAGCGCCCGCGGAGCCTGCGAGGCCGGCGACGAGGTAGAGCCCGACGTAGCGAGCCGGCCCGAGGTACTGCTCGACCGGCTTGCCGATCCACCACAGCGCGAGCATGTTGAACGCGATGTGCAGGATCGACGCGTGGAGAAACGCTGCGGTGATCAGCCGCCACCAGCCGCCGTTGTGGACGTCCGGCGCGTCGAGCCAGAGCTTCGCGTAGAGCGAGCCGCCGGGGTTGTTGAGCCCGGCGCCCTGCGAGGCGCCGAGGAGGTAGATCACGACGTTGATCGCGATCAGGGCGTAGGTGACCGGGGCGCGGCCCGTTGCGAGCGCCAGCCCGGGCGCGCGATGCACCGGACGCGGCCGGATCTGCCTCGACTTGCGGCCGCCGCGGGCGCCCGCGTGGTCGGGACAGCGGATCCCGACGGCCGCGAAGGTCGCGCAGTCGGCGCAGATCGGCCGCCCGCAGTCGGAGCAGGCCAATCCCGTCTCGCGGTCGGGATGCCGGTAGCAGTAACGCGGTTCCGCAGCTGACATCCGGACTAGCCTAATCCGCGCTCATGAAGGTGCATGTCGCATTCACGCCGGGAGAGCAGACGCCCGCGCCGGTCGGGATCGTCGTCGACGTCCTCCGCGCGACCTCGACGATCTGCCAGGCGCTCGCGTCCGGCTACGGGCGCGTTCTCTGCTGCGCGGAGATCGACGAGGCGCGCGCGCTCGCCGAGAGCGAGGGGCCGGCGAAGCTCGCCGGCGAGCGGCGGCTCGAGCACATCGAGGGCTTCGACTTCGGCAACTCGCCGCGCGAGCTCGAGGGAGACGCGGCTGCGGGAACGCTCATCCTCACGACGACGAACGGGACGCGGCTCCTCGTCGCCGCGGCGGAGCGGTTCGAGCGCGTCTACGTCGGTTCGCTCCTCAACCTCGACGCCGTCGCCGCCGCGGCGCGCGAGAGCGGGGAGGACGTCGCCGTGCTCTGCGCCGGCGTCCTCGGCGAGCTCGCGCTCGACGACGCGTACTGCGCCGGCCGGATCGCGGAGGCGCTCGGCGGCGAGCCCGAGGACTCCGCGCGCGCCGCGATCCTCCTCGCCCGGAGCTTCCCGAACGC
Organism: Gaiellaceae bacterium; assembly: GCA_035652255.1. Taxonomy (GTDB): domain Bacteria; phylum Actinomycetota; class Thermoleophilia; order Gaiellales; family Gaiellaceae; genus Palsa-739. Next base: position 58,643 of record DASRED010000026.1, on the reverse strand, counting down.
GGTCGAAGGGCTCGGCGCGAGCCGCAGCGCCGGGAACCTGCGGAAGCACGGGCTCGAGGCCGACGTCGCCGTCTGCGCGCGGGAGAGCGTCCTCGATGTCGTCCCGCGCTACGTCCGGCGCGTCGGCCTCGCAGCCGAAGTGACGCTCTAGCGCGTCAGCGCGTCAGCGCATCCGCGCGGCCACGTGGTACTTCGTGACCGACGCGCGCTGGCCGGGCGTGTCGCCCGCCGGCATCGCGTCGAGGATCGCGTGCCCCGTCGCGTAGTCCTCCTCGCTGTCGAAGAAGACGATCGCGAGCGCCCGCTCGGCCTCTGGATCGTGCAGAAGCAGCATCTCCGTCGCGGGCAGCCCTGCGGGCCGTTCCCCTCCCTCGACGTTCGCGGCCATCTCGGCCATGTGCGTGGAGTCGACTCCGTCGAACTTGACGACGCGTGCGAGTGCCATCGAATCCCTCCTGGTCGTGGAGGGTGCGAGCCTATCGCTCGGCGAGCGCGACGACCGTCCGCCAGTTCCGGAGCGTGGCCGGCTCGCTGAGAAGCCTCTCGAGGCGGGCGACGGAGAGGTGGGCCCCGTGCACGCCGTGCCCGAGCTTGAGGTGGACGTCGGCCCCCGAGAGCACCGTGCGACTCGGGTCGCCGTGGTCGGTCTCGAACGTCGCCGCGTCCGCCTGCTTCGGCCGGGCGGCGAGGAAGGCGACGTAGCTCTGGGAGGTGTCCTTGCCGAACGGATGGGCCGCGATCGTCGCGGCGAGCTCCTTCGGGCTGCGCAGGATCGCGGTCGTCGTGACGCCGAACGCGTCCGCGATCAGGCGCTCGATCTCGGTTGCGACTCGGGCGCGGCGGCGCGGCCCGTCGAGCAGGACGTTGCCGCTCGCGAGATGCGTCCGCACATCCTCGTAGCCGGCCTCCTCGAGGAGCTGCCGGAGCTCCGCCATCGGCACCTTGTTGCGGGCGCCGAGGTTGACGGCGCGGAGGAGGACGATCCACTTCACGGGCGTCGCTGCCCGCGTCGCAGCGCCTCGAGCCGGCGACGGTCCTGCTTCGTCGGCCGCGCGCCGAGATCGGCGCCGAGCGGGCGCGCGAGCCGGCGTTCGAGCTGGAGCCGCTCGCGTTCCTCGCGCGACTCGGGCGTCTCCTCGTAGAGCGTCACGGCGACCTTGGCCGGGCCCCGGCGGTCGGCGAGGCCCGTCACGACGACGGTGCGGCGGGTGGGGCCGAGGCGGATCTCGACGACCTCGCCGGGCGCGATCTCCCGCGCCGGCTTGACGCGCTCGCCGCCGACCTTGACGTGCCCGGCGAGGACGAGCTCCGTCGCCGAGCTCCGCGTCTTCGCAAAACGCGCCGCCCACAGCCACTTGTCGATGCGAACGCGATCCATCGGGAGAAAGATAATTCGCCGGGTTTGACAGGAACATGTGTTCGGGTATAGAACATACGTTCCTGTGATCGCCTGTCTCTCCATTCCGGGGCTCGAGTTGAAGGCGGCGCTGCGGCGCACGCCGACGCTCGCGCTGCGGCCGGCGGCGCTCGCTCCCGAGCCGCAGGGGGAGCCGTTGATCGGGCCCGTCACCGCCGCGGCCGAGACGCTCGGCGTGCGGCCGGGAATGCGGCTGGGGGAGGCGCTCGCGACCTGTCCGGCGCTCGCGCTCGTCGAGCCCGACGCGGCCGGCGCGGAGCAGGGGTGGGAGGAGATCGTCCGCGCGCTCGAGGACGTGGGCTTCTCCGTCGAGACCGCATCGCTCGGCGTCGCCTACTTCGAGACGCGCGGAGTCGAGCGGCTCTACGGCGGTCTCGAGCCGGCGCTGAAGCGCGCGCTCGCAGCCGTCCGGCCGGAATGGGACGCGCGCATCGGCGCGGCCGGACGGCGTTTCGCAGCCCTTGCGGCGGCTTCCGTCGCGCGACCCGGGCAGGTAGTCGTGGTCGCCGACGAGGAGCTGCCGCAGTTCCTCGCTCCTCTGCCGCTCACGCTCCTCCCGCTCGAGCGCGGCCGCTACGAGGAGCTCGAAGCGCTCGGAGTTCGCAGGCTCGGCCAGCTTGCCGGGCTCCCGGGTGGCGCCGTCGCCGAACGTTTGGGGCCGGACGGCCGGCGCGCCTGGAGCCTGGCGAGGGGTGGGACGGCCGCGCGCGTGCGCGGTCGTCGCCCGCCCGCCGCCGTCTTCGCCTCCCTCGAGTTCCCGGAGGCGATCGGCAACGAGCTGACACTGCGCCGCGCGCTCGCGGGCCTCATCGACAAGGCACTCGCCCGGCCGGAGCGGCGCGACCGCTTCGTCCGCAAGCTCGCGCTCGCCGCGCGCCTCGAGAGCGGAGGCTCCTGGCGCCGGACGCTGACGCTGCGCGAGCCGAGCGCCGACTCCGACCGGATCCGCGTCGCGCTCGCACCCCGTCTCGCCGAGCTGCCGTCACCGGTCGTCGAGCTCCGCCTCGAGCTCGTCGAGCTGACCGAGCCGACCGGCCACCAGCTCGAGCTCCTCGCCGCCGGCGCCGAGGACCGCACCCGGCTGCGGGAAGGGCTCCGCCAGGTGCGGGCGAGCACCGGCTCCGGCTCCGTCTGCACCGTCGTGGAGGTTGCGCCATGGTCTCGGGTTCCCGAGTCGCGCGCTCTGCTGGTCCCGAAGGACGAGTAGCGCGCTTCAACGCGCCGCGCGCCGCCCGCGTCGAGGCGAGCCCGAGCGGGATCCCGCGCGAGGTGAATCACCAGGAAGTGGCGTGCGTCCGCGAAGAGTGGCGCGTAGTCGACCGCTGGTGGACGGAGGAGCCGGTCGTCCGCCGTTACTTCGAGCTCGTCCTCGAGAGCGGCGAGAACACGGTTGTCTTCCACGACGGCGCCGGTGGAGGATGGTTCACCCAGAAAGGAGCCTGATGAACGACTTCACCGAAGTGGAACGGGAGGAGATCCAGGTGCAGTTCGTCCGTGTCCCCGACGGGCTCGAGCACATCCGCCGCGCCTGGGACGAGCTCGAGGCCGTCGTCCCGCTGCGCGGCCGCCACTTCTACGGCGCCTTCGACCCGGCCGCGAACGACTACCGCGCCTGCGTCGAGGTGCGGGAAGGAGACGAGCTCGTCGACGGGCTCGAGTCGGGAACGCTCCCGGGCGGCCGCTACCTTCGCGCGCGCCTGAGCGGCGAGCCTCCCGCCGTCTACGAGCGGATCGGGCCGACGTTCGACGAGCTCGTCGCGCAGCACGCCCCCGACGAGAGCCGCCCGAGCCTCGAGCACTACCGCCGCCACGACGAGATCGAGCTGCTCCTACCGATCTAGGACCTCGCGGAACGCCCGCGCTGCCGCCTCCGGATCCTCCGCGTCGCGAATCGCCCGCACGACCGCCACGCCCGGCGCGCCGGCGGCGACGACCTCCGCCACGTTCGACAGATCGATCCCGCCGATCGCGAACCACGGGACGGTCAGCTTCTCCGCGGCCACCCGCACGAGCTCGAGCCCGCCCGCGACGGCGTCCTCCTTCGTCGGCGTGGCGAATGCGGTCACGCCGACGTAGTCCGCACCCGCGACGTCGTCGAGCTCGTCCGTCGTCGAGGCTGAGAGCCCGACGAGACGGTGCGCCCCGGCGAGAGCGCGCGCCTCGGCGACGGACGCGTCCGCGCGGCCGACGTGGGCTCCGTCGGCGCCGCACGCCTCGACGAGATCGGGCCGGTCGTTGACGATGAAGAGCGCGCCGTGCTTCTCGCACGCCGTCCGGAACGCGGCCGACGCGGCAACGAGATCCGCGTCCGTCATGTCCTTCTCGCGCAGCTGGACGACATCGACGCCGCCGCGCAGCGCCGGCTCGAGCACGTCCGTGTCTGCGGCGGCGAGCACGAGATAGAGGCGGGAGCCGGCGAGACGCGACATGTTCATGTGTGGTTCACCTTGGCACGGATAGGGTCGAGGTGTGCGGTCGCGCCTCGCCATCGTCCTGGCCGTGCTGGCTGCGATCGCCCTCGTCGGCGCGCTGCTGGCGAAGAAGGGACACACCCCCGGCGCGACGACCCCGACCCGGCCGAAGCCGAACCCGAACCGCGTCGTCACGCTCAAAGGGCCGCTCCAGGGCGGCCTCCTCATCGCCGACCGCGGCAACAACCGGATCCTCCTCGTCGACCCGCGGCACCGCACCTTGTGGCGCTTCCCGACCGCGCGCGACCGCGCCAACGGCATCCACCTCGTCTTCGACGACGACACGTTCGTCGAGCCCGGCGGCAAGGCGCTGGTCACGAACGAGGAGGACCACCAGGACATCCTCTCGATCGACATCAAGACGCACGCCGTGACGCGCCTCTACGGCCGGCCGGGCGTGAAGGGCGGCGGGCCCGGCGAGCTCAACTGGCCCGACGACGCGTACGTCCTGCCCGACGGGACGATGACCGTCGCGGACGCCTACAACTGCCGCATCCTCTTCATCCGCCACCGCCGGATCGTCCGGCAGATCGGCCGGACCGACGTCTGCGTCCACAACCCGCCGCGGACGCTCGGCGCGGTGAACGGCGACACGCCGCTGCCGGACGGCGGCGTCCTCGTGTCCGAGATCAACGGCTCGTGGATCGACAACTTCTCGAAGACGGGGAAGCTTCGCTCGGCGTTCCAGGCGCCCGTCTCCTACCCGTCCGATCCGCAGCCGCTCTCGGGCGGCCGGATCCTCCTCGCCGACTACGCGTACCCGGGAGCCGTCGTCATCCTCAACCGGCGCGGGCACGTGCTCTGGCGGTACGGGCCGAGCGCGGGGTGGGGGGAGCTCAACCACCCGTCGCTCGCGATCATGCTCCCGAACGGCGACATCGCCGTGAACGACGACTACAACGACCGGGTCGTGATCGTCGATCCGAAGAAGAACCGGATCGTGTGGGACTACGGGCATCTCCGCTCGCCGGGGACGCGGCACGGCTTCCTCAACACGCCCGATGGCATGGACTACATCCCGCTCGGGCCGCACGAGAAGCCGCTCTGGTTCCTCGTGCAGCATCCTGGCAAGTAGCACCCGAACATACGTTCGCCTAGACTCGGCGGATGTGCTACGCCGAGCTCCACGCGCATTCCGCGTACTCGTTCCTCGACGGGGCGTCTCAGCCGGAGGAGCTTGCGGTGCGCGCGGCCGAGCTCGGCTACGAGGCGCTCGCGCTCACCGACCACGACGGCGTCTACGGCTCCCTCGAGTTCGCGCACGCGGCGAAGCACCTCGGCGTCCGGGCGATCACCGGGGCGGAGGTGACGCTCGACGGAGGCGGGCACGTCACGCTCCTCGTCGAGTCGGCGCGCGGGTACGCGAACCTCTGCCGCCTCCTCACCGCCGCGCACGCGCACACGCGCGACAACACCGCGCGCGAGCCGGCGCCGCCGCGGCTCGACCAGGCGCTGCTCGAGGAGCTGAACGAGGGGCTCGTCTGCCTCTCCGGCTGCGCGCGGAACGGCCTCGCGGTGCGCGACCCGAACGCCGCGGTGCGGCTCGCGCACGCCTTCGGACGCGACCGCTTCTACGTCGAGCTGCAGCGTCCGTACGAAAGAGGGGACGCGCGGAGGAACGCCCGGCTGCGCGAGCTCGCCGACACGCTCGGCGTCCCGACGGTCGCGACGGGGGACGTCCACGCGCACGACCGCCGCCGCGCCGCGCTGCAGGACATCCTCGTCGCCGTCCGCTGCCGCACCTCGCTCGAGGGCTGCGAGCAGGAGCGGCGCGGCAACCACGAAGCCGTTCTCCTCTCCCCGCAGGAAGTCCTCGACCGCTTCGCTGATTGTCCTGAGGCCGTTCACAAGACCACAGAGCTCGCGGAACGCCTCGAGTTCGACCTGACGGAGGAGCTCGGCTACCGCTACCCGGACTTCTCCGACGGCAGCGAGCCGGCGATCGTCCAGCTCCGCCGCGTCTGCGAGGCCGCCTTCGTCGAGCGCTACTCCGGCCTCAACGGCCACAAGAAGCGCGTCCGGAAGCGGCTCGACGAGGAGCTCGCGCTCATCGGCGAGCTCGGTCTCGCCGGCTTCTTCCTCCTCCACTGGGAGGTGCTCGAGCTCGCGCGCGAGGTCGCGCTCGAGGTGCGCGGGCCGGGCTCGATGCGCCACGTCCTGCCGCCGGGCCGCGGGCGCGGCTCCTCGGTCGGCTCGCTCGTCTGCTACCTGACCGGCCTCTCGCACGTCGACCCGGTCGCGAACAACCTCTCGCTCGGGCGCTTCCTCAACCGCGAGCTCGCGTCGATACCGGACATCGACCTCGACTTCCCGCGCGACATCCGGGAGAAGCTCATCGTCCGCGTCGTCGAGCGGTACGGGCAGGAGCACGCCTCGCTCGTCGCCGCGTTCGCGACGTACCGCTCGCGCGGCGCGATCCGCGACGTCGGCAAGGCGCTCGGCCTCCCGTACGCCGACCTCGAGCGGCTCGCGCGCCTCACGGACGGCTGGAACGCGCAGCGCGTCGCCGACGAGATCGCCGCGCTGCCCGAGGCGGCGACGAAGCTCCGCTCGCCGCGCTGGCGCGCGTTCGGCGCGCTCTGCAGCGAGATCGCCGGCCTGCCGCGCCACATCTCCCAGCATCCGGGCGGGATGGTCATCTCGACGCGGCCGCTCGTCGAGCTCGTCCCCGTCCAGCCGGCGGCGATGGAGGGCCGGCAAATGTGCCAGTGGGACAAGGACTCCTGCGCCGACGCCGGCTTCCTCAAGATCGACCTGCTCGGGCTCGGGATGCTCTCGGCGGTCGAGGAGTGCGTCGACTTGATCGCGCAGCACCGGGGCGAGCAGATCGACCTCTCCCGCGTGCGGCTCGACGACCCGGACGTCTTCGCCGAGATTCAGCGCGCCGACACGGTCGGCTGCTTCCAGATCGAGAGCCGCGCGCAGATGCAGGTCATCCTCCGCACGCGGCCGGAGACGATCGACGACATCACGGTGCAGGTCGCGCTCGTGCGGCCGGGGCCGATCCAGGGAAAGGCCGTCCACCCGTACGTCGAGCGGCGGCAGAAGCTCCGCGACGACCCGGCCTATCGCGCGCCGGCGGATCATCCGCTGCTCGAGGAGCCGCTGCGCGAGACGCTCGGCGTCGTCGTCTTCCAGGACCAGGTGCTCGACGTCGCCGTCCATCTCGCGGGCTTCACGGTCGGCGAGGCGGAGGGGCTGCGGCGCGCGATGAGCCGCAAGCGCTCGCACGCCGCGCTCGAGGCGTGGCGGGAGCGATTCGTCGCCGGCGCGCTCGCGCAAGGGGTGGAGGACGCGAAAGCGCACGAGCTCTACGACAAGCTCGTCGCCTTCTCCGGCTTCGGCTTCCCGAAATCGCACGCGGCCGCGTTCGGGCTCCTCGCGTACCAGTCGGCGTGGCTGCGGCACCACTACGCGCCGGAGTTCCTCGCCGCGCTCCTCAACGCGCAGCCGATGGGCTTCTATCCGCCGGCGACGCTCGTGCGGGACGGGCAGCGGCGCGGGGTCGAGACGCGCCCGCCGCACGTCAATCTCAGCGAGGTGGACTGCGTGATCGAGGACGGGGCGGTTCGCGTGGGGCTGAAGTACGTGGCCGGGGTGGGGGAGGACGACGCGGCCGCGGTCGTCGCCGCGCGGCCGTACTCCACCGTGCGCGAGCTCGCCCAGCGGACGGGTCTCTCGGAGGACGAGCTCCGCGCGCTCGTCGAGTCCGGGGCGTGCGACTGCTTCGGGCTGCGGCGGCGGGAGCTCCTCTGGCAGCTCGGACTCGTGCCGCGGCCGGCGAGCGTTCCCGGCACGGCGGGGGAGGCGAAGCAGCTCACGCTGCCGCTCGACCCGACGGCGGCGACGCCCGAGCTCCCGGAGCCGACGGTCTGGGAGCGGATGCTCACCGACTACCGGACGACGGGACTCTCGGTCGGCGTCCATCCGCTCACGCTCCTGCGTCCGCATCTCCCGCCGGGGACGCTGTCGAGCGAGGAGCTGCGCGCGCAGCCGCACCGGGCCGACATCCAGTTCGCGGGGCTCGTCGTGGCGCGGCAGCGGCCGGCGACGGCGAACGGCGTCTGCTTCATGCTCCTCGAGGACGAGCAGGCGCAGGTCAACCTCGTGATCGCGCCGCAGGTGTACGAGAGGTTCCGGGCGGTCGTGCGCGGCGAGCCGCTGCTGCTCGTGCGTGGCCGTTACGAGCACTCCGACCGGAACCGCAACGTCCTCGTCCGCGAGCTCGTCTCCCTCGCCTCGCTCGCGCGGCGCTTGACCGACGGCGCCGATGTCCATGCGGCACTCCCGCGCGCTCACCATTTCGGCCACCGTTAGCGGGGGATTAGAGGTGCGGCGTACCCTCCGGGCATGTTTCGCCGGATACTTGTCGCCGCGGTCGTCCTGCTCGCGTGCGTCGCGGCTGCGAGCCGCGGCTCGGCGACGACGGTCTCGCCGTGCGGGCAGGTGACCCAGCCGATCTGGTCGCCGGACGGCACGCAGATCGCCTACTACGGCCACCGCTGGCCGCCGCCGAGCGGCTACCACCTGCAGAGCTGGATCCTGCAGGCGGTCTGCACCATGAACGCCGACGGGACGAACGTCCAGCCGCTCCGCTACACGACCTGCAGCGGCAAGCGCTGCCCCGACCTGCCGTACCTGGTCGGCTGGTGGCAGAGCGGGATCGTCTACTACGAGGACGGAGTCCTCTACCGGATCGCGCCCGGGAGCAAGCCGCAAAGGATCGCCCGGCTCGACGACGTCTCCGTCGTCGCGAACCCGGCCGGTACTCGCGTCGCGGCCGAGAAGTACTACGACTCCTGTCTGACCTGCGCCGCACCGGTCACGATCCTCGACACGAAGTCGGGAGCCGCCGTCGGCGAGGTGGGCGGGAAGAAGCTCGACAACGTCGATCCCAGCCTGTCGCGCTACGGCACGCAGGTCGCGTTCGCGCGCGAGGCGTCCGACGAGTCCGGGAAGACGTTCGGGATCTGGACGGCGGCAGCGAACGGTGGTCATCTCCGCCGGCTCGTCAAGGTCGGCCAGGCCCCGCTGTGGTCGCCCGCCGGTGGGAAGATCGCCTACGTCGCCAGCGCGGGCTCGACGCTCGACCTCCGAGTGATCGCGGCGGGTGGCGGGAAGAGCCGGGGTCTCGTCCCCCGCGACGTCGAGTCGGTGTTCGGCTGGTCGCCGGACGGCCGCTACATCGCCTTCGAGACCGGCACGGGGTCGGCCGGCAAGCTCGCCGTCGTCACGGTTGCGACCGGCAAGGTGCGCACCCTCCTCCAGCGCCACTTCGCAGGGACGGCCGCCTGGGCGCCGGACTCGAGCGAGCTCGTCGCCAACTCGGTGCCGCGGAATCAGAAGTGCTGGTCGACCTGGCGCGTCCCGGTCGACGGCTCGAAGGCGACGCTCATCTCGAGCTGCACGAAGTAGCGAGGCTGGGTTAGGGCCGGTCGGCGCCGGGAAGGCGGTCGCTCGAATGGCCCGCCTCCTGTACAAGCCGCTCGGCCTGCTCGTCAGCGTCCTCGGCGGGATGGCCGCCGGCGCCGTCTTCAAGCGTGTCTGGGGAGCCGTCCGCCACGAGGAGGACGCGCCGAAGGCGACGGACGAACGGAAGGGCTGGGGCGAGATCCTCGCCGCTGCGACGGTCCAGGGCGCGGTGTTCGGCGGCGTCAAGGCCGCGATCGACCGGGCCGGCGCTACCGGCTTCGCCCGGCTCACCGGCGCCTGGCCGGGGCCGAGCAAGCGCTGAGCTAGCGGAGGGTCGCCTCGGCGCCGTGACCGACGTTGCGCTCGTCGCGGTAGAGCGCCTCGACGTTGTTGCCGTCCGGGTCGAGGAGATACGCCGCGTAGTAGCCGAGGCCGTAGTCGCGGTAGCCCGGCTCGCCGTTCGACCGGAAGCCCGCTGCGACGCCCGCCGTGTGGAACCCGTCCACGGCTTCTCGGGACCGCGCGAAGAAGCAGAGGTGGAGCCCCGTCGTCGGCGGCTGCGACCGCGCGACGTTGAGGTTCGTGAAGCAGACCCATTCCTCCGACTCCGCGAGACGCGGGATCCCGAGCGGCGCGAGCACCGTCTCGTAGAAGCGCACCGACTCCGCGAAGTCCGAGGCGTGCACGTCTACGTGATCGAACACCCGAAGCGACCAGTCCCAGTCCACGCGGGGACGATCGCAGATCGCGCGCGTACCCTGGCAAGGTGATCGAAGTCTCCTGTGCGGCGTGCGGCTGGGTCGCGATCACGAGCCAGCCCGTCAACGACGTGTGGCGGGAGCACGCCTCCGGCTGTCCCGCCATCGGAGGCGCGGTCCGCCACCTGCCCGACCTGCCGCCGATGCCGCGACTTCTCCCGCGCGTGAACGCGTGCGAGCACCGGCCCGTTCGCCGCCAGATCGCCGTCACGCCGGCCGGCGTGAAGAAGTACGCCGTGATGTGCGAGCTCTGCGGCCGTCTCGTCGGCTGAGTTGCGCGACCGCTCGCCGCGCTCGCGCGTTTACGAGATGTGAAACGGAAGGACGGGTTCGCGCCGATCGGCGCCTACGCCGCGATCGGAGACGGGAGGACGGTCGCGCTCGTCGCGGCCGACGGCTCGGTCGACTTCATGTCGCTGCCGAGCCTCCACTGCCCGACGACGTTCGGCGCGCTGCTCGACCCGGAGAAGGGCGGCCGCTTCGTCCTCGCCCCGAAGGCGAGGTTCGAGGCGTCGCGCCGCTACCTCGAGCGCACGAACGTCCTCGAGACGACGTATCGCACCGGCGGCGGCGTCGTCCGGGTCACGGAGGCGCTGACGCTGCAGGACGGCGGGCTGCTGCCCTGGGTGGAGCACGCTCGCCGGATCGAGGGTCTCGACGGCTCGGTGGAGATGGAGTGGCGCGTCGAGCCGCGCTTCGACTGGGGACGCGAGCTGCCGACGATCGTCCGCCGCAACGACGTCCTCGTCGCGGAGGGCGCCGAGGTCCAGCTTGCCGTCCACTCGTGGGACGCGGGAGACGTACGCGCGACGGACGGCGGGCTCGCCGGCGAGTGCGAGCTCGCCGCGGGCGACTCGGCGCTCCTCGTCCTCGTCGCCGCGCACGACGAGCCGCTCCACTCGCCGAACCGCGACCACGTCGAGGCCCGCCTCGACGCGACGGCGAAGGTCTGGGAGCGGTGGCTGGGCATGTGGGCCTACGACGGCCCGTGGGAGGACGAGGTCGCGCGGAGCGCGCTCGCCCTCAAGCTCCTCATCTACGCGCCCGACGGCGGGATCTCCGCGGCGCCGACGACGTCGCTGCCCGAGGTGATCGGCGGCGGCAAGAACTACGACTACCGCTACGGCTGGGTGCGCGACTCGGCGTTCACGCTCGACGCGCTCATGCGGCTCGGGCTGCCCGAGCAGGTGCAGGAGTCGTTCGCGTGGCTCCTCCGCGCCGTCCGGGAGACCGCGCCCGACCTCCGTCCCTTCTACGACCTCGAAGGCGGCGTGCCGACGCGCCGCGACGAGCTCGACCACCTGCGCGGCTACCGCGACTCGCGGCCCGTCCGCTATGGCAACGCGGCCTCGGGCCAGCTCCAGCTCGGCTCGTGGGGAGACCTGCTCGAGACAGCGGATCTCTACGTCTCCGACGGCAACGTCCTCGACGAGGACAACGGGCAGATGCTCGCGGACTGCATCGACCGCGTCACGACGCTCTGGCGCGACAAGGACTCGGGGATGTGGGAGCTCGAACAGCTTCGCCACTACACGGGGTCGAAGCTCACGGTCTGGACGGCGCTCGATCGAGCCGTCCACCTCGCGGAGGAGGGACAGCTTCCCGCCGGGCACGTCGCCCGCTGGCGCGAGGAGCAGGAGCGGCTCCACGAGTGGATCGAGGAGCGCCACTGGTCGGACGAGCTCGGCGCCTACCGCGGCTGGGTGGGGGAGGAGTGCCTCGACGCGTCGGTGCTGCGTGCGGTCCGGCAGGGCTATCCGGAGAAGGAGAAGCTCGGCCGGACGATCGACGCGATTCGCGAGCGGCTGTCGGCTGCGCCCGGGCTCGTCTACCGGACGAGCGAGCACGAGGGCGAAGAGGGCGCATTCGTCGCGTGCTCGTTCTGGATCGTCGAAGCGCTCGCCCGGCTCGGTCGCGTCGACGAGGCGTGCGAGGAGATGGAGCTGATCCTCCCGTACGCCAACGATCTCGGGCTCCTCTCCGAGCAGGTCGATCCGGGAGGCGGCGACCTGCTCGGGAACTTCCCGCAGGGGCTCAGCCACCTCGCGCTGATCAATGCCGCCGGCGCTGTTCAGGACGCGCTGGAGCGGCGCGAAGGCGCAGCTCCGTCGGCGACGACTCGTGCGACGCGACGTTGAAGGCCGTGCCGACGAGGGCGAGGTGCGTGAACGCCTGGGGGAAGTTCCCAAGGAGCCGCTTCGCAGCAGGGTCGTACTCCTCTGAGAGGAGCCCGAGGTCGTTCGCGAGCCCGGCGAGCCGGTCGAAGAGCTCGACGGCCTCCTCGTGCCGGCCGAGCAGCTCGTAGCAGTTCGCGAGCCAGAACGAGCACGGCAGGAAGACACCTTCGCCGGGCGGGAGCCCGTCGACGCCGCCCTCGCTCCGGTAGCGGAGGACGAAGCCGTCCTGCAGGAGCTCGCGCTCGACCGCCTCGACCGTGCCGCGGATGCGGGGATCCGAGGCGGGGAGGAAGCCGACAAGCGGCAGCATCAGGAGGCTCGCGTCGAGCTCCTTGGCGCCATACGACTGGACGAACGAGCCGAGCTCGTCGTCGTAGCCCTGGTCGCAGACCTCGGCGTGGATCTCGTCGCGCACCCGCCGCCACCGGTCGACGGGGCCGTCGATCCCCTGGCCGTCCTCGACCGTCCGGACGGCGCGGTCGAAGGCGACCCAGGCCATGACCTTCGAGTGGACGAAGTGTCTGCGCTCGCCGCGGATCTCCCAGATCCCCTCGTCGGGCACGCGCCACGCCTCCTCGAGGTGCTCGAGGAGCGCGAGCTGGATCCGCCACGCGTTCGGGTCGAACTCGAGCCCGTGGACGCGCGCCTGGTAGAGGCAGTCGAGCACTTCGCCGTAGACGTCGAGCTGAAGCTGCTCGCTCGCCGCGTTGCCGACGCGCACCGGCGCCGATCCCTCGTACCCAGACAGCCACGGCAGCTCGAACTCCGTCAGCCGCCGCTCGCCCGCGACGCCGTACATGATCTGGACGTCGGCCGGGTCGCCGGCGATTGCGCGGATCAGCCAGCGCCGCCACTCGCCCGCCTCGTCCGCGTGGTTGCAATGGAGGAGCGCGAGCAGGGTCAGTGTCGCGTCGCGGAGCCAGCAGTAGCGGTAGTCCCAGTTGCGCACGGAGCCGATCCACTCCGGCAGCGAGGTCGTCGGCGCGGCGACGATCCCGCCGGTCGGCTCGTAGATGAGCGCCTTGAGGACGATGAGCGAGCGGCGGACGACGGTTGCCCACGCCGGCGGCAGGTCGAGCGGGCACGCCTCGCTCCACTCGCGCCAGAAGCGCTCGGTCGCCGCCAGCTCGTCCTCCGCGTCGATCCGCTCCGGCACCTCCTCGTGCGAGGGGAACCACGTGAGGACGAACGGAACGCGCTCGCCCTCGTCGACGGCGAACTCGGAGATCGTCTCCATCTCCTCGCCGCGGGTCGGCGCGGGCGTGCGGAAGCAGATCGCGTCCGGGCCGGCTAGCGCGATGCGCGTGTTCTCCTCGTGGGTGCGCTTCCGGACCCAGGGGACGACGCGGCCGTAGTCGAAGCGGATCGCGAGCTCCGAGCGGAACGAGACCCGGCCGCTGACTCCCTCGACGATGCGGACGAGGTCGGGCGCCGGCGTCCGCGGCGGCATGAAGTCGAGCACGCGGGCAACGCCGTCCTCCGTCTCCCACGTCGTCTCGAGGACGAGCGTGTCGTGGAGGTAGCGGCGCGTGCTCGTCCCTCCGCCGACGGGTGCGAGCTGCCAGCGGCCGTGCTCCGGAGCGCCGAGCAGCGCGGCGAAGCACGCGCCGGAGTCGAAGCGCGGCAGGCAGAGCCAGTCGATCGAGCCGCCGCGCTCGACGAGCGCCGCTGTCTGGAGGTCGCCGAGCAGTGCGTAGTCCTCTATGCGAGCCAGCGCCAGCGCCTCCTCGCCGCGTCCTCGAACGCGGCCTCGTACTCGGCCGCCGCGCCGTCTCCGAGTGTCGCGGCGTAACGGTCGCGCATCTCGGCGAGCGCCTCCTTCACGGCCTCGACGGCGTCCTCGTAGTCGCCGTACGCCTCCTCGGCGTCGCCCGACCCGGCCCGGTCGTAGAGCCGCTTCAGCTCCTGCACCTCGGCAAGCAGCCCGTCGGCCTCGTCCGTCGCGAAGATCTCGAGCTGGCGCGAGACGACGTCGTGGAACGGGGCGCGCCGGAAGATCACGCGATCTCCTCGTAGAGCGCGAGGTGCGCCGCCGCTGCGCGGTCCCACGTCAGCTCCTCCCGCGCGCGGCGAGCGCCTGCGCGCGCCTCCTCGAGCGCGTCCGGGTCGGAGAGGAGCTCGCGCACGGCGAGCGAGAGCGCGGCGACGTCCCCTGCCGGCACCACGCGGCCGGCGCCGAACTCGCGCACCGGCTCCGCGATCCCGCCGACGTCGTACGCGACGACCGGCACTCCGGCTCCGAGCGACTGGAGGAGGGCGCCGCTCTGGTCGAGCTCGGGCCGGTAGGGGAAGACGGCGATCGTCGCCTCCCCGAAGGCGCGCTCGATCTCGACCGGCCCGAGGTAGCCGAGCCGCCACTCCGTCTCGACGCTCGCGGCGGCCGCCTGGTACGGCTCGACCGGCTCGAGCGGGTCGCCGGCGACGAGGAGCCGCGCGTGGCCGGCGCGGCGGACGGCCTCGATCGCGTCGCCGAGCCCCTTGTACGGGCGGATCATCCCGAAGGCGAGCACCGTTCTCCCGTCGTCCCGCCGCTCCGGGTCGCTCGGGAAGACGGGGTGGGGGATGACGCGCAGCTTCGCCTCGTCGACGCCGAGCCTGCGGAGCGTCTCCCGGCCGCTCTCGCTGTGCACGACGATGCGGTCGAAGCGTGCAAACAGCCGCCGCCACAGGCCGGTGCGGTGCGCCGTCCGCCGCGGCAGCAGGTCGTGGGCGGTGAACACGGACGGGAGGTGCGGCCGGAAGAGGACCGCGTCGAGCTCCGGCGCGGGCAGCCACTGCATATGGAGGACGTCGGCGTCGAGCTTGTGGAGCGCGCGGAGCCCGAGCGGATGCTCCGCGGCCTTGACGGGCAGCCGCAGCCGCGAGCGGCGGAACAGCTTCGACGAGAGCGGATAGAAGATCTCGCGCCGGCGGTAGCCGTCCGGCTCGGGCGCCGCGCCGAAGCGGAAGCGCGACGTGACGAGCTCGACGTCCGCGCCCGCGCGCGCGAGGGCCGCCGCGAGCTCGTGGTCGTACGGCGGGGTGAAGGCCGGAGGATCGGCGAGCAGGACGCGCACCGACTCGTAGGCTACGCGGATGGACTTCGACGCGGCCCGCTCCCAGTTCCCGGTCCTCGAGCGCTACGCGTACCTCAACGCGGGGACGAACGGGCCGCTGCCGCGCTCTGCCGTCGACGCCATGGAGCGGAAGCTCGCGCAGGATCGCGACGAGGGCCGAAGCGGGCTCCCGTACATCGAGGAGTACATCGCGCAGCGGCAGCGGCTCCGGGAGGCGTTCGCGGCCGTGCTCGCGACGAGCCCGGAGCTCGTGGCGCTCACCGACTCGACGACGCGCGGCTGCCAGACCGTCCTCGCCGGCCTCGACCTCGGTCCGGAGGACGAGGTCGTGACGACCGACCAGGAGCACTTCGGGCTGCTCTGGCCGCTCCAGGCGAGCGGCGTGCAGATCGTGAAGACGGCAGCGGACGAGGACGCGCTCCTTGCCGCCGTGACGCCGCGCACCCGGCTGGTCGCCGTCTCCCACGTCCTCTGGACGACCGGCCGCAAGCTCGACCTCGCGCGCCTGCGCCTCCCGGACGGACCGCCGCTCCTCGTCGACGGCGCGCAGTCGGCCGGCGCAATCCCGCCAGACCTCGCCGGCGCCGACTTCTACACGATTTCGGCTCAAAAATGGCTCTGCGGGCCGGAGGGGACGGGAGCGCTCTACGTCCGCGACCCGGAGCGGCTCCGCCTCGCCCTGCCCGGGCACTTCTCCGGCGTCATGTACGCCGCCGGCGGGCTCGAGCCGAAGCCGGGTGCGGCGCGGTTCGACTCCGGCTGGACCGCGGGCGTGACGCTCGCAGGACTCGAGGCGTCACTCGCGTGCCATCCGGAGTGGCGCTACGCGCGTGCGGCGGAGATGGCCGCGCGCTGCCGGGAGCTGCTCGAGCCTCTCGTCGAGGTCGTGACGCCGCCCGGCCACTCGACGCTGGTCTCGTTCAAGCCGCCGGGCGACCCGAAGGAGCTCGTCGCGTCGCTCTACGAGCGCGGCGTCGTCGTCCGCGACCTTCCGGGCGCGAGCCTCGTCCGCGCCTCGTGCGGCTGGTGGACGAACGAGGACGACCTGCAGCGCCTCGCAGCCGGGATCGCCTAGGGAGGCGAGCCGCCGGGCGGAGGCCCGCCGCCGGGTGGAGGTCCGCCGGGCAGACCGGGTCCCCCGCCCGGGAAGTTGAAATGGCCGCCGATCCCGCCACCGCTCGCGAGCTGCGGGTACACGATCCCTCCGAGCGTCACGACGGCGGCGAGCGCTGCGACGGGAAGCCAGCGCGGCAGCCGGCTGACGAGCCACGCGGCGAGAAGGGCGATCGCACCGAGCGCCGGGACGTAGAAGCGGATGAGGTGGACGCTCACGCCGCCGCCGGGGCCGGCCGTTCCTGCCTGCGCGGTCCACGTGTAGGCGGCGTAGAGGCCGTAGATGCCGAGCCAGAGCGCGACGAGCGCGGCGCCGACCGCGCCGTCGACGCGCGCGCCGGGCAGCCGCCGCCAGAGCCGCGCGCCGATCCAGACGGCGCCAGCGAGCGCGAGCAGCAGCAGCGGCATCGACCAGACGAGCTGCTTCGGCATCTCACGCAGGTTGGGCGCCACCGCACTCAATGCGAACTGGATCTCCCCCGAGCGATAGCCCGTCTTGAGCACGCCGCCGTAGAAGACGGCGTCGAACACCGCAACGAGGGCGATGAACGAGGCGACGCTCGCTCCCCAGAGGAGAAGCGCCCGCCGCCCGATCCCGGCCCGCCGGGCCAGGAGCAGCGCCGCCGCGATGGCGACGACGAGCGCGACGCCGTCGGTGTAGCGCGTGAAGGTAGCCGCCTCGATCGCCACGAAGCCGAGCAGGCCGACGAGGGCGCGCCGCCGCGGCGAGGCGTCCGTCGCCAGGAGCGTCCAGAGCAGCGCGCCCGCGCCGGCGGCGACGAGCGAGGCGTCGGTGAACGTCGGCATCGTCGCCCGCCACGCGAAGACGAGCGCGGCCGCCGACGAGCAGTAGAGGACGACGGCCCAGGCGCCGCCGAGCCGTCCGAGCCAGCGCCGCGCGCCGAGGAACAGGCCGAGGCACGCGAGCCCGCCGTAGAAGAGCGGCGCGCCGCGCAGCCAGCCGATCAGCTGGAACGGCACGGCGAGGAACGGATAGCCCGGATTCTTCTCGCTGATCCAGCGGCCGCTCGGCAGCTGCACCCACTGCGCGATCGACCCGAGCTTCCGATCGAGCGCGTGGTACTGGGCCGTCGAGAGGGTCACATGGCCGTGCGCCAGCGCGACGATCGAGGCGCGGTAGGCGAAGTCGTCCGGCTCGAGCAGCTGCGGCGCGCGCGCGAGCACCGCGATGCAGAGACCCGCGAACGCCGCGAGCGCGACGACGACGTCGGTGCGGATGCGTCCCATCGAGCGCATCCAACTCCCGCGGCTTATGGCCGCCATGAGAGGACGATGAAACTTGCCTAAGAAGGCAACCCGAGCTCGCCGGCGATCGGCTGCAGCGCCTCGACGACGGTGCGGATGTGGTCGTCGAGGTCGACGCCGAGCTCTTCGGCGCCCTTGTAGACGTCCTCGCGGTGGACGCCCGAGGCGAACGACGGCTGCTTGAGCTTCTTCTTCACCGACTTCGGCTCGAGCCCCTCGAGACCGGTCGGGCGGACGAGCGCGCAGGCGTGGACGAAGCCGCTCAGCTCGTCGCACGCGAACAGCGCCTTCTTGAGCGGCGTGTCGCGCGGCAGCCCGAGATGCTCGGCGTGGGAGAGGACCGTTGCGATCACGTCTTCCGGATAACCCTCCTCGCGGAGGATCGGCGCGCCGTCCTGCGGGTGCTTGTCGAGCGTCGGGTGCATCTCGTAGTCGAAGTCGTGGAGGAGGGCGGCGACCCGCCAGAGCTCCTCGTCCTCGCCGAGCTTGCGCGCGTACGCGGCGGTCGAGGCCTCGACGGCGAGCGCGTGACGGAGCAGCGACTCGCTCTTCGTGTAGCGCGTCAGCGTCTCCCAAGCCTGTTCGCGAGTCGGCTCCAAGGCGCGTCTATCCTAGTGGCCGATGTCCGTCGCCACGGCGCCGCAGGCCCTCGTCATCGAGGGCGGAAACCCCCTCAACGGCCGGATTCGCGCGTCGGGGAACAAGAACGGCGCCCTGCCGATCCTCGCCGCGTGCCTCCTCGCCGACGGGCCCGTCTCGCTCGCGAACGTCCCGCGCATCCGCGACGTCGAGACGATGATCGAGCTGATCGCCGGCCTCGGCGCTAGCGCGGAGTGGACCGGCGCGAACGACGTGCGCATCGACGCTGCCGGGCTCAGCTCGCACGAGCTCGACGCGACGCTCGCCGAGCGGATCCGTGCCTCCTTCCTCCTCGCCGGCCCGCTCCTCGCGCGCCTCGGCCGCGCGAGCGTCCCACCGCCGGGTGGCGACGTGATCGGCCGCCGCCGCCTCGACCCGCACATCCACGCCTTCGAGCGCCTCGGCGCACGGATCGAGATCGAGAGCCGCTACGAGATGGAGACGGACGGGCTGCGCGGCGCGGAGATCTTCCTCGACGAGGCGAGCGTCATGGCGACGGAGAACGCCGTCATGGCCGCCGTGCTCGCGCCGGGGGAGACGGTCGTCGGCAACGCGGCGTGCGAGCCGCACGTCCAGGATCTCTGCCGCTTCCTCGTCTCGCTCGGCGCGGCGATCGAGGGGATCGAGTCGAACGTCCTCCGGATCCGCGGCGTCGAGAGCCTGCGCGGCGGCGAGTGGACGATCGGGCCGGAGCACATCGAGGTCGGCAGCTTCATCGGCCTCGCCGCCGTCACGAACAGCGACCTGACGATCGAGGGCGTCGAGCCGAAGGACATGGTCTCGATCCTCACCTCGTTCCAGCGGCTCGGGATCGAGGTCGAGCTCGGTGACGACTGGCTGCGCGTCCCGCCGCACCAGGAGCTCGTCATCCAGAACGACCTCGGCGACCAGGTGCCGAAGATCGAGGACGGGCCGTGGCCCGCGTTTCCCGCCGACCTGACGTCGATCGCGGTCGCGGTCGCGACGCAGGCGTGGGGGACGATCCTCGTCTTCGAGAAGATGTTCGAGAACCGCCTGTTCTTCGTCGACAAGCTCGTCTCGATGGGCGCGCGGATCATCGTCTGTGACCCGCATCGAGTCGTCGTCAGCGGGCCGTCGCGCCTCTACGGCCAGCGGTTGACGAGCCCGGACATCCGCGCCGGCATGGCGATGCTCATCGCGGCGCTCTGCGCGAAGGGGCAGTCCGTGATCGGCAACGTCGCGGAGATCGACCGCGGCTACGAGCGGATCGACGACCGGCTGCGCGCGGTCGGAGCGCAGATCGAGCGCGTCGAGGCGTAAGCGATGGCGAGCGAGCAGGCTGCGGCGGGCGTCCGGATCGACGTCAACGGCCGGGGAGAGGCGCAGGTCGAGACGGGGCTGCCCGTGCTCAACCGGCTCCTCGTGCGGATGGCGGAGGTCGCGCGCTTCGACCTCGTCCTCGAGATCGAGCCGGGCGACGCGGAGGCGGAGGTCGATGCGGCCGCGGGAGCCCTCGGGGACGCGCTTGCCGGCCCGTTGCGCGTCGGGGAGGTGCGCGGCTACGGCTCCGAGGCGCTCACCTCTGCGGAGGCGCTCGCCTCGGTGACGCTCGAGACGAGCGACGAGCCGCTCTTCGTCACGAACGTCGACCTCACCGAGGCGCGCATCGGCGGCCTCGGCACCGACGTCGCGCGCCGCTTCCTCGAGACGTTCGCCGACCGCGCGGGGCTCGTCCTCCACGTCCGGCTGCTCAACGGCACCGACAGCGCCCACGTCCTCGAGGCGATCTTCAAGGCGCTCGGCGCCGCCCTCTCGCAAGCCTGCCAACGAATCGGAGGAGATGGATGAGCGACAAGACCGTCGTCAGGACCGAGGCTGCCCCCGCGCCGTTTCAGGGAGCGCCGTACTCGCAGGCGATCGCCGCCGGCGGCTTCGTCTTCGTCTCGGGCCAGCTCGGCCTGAAGCCGGGCGACACTGCGATCGGCGGGGGCATCGAGGAGCAGACCGAGCAGATCTTCGCCAACCTCGCGGCCATCCTCGCCGAGGCGGGCAGCGATCTCGGCCGGCTCGTGAAGACGACGGTCTTCCTCCAGAACCTCGACGACTTCCAGGCGATGAACGGCGTCTACGCCCGGCACGCCGGCGACACCCCGCCTGCCCGCTCGACCGTCGAGGTAGCGAAGCTCCCGTCCGGCGCACTCGTCGAGATAGAGGCGATCGCCACACTCGCGTGACAAAGGCCTGACGCCTACACAACGTGCCTTCGGCATGCCTTCGGCATGCCGAAGGCCGGGCGTGGGTCGGCGACGCCCGCTCGCCCGCTCGCCCGCTCGCCCGCTCGCCCGCTCGCCCGCTCGCCCGCTCGCCCGCTCGACGGTGGAGGTCGCAAAGCTTCCCGTCGGGCGCGCTCGTCGAGATCGAAGCGATCGCCCTCCTGTAGCCGCTCGCGCGACAATGTCGCGATGCGGCAGGAGATCGAGAGCTACGTCCGTTCGCTCGGGCTCGATGCGTACCTCGTCGGCGGCGCCGTCCGCGACGAGCTGCTCGGGCTCGAGTCGAAGGATGCGGACTTCCTCGTGCCCGGCGTCGACACCGAGCAGCTGCGCGCCGCGCTCGCCCCGCACGGGCGCGTGGACGACCTCGTCGTCGCCGGCCGGCTCGTCGGGATCCGGCTCCGTCCCAGCGACCGGAAGATCGGCGCGCTCACTCCCGCGGGGATCGAGTTCGCACCGCCGCGCGCCGAGCGGAGCACCGGCCCCGGCCGTCACGACTTCGAGATCGTCGCCGACCCGTCCCTGTCCGTCGAGGACGACATGCGCCGGCGCGACTTCACCGTCAACGCGATGGCCCGCCGGCTCGAGACGGGCGAGATCGTCGACCCGGTCGGTGGCAGGGCCGATCTCGAGGCGCGCATCCTCCGGACGGTCTCGCCGCAGAGCTTCCGCGAGGACCCGCTCCGCCTGATCCGCGCGCTCCGCTTCGTCTCGCAGCTCGGCTTCGAGCCGGACACGACGCTCCTCGCGCAGATGCGGGAGAACGCGGCGGGCGTCGAGTTCGTCTCCGGCGAGCGGATCGGCGGTGGGCTGGCGGCCGACGGGATGGGGGAGCTGTCGAAGCTCCTCCTCGGCACCCAGCCCGCCAAGGCGCTGCGGATCGCGCGCGCCACGGGGGTTCTCGCCCAGCTCATCCCGGAGTTCGGTGCCTGCGACGAGGGGCTGTGCGGGCACATCTTCAAGGTCGTGCAGGAGACGGCCGACGCCGGCGACGACCTCGCCGTCCGGCTCGCGACGCTGTTCCACGACGTCGGCAAGCCGATCGACCGCGACCCGCTCGGCCACGCGCGCGTCGCCGCCGAGATCGCGGACAAGACGCTCCTCCGCCTCCGCTACCCGACGCGCCTCTCGCGCCGGGTCGTCGCGATCGTGCGGGAGCACCCGTTCCGCGCCGAGGACCTGCCCAGGACGCCGCGTGATGTCCGCCGCTTCCTCGCGCAGCACGGGGACGAGCTCGCCTTCGACCTCGTCGCGCACCGGCGCGCCGACCTGCGGGCGAAGGACAAGGACGCGACCCCGGTCGAGGAGCTCGGCGCCGCGCTCCGGCGGGAGCAGGCGAATCCGCACCGGCTCGGCGACCTCGCGATCGACGGCACCGACCTCATCGAGCTCGGCTTCAGGCCCGGCCCGGCGCTCGGTCGCGCCCTGGAGGCGCTCCTCGCCGAGGTCGTCGACGAGCCGAAGCTCAACACGCGCGACGAGCTTCTCGCGCGCGCGAAGGGGCTCCTCTGATCCGCTGGCTCGTCCCGGGCTACGAGATCGTGTTCACAACGCGGGCGGGTGGCGTGAGCGAGGGGCCGTACGCGTCCCTCAACCTCGGCCGCAAGAGCGGGGACGTCGTCGAGCGCGTCGACGAGAACCGCCGCATCATGTGCGCGGAGGTTGGCGCCGACCTCGACCGGCTCTCGCTCAACTTCCAGGTCCACTCCGACCGGGTCCTCCGCGCGCAGGCCGGCCGCCGCGGCGAGCACGCGGACGGGCTCTGGACCGACGAGCCCGCTCTCCCGATCCTCGCAATGGCCGCCGACTGCCTGCCGATCGCGCTCGTGCGGACGAATGGCAGCGCGCCGGCGGTCGCCGTCCTCCACGCCGGCTGGAAGGGGTTGCTCGCCGGAGTCGTCGCCGCCGGATACGACGCGCTGGGCGGGCAGGATCTCGCCGCCGCGATCGGACCGGCGATCGGGCCGTGCTGCTACGAGGTTGGGGAGGAGGTCGCCGGCCCGTACCGCGAGCGCTTCGGGGAGGACGTCGTGCACGGGCGGAACCTCGACCTCTGGACGAGCGCCGAGCGCGCCCTCCGCGCAGCCGGCGTCGAGAGCGTCCATCGCTTCGACCGCTGCACCGCCTGCGAGCCCGAGACGTTCTTCTCCCATCGCCGCGACCGCGGCGTCACCGGCCGCCAGGGAGTGATCGCCTACGTCGCCGGCTGAGATCCGCGAGCGCTACGCGCGCTTGCAGGCGGAGGTCGGACCCGGCGTGACGATTGTCGCGGCGACGAAGTACGTCCCCGTCGAGGAGATGGCCGCGCTCGCCGAGGCGGGAGTCGAGGTGGTGGGGGAGAACCGCGCCCAGGATCTCGAGGCGAAGCACGCCGTCTACGGAGACGCGTTCCGCTGGCACTTCATCGGCCACCTGCAGAGCCGCAAGGCGCCGCTCGTGAGCGAGCTGTGCGAGCTCTGCCACTCCCTCTCCTCCGAATCCGCCGCGAAGAAGCTGACGATCCCGGCCCTCGTCGAGGTCAACCTCTCGGGCGAGCCGACGAAGTCGGGAGTGACGCCGGACGATCTGCCGGCGCTGCTCGAGCTCTACCCCGGCGTGCGCGGCCTGATGACGATGCCGCCGGCGACGGACGACCCCGAGGAGTCGCGCCCGTACTTCCGTCGCCTCCGCGAGCTCGCCGAGGCCCACGGGCTTCGCGAGCTGTCGATGGGAACGAGCCAGGACTACCGGATCGCCGCAGACGAGGGAGCGACCTATGTCAGGGTCGGTTCAGTCCTATGGCAGCGCTAACATCGGCGGCGCCATGGGCCTCGGAAACGTCTGGGAGCGCGCACTCGTCTACTTCGGCATCGCCGAGGAGGACGACTGGGACGAGGATGGCTACTACGCCGACGGGGACGAGACGGTGGCCGAGCCGCCGGCGCGGCCGAACGTCCGCCATCTGCCCGCGCGCCGCTCGCGGCGCGACTACGACGACGACTGGACGGATCCCGAGCCCGAGCCCGATCTCCAGCGGACGAGCATCCTCCGGCCGCGGCAGACCGAGTCGCGGCGCGTCCGCAATCTCGAGCCGGTGCGCGGGCCCGGCACCTCGCGCGTCCATCTCGTCATGCCTCGCGGCTTCAACGACGCGCAGCAGCTCGCCGACCGCTTCAAGGACGGCGTGCCGGTGATCCTCAATCTCCAGTCCGCCGACGCCGAGCTCTCGAAGCGCCTGATCGACTTCGCGAGCGGCCTGACGTACGCACTCGACGGCGGCATGCAGCGCGTCGCCGACAAGGTCTTCCTCCTCACGCCACGCGACGTCGAGCTCTCCGCGGAGGACCGCGCGCGCATGCTCGAGCGCGGCTTCTTCAACCAGGCGTAGCCCGCCAGGAGAACGCCCGTTTGGGGCGAACTGTCCCGCATGGGCGTCGTGGCCAGCTTGACGTTGCCTATCGGAGACGCGATCTCGAACGTCGAGACGTTCGTCACCGTCTTCATCACGATCTACGGCGTCGTCCTGATCGCCTACATCGTCATGAGCTGGCTGCGGTTGCCGTACTCGGTGACGCTCGACCGGATCCAGCGCTTTCTCTACGACGTCTCGGAGCCGTACCTGCGGATCTTTCGGCGCCTGCTGCCGATGGCCGGCCCGCTCGACCTCTCGCCGATTCTCGGCTTCATCTTCCTCGGCGTGCTCGACCGGCTCCTGATCTGGATCCTCGACCACTTCCACTAGAGGGGAGAAGCACATGGCACTCACACCGGTAGAGATCAGACACATGAAGCCGCCGCGGACGATGTTCGGCGGCTACCGCGCGGGCCCGACGGAGAGGCTTCTCGACGAGATCGTCGCGAGCTTCGAGGATGTCTGGCGCGAGCGGGCCGACCTCGCGGACAAGGTCGAGCAGCTCGAGGCCGACCTCGTCCGCTTCCGGGAGCTCGAGAACCTCCTCCGGGCGACGCTCGTCTCGGCCGAGCAGGCGTCCGAGGTCGTGAAGGAGCAGGCCCGCCGCGAGGCGGAGCTGATCCTCGGCGAGGCCCACGCGGAGGCGCGCGAGGTACAGCGGCGCGCCGTCGGGGAGACCGAGCGGCTCGAGACCGCTGCCCGGCGTCTGCGTGCGCAGCTGACCGAGGCGCTCGCCGTCCTCGACGAGGAGCCGGTCGCGGAGGAGGAGGCCGAGACCGCCGAGCCGGAGGCGAACGAGGAGGCCGGCTGGCTCCTCCTGCCGGATGCGGACGCGGCCTGAGGACTGACCCGGCGCACATAGACTGACCGCATGAGTGCGGAGACGACTCGCCTGCGGCTGCGTGTCAGCCCCGGTGCGGGGCGCTCCGCCGTGGTCGGCCGGCACGGCGACGCCTGGAAGGTCCGCGTCACCGAGGCGCCCGAGCGCGGCCGCGCCAACGAAGCCGTCCTGCGGCTCCTCTCCGACACGCTCGCGCTGCCCCGGACGGCGCTGACGCTCGTTTCGGGCCACGGCGCGCGGGAGAAGATCGTGGAGCTGACGGGGATGGGGCCTGCGTTGACGGAGCGGCGTCTCACCGCCGCGGCCGTTGGCGGGCGCGTGAGAAAGGAGAGGCGTTGAGCACCATCGACACTGGACGGTTCCGCGACGCGCTGCTCGAGGAGCGCGGCCGCGTCGAGCGCGCTCTCGCCGGCCTGCGGGAGGATCACGCCGGCTCGCTCGACGACGAGGTCGAGGAGGGCGAGGGCAACGGCGACAACCACCTCGGCGACTCCGCCTCCGCCACGCTGGGGCGCGAGATCGACTACACGCTCGGCGAGAACTCGGAACAGGTACTCGCCGAGATCGACGCCGCACTCGCCCGGATCGAGAACGGGACATACGGGACGTGCACGAACTGCGGCAACGAGATCCCCGTCGAGCGCCTCGAGGCGTATCCGGCGGCGTCCCTCTGCATCGACTGCAAGCGGAGGGCCGAGGGGGGATGAACGAGCCGCTGCGGCAGCTCGACGTGAGGGTGGGCTCTGCGACAGACGCGCTGACGCCCGTCTCGCGCGCGACGCGGTCGTTCGCCGCCACGCGCGGGCAGTGGCTGTCGCTCGGCGCCCTTGCGGCCGCGGCCGTCGTGGCCGACCAGGTGACGAAATACGTCGTCGCCTCGAACCTCAGCCTCGACGACGGTCTGCACGTTCTCGGGCCGTTCTGGATCCGCCACGTCCAGAACTCCGGCATCGCCTTCGGGCTCTTCTCGAGCGCCACGCCTGCCGTCATCGTCCTCACCGCGATCGCCGTCGCCTGGATGGTCGTCTACTTCGCCCGGTCGGGCGCCCGGCATCCGGTGCTGCCCATCGCGCTCGGGCTCGTGATCGGAGGGAGCGTCTCGAACCTCGCCGACCGGATCCGGCTCGGCCACGTCACCGACTTCCTCGACTTCCGCTACTGGCCGGCGTTCAACCTCGCCGACAGCTTCATCGTCATCGGCGTCGGGATCCTGCTCGCCGCGCTCGTCCTCGCCGACCGCGGTTGACCGCGCACGACGTCCCGTCCGACGCGGCGGGGGTTCGTCTCGACCGCTGGCTCGCGACGCTGCCCGAGGTCGGCTCGCGCGCCGCCGCCGAGCGGCTCCTCGACGCCGGCGCCGTACGGGTCGACGGGCTCGAGCGGAGCAAGAGCCACAAGCTCGCCGGCGGGGAGACGGTCGAGTTCGAGCCGCTCGAAGTGCCGCAGCCACCGGAAGTCGCCCCGCCGGAGCTGACCGTTGCGTATGCGGACGAGCACCTCCTCGTCGTCGACAAGCCGGCCGGAGTCGTCGTCCACCCGGCGCCGGGACATGCAGGCGCCACGCTCGCCCACGCCCTCGCGCTCGCGGGCGCCGAAGGCGGGGAGGAGGGACGGCGAGGGATCGTCCACCGGCTCGACCGCGACACGTCGGGGCTGCTCGTCGTCGCGCGGTCCCACGAGGCGCACGAGCGGCTGCAGAGGCTCGTACGGCGGCGGGCACTCACGCGCGAGTACCTCGCGCTCGTCGCCGGCAGGCCGCGTTCGCGGCGCGGCACGATCGACGCTCCTGTCGGACGCGACCGTCGCGAGCGATTGCGCCATTCCCTCGACACCGCGACGCCGCGGAGCGCAGTGACCCATTTCGAGGTCGAGGAGCTGCTCGACGGCTACGCGCTGCTGCGCGTCCGGCTCGAGACGGGGCGGACGCACCAGATCCGTGTCCACCTCGAGGCGATCGAGCTGCCGGTCGCCGGCGACGCGGTCTACGGCAAGGCGAGCGTGCTCGGCCTCGAGCGGCAGTTCCTCCACGCGGCGCGGCTCGCGTTCGCGCATCCCTTCACGGACGAGCCGGTCGACGTCTCCTCGCCGCTGCCGCCCGACCTCGCGGCCGCGCTTGACGTGGCCCGTCGCCGGGAGTAGAGAAGAGCTCGTGGCTCGGATCCTGGCGCTGCTCGGTGCACTCGCCCTGGCGGCATCGATGGCCGTGACCGCGGCCGAGGGCGGAACGGCGCGCGCGCGTCCGTACTCGCTCGCGCAGGTGAAGCACGCGTTCGGATCGGAGGGTCTGCGCCTGTCCTCGAGGTCGTTGCGCGTCTTCGTCTTCCGGAGTGAGCGCGCCGAGGCGGGCCGGACGATCGAGGTCGTGGTCGGAACGCCGCCAAGCCGGCCGTGCCGGGGCTGCACGGTCGTCCGTCTCTCGGCTCCGTACGGCTCGAGGGCGCACGTCCAGGAGACGGAGATCGGCAACGTCGCGGTCGTCTACCTCGCTTCCGGACGCAACTCCGGCTGCCGCGCCGCCGCGGTCAACGCCGCGCTGCACGAGCTCGTTCGCAGCTAACCTAGGCGGCGCATCTGTCCCTACTCCCCGGCGGCCCAGCCGTGGCGCGGGTGCCGTCCTCTCCGGACGGTGCGCCTCGACCCCGCCGGCGCACGACACAAACGAATCGGAAGGAGCTTCTCCCATGGCGACAACGACGACGGGAGTCTCCATGCGCGAGCTGCTGGAGGCCGGAGTCCACTTCGGTCACCAGACGCGGCGCTGGAACCCCAAGATGCGGCGCTTCATCTTCGCGGAGCGCGGCGGCATCTACATCATCGACCTCACCCAGACGTCCGAGCGGCTGGAGGAGGCGCAGCAGTTTCTCCGCAACGTCGCCGAGCGCGGCGGCAGCGTCCTCTTCGTCGGCACGAAGAAGCAGGCGCAGGACGCCGTCGAGCAGGAGGCGAAGCGGACCGGCATGCCGTACGTCAACCACCGCTGGCTCGGCGGGCTGCTCACGAACTGGCGGACGATGGCCGACCGGATCGACCGGCTGCACGAGATGCGGCGCCTGCGGGACGAGGGCCAGATGGACCTCCTGCCCGCGAAGGAGCGCATCTCGATGGCCGGCGAGCTCGAGAAGCTCGAGGCGAACCTCGGCGGCGTCGCGGACATGCGCCGCCAGCCCGACGCGGTCGTGATCGTCGACCTGAAGAAGGAGGCGCTCGCGGTGCGCGAGGCGCGCCGGCTCGGCATCCCGGTCGTCGCGCTCGTCGACACGAACTGCGACCCGGACGAGGCGGACTACGTCATCCCGGGCAACGACGACGCGATCCGGTCCTGCAACCTCGTCATCCACGCTCTCGCCGAGGCGATCGAGGCCGGCAAGCAGAAGGTCGCGCCGCAGGAGTTCGAGGCGGCGCCGGCCGAGGAGACCACGCCCGACGTCGTCGATGAGACGCCTGCACCCGCAGCCGAAGCCGCGCCGGAGCCGGCGGTCGAGCCCGCGCCTGGCGCAGCGGCCGAGCCGGAGGCTCCTGCGGTGGAAGCGGCCGAGCCCGGCCCGCCGGCGGCTTCGCCGGCGGCGGATGCAGCCACCGAGGAGGCTCCCGATGCCGGCTGAGATCTCCGCCCAGCTCGTCCGCGAGCTCCGTGAGCGCACCGGCGCGGGGATGATGGCCTGCAAGGACGCCCTCGTCGAGACGAACGGCGACATGGAGGCGGCAATCGTCCTCCTGCGCGAGAAGGGGATGGCGAGCGCCGCGAAGCGCGCCGACCGGGCGACGACCGAGGGCCTCGTCGGCTACCGGCTCGCCGGCGACGGCTCCCGCGGCACGATGGTCGCCGTCGGCTGCGAGACGGAGCCCGTCTCGAAGAACGACGAGTTCCAGGCCTTCGCGAAGAAGGCGCTCGACCTCGTCGAGGCCGAGGGGATCGAGGCGACGGAGCAGCTCGAGCAGGAGCGAGCGGAGTTGTCCGCCAAGCTCGGCGAGAACATCGCGGTGGCCGGAGCGGCGCGGTTCGAGGCGCTCGACGGCGGTGCGGTCTCCGCGTACGTCCATCCGCCGGCGAACAAGCTCGGCGTCCTCGTCAACCTCCGCGGCGGCGACGAGCAGCTCGCCCGCAACCTCGCGATGCACATCTCGTGGTCGGATCCGCGCTGGATCGCCCGCGAGGACGTGCCGGACGACCTGCTCTCCGTGGAGCGCGAGATCTATCTCAACTCCGAGGAAGTGCAGTCGAAGCCCGAGCAGGCGCGTGAGAAGATCGTCGAGGGCATGCTCAACAAGCGCTTCTATGCCGAGCGGGGCGGCGTCCTCACCGAGCAGCCGTGGATCCACGACGGCTCGCTCACGGTGGGGAAGGTGCTCGCCGACGCCGGCGCCGAGGTGCTCGAGTTCCAGCGCTTCTCCCTGGCGGGATGAGCGCCGAGCCCGAGACTCTCAGCAGCACGACGACGGGCGCTCCGGCCTTCCGGCGCGTCCTGCTCAAGCTGTCCGGCGAGGCGCTCATGGGCGAGCGCGACTACGGGATCGACCCGGACGTCACGCAGGCGCTCGCGAAGGAGGTCGCCGGCGTCCGCAGCGAGGGCGTCGACATCGGGATCGTCGTCGGCGGCGGCAACTTCTACCGCGGCATGGCCGTCGCGGCTGAGAGTGGGATGGACCGAGCCACCGCCGACTACGCCGGGATGATCGCCACGCTGCTCAACGCGCTCGCGCTCCAGGACGCGCTCGAGCGGGAGGGTGCCGACACGCGCGTCATGTCCGCGCTCACCGTCTCCGAGGTCGCAGAGCCGTACATCCGCCGGCGCGCCATCCGCCATCTCGAGAAGGGGCGCGTCGTCATCTTCGCCGCGGGCACCGGCAATCCGTTCTTCACGACGGACACCGCCGCAGCCCTCCGCGCGCTCGAGATGAGCGCCGACGCGATCCTCATGGCGAAGCACGGCGTCAAGGGCGTCTACGACGGCGACCCGCGCCGGGACGCGGAGGCGAAGTTCCTGCCGCGGCTGACGCATCTGCAGGCGATCGAGCGCGGCCTCAGGGTGATGGACACGACGGCGCTGTCGCTGTGCATGGACAACCGCCTCTCGATCCACGTCTTCGAGCTCGCGGAGGGCAACGTCGCGCGCGTCGTCGCCGGCGAAGAGGTGGGCACGATCATTGCGACGCCAGACAAGGAGGGCTGAGGATGGCCACAGCCGACGAGCTGATCCAGAGCGCGGGGGAGAAGATGGTGAAGACGGTCGAGCACGCGCGGGCCGAGTTCGCGACCGTTCGCACCGGCCGCGCCTCCGCCTCGCTCCTCGACCGGATCGAGGTCGACTACTACGGCCAGGCGACGCCGCTCCGCCAGCTGTCGACGGTGAACGTCCCGGAGCCGCGGATGCTCACCGTCCAGCCGTTCGACCCGAGCTCGATCAAGGCGGTCGAGAAGGCGATCATGGAGTCCGATCTCGGCCTGACGCCGTCGAACGACGGCAAGCTCATCCGTTTGCCGATCCCGCAGCTCACCGAGGAGCGGCGCAAGGAGCTCGTCAAGGTCGTCCGCAACATGGCGGAGGAACACCGCGTCGCGGTGCGGGAGATCCGCCGTGACGCGATGCGGCACCTGAAGGAGCTCGTCGACAAGGGCGAGGTCGGCGCCGACGAGGAGCACCGCGCCGAGGGCCGCGTCCAGGAGCTGACGGACGAGCACACGAAGCAGATCGACGAGCTCCTGAAGCACAAGGAGGCAGAGGTGATGGAGGTCTAGTGGCCTCCCTCCCCGGCACCGACGTCACGCCGGAGGAGCATCTCCCCGAGGTCGCGCACGCGGTCGCGATCATCATGGATGGGAACGGCCGCTGGGCCACGCAGCGCGGCGTGCCGGTAGCGGAGGGGCACCGGGCTGGGTCGCGTGCGCTCCGGCCGGTCGTCGAGGCGGCGATCGACCTCGGCATCGAGTCCCTCGCCGTCTACGCCTTCTCGACCGAGAACTGGAGCCGCTCCCCGGACGAGGTCTCCGCGCTCATGGAGATCTTCGGGGAGACGATCGAGCGCGAGCTTCCGGACCTCGTCGCGCAGGGCGTGCGCGCCCGCTTCCTCGGCCGCGACGACCGCGCGCCGGACTGGCTTAAGACGAAGATGGACGCGCTCGAGGAGGCGACCGCCGCGAACTCGCGCCTCGCGCTCTGGATCGCGTTCGACTACGGCGGGCGCGCCGAGCTCGTCGACGCGGCGCGGCGGCTGCTCGAGAGCGGTGTCGAGCCTGACGACGTCGACGAAGCCGCGCTCGCCGGTGCGCTCTACGAGCCGGAGATGCCGGATCCCGACCTCGTCGTCCGCACCTCGGGCGAGCGGCGCGTCTCGAACTTCCTCCTCTGGCAGTCCGCCTACGCCGAGTTCGTGTTCACGGACACCCTGTGGCCCGACTTCGGGCCGGACGAGCTGCGGGCCGCGATCGAGGAGTACGCGCGCAGGCGCCGTAGATTCGGCGGCAGGTGAACAACTTCATCTCGCGCCTGCTGGTCGCAGCGGTCGGCCTGCCGCTCGTGCTCGGTCTGCTCTGGCTCGGCGGCTGGTGGCTGTTCGGTCTCGTCCTCGCCGGGGCGTGGGTCGGCGTCCACGAGTTCGTGACGACCGCGCGGCCGCTCCGGCCGCTCGCGCCGGCGGTCTACCTCGGCGTCCTCCTCGCGCTCGTCGGGGCGCAGACGGGCGGGATCGTCTGGCTGCTCGGCGGCTTCCTCGCGACGTTCGTGCTCGCCTTCCTCCTCGAGGCTGCAGCCGACACTCGGGCGCCGACGACCGCTGCCGTGGGCTCGACCGTCCTCGGCTCCGCGTGGATCGGGCTCGGGCTCGGCTTCGTCCTCCTCCTGCGCGGCATGCACGCGGAGCCGCGGCTCATCGCGTTCACGGTCGTGCTGACGGTCTTCGCCGCCGACACGGTCGCGTACCTCGCCGGCCGCCTCGCCGGGCGGCACAAGCTCGCGCCGCGCCTCTCGCCGAAGAAGACGTGGGAAGGGCTCGTCGGCGGCGCGGCGGCAGGGATCTTCGTCTCGTTCGTCGCGCTCTACGACACGCGCCACAAGTACCTCTCCGTCTGGCAGGCGATCGTCCTCGGCTGCCTCGTCGTCGCGGTCGCGCTGATCGGCGACCTGTTCGAATCGGCGCTGAAGCGCGACCTCGAGGTGAAGGACACGGGCCGGCTGCTCGGCGGCCACGGGGGCGTGCTCGACCGCGTCGATGCGCTCCTCTTCGCTGCGCCGGTCGCGTATTTCCTCGTGCTCGCGTACGGCTTCCACTGAGCTCGACCTAAACTGCGCGAATGAGGCGCGTGGCGCTCCTCGGCGCGACCGGCTCGATCGGCCGGCAGGCGATCGAGATCGTGGAGGCGCACCCGAAGCTCGAGTTGTGCGCAGCCGCTTCCGGCTCGACGCCGCTCGACGACGTCAACGCGCCGTTGAAGCAGGTGGGCGGCAACCTCACGGAGCTGCTCGAGCGGGCGGAGCCGGACGTCGTCCTCAACGCAGTCGTCGGCTTCGCCGGCATCCATGCGACGCTCTGGACGCTCGAACGCGGCGTCGACCTCGCGCTCGCGAACAAGGAGAGCCTCGTCGCCGCCGGCGAGCTCGCCCGTGCCGCGCAGGAGCGCGGCGGCGGCCGGATCCTCCCGGTCGACAGCGAGCACTCCGCCGTCTTCCAATGCCTCGAAGGGCGCGCGCCGGAGCAGGTCGACACCGTCGTCCTCACAGGCTCGGGCGGTCCCTTCCGCGGCCGCACCCGCGCCGAGCTCGAGGATGTGACGCCGGAGCAGGCGCTCGCACATCCGACCTGGCGCATGGGCCCGAAGATCACGGTGGACTCCGCAACGCTCGCGAACAAGGGGCTCGAGGTGATCGAGGCGCACTATCTGTTCGGCGTGGACTACGACCGCATCGCGGTCGCGATCCAGCCGACCTCGATCGTCCACGCGCTCGTCCGCTTCCGCGACGGTGCCGCGCTGGCGCATCTCGGCTATCCGGACATGCGCGTGCCGATCTCGTACGCGCTCACGTATCCGGAGCGGGCCGCGACGCCGCTGCCCCCGCTCGACCTCGCGTCGCTGACCCTCGAGTTCGCGGAGCCCGATCTCGAGACGTTCCCGATGCTCGCGCTCGCGCGGGCGGCGGGGGAGGAGGGAGGCGCCGCGCCGTGCGTCTACAACGCCGCGAACGAGGTCGCGGTCGCCGCGTTCCTCGCGGGCCGGCTGCCCTTCGTCATGATCCCGGAGGTGGTGCGCGGGACACTCTCGATCGCGGACGGGGCCGAGGTCCGGGATCTCGACGACCTGCTGGAGATCGACGACGCGGCCCGCGCCCACGCCGAAGGAGCGCTCGCCGCGGCATGACGTGGGTCGTCGTCATCGGCGGTCTCGTCGCGCTCGTCTTCATCCACGAGCTCGGCCACTTCGCGGTCGCCATCGCCGTCCGGATGCGGCCGAGGAGCTTCTACATCGGCTTCCCGCCCGCGCTCGTGAAGGTGCGACGGCGCGGCATCGAGTACGGGATCGGGATGATCCCGCTCGGCGGGCTCGTCCGGATTCCCGGCATGCACCGGCCGGCCGCCCGCGACGTCCAGCTGCTCATGGAGCAGGCGCTCGAGGAGCAGCCCTCCCTCGCGCCGGCAGCCCTCGCCGTCCGGCGCGCGCTCACGGCGGAGAACTACGCCGCCGCCCGCGCCGCGTATCCCGAGCTCGAGGAGGCCGTCGCGGCGGCGCATCTGTCTCCGGGCGCGCGCCGGAGCGCCGCCCGGGCGATCCGCGAGGTGGAGGAGGGGACGTCCGCGGATGCGTACTGGCGCGCCCCCGTCTGGAAACGCGTCGCGGTCATCGCCGCCGGTCCGCTCGCCAACGTCGTGACCGCGTTCGTGATCCTCTTCGTCGTCTTCGCGACGAGCGGCGCGCCGGCGACCCACGGGCCGGCGATCGTCGCCAAGGTCGAGCACGGGCGTCCGGCGGCGAAGGCCGGCTTGCATCGCGGCGACAGGATCGTCGCCGTCGACGGCCGGCGGGCGCGCACGTTCGCCGCCATCTCGCATCTCATCCGGTCGAGTCGTGGCGCGCCGGTCACCGTGACGGTGGTCAGGGACGGCCGGCGGCTGACGCTCGGCCCCGAGCCGACGATCCGCACCCAGGGGACCTGGATC
This sequence comes from Gaiellaceae bacterium, assembly GCA_035652255.1. Classification (GTDB taxonomy): domain Bacteria; phylum Actinomycetota; class Thermoleophilia; order Gaiellales; family Gaiellaceae; genus Palsa-739. Next base: position 24,721 of record DASRED010000026.1, on the reverse strand, counting down.
TGGGGCTTCGAGTCGTCCGCGCCGCTCGTCCGCGAGCCGGTCGGGAAGGCGGCGAGCAAGTCGGCCGCGGAGCTCGGCACCGTCGTCACGGGCACCGTCTCCGGGATCGCCTCCCTCTTCCACCGCCACTCGCAGGCCCAGTTGACGAGCGTGATCGGGATCAGCCGCGCGTCGGCCGCCGCGCTGAACGTGAGCGTCGCCTGGTACTTCGAGATCCTCGCCCTCGTCAGCATGTCGCTCGCGCTGCTCAACCTGCTGCCGCTGCTGCCGCTCGACGGCGGGCACATTCTTTTCTCGCTCATCGAGGGGATCCGCAGCCGGGCGCTCGCGCGCGAGGTGTACGAGCGTGTCTCCGTCGTCGGGATCGCCCTCATCCTCCTCGTCTTCGTCATCGCCGTCCAGAACGACCTCGGCCATCTCTTCGGCTGATCTCAGCGTCCGTTGAGGGCGCGGAATCGACGCAAGACCGCCTGGCTAGACTGACTCGCGGATGGCGAGCGAGCGGCAGATCACGGTCGGAGGCGTCAAGATCGGCGGCGGCGCGCCCGTCGTCGTGCAGTCGATGACGACGACGAAGACGCACGACGTCCCCGCGACGACCGCCCAGATCGCCGAGCTCGCCTCGGCCGGCTGCGAGATCGTCCGCGTCGCCGTCCCGAAGACCGAGGACGCCGAGGCGCTCGGCCGGATCGTCCGCTTCTCCCCTGTCCCGGTCATCGCCGACATCCACTTCAACGCCTCGCTCGCGCTCAAGGCGATCGAGCAGGGCGTCGCAGCGGTGCGCATCAACCCCGGCAACATCGGCGGCCCCGACAAGGTCGAGGAAGTCGTCCTGGCCGCGAAGAAGGCGGGGATCCCGATGCGGATCGGCGCCAACTCGGGCTCGCTGCCGAAGCACCTCTTCGAGCTCGCGCAGCAGGACCAGGCCGAGGCGCTCGTCGAGGCGGCGCTCGAGGAGGTGCGGCTGCTCGAGAAGCTCGACTTCCACGAGTTCAAGATCTCCGTCAAGTCGAGTCACGTCCCGACGATGATCCGCGCCTACCGGATGCTCGCCGCGAAGGTGCCGTACCCGCTCCACCTCGGCGTCACGGAGGCCGGCACGGTCTACTCCGGCTCGATCAAGAGCGCCGTCGGGATGGGCGCGCTGCTCGTCGACGGGATCGGGGACACGATTCGCGTCTCGCTCTCCGCCGACCCGGTCGAGGAGCCGAAGGCGGCGTACGAGATCCTCAAGGCGCTCGGCCTGCGCGAGCGCGGCCCGATGATGATCGCCTGCCCGTCGTGCGGCCGCGACAACGTCGGCGTCCACACGCTCGCGGAGGAGGTCGAGGAGCGGCTCACGCAGTATCCGCAGCATTTCGAGGTCGCGGTGCTCGGCTGCGCCGTCAACGGGCCGGGGGAGAGCGGCGACGCCGACTTCGGGATCGCCGGCGGCCGCGACGTCGGCTTCATCTACGCCCACGGCCGCGTCCTGAAGAAGGTCTCTTCCGACATCCTCGTCGACGAGCTCTTCGCGGAGATCGACAAGTGGATCGCCGAGGGGATGAACCGCCCGAAGCGCCTCAAGATGGCGAAGCCCGCCGCGTTGGCAATGGCCGAAGCCTCGATGATCCCGCTCGAATAGGGTCTCTCGCGCGCACCGGCCGGCCGCCGCTCCCGCCCGGCGAAGCCGGGCTCCGCGACGGCCTCGCGTCGCCCGCATGGCGAGCCGCTCCGGCCCGTGCCGCCGCACTGTGCCTCCGCGGCTCGCGGCGCCGGCGACGCGCCGGAGCACGCGGGTGCCACTTCGGAGAGTCTGTGACTTCTCTAGTGTCCGACCGATGATCCACCGAGCCTCACAGCTGTTCCTGCCGACCCTGCGCGAGCCGCCCGCCGACGCGGAGGCCGCGTCGCACCAGCTGCTCGTCCGCGGCGGCTTCATCCGCCAGATCGGCGCCGGCCTCTGGAGCTTCCTGCCGCTCGGCTGGCGCGTCCACATGCGGATCGAGCAAATCATCCGCGAGGAGATGGAGGCGATCGGCGGGCAGGAGATGCTCTGCCCGACGCTGACGCCCGCGGAGCTCTGGGAGACGACCGGCCGGATCGCCGTCCCGATCCTCTTCCACCTCAACGACTCCGGCGGGCGCCCGTTCGTCCTCTCCTGGACGCACGAGGAGTCGATGACGTTCATCGCGCGGGAGATCCAGTCGTACAAGCAGCTGCCGCAGGTCTGGTTCCACTTCTCGACGAAGGACCGCGACGAGCCACGCCCGCGCGGCGGCCTCCTCCGCGTCCGCGAGTTCGTGATGAAGGACGCGTACACGTTCGACGCGGACGAGGACGGTCTCGCCGCCGCGTTCGACCGGCAGGCGGAGGCGTACGCGCGGATCTTCGAGCGCTGCGGCCTCGAGGCCTTCCTCGTCGAGGCGGAGTCCGGCGCGATGGGAGGGAAGAGCTCACTCGGCTTCCTCGCGCCGACCGGCTCCGGCGAGAACGAGCTGATGCGCTGCGAGAACGGCGACTACTTCGCCGACATCGAGGCGGCGCGGGGGAAGCCGCGTCCCGCGGAGCTGCCGGAGGCGCTCGGCGCGCCCGAGCGGATCGAGACTCCCGGGATCGGGACGATCGAGGAGCTCGCCGCGTTCCTCGGCATCGCGGAGTCCGCAACGTCGAAGGCGCTTCCCGTCGTCGCGGGCGACAGGCTCGTCCTAGCGCTCGTCCGCGGCGACGACCGGCTCAGCCCCGAGAAGCTCGAGACGTTCTTCGAGGGAGCGTTCCGACCCGCGACGGACGAGGAGATCCGCGCCGCGTTCGGCGCCGGCGGCGGCTCGCTCGGACCGGTCGGGGTCGACGTCGAGGTGGTCGCGGACGAGGCGCTGCGCGAAGGGCAGTACGTCGCCGGCGCCAACGAGGACGGCTGGCATCTCCGCGGCGTCGAGGCGGGCCGGGACTACGAGCCGACGTTCGCCGACATCCGCCAGGCGGTCGCCGGCGACGCGTGCCCGGAGTGCGGCGGCACCCTCCGCGTCGAGACCGCCGTCGAGGTCGGTCACATCTTCAAGCTCGGGACGTTCCACTCGAGCGCGTTCGGCGCGACGTTTCTCGATGAGGATGGGAGGGAGAAGCCGCTCGTCATGGGCAGCTACGGCATCGGTCTCGCGCGCACGATGGCGGCGGTCGTCGAGCAGAGCCACGACGAGAACGGCATCGTCTGGCCGCGCTCGATCGCGCCGTACGACGCGCACGTCGTCGTCCTCCCCGGCGCCGAGGAGATCGCCGAGCGAGCGGCGGAGGCGCTGAGCGCGACGGGGCTCGAAGTTCTCCTCGACGACCGCGACCAGCGCGCCGGCGAGAAATTCGCGGACGCCGACCTGATCGGCTGCCCGATCCGCGTCACAGCGGGGAAGAAGAGCCTCGAGGACGGCAAGGTCGACGTCCGAGACCGCGCAACGGGAGCCGAGAAGCGATTAGATGTTGCCGACCTCGGCAAGGAGAGCGGCTAGTGGCGAAGCGCAGGCGGTTCAGCGAGGAGGCGTTCGGTGAGACGGTGCAGCGCCTCATGGACGAGCAGGGGGTCACGTACCGGCAGCTCGCGACGCGGACCGGTCTCTCCGCGGGCTATCTCAACCATCTCGTGCACGGCAACCGCCCCGTTCCCTCGAACGACGTCGTCAAGACGCTCGCGACGGCGCTCGAGGTCGAGCCGGAGCATTTCCGGGAGTACCGGCTCCGGGTGATCACGGACAAGCTCGAGGCGATGCCGAAGGTGATCGACCGCCTCTACCGCCAGCTCGGCAGCGGCTAGCGGCTTCGCGCCTAGACGTCTGCTCCGCCGCGCGGCTCCGGCGGCTCGAGCTCCATGCCGGTCTCCCGCCAGAGATGGACGCGCACGAGCGCGTCGATCCCGTAGAGGAGCTCCTGCAGGAGGTCGGGGTCGTTCGGGTCCGCCTGAACGAGCGAGTCGGTCCAGACGCCGAGAGCCTCGAGGCCCGGTGCGTCGAGTTCGGCAATCGTTTCGAGCCGTGTGCGGAGCGAGCCGGCGAGCCAGTCGCACGTCTCCCGCCGCTCGAGCACCGTCTGGGCCCGAATCGTGCGGGCGGCGAGCCTGAGCTCGTGGACGAGCTCCGTCAGCTCCAACCTGCGGGTGATATCGATGACGGTCATGGCACGAGGTTGCGCCTCGCGCCGCGCGGCTACATCGGGGAAAGTGCGTATCGCAGGAAGAGGTGCGAGCCGTTCGTGCGCACCGAGCGGAGGCGGGCCGCGACGCGCGTCTGCGGCAGGAGCTCGACGCCCTCGACGAGACCGAGCCTCGGCGCGACCGCACGGCCGGCGAGCAGCGGCGAGACGGTGAGGAAGAGCTCGTCGACCAGTCGCGCCGCGAGCAGGCCGCCGAAGACGTTCGGGCCTCCCTCCGAGAGGATGACCGAGCAGCCGCGCTCCCGGAGAGCGGTCACGGCGGCCGCGAGATCGACCGCGTCCCCGTTGCCCACCGTAATCACCTCCGCCGCAGTAGGGACGCTCGCGCGGATGTCGGGAGCCGCTCCTTCCGTCGTGAGGACGAGCGCGCCCGCCTCGAGCACGGGATGGCCCGGATCGAGCGAGCCTCCCGTCGTCACGACGGCGACGAGCGGCTGCGCGGGCAGGCCCCGGCGCGCTCGCAGCTCCGCGAAGGCGGCAGCGGCGTCGGGATAGGCGCGATCGACGCGCCAGGTTCCCTTCGGGGAGGCGAGGAGCGTCCCCGAGCCGACGAGCACGACGTCCGCGCAGGCGCGCAGCAGCGCGAGCACGAAGCGGTCGGCCTCACTGTCGTCGCCGATCGCCGCGTGGGAGCGGGGGAGATCGGGCACCGCGACGATGCCGTCGAGCGACTCGACGAAGTTCGCGATCACGCACGGGCCGCCGAAGCCGAGCGAGCCGCCGTAGAGGCGCTCGATCTCGGCCGGAAGCTCCCAGCGGGGCAGCTCCTCGTCCTCGGCGAGGACGGCGAAGGGCTCGATCACCGCGTCAGCGTAAGGAACTCGCTGCGGAGCGTCTCGTCCTCGTCGTAGAGGCCGCGCCAGACGGTCGTGACCGTGAGCGAGCCGTCCTCCTCGACGCCGCGCATCGCCGTGCACAGGTGCGCGGCCTCGAGCCGTACTGCGACGCCGCGCGCGCCGGCGAGCTCGGCGAGGCCGTCCGCGATCTCCTCCGCGAGCCGTTCCTGCACGGTGAAGCGGCGCGCGTAGAGGCGGACGAGCCGCGTGAGCTTCGAGATCCCGAGGATCTCGTCCCCGGCGACGTAGCCGACGTGCGCGCGGCCGTGGAAGGGAAGCGCGTGATGCTCGCAGAGGGAGTAGAACCCGATCGGCCCTTCGACGATCTGAGCGTGCCGGCCTTCGACGCCTTCGGGCCGCTCGGCAGGGAAGAGGGTGCGGAGCTTCGCATCGCCGTCGTAGCCGGCCGTCGCGTCGTAGAGCGCCTGGAGGAAGCGCCGCGGCGTGTCGCGCGTCCCCGGCGTGTCGAGGTCGAGGCCGAGCGCGCCCAGGATCTCAGCCGCATGGCGCTCGAGGCGCTCCCGCTCCGCCGGCGTCCACTCGCGGCCCGGCTCCTCGGGGGCCGGAAGCTCGAAGATGTTGCTCACGCGATCTCCTCTCTCGGAATCCGTTGCGGGACGAGCGCGAGCGCGATGACGACGAGCTCGCCGCACACGAGCCAGGCGAAGACGAGCGGCCGGCCGAGCGCGAGGCAGAGGCCGAAGACGGCGAGCTGGCTCGACATGCCGAGGTTCGCGAGGGCGCCGACGGCGCCCGGCGTCGTGAGCGACGGCCGGCGGGTGGCGAGCCACTCCGCGAGGCGATCCTGCGGCGTGTAGACCACGCGATAGGCGCGACGGAGCAGCGCCGTCGCGCGGCCGCCGTCCTCCGGCTCCGCGACGACCTGCCGGGAGAGCCGTTCGGCGTTGAAGTTGAGGCTGAGGACCGAGGTGAGCGCGACGAAGCCGGCGAGTGCAAGCGCCGGCTGGTCGAACCTCCAGCCGAGCGCCGCGAACAAGGCAGCGTTCACGAGGAGGTCGACCTCGGAGTCGAGGTAGCGGCCGAACGTGCTCGTCCGTCCCGTGAGGCGCGCGAGCTGGCCGTCCGCGTTGTCGAGGAGCGTCTTCAGCTGGACGAGAAGCGCGGCGGCGAGCAGGGAGCCGCGCCCGAGCTGGACGGCGCCCGCGAGTCCCGCGGCGCCCGCGGCGAGGACGACAGCCGGCGGCGGCACGCGCAGCCGCGCCAGGACGAGCACGAGCGGATGCGCGAGCGGCCGGAAGACGCCTTCGCAGAGGAGCTCGACGCCGCGCCGCTGCTTCCGCGAGCGGCTGAGAGCGCTAGACGGCAAGCGTGCCTTCGCCCGACTCGATGACCGCCCGCGCCTCGTCGAGCTTGTCCCAGACGTTCCAGAGGAGCACGCCGCGCGGCCGGCCGTCCTCGACGTACGTGACGACTCCCTTGCGGTTCGGCTCCTGCCAGCTCTCGACCGTCTCGAGCCGCGAGTCGACGAGCCCGACCGCCTCGTAGCCGAGGTCGAACAGGTCGGAGTAGAAGAAGGGGAGGTGGTCGTAGGCGATCCCGGCGCCCGCCATGTTGGCGCCGACGACCTTGCCGTGCGTGTTCGCGTGATCCTCGTGCTCGATCCGGAGCGAGACGCCGAGCGCAGCGACGGGGAAGCGTGCGACGTCGCCGGCGGCGAAGACGTCGTCGCGGCCGCCCGCGCGTCCGTACTCGTCGACGACGATGCCATCCTCCACCTCGAGGCCGGCCGCCTCGGCGAGATCCGTCTCCGGGACAACGCCGAGCCCGGCGACGACGCCGTCCGCCTCGAGGACGCGGCCGTCCCCGAGCGTGACGCTCGTCCCGGAAGCCGCCTCGACCGTCTCGCCGGCGAGCACCTCGACGCCTTTCTCGCGGTAGTAGCCGACGAGGAACTCGGCGAGTGGGGCGGGGAACAGGCGGAAGCCGATGCCCGGCTCGGGGAAGACCATCGTCACGTGCGCACCGGCGCCGACGAGCGCCGCCGCGATCTCGGAGCCGACGAAGCCGCCGCCGATCACGACGAAGCGCGAGCCGTCGACGGCCTTCTCCCGGATCTGCCGGTAGTCGTCGAGGGTCCGGAGCCAGACGACGCCCTCAGCGCCCGGGATCTCGCGCGGCCGCGCACCCGTCGCGAGAAGGAGCTTCTCCCACTCGTACTCCTCGCCGGAGTCGCTCGTCGCGCGGTGGGCGTCGAGGTCGAGCGAGACGATGCGGCGCCCGGTGACGAGGTCGACTCCCTCCGCGGGCTCGCGCCAGAGCTTCTCCTCCGGCGCGCCCTGCCAGAGCCCTTTCGTCAGCATCGGCCGCTTGTACGGCGGATGCGAGTCCGCGCCGACCATGACGATCGAGCCGTCCGCGTCGTGCTCGCGGATGCCCTTCGCGGCCATGTCGCCGGTCATCCCGGCACCGACGATGAGGTACGTGGTCTGCTGCATCTAGTCCTCCTCGGTCTCCAACAGCGCTCGCAGGCTCTCGCGCTCCTCCTCGCAGGCGGGACAGCCGCCGAGGTGGGCGCGCATGCCGGGAAGGAGCGAGTCCACGGGCGCGCCGCGGAGCTCGAGCTCGACGTAGCGGTCGAGCTGGTGGAAGCACTCGTCGCAGTCGAGCGCAGGCTCGCCGGAGCCGAGCAGCCGAAGCAGGACCGGATCCGCCATCACGCCACCTCCGCCAGCCCGGCTGCGGCAACGTGGGCTCGCAGCCGTGCACGGGCGTCGTGAACCGTCTTGTAGAGAGCGTTGCGGTTCGAGTCGAGCCGCTCCGCGAGCACGTCGATCGGGACGCCGTCGAGGACGACGGCGACGAGGATCCGGCGTTGGTGCGGGGTCAGCGCCGTCCGGATCCCGTCACGTACGCAGGCGAAGAGCTCCGCGTGCTCGGCGTCGTCCTCGCGGGCGGCGAGCTTCTCCCACGCCTCCGTGTCGAGCGCCACCTCACGGTCGCGCCAGGCGCGACGGCGCATCTTCACGGCCGCCTCGAGCAGCGCGAACTTGTACGCCCACGTCTCGAAGCGGCTCTCGCCCCGGAAGTCGTCGAGCCGCCGCAGGATGGAGACTGCCGCGTCGCCTGCGGCCTCCTCCGCGAGCTCGTCGAGCTCGCCCGACGAGAGCTGCGGCAGCATGCCGCGGCGACGGAAGACCTCGAAGCGGGCCGCGCGAACGAGAAGCGAGTGGAGCCGGGTTGCGGCCGCGTCTCGGCGGGGGCCGGAGGCGCGGAGATCGAGGTGCCAGACCTCGATCGCCGGAGCAGCTGCAAGCGCGCTCATGTCGGTATTGGTGTCGCGAGGCGGCACGGTCTTACGTTCTACCTGCGAGGCCGGGGTCAGGCGCCGGCGAGCGCGGACGTGCGTTCGGCCATCTCGCGGTCGCGCTCGGTGATGCCGCCCTCGGAGTGCGTCGTCCAGCGGACGGTCACCTTGCGGTAGCGGATGTCGATATCGGGATGGTGGTTCTCGGACTCGGCGAGCTCCGCGAGCCGGTCGACGAACGCGATCGCCTGCGCGAACGAGGGGAACTCGAGCTCCCGCACGAGCGCGTCGTCCTTCTCCGCCCAGCCGTCCACGACCGGACCATTCCACAAGCGGGGACGCGCGCGCGCCGCTCGGACGTACGAGACTCCGAGGAGTGCGTGAACCGAGCGACCGGGATCTCGTGCGGCGGGCGCGTCGCGGCGACCGCGATGCGGCTGCGGAGCTGTTCCGCCGTTACTGGCGGGACGCCTGGCGCGCCGCGTTCGCGATCACGGGACGGCGCGCGCTCGCGGACGACGTGGCCGCCGACGGCTTCGAGCGCGCCTTCGCCGCGCTCGGGCGCTTCGACGACCGCCGTCCGTTCGGGCCATGGCTCCATCGCATCGTCGCCAACCGCGCGCTCGACATCCTCCGGACGGAACGGCGTCTCGCGGGCGACGAGCCGCCGGACCTGCCGGATCTCTCGCCCGAGCACGGAGCCGGCGACCGGAGCCTTCTCACCGCCGTGGCCGATCTCCCGCTCGAACGGCGCGTCGCCGTCGTCCTTCGCTACGGGGTCGGAATGACGCCGAAGCAGATCGCCGAGACGCTCGACGTCCCGGTCGGGACGGTCAACTCGCGCCTCGCCCGCGCGCTCGAGCAGTTGCGGGAGTCGCTGGAGGTCGAGCATGTCGAGTGAGCTCGAGCGGCGGCTGGAGGGGCTCTTCCACGAGCTGCCGCAGCCGGAGCCGGAAGTGGGAGAGATAGCGCTGGCCGCATCCCTCGCCGCCCTCGCTCCCTCCGCGCGGCCGAGGCGCGCGCTCCGCGCCGGCGTCCTCGCGCTCGCAGCGGCCGCGGTCGTCCTCGCGATCGCCGCTGGCTCGCTCGCCGCCGCCGGGGCGCTCCACGTCAGCCTCGGCTCGAAGCCGATGCCCGCCCGCGCGGGGCTGACGCTGCCGAAGGGTGCGAGCGGCGTGGCGGTCGTTGCAAACGGACGACTCTCCGTCGTCACGCGCAGCGGCTTCCGGCTGCAGGGGCTGCCGGTGACGGCGGCGGCACTCTCGCCGCACGCGCTGTTCGTCGCCGCCGGGATCGGCCGCTCCCTCGTGGCGATGGCACCGAACGGCCGCCGGGCGTGGTCGGTGCCGGCGGCAGGCCCGGTCGTCGCCATCGCCTGGGCGCCGTACGGGAACCGGATCGCCTACGTCGTCAACGCCGGGCATCGCTTCGTCCTCCACGTGATCTGGGGCAACGGCACGAACGACGCCGTGATCGACCGTGCGGTGCGCGCGGTCCGGCCCGCGTGGCGCGGCGACTCGCTCGCGTTGGCCTACGTTGGCGCGGGGGGAAGGGTGGTCGTCTACGACCTGTCCCACGCGACGCACCGCACCGTGCCCGGGTTGGGCGCAATGCGCTGTCCGCACGCCGCGATCGGCTGGGCTACCGGGACGCCCGTCTTGCGCTGCATCAGGCCGTCGAGCGTCGAGCGGCAGGTTCGACGCTGACTAGCGCGGCCAGAGGCTGATCGCGACGTACCGCGTCTCCGGCGCGACCTTCGTCGTCCAGAAGCGGTGGAGAGTGCCCGCCTCGAGCTCCGTCACGTAGCCGGTGAGAAGCGACGACGTGACGACCTTCCCGCCGTACGTCGCGAGGTTGAACGAGCCGTACGGCATCGGAGCCGTGCCGACGCGGCGATACGTCCGCCAGAGCACCGCCTCGATCGACGAGCCGTAGCCGCTCGTGAGGAACGCGCGGGGGCCGGAGAACGCCACCTCCTGCGGCGCCTTGCCTGCCGGGACGAGCTCGAGGAGCTTCCCGGTCGCGGCGCTGTAGACCATGACGTACCGCGCCTGCGCGGAGGAGAGCCAGAACGTCCGGCCATCCGGCGCGGCGCCGACGCTGTGCCCGGCGAAGCGGGGGTGGAGGAGGCCGACGACTCGCGGCCGCACCAGGTCGGAGGTATCGAGCCGGACGACGGTCGTCGCCACCTCGCTGAGCGCGATCCAGAGCTGCCTTCCGTCCGGCGTGAAGGCCATGTGGTGCGCGCCGGCGCCGACGTGGATCCGGTCGACGATCCGCTCCCGCGCGAGGTCGATCACCGTCAGGTCGCCGGTCGTGTTGTCGTTGACGTAGACGTAACGGTCGCCGGGCGCGATCCGGGCGACCTCCGGGTCGCGGAATCCGTGGAAGACCTTCGCGACGCGCAGGCTGTGCCACGCGAGCAACGTGACGGTTCCCGTCGCGGGGCTGAGGACGACGGCGGGGCCGTGGAGCGGCGCGGCCACCATGAGTGGGTCCACGACAGGGACGCGCTTCAACACCTGGCCGCCGTGCGGGCCGAGCGAGACGGCGATCACCTGGTTGGAGGCCTCCGCCGCGACGATCGCGACGGGCCTCGTCGAGGACGTCCCTGCCGAGGCGACGGGAGCAGCGAGGAGTGCGGTGGCGAGCACGAGGAGCCGGCGCATGCCCTCGATACGCCGTGCGCGGGGCGAGAGGTCCCGTCTGAGCTACGGTTTCCCGGCCTCGGGGCGTGGCGCAGCCTGGTTAGCGCGTTGGTCTGGGGGACCAAAGGTCGCGAGTTCGAATCTCGCCGCCCCGACTAGTCGAGACCGAGCGCGCGCGCGCCGTGCTCGGTGCCGATCTTCAGCAGCTCCTCCGGCGCGAACACATCGCGCCGGCCGGACTGGCGGCGCGCGATCCAGTCGAGCTCCCGCAGCTCCTCCTCCGGGTCGATGCGGACGTTCGAGTCGGAGCCGATGCAGAGCTCGATCCCGCGGTGGAGGAGGCGCTCGACCGGGAGGAAGCCGTCGGCGAGGTCGGCCTCCGTCGTCGGGCAGGCGCAGACGCGGGCGCCCGCCGCGGCGAGGCGGTCGAGCTCGTGCCCGTCCGCGTGCGTCGCGTGGACGACGGTCGTGCGCTCCGTGAGGCAGCCGCACGCGTCGAGCAGCTCGATCGGCCGCAAGCCGTGCTCCGCGAGGCACTCCTCGATCTCGCGCGGCTGCTCGTCGGCGTGGACGTGGAGCGGCAGCTCGTGCTCCGCTGCGTAACGGCCGAGCTCCTCGAGCCAGTCGCGCGGGCAGGCGCGGACGGAGTGCGGGGCGACGCCGACGCGGATTCCTGCCGCGCGCAACTCCTCGAGCTCGCGTAGGTACGCGACCACCGACTCCTGCCGGAAGCGGTCGATGCCGCCGCGGGCGTACGCGACGTGGAGGAGGACGAGCTCGATCCCCGCCTCCGCGGCCGCCTCCGCCGCGGCATGAGCCTCCGCGAGCCCGAGGTAGTGGAACTCGCCGACGGCGACGTAGCCCACCGAGCGCAGCTCGCGGTAGACGCCGGCGTACGTCGAGCGCACCGTCTCGGGCGTCTGCGCAGCCGCGAGCTCGAGCATCGTCTCCCGCCACGCCCAGAAGTCCGCGCCTTCGGTCCGCTCGCCGAGCGCCCGCTGGAAGGCGTGGCAATGGGCGTTCACGAAGCCCGAAGCAGGCACAGCCGTATCCTTGCTCACATGGAAGCCCGCGCAGTGTCCCAGCCGCTCGCCCAGCTTCCGAACGCGCTGACGGTCGGACGGCTCGCGCTCATCCCGCTCTTCGTCGCGCTCATGGTCCGGGCCGGCCACCAGCCGAGCTGGGCGGCCGGGACGACGTTCGGAGTCGCCGGCGTCACCGACCAGGTCGACGGCTTCCTCGCGCGTCGCTGGCACGTCGAGTCGCGCTTCGGCAAGCTCGCCGACCCGCTCGCCGACCGGCTGATGATCGACGCCGCGGTGATCCTCCTCTTCGCGTACGACCGCCTTCCCTGGGCGGGCCTCGCCGTGATCCTCGGCCGGGACGTTGTCCTTCTCCTCGGCGCGGCGGTGCTTCGCGGGCGGGAGATCGACGTCGACGTCAACATGATCGGGAAGGCCGCGACGTGGGTCCTCTACGCCGCGATCTTCTTCCGGATCGTCACGAATCAGGCGACGGCGCACTGGCCGAGCGTCGTGTTCTGGATCGGCATCGCGCTCGCGCTCGTGGCCGGCGTGTTCTACGTCCGCGACGCCTGGGGAGAACTGCGGCGATGAAGGCCGTGGTCATGGCCGGGGGAGAGGGCACGCGCCTGCGTCCGCTCACCTCGAACCAGCCCAAGCCGATGGTTCCGATCGTCGGCAAGCCGTGCATGGAGCACATCGTCGAGCTCCTCAAGCTGCACGGCTTCGAGGACGTGATCGTCACCGTCGCGTTCCTGCCGCAGGCGATCAGGAGCTACTTCGGCAACGGCGAGAGCCTCGGCGTCGACATCGGCTACTCCGTCGAGGAGTCGCCACTCGGCACCGCCGGCTCGGTCCGCCTCGCCGCGGGCCGCCTCGACGACACGTTCCTCGTCATCTCCGGCGACGCGCTCTGCGACGTCGACCTGACGGGTCTCGTCGAGGCGCACCGGGAGAAGGGCGCCTCCGTGACGATCGGCCTCAAGGCGGTCGAGAACCCGCTCGAGTTCGGGATCGTCGTCACCGACGAGGACGGCCGCGTCGAGCGCTTCCTCGAGAAGCCGTCGTGGGGCCAGGTCTTCTCCGACACGATCAACACGGGCATCTACGTCCTCGAGCCGGAGGTGCTGAAGCACATCCCGACCGACCGGCCGTACGACTTCTCGAAGGAGCTCTTCCCGCTGCTGCTCGAGATGGGACGGCCGATCTACGGGCACGTCTTCGAGGGCTACTGGCAGGACATCGGCAACCTCGACCAGTTCCGCCAGGCGAACTTCGACGCGCTCGAGGAGCGCGTGCGGCTCAACATCCCCGGGATTCGGATCCGCGGCAACGTCTGGCTGGGGGACGGGGTGGACCTCGACGATCTCGACGCCATCGAGGGGCCGGCCTACCTCGGCAACTACTGCCGGATCGCCCGCGGCGCCAAGGTCGGGCCGAACTCGGTGCTCGCGACGAGCGTGACGGTGCGCGAGCGCGGCAGCGTCGTCCGCTCGATCGTCGACAGCTCGACGTACATCGGCCGCAGCACCGCCGTCGAGGGCGCGGTGATCGGCCGCGGCTGCGACCTCCGCGCGCACGTCCGCGTGCACGAGGGAGTCGCGATCGGCGACGAGGTGACGATCGGCGCCGAGAGCGTGATCCTCCCCGGCGTCCGGATCTACCCGTTCAAGGAGGTCGAGACCGGCTCCCAGCTCCACGAGAGCCTCATCTGGGAATCGCGCGGGACGACGCGCGTTTTCGGCAAGCAGGGCGTGGCGGGGATGGTCAACGTCGACCTGACGCCCGACGTCGCCGTGCGTCTCGCGGCCGCGCTCGGCAGCGCCCTCGAGCGCGGCGCGCGGATCGTCGCGAGCCGGGACGGCGCGGCGGCGTGCCGGATGATCAAGCGGGCGATGATCTCCGGCGTCACGTCGACGGGAGTGCGCGTCGCCGATCTTCGCGTCAGCCCGGCGGCGGTCGCGCGGCACCTCGTCAAGTCGGAGTCGTACGACGCCGGCTTCCACGTCGGGATCAGCCCGAGCGATCCCGAGGTGATCCGGATCCAGTTCTTCGAGCCGCCCGGCGTCGAGATGAGCACGGCGATGCAGAAGGAGGTCGAGAAGCACTTCACGCGCGGTGAGCTCCGGCGCGTGGCGGCCGCCGAGGTAGGCGGGATCTCGTACCCGGCGCGCGTGCGGGAGACGTACGCGAGCGAGCTCCTCTCGACGATCGACGTCGACGCGGTCAAGGACCGCCGCTTCCGGATCGTCGTCGACTACGGCTTCTCCGCCGCCTCGAACGTCCTGCCGCTCGTGCTCGGGCCGCTCGGCGTGGAGGCCGTCGCCGCGCACGCCTTCGCCGGGGAGGGAGCCGACCAGGCCGACGCCGCGCCCGGCCTCGCCGCGGCGATCGGCCAGACGAAGCGCCTCGTGCCCGTTGTGGGCGCGGATCTCGGCGCGGTCTTCGACCGGGCCGCGGAGCGTCTCTACCTCGTCGACGAGCAAGCGCGCGAGGTGCCGGTGGAGCAGGCTCTGCTCCTCTTCCTGCGCCTGATCGCCTCGAACGGCCGTCGCGGCAAGCTCGCCTTCCCGGTCACCGTCACGAGCCAGGTCGACCGGCTCGTCGACAACTCGAAGCTCGAGGTCGTCCGGACGCCCGCGTCGCTGCCCGAGCTGACGAGGGCAGCCGCGCAAGGGGACGTCGTCTTCGCCGGCGCGGTCGGTGGCGGCTACGTCTTCCCGGAGTTCCTGCCGGGATACGACGCCGTCGCGAGCCTCGCGAACCTCCTCGAGCTCCTCGCTCCCGTCAACCAGCCGCTCTCGGAGCTCGTGGCCGGGCTGCCGCCGACGACCCTCGTCCACCATCAGGTGCCGTGCCCATGGGCGCTGAAAGGGCTCGTGATGCGCGTCCTCAACGAGCGCCTGGCCGGCCGCGAGCTCGATCTCACGGACGGGATCAAGGTCTTCGACGAGCGTGGCTGGTCGCAGGCGCTTCCCGATCCGGACGAGCCGCTCATCCACCTCTACGCCGAGGGCGAGACGCGCGAGGCGTCCGAGGAGCTCGCGCGGGAGCTGCGCTCGCTCGTCGAGGAGATCGAGCACGGGGCGGCCACCGTCGAGCGCGCGTAGAAGGCGCTCCTGGACGCCCGCGCAACACAAAGGCTAAAGTTCAGGTTGACCCCCGGAGAAAGGCTCTCCATGGAACCGTTGCCCGACCTCGCGGCGCTGTCCGACGAGGATCTGAAGAAGCTCATCGACGACCTGACCGTCGAGGAGCAGGAGGTGTCGTACCGGCGGCGCCTGCTGCACGGGAAGATCGATATCTTGCGCGCCGAGCTCGTCGCCCGCCTCCAGAAGACGCAGGGGAAGAGCGTGCTCGAGTCGGTCGACGTCGAGTCGCTGAGCGCGATCCTCACCGGCAAGGCGACTCCGCCGAGCTGATGTGCGCATGAGCCACGTCTACTGCCCCGAGTGCGGCTACAACAACCCGGAAGCCGCCCGCTTCTGCGCGAAGTGCGGCGCGGCCCTCGTCGTGCCGGAGGAGGGCGAGCAGACCGAGGCGTTCGCCGCGCCCGACACCTCCGACAAGCTCGACACCCTCGACGACCTCGGCCTCCACGGCGCGGCGCTCGTCGTCCGCTCCGGCGGCGGCCGCTCCGGCGAGACCTTCGCGCTCGAGGAGAGCCCGGTCGTGATCGGCCGCTCGCCGGACTGCGCGATCTTCCTCGACGACGTCACCGTCTCCCGCAGGCACGCCGTCTTCACGCAGGACGGCGGCCGCTGGAAGCTCGACGACCAGGGCAGCCTCAACGGGACGTTCGTCAACCGCGAGCGGGTCGACTCCGCCGTGCTCACCGACGGCGACGAGCTCCAGATCGGCAAGTACCGCCTCACCTTCCTCGAGCGCTGATGTCGACGACCGAAGCCCCGACGCGCCGCCGCTTCCTCACGATCGGGACGGTCTGCAGCCGGCTCCAGGACGAGTTCCCGGACGTCTCGATCTCGAAGATCCGCTACCTCGAGGACCAGGGGCTTCTCACCCCGCGGCGCACGCAGGGCGGCTACCGGCTCTTCTCCGAGGACGACGTCGAGCGGCTCGAGACGATCCTCCGCCTCCAGCGCGACGAGTTCCTGCCGCTCCGTGTGATCAAGGAGGAGCTCGCTGCCGGCGCGGGCACGCAGCGGCGCAAGCGCCGCGCGACGGTCGGCGTGGGGGAGGAGGGGCTCGACCTCGAGGAGCTCTGCGAGCGGGCCGGCATCTCTCCCGACCGGGTGCGGGAGCTCGAGGACTTCGGATTGCTCGAGTCGCGCGTCGAGGACGGCACGCGGCTCTACGGCGAGGGCGACGCCGACATCGCCGCCGCGTGCGAGGCGCTGGCGCGCTTCGGGATCGGAGCTCGCAACCTGCGCGCCTTTCGCACCGCCGCCGACCGCGAGTCGGGCCTCCTCGAAGCGGTGATCGGCCCGGCGCTGCGCTCGCGCAACCCCGACCGGCGCCGCGACGCGCTCACCGACCTCCAGCGCCTCGCCCACAGCGCACAGGAGCTCGCGGATCTTCTCCTCTGGCGCAACGTCCGTAGACTCGCCGGCTAGTCGAGTGAGCGGCATCGATCTCAAGACGAAGGTCCGCGAGGTTCCGGACTTCCCGGAGCCCGGCGTCGGCTTCAAGGACATCTCGCCGCTCCTGCTCGACGAGCAGGCGCTGCGGCAGGCCGTCGACGAGCTCGCCGTGTGGACGCGCGAGCGGGAGGCCGATCTCGTGCTCGGCGCCGAGGCGCGGGGCTTCTGGCTCGGCGGCGCGATCGCCGTCGCCGCCGGCTGTGGCTTCGTCGCCGCCCGCCGACCGGGCAAGCTCCCGCCGGAGACGGTCTCCGCGACGTACGCGCTCGAGTACGGCCAGAACACGCTCGAGGTCGCGGCGGATGCGATCGGCCGCGGCGCCCGCGTCGTGATCCACGACGACGTTCTCGCGACCGGCGGCACGGTGGAGGCGATCGCCGGCCTCGTCGAGGAGCTCGGCGGCGCGGTCGTCGGGATCAACTTCGTGATCGAGCTCTCGTTCCTCGGCGGTCGCGAGCGGCTCCGGCAGTACGACCTCCACGCGCTGATCACGTACTGAGCGGCGAACCGCCGGCACTCCGTCCGGCGTTGTTCCTACAACTTCGTCATGTACGACGCGCTCACGAGCAGGTACGCGTTCGCCTGCCCGGTCCGGGGCGAGACGCACGTGCCGCTCTCGGCGTTCCGCTCGATCGAGCAGCTGCCCGGCGCCGCGCATCCCGCCGTCTTCCGCGTCCGCTTCGACTGCGCCTGCGGGGACGAGCACGACGGGCTCCTGACGCACGACGACCTCGACTGGGCGCCACTCGGCCTCGGCGACGGAGCGTTCCTCAACCTCATGACGTCTCGGCTCGAGCCCCTCGCAGGCGAGCTCGGCGAGCTCGCGGCCGGCCGGATCAGGGCGGGGGAGTGGCCGTGGAGCTTCTTCTGCTACCCGGAGGAGCAGCCGCGTCCCGTCTTTCCCTCCTCCTTCATGCTCCTCGCCGCGACCGACACGACGGTCGGGCTCGCGGTGCGCTGCCCGAGCTGCCGGCGCCTGTCCCTGAACCTCGTCTCGCGCCCGCACGTCGATCTCCCGTTCCACAACGACCGGGAGATCGGGGTGGTGGAACACGTGTTCGCCGACGACGCGATCGCGACGCTCGAGGAGTTCCGCCTCGAGCTGTGGTCGGCGACGTTCGACGCGCGCCGGCTCGCCCTCGAGTAGCAGCGAACCTCGGGCGGCGACTCGCCCGTTGCACCGGTAACGGGCAACGGAATGGGGTGAGAAACACGATGCGCAGCTACGGCATGTACGACGTGACGCGCGGCCTCACGCTCGCACTGTTCGCGGGATTGGCCGGCCTCGCGCTGTGGGGCGCGACGCAGGTCGGGATGCAGACGCAGGGACGGTTCTGGATCGCTCTGGCGGTCGTCGCCGCCGGCGGTCTGCTCCTGACGCTCGCGACCCACGTCGGGACGTGGACGAAGGGCCTCCGCATGCGGGTCTCGCCGACGACCTTCGCGCTGGCGTTCCTGCCGGTGCTCGTCTGCGTCGGCTGGATCCTCATCGCGAGCCAGCCGGGGCACGGCTGGCAGGAGGGCCGGATCGACGGGTGGAGCAAGTCGATCGGGATCCTCGGCCTCGTTCACTCGGTGGGCCTCTGGCGCGGCGCTCTCGCGTTCGGCT
Source organism: Gaiellaceae bacterium (assembly GCA_035652255.1). Classification (GTDB taxonomy): domain Bacteria; phylum Actinomycetota; class Thermoleophilia; order Gaiellales; family Gaiellaceae; genus Palsa-739. Next base: position 6,561 of record DASRED010000026.1, on the reverse strand, counting down.
TCGGCGTCATGCTCGGCCTCTCGCTCGACGGCGTCCCCGAGCCGATGGTCGCGGAGGCGCCGGCCTACCAGCCGGCTCCCGCTCGCGCCGCCGGTCCGTGGACCGTCGACGAGCCCGTCACGGCCGAGCGCCGCTGGGCGGCCCGGCGTGGCGACGTCACGGCTCCACGCGGCGGGACACGGTCGGGAACCGCGACGCAGGTGCGGGAACGGACGCAGAACGACTGACCTACAGCGCTGGGACGAGGGATCGCGTCAGAGCCGCGATTCTTCCGATACCTAGGTCATGGACGGGCAGCCGCAGCCGAAGGCACGTGGGCTGCGGCTGCTCGTCGCACACCTCCAAAGCCTCGATCCCGACCAGCCGACGGCACGGCGCCGGCTCGCTGCGGCGCTCGGGCCGCGGCTCGCCCATCAGCTCGTCTTCGCCCTCGCGTCGCGCGAGCGAGGGCGGCGCGCCGCCTAGCGCCGGCGCGAGGGCCTGCGGACGGGCACGTCCTCGCCGCGGAGACGCACGAAGAGCCAGATCGCCGCGAAGGAGACGAGCGCGAGCACGATCGCGGTCGCGCCGCTCGCGCCGACGGCGAGCAGTCCGTAGTAGACGTACGCCCCGAGCACGACGGCCCAGACGACGGCGATGACTCCCTGGTCGATGCTCGGCGGCCGCGGAATGTGCATCGCGGCGATCCTAGTCGAGGCGGTCGCGGTCGCGCGGCAGAGCGGGGCGGACCGTCCGGGACCAAAAAAAGTCGCCGAGCCGGTCGCGGTTTCGTCCACAGCGCCGGCTGACTTTCCGCTCCGGCCCTTGCGGGCCGTCCCGTACAACCACCCGGTGCTGCTTCGTCCTACTCCCGCGCCGTGCTCGGCGCATGAGGGAATCTAGGGCCTCTTCGGACAGGCCGCAAGGGGGCAAAATAACGAAAAGATCGCAATTTGCGGACGTTGAATAATCAACATTTCCACAGCGGTCTGTGCAACCTGTGGAAAAGCGGGGGTGGAGAGCCCGCCGATCTCGCTCATCCTTCTACTTGACATAACGTAGCTTCTCGTGCACGCGACTTGATTCCAGCAGTGCCCGCGTGTTTGGCTAGGTTCCACAGGCGGCAAGACGTCCAGGAGCGCCGATTGAGGGGGAACAGTTGACGACCGTCGAGATCGAGTCGATCCTCGCGAGCGAGGAATTGTCGGCGCTGCTGGAAGCGTCGGAGTCGAGCGGGCAGCTGCGCCAGGCCGAGTTGCTCGAAGTGCTGGAGCCGCTGGAGCTCGATCCGCTCGAGACGGAGGCCGTCCACCAGGAGCTCGACCGCCGCGGCATCGAGCTGCTCGTCGAGCCCGAGCGCGAGGCGGAGCCGGAACCGGAGCCGGTGAAGGCGCCGGCGGCGCCGCTCGAGACGACGACGGACGCGCTGCAGCTCTTCCTCCGCGAAGCCGGGCGGCATCAGCTGCTCACCGCAGCGCAGGAGGTCGAGCTCGCGAAGCGGATCGAGTGTGGCGACATGGCGGCGAAGACGCGGATGATCCAGTCGAACCTCCGTTTGGTCGTCTCGATCGCGAAGAACTACCGCAACCAGGGCCTTCCCTTCCTCGACCTCATCCAGGAAGGGACGCTCGGGCTGATCCGCGCCGTCGAGAAGTTCGACTGGCGCCGCGGCTACAAGTTCTCCACGTACGCGACCTGGTGGATCCGCCAGGCCGTCGCGCGGGCGCTCGCCGACAAGGCGCGAACGATCCGCATGCCCGTCCACATCGTCGAGCGGATGCAGAAGATGAACCGCGCCGAGCGGACGCTCTGGATGGAGCTCGGCCGCGAGCCGACGCTCGAGGAGATCGCGAACGAGGCGTCCCTGCCGATCGAGCAGGCGCGCGAGGTGAAGGCGGCCGCTCGTGCCTCCGCCAGCCTCGACCAGCCGGTCGGCGACCAGGAGGACGCGGTGTTCGGCGACTTCGTCGCCGGCGACGACCCGCTGCCGGAGGAGACGGTCGAGGGCGCGCTGCGCAGCCAGGCTCTCGCGATCGCGCTCCAGGCGCTGGGCGAGCGGGAGCGGCAGGTTCTCGTCCTGCGCTACGGGCTCGTCGACGAGGAGCCGAAGACGCTCGAGGAGATCGGCAAGCGGCTCGGCCTGACGCGGGAACGCGTCCGCCAGATCGAGCTCGACTCGCTCCGCCGTCTCGCGAACCTCCGCGAGATGCAGATGGTCGCTGCTCCGTAGGCGCTACTCGGCGCTGAGATAGTGCTCGAGGCCCGGCGCGGCGACGCGCAGATCGCGCAGTGCGCGGGTCTCCAGCTGGCGGACCCGCTCGCGGGTCACCCCCACTTCGGCGCCGACCTCCTCGAGCGTTCGCGGCGAGCCGTCGGCGAGACCGAAGCGAAGGGCGACGACACGCCGGAGGCGCGGCTCGAGCGTCGCGAGTGCGCCCGCAAGCTCCTTCGCGCGCGCCTGCGCCGCGGTCCGCTCGAGCGGAGCGGGAGCCCGGTCGTCCTCGAGGAGGTCGCCGTACAGGCTCTCCCCGTCCCCGACGGGCGTCTCGAGGCTCAGCGGCTTCTCCATCAGCTCGAGAAGCTCCCGGACGCGCTCCTCGCTCTCCTTCGTCTCCTTGGCGAGCTCGGGCACCGTCGGCTCGCGATTGAGCTTCTGGGCGAGCTGACGGCGCGCGCGGAGGAGTCTGCGCACCTCGTCGGCGACGTGGAGCGGCAGCCGGATCGTGCGGCCCTGGTCGGCGAGGGCCCGCGTGATCGCCTGCCGGATCCACCAGGTCGCGTACGTCGAGAGCTTGTAGCCGAGCCGGTAGTCGAACTTCTCGACGGCGCGGATCAGGCCGAGGTTCCCCTCCTGGATCAGGTCGAGCAGCGGGACCTCGGCACGCGTGTAGTGACGCGCGACCGAGATCACGAGCCGGAGGTTCGACTCGATCAGCCGGCGCTTCGCCAGCTCGTCGCCGGCGTCCTTGCGGCGCGCAAGCTCACGCTCCTCCTCCCGGGTCAGGAGGGGTCCGCCGCCGATCTGGCGCACGTACAGCTTCAGTGGATCCGCCGCAGTCGCCGCGTCGGCCCGCTCTTGGGCGAGCACGCCTTGCTCCATGGCGGTGTTATCGGCCTGTTAGGGATTCCTCTTGAGCAGGCCGGTAGCCGAACCACGGGCTACCCTCGAAGGGACGGCCCGCGGCATGCAGAACATGGGCCGGAACGACCATGTGTGGAATCGCCGGATACAGCCTGTCCTCGCGCAGCAGCGTCGATCGGACGCTCGCGGCCCAGGCGCTGCTGGCCGGGATCGCCGAGCGCGGCGCGGACGCGGTCGGGTACGCGTATCGCGGCCCGGGCGACGCCTATCCGGTCGTGACGAAGCAGCGGACGCCCGCGAGCCTGCTCCTCGAGCGGATCCGCGTCCCGGCCCATGCGACGGAGCTGCTCGTCCACGTCCGCGACTACACGAAGGGCCATCCCTCCATCCCGGCGAACAACCATCCGGTCCGGCACGGGCCGGTCGTCGGGATCCACAACGGGATCATCCTCAACGACGACGAGTTGCTCGCCGATTTCTCATGCGCGCGCGCCGAGCCGCGCATGACCGTCGACTCTGAGGCGATCTTCGCCCTCGCCGCCCACTCGCGGAACGATCCGCAAGCGCTCGAGGCACTCAGCGGCGCGATGGCCACCGCCTGGCTGGACGAGCGCGAGCCGGTAGTCGTCTTCGCCGCCCGCGGTGTCGGCCGGCCGCTCTGGCTCGGCCGCGGCCGCGAGGAGGTCTTCTTCGCCTCGACGCGCACGGCGCTCGGGATCGTCTCGGACTTCGTCGGCGTCCGCCTGCGGGCGAGCGAGGTGCGCGACGGGACGTTCCTCGCCCTGCAGGGCGGCGGCGTCGCGCGCAAGGCGCGTTTCCGGCCCGATCGGGACTACGTCGAGGAGAAGCCCCTCCCGACCGTCCGCGCGCCGGGCGAAAGCGCCCATTGTCTCGCGCGCCTCGCGGCGATCGCCGCCGCAGCCTGACCTTTACGTGTCGACGACGGAGCCGTCGCTCGCGACGTCCGTCCCCTGCTCGGTGAGTCGCTGGCGGACGAGGAACTGGAACGTCGACCAAGCGCCGCGGCGCGCGTCGAACATCCGGTAGACCTGCCACTCGGTGAGCAGCGAGTCGTCGCTGCGGCGCGCCTCGCCCCAGTCGGCGAACTTCGGCAGCCGGCCGAGCTTGCGCGCGAGCCCGGCGCCCTGCTCGACCGCGCGCTCGAGCCGCTCCTCCCCCACCGGCACGTCGAAGCCGGCCTCGCGCAGGGCGTTCGTCAGCGACCCGAACGTGTGCCAGTACAGGGATTTCGACGGCAGGCGCCCCTTGTGCTCGTCGATGTCGCGCGCGGTCGGCGGGTGTCCGAGCTCCTCACCGAGCGAGCGCAGGAGGCCGAGGAGCTCCTCGCGCGTCGCGAAGCGGCGTGGCACGAGCCCGGCCGCGCGCTTGGCCGCGTTCCACGAGCCGAAGTGCTCGATCACGGTCTGGGGATGGACGGCGGTCTCCGGATCGGCGGCGAACTCGCGCATCGTCGGAGAGCGGCCCAGCCGCTCCGCGCACGCCGTGATCTCCGCCACGATCTGCTCGTCCGTGTAGCGCTTGCGGATTCCCGCCTGGAACTCCGCGAGCTCCTTCGGATCGATCGCGGCGAGCGCCCGGTAGCGGCGCTTCTCAGCCATGCCAATAAGTGTAGAGCAGGTTGAGGAATCCGCAAATCGACCCGAGCGCGGCGGCTCTCGGTTCCCTCGTCTACGCTCGCCGGATGCCGCTGCGTCCCCCACTCGCCCTCGCGATCGGCGCGGCGCGCCTCGTCGCCGGGCTCTCGCGCCTCGCCGGCGCGGGCGGCGGAACGACGATCCCCGGCAAGCTGCTCGCCGCCGTCGACCCCGGCGCGGTCGACCGGCTCGCCCTGCGCCTTCCGGCGGGCACAGCGGTCGTCTCCGCGACGAACGGGAAGACGACGACGGCGGCGATGGTCGCGGAGATCCTCCGCCCCACTCGCCGCCTCGCTCACAACGCCGCCGGCGCGAACCTCGTCTCCGGCGTCGCCTCCGCCCTCCTCGCAGCGGACGGCGCCGAGCTCGGCCTCTTCGAGGTCGACGAGGCCGCGTTGCCGGAGCTGCTCCGCCGCCTGCGGCCGCGTGCGATCTGTCTCGGCAACCTCTTCCGCGACCAGCTCGACCGCTACGGCGAGCTCGAGCTCGTCGCCGAGCGCTGGCGAGCAGCGGTCGACGGGCTGCCGGAGGACGCGGCCCTCGTCTTCAACGCAGACGACCCGCAACTCGCAGCGATCGGCGCCTCCCGGACGGGAAGCGTCGCCTTCGGCCTCGACGACCCGCGCGTCGCCCGGCCGGCACTCCAGCACGCGGCCGACTCGAAGTACTGCCTCACGTGCGGCGCTCCCTACGACTACGCCGCGGCGTACGTCGGCCACCTCGGCGACTTCCGCTGCCCGCACGGCCACCACGAACGGCCGCCGCTCGCCGTCGCCGCGCGCGAGATCGAGCTGCACGGACTCGAGCGCGCCTCCTTTCAGCTCGTCACGCCCGAGGGAACGAAGCGCGTCGCGCTCTCCCTGCCGGGTCTGTACAACGTCTACAACGCCGTCGCCGCGGCTGCGCTCGCGCGCGCGCTCGGCGCGAGTATCGAGGAGATCGTGGCCGGGTTGGAGCGGTTCTCGGCCGCGTTCGGGCGCTTCGAGCGGATCGAGGTCGGCGACAAGCGCCTGCTCCTCCTGTTGATCAAGAATCCGGCCGGCGCGAACGAGGCGATCCGGACGCTCGTCGACGGCGGACAGCCGCGGCTCCTCGTCACCGCGCTCAACGACGAGATCGCCGACGGCCGCGACGTGTCGTGGATCTGGGATGTCGACTTCGAGCCGCTGCTCGGCGGGCTCGAGCGGCTCGTCGCCACGGGCGGCCGTGCGGCCGAGCTCGCCCTGCGCTTCCGCTACGGCGGGCTCGACGCCGAGGCGATCGACGTCGAGCCCAGCCTCGAGCGCGCTCTCGACCGCGGCCTCGAGCTGACGCCGGCCGGGGGCGAGCTCGTCCTCCTCCCCACCTACACCGCGATGCTCGGGCTGCAGCGGATCCTGGCCGACCGGGGGCTCGCCCGGCCGTACTGGGAGCGTGCGGGATGACGGCGATCCGGGTCGGCCACCTCTATCCGGACTACCTCAACATCTACGCCGACCGCGGCAACATCGCCGTGCTCACGCGGCGGGCAGCGTGGCGCGGCCACGAGCTCGAGGTGACGGCGCTCGGTACGGGCGATCCGGTTGTGCCCGGCGAGCACGACCTCTACTACGTCGGCGGCGGGCAGGACCGCGAGCAGCTGCTCGTGGCGGAAGATCTCGTGCGGAAGTCGGAGGCGCTGCACGAGGCGGTCGGTCGTGGTGCCGCCGCGCTCGCGGTCTGCGGCGGCTATCAGCTCTTCGGTCGCGGCTACCGCGGCTTTCACGGCGAGGACATGCCGGGCATCGGCCTTCTCCCTCTCGAGACCGTCGCCGGAGAGCGCCGGATGATCGGCGACGTGCTGCTCGAGTGTGAGCTCGAGCCGGG
>DASRED010000025.1:0-12832 GCA_035652255.1 Gaiellaceae bacterium | reverse complement strand
CGCCGCGCGGTCGAGCGTCAGGTAGCCGACGCCGACGTCGTCGAGGAACGTCAGCCGCTCCCGGATCTCCTTGACGATCCGGTGGCCGATCAGCTGCTCGGTCGGCGTCAGGTCGAGCTCGTCGACGAACGCGAGCGCCCGCGACACCGACAGCTGCGTGAACTCGTGGATCGACTTGCCGCCGACGGTGACGGCGAGCACCTCGGGCTTGAGGCGGGCGCCGTTGCAGACCGGGCACGGACGGAAGCTCATGTACTCCTCGATCCGCTCGCGCGCGTGGGACGAGTCGGTTTCCCGGTAGCGCCGTTCGAGGTTCGCGAGGATGCCGTCGAAGGCGACCATGTACTGCCGCCGGCGCCCCATCCGGTTGCGGTACTGGACGTAGATCTTCTCGCCGCCCGTGCCGTGGAGGAAGCGCGACTGCTGCTCCTCCGTCAGCTCGTTCCACGGCTTCGACGTGTCGATCTCATAGCGGTCGGCGACCGCCTGGATCACCGCCTCGTAATAGCCGGTCAGCCCGCCGACCGACCACGGCACGAGCGCGCCGTCGTCGATCGAGAGCGACGGATCCGGGACGACGAGGTCGGGGTCGATCTCCTGCTGCGAGCCGAGGCCGGTGCAGCGCGGACAGGCGCCGTGCGGCGCGTTGAAGGAGAAGATCCGCGGCTGCAGCTCCGGCAGCGAGACGCCGTGGTCGGGGCAGGCGAAGTTCTCGGAGAAGAGCAGCTGCTCGCCGCTCTCGACGAGATCGACGGCGACGAGCCCGTCGGCGAGCCCCGCGGCCGTCTCGATCGACTGCGTGAGCCGCAGCCGCAGGTCGGCGCGCATCACGAGCCGGTCGACGACGACCTCGATCGTGTGCTTGAACTTCTTGTCGAGCTCGGGCACGCCCTCCTCGAGGACGTACTGCTCGCCGTCGACCTTGACGCGCGTGAATCCCTCGCGGGTCAGGTCCTCGAAGACGTCCTTGTACTCCCCTTTGCGGTCGCGAACGACCGGCGCGTTGACGGTGAAGCGCGCGCCCTCGTCGAGCTTCATCACCTGGTCGACGATCGCGTCGAGGCTCTGCCCGGCGATGGGCTTGCCGCAGACGGGACAGTGCGGCCGGCCGACGCGCGCGTAGAGAAGCCGGAGGTAGTCGTAGATCTCGGTCACCGTCCCGACCGTCGAGCGCGGGTTGCGCGAGGTCGTCTTCTGGTCGATCGAGATCGCCGGGCTGAGCCCGTCGATGTGGTCGACGTCCGGCTTCTCCATCATCTGGAGGAACTGCCGGGCGTAGGCGGAGAGCGACTCGACGTAGCGGCGCTGGCCCTCCGCGTAGATCGTGTCGAAGGCAAGGCTCGACTTGCCGGACCCGGAGAGGCCGGTGATGCAGATCAGGCGGTTCCGCGGCAGCCGGACGGTGATGTCCTTGAGGTTGTGCTCGCGGGCGCCGTGGACGACGAGCTCGTCGGCAGCCATGTGGAGGACATTTTACCCGCCGAACAGACGTTCGTGAAGGCGTCTCGGCACGGCGTCGATCTCGAGCTCACCGGCGACGACGGTCGCGTATCCGAGGAGCCGGCCGAGGAGCGTCCGCTCGACCTCGACGGCCCTCCCCGGCTCGAAGGTCACCGAGGCGGTGCTGCGGCGGAGCACGCCGTGCACGACCGAGAGCCCGTCGCGGGAGAGGACGAGATGCGTCCGGTCCCAGCGCGCGACGGCGACCACGGCGAGGAGGGCGGCCAGCCCGAGGAGCGCCGCGCCGGCGAGCGCGGCCGCCGTCCACGGCGCGAGGAAGCACGCGGCGCCCGCTAGCGCGACGACGAATGCCCGCGACAGCGGCCGGACGAGGACGATTCCGTGGCGGTGCGCTTCGATCACGCAGCTTTCGTTCTCTTTCCAACAGGGAATCCCTGGGGAAATGGACGGAATCGCACGCAAAGCCGCCACCGCGACGCTCGTCGTCGTCTCGATCGTCGTCCTCGCGCTCGCGCTGTGGAAGCTCAAGATCGTCATCGCGCTCCTCTTCCTCGGCTTCGTGATTGCGTCGGCGATGCGGCCGAGCGTCGAGTGGCTCTACCGGCGCGCGCACGTCCCCCGCAGCGTGGGCGTCGTCCTCCACTACCTCGGCGTCTTCGCAGCGATCGGGCTGTTCCTCTACCTCGTCGTGCCGGTGGCGATCACGCAGGTGCACAACGCGATCGGGACGCTGCCGACGTCGACCTCCCAGCTCCACCACGCCGCGGTCCACTCGCACGGGCTGCGCCACGAGATCCTCAGCGCGATCGACAAGCGGCTGCGGCAGCTGCCGTCGGGCGCGAGCCTCCTCCACCCCGCGATCACCGCGACGAAGACGGCGTTCGAGATCCTCGTCGGGATCGTCTTCATGTTCGCGGTCGGCGCCTACTGGATCTTCGAGCGGGACGGCGCGATCGGGCTCGTCCAGTCGATGGTGCCGCGGCGCCACCGGCGTGTCACGCGCGACACCTGGGTGCTCATCGACATGAAGCTCGGCGCGTTCGTCCGCGGCCAGTTCCTCCTCGTCCTCATCGTCGGCAGCCTGCTCTCGCTCGCGTTCTGGCTCGACGGGGAGCCGTACTGGCTGCTCATCGCCGCCTTCGCCGGGCTCGTCGAGCTCGTGCCGATCGTCGGGCCGCTCGCCGCCGGCGTGCTCGCGATCGGGGTCGGCTTGACGGCCGGCTGGACGGTCGCGCTCGGCGCCGGGATCGCGGTTCTCGTCCTCCGCCAGCTCGAGGACTACGTCATCGCGCCGCGCGTCACGGGCCACGCGGTCGGACTGTCGCCGCTCGTCGTGCTCGTCTCCGTCCTCGCGATGGGCTACCTCCTCGGCGCCGTGTACGTGCTGATCGCGATCCCGATCGCCGCGATCGTGGCGACGCTGATCGACGTCGTGATCCACGACCGCGACCCCGCGGACGAGGAGGCTCCGACCGTCCTTTTCGCGGGCCAACGCGAGAGATGAGCCGATCGATCTCGGGGCCTGCTCCCCGGCGCGCGCCGTAGGTGCCCGCCGCGGCGGGTGGCAAAGCCCTACTGCACGGAGGCGCGGAAGACCGCGCTCTTCCGCGCCGGAGTTCCTTCGACTCGTTCGCGAGTGCGCAGCACTCGCGAACGCTACGACTTGCGCCAGCGGCCGAAGACGAGGCCGCCCAAGGTGAAGCCGAGGCCGAACGTGCCGACGGCGAAGGCGCCGATGGCGGCGATCTTCCGCGTCGTCGAGAGGCGCTGCCAGCGGCCGAGCGCTTCCTGCTCCTCGTGGGTGAGCTCCTCGCCGCGCCGCTGCTTGCGCAGCGCGCCGCCGGCCCGGAGGCCGAGGTAGAGATCGTCGAAGATCTCGGCTGATTCTTCAGCGGCCATGGCTGGAATCTATAGCCTCGTTCGGTCGTGACGGCCCGGCTCCTCCACGTTTCCGACCTCCACGTGGGCGCGCACGAGGAGCCGGAGGTCGAGCAGGCGCTCGCGCGGCTCGTCGAGCGGGTCGAGCCGCAGCTCGTCGTCGCCTCCGGCGACCTCTCGCACCGTGGTAGGCCGGGACAGCTCGAGCGCGCTGCCACGTTCCTCCGCTCGCTCGGGCCCCCGGTTCTCGCGGTGCCCGGCAACCACGACCTGCCGCACACACCCGCGCGCTTCGTCCGGCCCTGGACGCCGTTCGAGGGCGTCTGGGAGACGACCGAGCCCGTCGCCTCGGTGCCCGGGCTCCACGTCGTCGGCCTCAACTCGGCGCGGCCGTTCCGCCACCAGGGAGGCACGGTCGGCGGGGCGCAGCTCGAGCGGGCGAGAACCCGGCTCGCGGCGGCGGAGCCCGGCGCGCTGCGGGTCGTCGTCCTCCACCACCATCTGCTCGGCGCCCCCTGGCGCGCGGCGCACAAGCGCCCGGTCTCGCGCCGCAAGCGCCTCCTCCACGCGCTCGTCGGCGCGGGCGCCGACCTGATCCTGTCCGGCCACATCCACCAGGCGGCCGTGAGCGAGCGGCACGAGTTCGAGGTGCTCGAGGACGAGACGAGGACCGCTGTCCTCGCGATCGCACCCGGCTTCGGGCGGCCGCGGCCACACCGGCTCGGAGAGGCGCGCGGGCTCCACGTCCACGAGGCGGACGCGGAGGCGATCGTCGTGCGGAGCTTCCGCTGGGCCGGCGGCGAGTTCGAGCCGTCCGCCGAGCGCCGCTTCCGCCGCTAGCGCGAGCCGGGGCCGGTCAGCGTCCTGTGCTGGACGAAGCGCCGGTGCAGGTAGAGCAGCAGGATCGCGCCGAGAAGGGAGAAGACGATCCCGCCGGCGTGACCGATGAACGCCCACGCGACGACGCCGCCGAGGAACGTCCCCGCCAGCCCGAGCCCGATCGTCGCGAGGATCCCCATCGGGTCCGGGCCGGGGAGCGCGAGTCGCGCGAGCGCGCCGACGATGAGGCCCTCGATCGCGAGCACGAGGATGAACCAGAGCACCATCGCTAGCCGCGCAGGCTTTCGAGCAGCCGCATTCGGGCGGACGTGTACTGGTCGTCGTCGAGGACGCCGGAGTCGTGCAGCTCCTCGAGCAGCCCGAGGTAGTGCGCCGGGTTCTCGGTCGGGTCGCCGCCGGGCTTGCCGGGCGGGAGAGGCGGCTGGACGTGCGGGATCGGCTGCGCGGCGAAGCCCTGTCCGATCTGGTCGGGGTCGATCCCGACGCGCTTCAGGCGCTCCCGGTAGGCGCCGACGCCGACGCCGCGGTCGGGGAAGCGATAGGCGCCCTTCCCCCACACCGGCCGTTTCTGGACGACGACGCGATAGAGGACGACGAGGCCGACGGCCGCGATGAAGCTCGCGATGGCCGCCCACGACGTGTCCTTCGTGTGGCGGCCTTCGATCCCGATCACGATCCCCCAGCCGATCACGGAGCCGCCGATGCCGATCGCGATTGTCAGCCAGGCCGGCATCGGGTCAGGGCCGGGCAGCGAGAACCGCGCGAGCCCACCGATGATGAACGCCGTGACCATGAAGCCGAGAATCGTCCCGAGCATGTGCGGAGGGTAGCGAGTGGGGATGAAAGCGCCCTAAGCGAATCGGGACGCGGAAAGAACCGACACCCTCCGGAAGTTCTACTTTTCAGTCCGATCTTTCGGTGCTAGCTTGACTCAAGTTGAGCGGTCGCATAGCACTCGTCTTTCGCGGCAGGCGGAGAATCGTTCTCACGGCCACGATCGCCCTCGTATCGGCGCTCGTACTCGGCCTGCCGGCAGCTGCGTCTGCGGCTGCGCCCAACGTCTCCCTGTTCATCCTGACCCCCACCGGACCAACCACGGCAGAGATCGACGGAATCGTCAACCCGGGCGGTGAGGCAACGAGGTACTCCGTCGACTACGACCTCGCCGGCTCGACCTGGTGCACGAGCAACGGCACGTCGGGCTCAGCGGCCAACACAGTCCAGGGAACCGACTCGATCCCAACTGACGGGGCCGACCACGAGGTTTCGATCGATCTGTCAGGCCTTACTCCCGGAGCCGACTACTGCGCGAAGTTCGTGGCGACGAACGGCTCCGGCGAAGGTGACGTCGGCCCGTTGCCGTGGACGCAAGGCGAGGCAAGCGCGCTCACGACCGACACCTACTCGTCGACGTCGACGGAGGCGGTTGTAGCCGGTTACGTCGACGCTGCGGCCCAGAGCGGCGCGACCTACGTCGCGCAATACGACGTGGCCAACTCTGAGTGGTGCATGACCAACGGCACCTCCGGCACGCCGGCATACACAACCAACGCCATGATCTTCAACTTCAGCGACGGCAGTTACCACTACACACGGGCGTTTCTGACAGGCCTCACCGTCGGAACCGAATACTGCGCCCAGCTCTTCGCCACGAATGGTTACGGCGGCAGCGGCGGCGGGCTGCTCCAGTGGACACAGGGGACGCCGAGCGTCTTCGACACGGGCAACCTCTCCGATTTGCCCGCCTACTCCACTGGGACGACGACGGCAGTGGTGACGGGGTACGTCCTCGACCCGATCGACCAGCCGGCGACGATCGCGGTGGACTACGACCTCGCCAGCTCGACGTGGTGCGCGAGTGGCGGCACGTCCGGCGCGCCCGCCTATCAGAGCGCGACCTATTCCACCTCGAACGTCGGCCCCATCGCCTCGATCGAACTAACCACCAACCTTGTGGCCGGACAGGACTACTGCGCGGAGATGACCGCCACGAATCAGTACGGAACGGGCGACGTCTACCCGGTGGCGTGGAGGCAGGGCGCGCCGGCGGTCGCAGCTCCGGTCGGCTCCGCAGTCAGTCCGACGAGCGCCAGCTTCACGGCGGAGCTCGAGCCGGCAGGCCAAAGCACGTCATTTGTCGTTCAGTACGACTTGCTCAGCTCCAACTGGTGCCAGACCGGAAGCGGCTCTTCGACGTACTCGACTCCGGCGGCACTCCCTCCAGGCGAGGTCGACGGAACCTTCCACGTCGTCACCGCCGAACTGACGGGACTCACGCCGAACGAGGCCTACTGTGGCGACGTGGTCGCTACGAACTCCGCCGGCACTGACGAGAGCTCCGCCGTGGCATGGGCGCAGCCGCCTCGTCCCGTGTTGACGGTTCAGTCGTTCGGCGAGGGGACGATCACGAGCAGTCCGGCGGGCATCGACTGCGGGGCCGACGCGTCCACTTGCTCGGCGAGCTTTGACGAAGGGACGCGCGTCACACTGACGGCTAGCGCCGCTCCGGGGTCCGAGTTTGGCACTTTCTACAGCGGGCCCGGCGGGCCCTGTAACGGACCGACTTGCACAGTCACGATGAACTCGGACGAGACAATCCAAGCGCGATTCAACCACATCCCGCTGACCGAAGTCGACGTCGCCCTCGCGGGCAGCGGCTCCGGAACGGTCACCACGAGCCCAGCCGGAATCGACTGCGGCTCTACATGCTCAGCCTCGTTCCCTATCACGACCGTGATGACCCTCACCGCCACGGCAGCATCCGGATCGACGTTTACGGGCTGGTCCGGTGTGAATTGCACCGGCGCGACCGCCACCACCTGCTCCACCCCTCTGCTGCTTATCGGCCCCTCGAAGTTCACCGCAACGTTCGCGGCCGACCCGGCGCCGACAACGACAACCACACCAGCGCCGAAGCCGAAGAAGGTTCCCTGCGTCGTGCCGAATGTCAAAGGCAAGACGCTCGCGGCAGCGAGAGGCGCGCTCGCCAAAAGTCATTGCGCTCTCGGCAAGATCACCAAGGCGAAGTCGAGCAAGAAGCTTCGGAATCACGTGCTCTGGCAGAGCGCGAAGCCGCACAAGCATCTCGCGAACGGCTCGAAGGTCGCGCTGCGCGTCGGTCGCGGCTAGGCAGCCGTCTGCTCGAGCGCCTGGAGCTCGCGCCGGAGCTCCTTCACCTCGTCGCGGAGCTTCGCCGCGTACTCGAACCGCAGCTCGTCGGCGGCGAGGTACATCTCCTCCTCGAGCGTGATCACGAGCTTCTCGAGCTCCTCGCGCGACATCCCCTCGACCTTCGTCGCGCCGCGCCGCCGCCGTGCCGGCACGTGCGGTGCCTCGAGCTGGAGCAGCTCGGCGATGTCCGAGACGCCCTTCGCGATCGACTCCGGGATGATCCCGTGCTCCTCGTTGTGGGCGATCTGGATCGCGCGCCGGCGGTTCGTCTCGTCGAGCGCTTCCTTGATCGCCTCCGTCTGCTTGTCCGCGTACATCAGCACCCGGCCGTGGACGTTGCGCGCCGCGCGGCCGATCGTCTGGATGAGCGAGGTGCGGCCGCGGAGGAAGCCCTCCTTGTCGGCGTCGAGGATCGCGACGAGCGAGACCTCCGGCAGGTCGAGCCCCTCGCGGAGGAGGTTGACGCCGACGAGTACGTCGTACTCTCCGAGCCGCAGCTCGCGGATGATCTGGATCCGCTCGAGCGTGTCGATCTCCGAGTGGAGATAGCGCGCCTTGACGCCGGACTCGAGGAGGTAGTCCGTCAAGTCCTCCGCCATCTTCTTCGTCAGTGTCGTGATGAGGACGCGCTCGCCGACGGCCTCGCGGGCGCGGATCTCGCCGAGCAGGTCGTCGATCTGGTTCTTCGTCGGGCGCACCTCGACCTCGGGGTCGACGAGGCCGGTCGGGCGGATCAGCTGCTCGGCGACGACCGTCGACTCCCGGAGCTCGAACGCGCCCGGCGTCGCCGAGACAAAGACGATCTGCTGCACCTTGCGCAGGAACTCGTCGAAGCGGAGGGGCCGGTTGTCGAGCGCCGACGGCAGCCGGAAGCCGAAGTCGACGAGCGTCTGCTTGCGCGAGCGGTCGCCCTCGTACATGCCGCCGATCTGCGGCACAGTCTGGTGGGACTCGTCGACGAAGACGACGAAGTCGCTCGGGAAGTAGTCGAGCAGCGTGAACGGGTGCGTGCCGGGCGCGCGTCCCTCGAGGATCCGCGAGTAGTTCTCGATCCCGTTGCAGAAGCCGAGCTCGCGCAGCATCTCGAGGTCGTACTCCGTCCGCTGCCGGATCCGGTGCGCCTCGAGCAGCTTCCCCTCGTCCTCGAACTTCCGCACCTGCTCCTCGAGCTCGTGGCGAATGTCGTCGACGGCCCGCTCGACCGTCGGCTGCGAGGTGACGTACTCCGTCGCCGGCCAGATGGAGAGGTTCTCGAGCTTCGCGAGGACCTCGCCGGTGAGCGGGTCGAAGTGCGACATCTGCTCGACCTCGTCGCCGAAGAACGAGATGCGGTAGGCGGTCTCCTGGTTCGCCGGCTGCACCTCGACGACGTCGCCCTTGACGCGGAAGCGGCCGCGCCCGAGCACTGTGTCGTTGCGGACGTACTGCGAGTCGATGAGCTTCCGGAGGAGGAGGTCGCGGTCGTGCTCCGTGCCCGTCTCGAGGTAGATCATCCGCTCGCGCCACTCCTCCGGCGAGCCGAGGCCGTAGATGCACGAGACCGAGGCGACGACGATGACGTCGCTGCGCGTGAAGAGCGAGGAGGTCGTCGAGAGGCGCAGGCGTGCGATGTCGTCGTTCCGCGAGCTGTCCTTCTCGATGTAGAGGTCGGCCTGCGGGACGTACGCCTCCGGCTGGTAGTAGTCGTAGTAGGAGACGAAGTACTCGACGGCGTTGTGCGGGAAGAACTCCCGGAACTCGTTGCAGAGCTGAGCCGCGAGCGTCTTGTTGTGGGCGATGACGAGCGCCGGCCGGCCGACCTTCTCGATCGTCCACGCCATCGTCGCCGTCTTGCCGGTGCCGGTCGCGCCGACGAGCGTCTGGTACTTCTCCCCCGCCTCGAGCCCGGCGGCGAGCTTCTCGATCGCCTGCGGCTGGTCGCCCGTGGGGCTGTAGTCGGAGGTTGTGCGAAGCGGCGGCATCGGGAACAGGGTATCCGTGCCCACTCAGCGCCCCTACGCCGCGTACGCGACGATCATGGCCACGTTCGGCGGCGGGCTCGCGGCCGCCGGAGCGATCGCGCGGCTCCTCGACCGCGACCCGCAGCAGCAGTCCGCGCTCGACCTCACGGCGCTCGCGCTCGCGACGTTCAAGGCGGCGCGGACGATCGCGCGCGATCCGGTCACGAGCTTCATCCGCGAGCCGCTCGTCGAGGAGGACGACGACTACGGCAGCGAGATGCAGCAGGCGCTCGCCGAGCTCGTCACGTGCACGCGGTGCGTCGGGACGTGGGTCGCGGCAGGGCTCGGCGCGACGCAGATCGTCGCGCCCCGCTTCGGGCGGCTCCTGACGTGGACGCTCGGCGCCGCCGGGCTCAACGACTTCCTCCAGGCGAGCTTCGCCGCGCTCGCGCACAAGAGCGACGAGCTCGCGGAACGCGTCTCCTAGCTCGCCCTGTACGCGGGAGGGGTGGGCCGGCGTCCGGCCCACCCCCACGTTCCCGCCTTGGCCGGTCTACGAGTCCTGGACGAGGAAACCCGAGAACAGGCAGGCCGCGGCAGGGCCGGCGGCGAGGTTCGGAACCGCCTGGTTGCCGAAGCCGCTGATGATCACGGAGCCGGCCGCGTTCATGGCCGCCCACCCGCCATCGTCCGACGACTTGAACGAGCTGGTAGCGGTCGTGTTCTTGGCGATGTCCTCGCTGATCTGGACAGGCCCGTCTGCGACGTTCAGCGGAGTCTTCCCCTCCCCTGAGTAGCCCTGCGAGGACGCCCCGTCCGCGGTCGTCTCGATGAAGGTCGCGGCGTACGTGTTGGTCCCGTCGTCCCAGCAGATCCCGTCCACCTTGAGGGTGCCGACGGTGGCCAGCGTGACGATGCCCGTCCGGTCGGTGAGGTTGCTGAGGTCAGGTGCGCCGCTCGTGCCCGGGACGTCACGGACGGTCGACGAGACGGCCCAGCGGGTCATGTAGCTCGGCCCTGCAGGCCCGGTCGGCCCGGTCGCGCCGGTCGCCCCTGCCGCTCCGGTCGCCCCGGTCGCCCCTGTCGCTCCCCTCGGCCCGCGCGGGCCGCGCGGTCCACGCGGCCCACGCGGCCCGCGCTTCGGCGTGGTTGCGTGGTGCGCGGCGGTTACGTGCTTTCCGTGGTGCCCGACGATCGCGCCCGCCGTCCCCGCGCCGACAAGCGCAAGCACGACTGCGATCTCGATGATGTATCGCCTTCTCATCGGAGTCCCTCCCTCGGAGTTGCGGAGACCCCCCTGAAGGCGTTCCTACCACGCCCTTCTTGCGCGTACAAATCGCTGTCCGATCAGGCTGCAGCGACGCCCGGCCGGTAGTTCAGTCCTCCCGTTCCGGTCCCCGGTCAGTTGTGGACGGCGGCCACGGCGACCGCGGCTGCCCGCCTGAGCGGAACGACGACGCGCGCGAGCGGGTGCCGGACGACCGCCGCGCCGAGGACGAAGGCGACGACGTGCTCGCTGTCGAGGAACGTCAGCGTCGGGCGGAAGGCGAGGCCGACGCCGAGGCAGAGCAGGCAGCCGGCGACGACCCGCAGGTGACTGTGGCGCGCCCATGCCAGGCAGGCGACCGCGCCGATCCAGGCGGCGATCATCGCGGAGAGGCCGAAGTCCTGGACGTCGACGACCGAGGCAAACGCGTGCCCGTCCAGGAGGCGCGCGCCGCCGACGATCCCGTACACGACGAGCGTCGACGCGAACTGACCGACGACCGCCGCCACGACGACCTGCCGCAGCGGCAGCACGTAGAGCACGGCCGCGAGCGCGACCGCGAACCCCAGCAAAGACGGGAGCCACGGCGTGTCCGCGAGGAGCGCGCTCGTCACGAGGAGCCAGAGCTTCCCCTCTCCCACCGCGCGCGGCGTCGCGGCGAGCGACGCCAGCGGCACGTCGCCCAACCGGTTCGCGGCCGTCCCGGCCCCGGCCACGGCTGTGACGGCGAGCACACCGAGCGGCCTTCCGACGCGCACGCCTCAACGCTATTCCTCGACGCGACGAGATTCCAGCGGGCCTCCTCGCCTATCCTCGCGGCCGTGGAGATCGAGGAACGGGAGCTGCATTTCGCGCCGGAGGAGCCGCTGCTCGCGTGGCGCCTCTTCCGCATTCGGCGAGACGCGGCCGGCCCGGTGCTGTCCTCGCCGATGTACGACGATCCCGACCCGACGCCGTGGCCGAAGGCGAAGACGGCCGCGTGCACCGAGCCTCACGCGGCGCCCGCTCCGCGCTGCCGCTGCGGGCTCTACGCCGCGATCGAAGGCACGCTCGACTCGCTGCCGGGCTACCTCCGCGACAACCGCCACGACGAGGATCCCTGGGCCTTCGCCGAGGTCGCGTGCAGCGGACGCGTCTTCGTCGACATGCGCGGCGTGCGCGCCGAGCGCGCCGAGATCGTCCGGATCGCGCTCGCCGAGGAGTGCTGGCCGGACGCCGCAGCTCTCGCCGCCGCGAAGGAGGCCCTCGGCGAGCGCTACGGGGTGCCGGTCGTCGGCCTCGCCGCCGCTCCCGGCTGGCTCGGCCGGGATCCTTGGGGAGGGGGCGGCCGAGCCGACGGCAGGGAAGGGCCGCCGCCCGAGGATGCGACCCTCGACCTCGACTCGCTCGGCCTCGGGCCCTGAGCCCGCGTTAGTGGCTAGTACCCGAGCTGCTTCGGGTAGGTGCGCCGGTAGATCGTCTTGAGCTGCTCGACCTTCGCGACGTAGGCGCGCGTCTCGGCGAACTGGATCCCCTCGTGCGCCGCGCGCCAACTGTCGACGTTCTGCTCCCCGGCGTTGTAGGCGGCGAGCGCGAGTTTCTCGTCGCGGTACTTCTGGACGAGATGCTCGAGATACCACGCGCCGTAGCGGACGTTGATGTCCGGGTCCGTGAGGTCGGAGAGCCGGAAGCGGCTGCCGTTTGTCGCCTCGGCGATCCCCTTCGCCGTCCCCGGCGTCAGCTGCATCAGCCCGATCGCGCCGGCGCTCGAGCGCGCGGTCGGGTCGAACTTGCTCTCCGTCTCGATCACCGCGGCGAGGAGTGCCGGGTCGAGCTTGTTCTCGTTCGCGTGGACGCGGACGATCGTCGCGTAGCGGAGCGGGTACCAGAACCGCGCGTACCAGGGCGGCTCCGTCTTCTGCAGGTAGAGGAAGACACCGAGTGCCGCGAGGACGACGGCCGCAGCGACGAGCCCGCGTCTCAGGAACGCCTCAGCTCGTCGAGGACTCCGGCGACGAACGCGTCGAGCTGCTCGAGCGTGCCGTCGTTGACGTAGGCGAAGTCGGCGCGGCGCACCTTCTCCTCTTCGGGCACGAGCCGCTCCTCCCTGTCCCCGACGTCGCCGCGCCGCTCCGTGCGGAGCTCGGCCGGCGCGGTCACGACGACGATCTTGTCGAAGCGGGACTCACCGCCCGTCTCGAAGAGGAGCGGGATCTCCGCGACCGCGACGTCCGCGGTCTGTCGCGCGAGCCAGTCGGACGTCGCCTGGCGGACGCGGGGATGGAGCTTGATCTCG
>DASRED010000024.1:0-12843 GCA_035652255.1 Gaiellaceae bacterium | reverse complement strand
CGATCCTCGCTCTCCGCCTCGACCAGGGCGGCCACCTCACCCACGGGCACAAGGTCAACTTCTCCGGCCGCTTCTACGACGTCGTCCACTACGGCGTCGACCCGGAGACGCATCGCGTCGACTACGACGACGTGCTCTCGCTGGCGAAGGAGCACCGGCCGAAGCTGATCGTCTGCGGCGGCTCCGCCTACCCGCGCACCGTCGAGGCTGACCGCTTCCGCGCGATCGCCGACGAGGTGGACGCGCTGCTCCTCTGCGACATGGCCCACTTCGCCGGCCTCGTCGCCGCCGGGCTGCACCCGAACCCGGTCGAGCACTGCGACTTCGTCACCTCGACGACGCACAAGACCCTCGCCGGGCCGCGCGCCGGCTTCATCCTCTGCCGCGAGGAGCACGCGAAGGCGGTCGACAGCGCCGTCATGCCGGGGATGCAGGGCGGACCGCTCGAGCACACGATCGCGGCGAAGGCGACCTGCTTCCGGATCGCGATGACCGACGCCTTCCGCGACTACCAGGCCGCGGTGCGGCGCAACGCGGACGCGCTCGGCGAGGCGCTGCTCGAGGGCGGCCTCGCGCTCGTCACGGGCGGCACCGACACCCATCTCCTTCTCGTCGACCTCCGCGAGTCGGACTGGACGGGGAAGGGGGCGGAGGAGCGGCTCCACGAGATCGACGTCACCGTCAACCGGAACACGATCCCGTTCGACGAGCGCTCGCCGTTCGTCACCTCCGGCGTCCGGCTCGGCTCCCCGGCGATGACGATGCGCGGCTTCGACGAGGACGATTTCCGGGAGGTCGGCGCGATCATCTGCGCCGCGCTGAGCGACGCGCCCGATCTCGACGGGCTCCGCTCCCGAGTCGCCGCGCTCTGCGCGAAGCGGCCGCTCTACGACGGCTTCCGCGGCTACACGACGTACGTCGCTTGAGCGAGCCCCGTCTCACCGTCGTCAGCCATCCGCTCGTCCAGCACAAGCTCGGCTACCTCCGCGACAAGGACACGCCGACCGTCCACTTCCGCAAGCTCGCGAACGAGATCACGCTCCTCCTCACGTACGAGGCGACGAAGGACCTGCCGACGACGACGGTCGAGATCGAGACGCCACTCGAGCGGACCGAGGTGCCGCGGATCTCGGGGAAGAAGGTCGCCGTCTGCCCGGTGCTGCGCGCCGGGATGGGGATGCTCGACGGCGTCCTCTCGCTCGTTTCGAGCGCGCGCGTCGGCTTCATCGGCATGTACCGGGACGAGGAGACGCTCGAGGCGATCCAGTACTTCGTCAAGCTGCCGCTCGACCTCGCGGAGCGCGATGCGATCGTCCTCGACCCGATGCTCGCGACCGGCCACTCGAGCTGCGCGGCGATCGACATCGTCAAGGAGGCGGGCGCGCAGTCGGTGACGCTCGTCTGCATCGTCGCGGCGCCGGAAGGGATCGAGGAAGTGCACCGGCAGCACGCGGACGTCCACGTCGTCTGCGCCGCGGTCGACCGGGGTCTCAACGAGCGCGGCTTCATCGTGCCGGGGCTCGGCGACGCCGGCGACCGCCTCTACGGGACGAAGTAGCGCGCAGGCAGCTGCGTCCCCGCGGCGAAGTACGCTGACGTCGTGCTTCTCGGCCTGAGTAGCCCGCATCTCAGCGTCCTAGACCAGCTCTCCGACCACCTCGACGTCATCTGGGGCGCGCTCGTCGCTCTCGTCCTCGTCATCCTCCTGACCCCGGCGGTGGGAGGGATGGCGCGGCGGCTCGGCGTCGTCGACCTGCCGGGCGGCCGGCGCATCAACGTGCTGCCCGTGCCGCGCCTCGGCGGGCTCGCGCTCTTCCTCGGCTTCCTCGTGCCGGCGCTCGCGTTCCTCCACACCGGCCGGGAGAATCGTGGCCTGATCCTCGGCGCCGCCGTCGCCGTGACGGTCGGGATCATCGACGACTTCCGCGGGCTGCCGTGGTTCGCGAAGCTCGGCGGCCAGATCGCCGCGGCCGCCGTCCCGACCGGCTTCGGCGTCTGGGTCGACCGCTTCACGCTGCCGTTCATCGGCATCCACACGCTGCCGGAGGCGGCGGGGATCCCGCTCACGATCGTCTGGATCGTGGCGATCATGAACATGGTCAACTTCCTCGACGGGATGGACGGGCTCGCAGCCGGCGTCGCCGCGATCTCGGGGCTGACGTTCAGCGTCATCGCCCTGTCGCTCGGGAAGGTCGACGCCGCCGTGCTCTCGGCGATCGTCTTCGGCGCCTGCCTCGGCTTCCTCCGCCACAACTTCTATCCGGCGCGGATCATCATGGGCGACTCGGGCGCGCTGCTCCTCGGCTACGTGCTCGCGACCGTCGCGGTGCAGGGGCTCTTGAAGACGGCCGCCGTCGCGGCGTTGTTCTTCCCGCTCCTCGTGCTCGCCGTGCCGATCGTCGACACGACGTTCGTCGTTCTCCGGCGACTGCGGCACGGGCAGAAGGTCTTCGAGGGAGACCAGGCGCACCTCCACCACCGGTTCCTGCGGCGCGGCTTCTCGCAGCGGCGCGCGGCGCTGACGATCTGGGGCTGGTGCATGTCCCTCGCCGCGGCGGCGTTCGCGACGCGCTTCGTCCCGTTCCGCGCCCACGGCGTCTGGCACCCGTGGTGGACGGTCCTAGCCGCGGGGTTCGCCCTCGTCGCCGTGCTCTTCTCCGTCTACGTCGTCTACGTCCTCGAGATCGTCAAGCTCGCGAACCCGATCCAGCGCCGCCGTCGCGAGGACGACCCGCTCAAGAAGATCGCCTAGTCCGCTTCGGACACGTCCGGTGCCAGGCACCGGACGCGTCTCCGACGGACACGTCCGTTGGGAAAGGCGCTGGTAGTGGTGGTCTCAGGGGCGGCGCTGCGTCCGATCCGGCCATGTCCGGTGCCTGGCACCGGACATGGCCCGCTAGGAGGTGTCCGCTTCGGTTCGCTCGACGAAGTCGGCGAGCAGGGCGTTGAACGGCTCGCCCAGCCGCTGCACCGAGTGGCCCGCGCCGGGGAGGACGGCCCGCTCGGCGCCGAGCCTCTTCTCGAGGACGTCGCACACCGCCTCGAACGCCGCGTCGTGTGCGCCCGAGACGACGAGCTTCGGGAACGGCGCCGCCGCGAGCTCGTCGAGCGGGATCTCCGCCTCCGACGGCGGCCGCTCGACCATCAGCGTCCGCGCGCCCTGGAGGAGCGCGGGCGTGAACTCCCCCGGCGGAACCGGGGTGCCGGCGAGCTCGAGGAAGCCGCGGAGGAACGCGGCCGGGTCGCGTGGCCCGTCCTGCCAGAGCCTCGCGGCCGCGGCGTCGAACGCGTCCACCGCGGGAACGCCGCGGGCGATGCCGAGCGCGGGAGGCTCGATCACCGTGAGCGAGCGGACGAGCTCCGGCCGCCGGGCCGCCGCGAGCAGCGCGATCACGCCGCCGTACGAGTGCCCGACGACGTGCGCTTCCGGCTCCATGAACTCCTCGAGCCAGACCGCCTCGTCCTCGAAGTCGACGCGCTCGACGTCCGGGCCGGGCGGGAAGCCGCGCCGGTTCGGGAGGACGAGCTCGAACCGCTCGGCGAGCGGCTTCTGCGCGCTCCACGTCAGCTCCGCGTTGACGACGGAACCGTGAACGAGCAAAAGGCGAGGTCGTTTACTCATGCGGGGTTTCGGTGTCACAAAGTACCCCTGGGACGGGGGAGGGGACGCTGCTATTCTCGCCCCGGATGCAGGGGACTCCACGCTCGACTTTCCAGCCCGTCGAGGCGGGCGCAGTGCTGGCCGGAACCGTCGGCGTTTGCGGCGGCGCCGGCGCGCTCGTCGGCTGGGCGGCCGGGAACGTCGGCTACGGCGCCCTCGCGGGCGTCGTCGTCGGGATTCCCGCTGGGGTCGCCGCCGTCTACCGCCGCTTCAAGGGCTACTTCTCGTGATGAGCGGACTCCTGTCCACGCCGCGCCCTGTGCCGGGGCGCCGCCTTCCCACGCTCGCGGGAGCGGGAGTCGTCGTCGTCGCGCTGCCCGTCTTCCTCGTCGCCGGCTTCCCCGTCGCCGGCTGGGCGCTCGCCGCCGTGCTCTGGCTCGCGGGAGAAGCGCTCGCGCTCTGGCTCGGGCGGCTGCCGACCGGAGCCGACCACCTCGGCATGTCCGGCCTCGTCGCGCTCGCGCACTCGTTCCGCGGCATCGGCGTGATGATCGTCCTCATCGCCGTCACGCTCGGCGACCGGCACGTCGGCATCGCCGCGCTCGCCGTCTACGCGCTTGCGTACACGCTTTCGCTCGGCGTCTCGCTGCTCGAGTACTTCAGCGGGGAGAAGACAGCATGAACGCGCTCGCGGCGACGTTCAACCCCGCCAACGAGTTCGAGCTCAAGCAGTGGATCGGCATCCATCTCGGGCCGCTCGACATGTCGATCAACAAGGCCGTCGTCTACCTCGCCATCTCGGCGCTCCTGACGATCCTGCTCGGGATCTTCACGATGCGGAGCAAGCTCGCGCTCCTGCCCGGCAAGCGCCAGACGGTCGGGGAGGCGATCTACGAGATCGCGCAGACGCAGATCGCGGAGCAGGGTCTGCCCACGAAGGCGATCGGCCGCTGGTTCCCGTACGTCGCGAGCCTGTTCCTCTTCATCTTCACGATGAACATGGTCGGCTTCATCCCGCTGCCGCTGACCGGCGACAAGTGGCACGGCATCCCGACCTGGGGGATCTACGCCGTCACGTCGCAGCTCTCGGTGACGCTCGTCCTCGCGCTCCTCAGCGTCGTCTTCACGCACATCGAGGGCGTCCGCTACAACGGCCCCGGCTACTTCAAGAGCTTCGTCCCGTCGGGCGTGCCCAAGGGGATGATCGGACCGATGGCCGTGCTCGAGACGATCTCGCACGTCTTCCGCGTCATCAGCCTCAGCGTCCGGCTCTACGCGAACATGCTCGCCGGCCACATGCTGATCCTCGTCTCGATCGGCCTGCTCTTCATTCTCAGCGGCATCACGTTCTGGATCGTCGCCGCCGTCTCGATCCCGATCGGGATCGCCTTCTACATCTTCGAAGTCGTGATCGTCGTCACCATTCAGGCGTTCATCTTCGCCGCGCTCACCGCCATCTACATCGGCTCGGCGATCGAGCCGGCCCACTAAGGAGGAAACCGTGCTTAACCTGCTCGCTGCAACTTCGGACACCATCAAGGCCGCGCAGGCGCTCGGCTTCGGCCTCGGCATGGGCCTCGGCTCGCTCGGCGCCGGCATCGGCATCGGCACCGTCTTCGCCTCGATGATCCAGTCGGTCGCCCGCCAGCCGGAGCTGCGCGGCGAGCTGCAGGGGATCATGTGGCTCGGCTTCGCGCTGACCGAGGCGGTCGTGTTCTACGGCCTCGTCGGCGGCTTCCTCGGCTTCGTGCTCGTCAAGTAGATGCTGCTCGCAGTCTCCAGCCCGCTCACCCGGATCATTCCGGGGCTGATGATCTGGACGATCCTGTTCTTCCTGATCGTCTTCTTCGTCCTGCGGAAGCTCGCCTTCGGCCCGATCCAGAACATGCTCGACCAGCGGCGCGAGCACATCCAGCGGGCGATCGCGTCGGCGGACGAGGCGCGCGACGAGGCGCAGCGGCTGCTCGAGGAGCACAAGAAGCTGATCGGCGAGGCGCGTGGCGAGGCGGAGTCGATCCTCGCCGAGGCGCGCAAGACGCGCGAGGCGATGGAGAAGCGGATGCGCGAGGAGACGGAGACCGAGCGGCAGCGGCGGCTCGAGGAGACGCGCAAGGAGATCGCCTCCGAGACGGCGCGCGCTCTCGAGCAGATCCGCAACGAGGTCGCCGACCTGACGCTCGAGGCGGCGTCGCGGGTCGTCGGCCGGACGCTCGACGCGAAGCGCGACCAGGAGCTGATCTCCGAGGCGATCGCCGGCCTCGACTTCTCGCGCCTGGAGGAGAGCGCCTAAGCCTTGGCCGTCGCGCACCGCATCTACGCCGAGGCTCTCTTCGGCGCGGCGAAGGACGCCGGCCGGCTTGCGCCCGTGCACGAGGCGCTGGCCGACTTCGCGGCCGCGGCGACCGAGTCGCCGGAGCTCCGCGCCGTCCTCCGCAACCCGCAGCTCGAGTCGACGCAGAAGGCGGCGATCCTCGCCGACCTCGCCGGCGACTCCGAGCCGCTGTTCACGCACTTCCTCCAGCTGACGGCGGAGAAGGGCCGCGCGGGCGAGATCGAGGAGATCGCGAAGGAGTTCGAGCGGCTGATGGCGCGCGAGGAGCGGCGGCTGACCGTCGAGCTGACGACGGCGCGCGAGCTGAGCGACTCCGAGGCGGAGTCGATCCTGAAGCAGATCGAGGACGCGGCCGGCCGCAAGGTCGAGGCGACGCGGAAGGTCGACCCGGCCCTCGTCGGCGGCATCGTCCTCCAGGCGGGCTCGCTACGCGTCGACGCGAGCGTCCGCGGGAGACTGGAACGACTGAGAACCGAACTCGTGAAGAGATGAGGAGAGAACTTTGAAGCTGCGCCCCGAAGAGATCACGTCGATCCTGCGCCAGCGGATCGAGCAGTACGACGTCGAGACCGACCTTGCGGAGGTCGGCACGGTCCTCCAGGTCGGCGACGGGATCGCCCGGATCTACGGTCTCGAGAACGCCGTCTCGATGGAGATGCTCGAGCTCGAGCACGACGTCGTCGGCCTCGCCTTCAACCTCGAGGAGGACGACGTCGGCGCCGCGCTGTTCGGCGAGTGGCAGAAGGTGAGCGAGGGCGAGCCCGTCCGGCGCTCCGGCCGCGTCGCGAGCGTCCCGGTCGGCGAGGCGCTCCTCGGCCGCGTCGTCGATCCGCTCGGCAACCCGCTCGACGGCAAGGGCCCGATCGACACGAAGGAGACGCGCCCGCTCGAGTTCAAGGCGCCGGGCGTCATCGAGCGCCAGCCGGTCAAGGAGCCGATGCAGACCGGGATCAAGGCGATCGACTCGATGACGAACGTCGGCCGCGGCCAGCGCGAGCTGATCATCGGCGACCGCTCGACCGGCAAGACCGCGATCCTCATCGACTCGATCCTCAACCAGCGCGACCAGGACGTGAAGTGCATCTACGTCGCGATCGGCCAGAAGGAGTCCACGGTCGCCGGCATCTACGAGCGGCTGCAGGACGCGGGCGCGATGGAGTACACGACGATCGTCACCGCCTCCGCGAGCGAGGCGGCGCCGATCAAGTGGATGGCGCCGTTCGCCGGCTGCGCGATGGGCGAGTACTTCCTCTACAAGGGCGAGCACGCGCTCGTCCTCTACGACGACCTCTCGAAGCACGCGGACGCGTACCGGCAGCTCTCGCTGCTCCTGCGCCGCCCGCCGGGCCGCGAGGCGTTCCCGGGCGACGTCTTCTACCTCCATTCGCGGCTGCTTGAGCGCGCCTGCAAGCTCAACGACGAGCTCGGCGGCGGCTCGCTCACCGCGCTGCCGGTCATCGAGACGCAGGCGGGTGACGTGTCGGCGTACATCCCGACGAACGTCATCTCGATCACCGACGGGCAGATCTACCTCCAGTCGGAGCTCTTCTTCTCCGGTGTCCGCCCGGCCGTGAACGTCGGCATCTCGGTGTCGCGCGTCGGCACGTCGGCGCAGACGAAGGCGATGAAGAAGGTCGCCGGCCGTCTCCGCCTCGACCTCGCCCAGTACCGCGAGCTCGAGGCGTTCGCGCAGTTCGGCTCCGAGCTCGACCGCGCGACGCAGTCGGCGCTGACCCGCGGCGAGAAGATGGTCGCGACGCTCAACCAGCCGCAGTACCAGCCGTGGCCGATGGAGGAGCAGGTCGCGGCGATCTTCGCCGGCATCCACGGCTACCTCGACGACATCCCGACGCCGCAGGTGCCGCGCTTCCACGACGAGCTGCGGGAGCATCTCCGCACCGAGGAGGCGATCTACAAGCAGATCCGCGAGACGGGAGACCTC
Organism: Gaiellaceae bacterium; assembly: GCA_035652255.1. GTDB lineage: Bacteria > Actinomycetota > Thermoleophilia > Gaiellales > Gaiellaceae > Palsa-739. The sequence continues at coordinate 4,968 of DASRED010000024.1, read as the reverse complement.
CCCGAGGAGCTCGAGAAGAGCCTCCGCGGCGAGATCGAGAAGTTCAAGAAGGGCTTCAACGTCGAGTCGGTCGAGACGCTGACCTAGTTCGATGGCGTCGCTCCAGGACCTCCGGCGGCGGATCAACTCCGTCCGCAACACGCGCAAGATCACGAAGGCGATGGAGCTCGTCGCGGGCGCGCGGTTGCGGCGCGCGCAGTCGCGGATCGAGGAGATGCGCCCGTACGCCGACCGGATGCAGGAGCTGATGGTCGGAACCGCGCGCGCGGCGTCGTCCTTTCGCAATCTCGCGCTCCTGCAGCAGCGGGACGAGGTGCGCAAGGTGGCGCTCGTCGTCGTCACCGGCGACCGCGGCCTCGCGGGGCCGTTCAACGGGCAGGTGCTCCGCCGCGCCTTCGAGCTCGAGCGCGAGGCCCGGTCGAACGGCCAGGAGGTCGTCTGGGTCGCCGTCGGCAGGAAGGGCGCCTCGACGCTCCGCTTCCGCCACTTCGACGTGAGCGCCCAGTGGGCCGGCTTCGCCGACAAGCCGGGCTATCACGACGCGCAGGCGGTCGGCCACAAGCTGGCCGAGCTCTACGAGCAGGAGGAGGTCGACCGCGTCGTCCTCGTCTACAACCGCTTCGAGTCGGCGCTCGTCCAGCGCGTCACGACGACCGACCTGCTGCCGATCCGCGAGGACGTCCTCGCCGAGCAGGAGGAGGAGCGCGAAGGCCCGAGCGCGGACTTCATCTACGAGCCGGAGCCGGAGGAGATCCTCCAGCGGCTCCTGCCGGTCTACCTCGAGACGGAGATCTACCGCGCGCTGCTCGAGTCGGCGGCCGCGTTCCTCGCCTCGCAGATGACCGCGATGCGCAACGCGTCGAAGAACGCCGGCGACCTGATCGACAGCCTCACGCTCTCCCTGAACCGCGCCCGCCAGGCGGAGATCACGCAGGAGATCCTCGAGGTCGTCGCAGGCGCGGACGCCCTCACCGGCTAGCAGCTCGCGACCGCTGCGCGGTCGCTCGCTCGGAAGTCGAACTCCGCGCCGCCGGGAGCGCGGTTCCGGCGGCGCTCCGTGCTGTAGAGCCTTGCCCGTCTGGTTCGAGCTGTCATGGACGCTCGCGGACGGGCGCTCCGCGCTGTGCACTGAGAATGCGGCTCGCGGGGGCGCGAGTAGGATCTGCTCGTGCCGTTCGTCTTTCTCGCCGCTCTCGCTGCGGCCGCGCTGTACCTGTTGCGACTTCGGCGCGCGGAGATCGCAGTCCAGACGCTTGGCCTCTCCGCACCGACCGCGATCCGCTCCGGATCGGAAGCCCAGCCGGTGGGGATCCGCGGTTGGCTGCTCGTCTACATGGTCGGCTTGGCGGCCGAGTTGGCGCACGGTCTTGCGCTGACGATCGGCGCGCTTGTCATCTACAGCGATCCGTCGCTGGCCGGCCTCCACTCGTTCATACCTCTCTGGGGCTTGCTGATCTACGTTGCCGGCAACCTCGCCCTGCTCGCGTACGGAGTCGTCCTCTTCGTCTTGATGTCTAGGGGGCGGCGTCGCGCCATCGCGCACAACATCCTGTTCAACGCGCTCTCCATCACCTTCTTGATCATCTGGTTCGTCCTGAGCGCGAAGTCTCCAGTCGGAACCGTCGTCGACTCACTGCCGGGACTCGCGGCGATCGCCTACTTCTTGCGTTCGCGCCGAGTGCGCAACACGTTCACGACCGCAGCACGACACGACGAGCCCCGGCTCGGGTGAAATTCGCTGACGGCCGGCTTGGCGCTCGGTCCTCCTTCATCGTGTTGTACGGGCCGATCGGCTGTGCGGTCGTCTGGGCTGAGAAGACGGTGAAGCGGGCCCGGCGCACGTCGCGACTCGGCGCATGACCTTGTCCGGGTGGCTTCGCGTAGGGTGGTCGGCGCTCGCCGCGGACGCCGGCTACTGGATCTGGGAAGGGCGGCAGCCCGAGGAGCAGCGGCTCTCCGGCTGGCATGCCGATCTCAACATCGTCCTGTACTTCGGCGGCGGGATCCTCTTCGTCGTCCTGCTCCTCGCCGGCTACCTCGTTTGGCGCGCTCGTCAGCCCGGGCAGACCGAGACGAACTCGACGAGCGGGCCTGGGTAGCCGCCGCCTCCGCCGCCCGTGCCGCCGCACTTCGAGCCGCCGGGATGGCCCTGGAAGCCGGCGGTCGTCCACTGCCAGTCGGGCGCCATCGGCTTGCCCGGCTTGGTCGTCTCCATGGCGGTGGAGTCGACCGACGTCGCGCCGGCGCGCGTCACGACGAACAGCCAGCCGACCGCCTCGGCGTTCTCGAGTCCGCCCGACTTCCCGGTCTTCGGCCACGTGAACTGCTCGTACGGAGAGCGCAGGTGGATCGCGTGATAGCCCGGCGGCGTCTCGATGAGCACCTGTGCGACGTCGAAGCGGCGCTCATGCCGGAGGCCGATCGAGCAGCGCGCCCGCATCGGCGGTGCGCTCTTCTCCGGCGCGTCGATCTCGCCGGTGACCGCGATCCCGGGCGCCTGGGGGCGGCACCTGTCGAGCAGACCGCCCGTGGCGGAGACGACGTCACCGAGCGCCGTCCGGTCGTCGCGCGGAGGTCCCGGCGACGTGACGCCGACGGCCAGCGGCGGGAGTGACGTCCGATTCCAGCCCGGAGTGATCCGGAGCGGGCCGCTCCAGCGCACGCGAAGCACCCCTGCGCTTCGCGTGACCGTCTGGCCGGCGCGCAGCTTCAGGGGTCGGATGAACGGCCAGATCGCGTCTCTGAGCGGGACCCGCGTGTCGTACCGCGTCCCGTCGGGCGAGCGCACGACGAGCCAGAGGCTCGTGCAACAGAGTTGGATCTCGCGTGTCTGCCTCGAGACGTTCTCGATGGAGAAGGCGACGCCGAGATCGTGTCCAGCCTGCACCGGCGTGGCGACCGTCGCCGTGATCCGGATCTTCCCGCCGTCGACGAGCCGGCTCGAGCTGACCGCCGAAGGCCCGTGCCGGCCGCCGCCGTACGCGGCTGCCGCCAGCGCGAGCGCGGCGAGCGCGGCCACGGCGAGAAGGCGCTTCATCCGGGCGAGGATACGGCGCAGGCGCTCGAATCGTCACCCGGGATAGGCTCGCGCGATGGAGGCGGTGCGCATCCTCGCGGCGGTCGTCGGTGGTGGCGTCGTCGCCTACTCGCTGCTCGAGGCGATCCGGGCGTTCGTCATCCCGCGCGGCGTCCAGCTCCGCTCGCGGATCGTCTTCTACTGGGTCTTCCGCCTCCTCCGCGCGATCACGCGGCTGCGCGGCGCCGTCGAGCGGGAGGCGGTGGACGCGATCATGGTCTACGGCGCGCCGATCGCCGTGCTCGGGCTGCCGCTCGTTTGGCTGATCGCGACCCTGCTCGGCTTCGCCGGGATCTTCTGGGCGGTCGACGGCGGCGGTTTCGGCAGCGCCGTCGTCGTGAGCGGCTCGTCCTTGTTCACGCTCGGCTTCGAGCGGCCGGACGGCGTCGGCGGAGCGGTCGCAGCGTTCGCCGACGCGACGATCGGGCTCGGCCTCCTCGCGCTCGTGATCACGTACCTCCCGACGCTCAACGCGGCCTTCTCCCGCCGCGAGTCCGTCGTCGCGATGCTCGACACGCGCGCCGGCTCGCCGCCCGACGCGCTGACGCTGATCGAGCGCCACCACGTCTTCGCCGGGATCGAGACGCTCGACGCGCTCTGGCCGGAGTGGGAGCGCTGGATCGTCGACGTGGGGGAGACGCACTACACGCACCCGATGCTCGTCTTCTTCCGCTCGTCGGAGCCGTGGCACTCGTGGGTGACGTCGGTCGCGACGCTGCTCGAGGCGGCGAACTTCCGGCTCTCCGCGATCCAGGCGTCCGGCACGGGGAACGCGGCCGCGTGGATGTTCTACCGGGCCGGGCTCAACGCGGTCGGGCGGCTGCGCTCCTTCTTCGTCTACCGGGTCGCCGACCGCGAGATCGAGCCCGTCGACCGGGAGGCGTTCGAGCGCGTCCTCGTCCACCTCGACGAGGTCGGCGTGCCCGTCGTCGAGGATCACGACCTCGCGTGGGAGCGCTTCTGCCGCCGCCGCGCCGACTACGAGCCCGTCGTCGACGCGCTCGCGCGGCTCGTCGACGCTCCGGCCGGCCTCTGGCCCTCGCACGAGCACGTCGAGAAGGTCGCTTCTCCGAAGGCCTGAGGCAGGCACTTGGCTAGAGTGCGCGCCGCATCCGACCTCACGTCAGGGGAGACACAGTGGCCGACAAGAACGGCAAGAACACGGGAAAGATCGTCGAGATCAAGGGCGTCGTGCTCGATGCCGTCTTCCCTGACCGGCTGCCCGAGATCTACCACGCTCTTAGCGTCCAGGTTCCGACCGAGGACGGCACCCGCGAGCTGATCGCGGAGGTGCAGCAGCACCTCGGCGACGACCGCGTCCGTGCGGTCGCGATGGAGACGACGGACGGACTCGCGCGCGGCGTCGAGATCGTCGACACGCAGGAGCCGATCTCCGTGCCCGTCGGCAACGAGACGCTCGGCCGGATCTGGAACGTGATCGGCGACCCCGTCGACGGCAAGGAGCCGTCGAAGGGCGAGCGCTGGCCGATCCACCGCGACCCGCCGAACTTCGCGGACCTCTCCCCGACGGTCGAGATCTTCGAGACGGGCCTCAAGGTCGTCGACCTGATCGCGCCGTACGTGCAGGGCGGCAAGGTCGGCCTCTTCGGCGGCGCCGGCGTCGGCAAGACGGTGACGATCACCGAGCTCATCAACAACGTCGCGCTCCAGCACGGCGGCGTGTCGGTCTTCACCGGCGTGGGCGAGCGGACGCGCGAGGGCACCGACCTCTACATCGAGATGGGGGAGTCGGGCGTCCTCGACAAGGTCGCGATGGTGTACGGCCAGATGAACGAGCCGCCGGGGGCGCGCCTCCGCGTCGGCCTGTCCGGCCTGACGATGGCGGAGTACTTCCGCGACCAGGGCCAGGACGTGCTGCTGTTCATCGACAA
>DASRED010000023.1:0-5299 GCA_035652255.1 Gaiellaceae bacterium | reverse complement strand
CTAACCGAAGTTAGGCAGCGAGTGCGAGATCGTTCTTCGCATTTGGTTTTTGCCGGTGGATTTACGAGGCCTACCGGCGACCTCGGCTTGCAGCTCATCCGGATGGATCGACCACGTCGAAACCAGGTCGCCCCCGTATGTGTGTCCCGAAAGTGTAGCCCGGCCTTCTCGACACAGACCTCCGCGCAGCCAGTACCGTCGGAGCATGGCCAGCCAGAACGAGCAGATCATCGAGGAGTTCCGCGCGAACGAGGGACGCGTCGGCGGGTACTTCGAAGGGCGCACGCTCCTCCTGCTTCACCACAAGGGCGCCAAGAGCGGCACCGAGTACATCAACCCGCTCGCCTACCAGCGCCTCTCGCCCGACTCGGTGGCGATCTTCGCGTCCAAGGGCGGAGCGCCCACGGATCCCGCCTGGCTCCGGAACGTCGTCGCCAACCCCGACGTGACGGTCGAGATCGGGACGGAGACGTTCCCGGCGCGCGCCCACGTCGCCGACAGCGAGGAGCGCTCGCCGATCTGGGAGCGCCAGAAGCAGGACTGGTCCGGCTTCGCCGAGTACGAGGAGAAGACGAAAGGGATCCGCGAGATCCCGGTCGTCGTCCTCGACCTCACCACCTAGCGGCGCAGGCTCTTGAGCTCGCGCTCGATCTGGCGCTTCGCGTCGCGGCTCGCGATGTCGCGGCGCTTGTCCCGCAGCTCCTTGCCCTTGCCGAGCGCGAGCTCGACCTTGACGCGCCCGTCCTTGAAGTAGAGCCGCGTCGGCACGAGCGTGAAGCCCTTCTCTGCCACCCCCGCCGCGAGCCGCTCGATCTCCTTCCGGTGCAGGAGGAGCTTCCGCGGCCGGTCGGGCTCGTGGTTCGAGCGGTTCCCCTGCGTGTACTCCGGCACGTGGAGGCCGACGAGCCAGGCCTCGCCGTCGCGCACCTCGGCGTACGCCTGCTGCAGCGTCGCCTTGCCGCCGCGCAGCGCCTTGACCTCCGTCCCCTGCAGGACGACGCCCGCCTCGACGCGGTCGGAGAGGTGGTACTCGTGCCGCGCGCGGCGGTTGTCGACGATGAGCTTCTCGGCCATGGCGAGGCCAAGTGTAGGGTCGCGCCCGTGGAGATCACGCTCGCCCAGCTGCAGGAGATGGGGTCGGCCGGCTTCCCCGGCCTGCTCGGGATCGAGTTCGAGGAGCCGGGCGACGGAGTGCTCCGCGCGCGGCTGACGATCGAGGAGAAGCACATGGCGCCGAACGGCTACCTCCACGCCGGCACGGTCGTCGGCTTCGCCGACTCGGCGTGCGGCTACGGCTGCATCCTCAACCTGCCCGACGGCGGGATCGGCTTCACGACCGTCGAGCTGAAGACGAACTTCCTCCGCAGCGCGCAGACGGGGACGATCGCCTGCGAGGCGCGGCTCGTCCACGCCGGCAAGACGACGCAGCTCTGGGACGCGACCGTCACCGATCCGGACGGCAAGACGATGGCGCTCTTCCGCTGCACGCAGCTGATCCTCCGCCCGCGCGTGTAGAGAACCGCTCCTCCGGCAACCTCGATCGGAACCGAGGAAACGGAGGTCACGATGAAGTTGCGGTTCATCCCGACGAGCATCCACGGCACGATCGACCACGTCGTCGGGCCGGTGCTCGTCGCCGCCCCGACGATCCTCGGGCTCGAGCGGAAGAGCCCGGAGGGAGTCGCGGCGCGCGGGATCGGCAGCGTCCAGGCGCTCTACTCGAATCTCACCGACTACGAGATGAGCATGAAGAACGTCGTGCCGATGCGGATCCATCTCGCGCTCGACGCGGTCGGCGGCGCGACGCTCGCGCTTCTCCCCCAGCTCACCGGCGCCCGCCGGAAGGGCAAGAAGCACTGGCTGCCGCACCTCGCGATCGGCGCCTTCGAGGTCGGGCTCGCTCTCCTGACGAAGACCGAGCCGCCGAAGACGAAGGCCGGCCGCGCAGCGCATCTCGCCAAGCTCGTCGCCACCGCGAAGGTCGCGAAGAAGACCGCCGAGACCGCTGCGAAGGCCGTGCTCTAGGCGCCCGAGGCGGGCCAGGTGGAGGAGCCGAGCGGCCGCACGAGCAGCTCGTCCTCCTTCCAGATGTGGACGCGGATGAGGGCGTCGAGACCGTAGAGCAGCTCCTGCAGGGTGTCGACGTCCTCCTCGTCCGCCTCGGCGAGCTTCGCGATCCACGTCCGGATCGCGAGGTGGTCGTAGGCCATCGAGGCGGTGACGAGCGGCGAGCCCAGGCGCTCGGCCGCGTCGTGGTAGAGCACCTGCTCGTCGATGCGCGTGTGCGGCTCGACGTTGTCGTGGAGGAAGGCGACGAGGTCGCTGACGAGCGCGAGACGCTCGCCGGCGCTGAGCTGCGGCAGCCGGCGCGCCGCGATCCGGAGCTCGTCCGTCCACGCCTCGAAGCGCTGGTGGGCTGCCGTGAACTGCTCTCCCGTCATGGCCCCAGCGTCGCGGCCGGACGACGCCGCCGCATCAGGGATTTTCCGCTACCGATGTACGCGCCGGGACCCGGCGCGCTGCATGTAGCAGCGGTCGCACAGCGAGGCCCACGGCGCGGTGCGCGCGCCGCAGACGCGGCAGCGGCCGATCGTCGGGTCCTCGATCTCCGCCCGTAGCTCCCGGACGACACGCTCGGCCGCCGCCTCCTCGAGCGCGGCGGCTCGCTCGATCGTGACGCCGGCGACGCCCGGGTACTGGAGCGCGAACCAGCGGAGGATCGACGCCTCGCGCGCCGCCTGCTCCGCCTCCTCGAGGCTCGCCGCCTGGAGGCGCTTCGGGTCGAGGATCCAGCCGACGACGGTGTGCTGCGGCTTGTCGCCGGCGAGCGCGGCCGCGAGCGTGCCGAGGAGCGGCCAGCCGTCCTCGTCGATCGGCGCCTGCATGAGCTTCCAGACGTCGGCGAGCCCGAGCGTGCGGCGCGAGTGGTGAAGCGCGTCGCGCACCGCGTCGAGCCGGGCGAGCAGCGGCTGGATCGACTCCACCTCGAGCCAGCCGTCGACGCTCCAGAAGCGGAGCGCAGCATCCCGCCACGCGTGGAGCGCCGGCTCGAGCTCGTCGACGCGCGTGACGTTGAGGTCGGAGAGCTGTGGACGAAGGCGGCCGCTGTCGACGACGCGGTAGCCGAGGTGGCCGTCGGAGATCGGGACGTGCGGAGCGAGCGCCGAGCGGACGAGATCCGGGTCGGGATCCGCCCACGGGAGGCCGGTGAGGACGCCGACATGGCCGCGCTCGTGGAAGCCGAAGCGCCCGGCGCGGCCGGCGATCTGCGCGATCTCCCACGGCTCGAGATCGCGCCGCTCCTTGCCGTCGAACTTCGTCGTCTCGGCGAAGAGGAGCGTCTCGCACGGCAGGTTGACGCCGTGGCCGAGGACGTCGGTCGCCGCGCAGACCTCGGCCTGGCCGGCGATGAAGCGGTCGATCTCCTCCCGCCTCGAGGCGAGCGGCATCGCGCCGTAGAGGCAGGCGACCCGGCCGGGATGGAGCTGGTTGAGCTCGCCGGCAAGGCCGATCACGGCGCGCCGCGAGAAGGCGACGACGACGGTCCCCGGGCCGAGCCCGTTGATGCCGCGCTTTCCGACCCAGCCGAGCGGCCCTTTTCTTTCGAAGAACCTCACCTCCGCCTGCGGGAAGGCGTGGCGGACGAGCGGCAGCGCCTCGACCGCCCCGAGCAGGAGGATGTGGCGGTACTCGCCGCCGAGCAGGAGCCGCGTCCACGCGCTGCCGCGCTCCTCGTCCTCCGCCCACTGGATCTCATCGAGGACGAGGGTGTGCCCGCTCGACGGGGCCATCTCCGCGGTGCAGCAGACGATCGGCGCGGACTCGTTGAGCCGCTCCTCGCCGGTGATCAGGCCGACGCTCTCCTCCCCCAGCTCGTCGGCGAGCCGGCGGTGCGCCTCCTGCGCCAGCATCCGCAGCGGCGCCGCGTAGACGCCGCGTCCGGACTCGACGAGGAAGCGGAGCGCGTCGTGCGTCTTGCCGGAGTTCGTCGGGCCGAGATGCGCGATCACCGTCTCCGGCTCGGTGCGCCGCTCGGGGAGGCGGACGGTCAGCTCGGCGACGGGCTTGCGCGCCGGCGCATGCCGCCGCCGATGCCGCTCGCTCCGGCTGGGGCGCTTCTGCCGCCCCCGCTCGCGGGCCACTTAGACCTGCAGGAAGCGGCGCAAGGTGAGACCGCTACCGGCTGCGCCGAGCAGCAGGCCGGCCGCGACGAGCACGAGCGCGTTGAGCGAGAACGAGAGCGCGTGGACGCCGTCGGAGCCGCTCCCCTGGATGTGCCCGAGCACCGTCGGCATGACGAGGCTCTTGCCCAGGAGGAGCAGGATCACCGCCATCACCGAGCCGCCGAGCCCGCAGACGAGCCCCTCGAGCATGAACGGCCCGCGGATGAACCAGTTCGAGGCGCCGACGAGCTTCATCACCTCGATCTCCCGTCGCCGCGCGAAGATCGACAGCCGGATCGTGTTCGCGATCAGGAGCGTCGAGGCGATGACGAGCAGGATCACCGCGATGAGGAAGACGAGCGAGATCACCTTCCCGATCGTCAGCACGCGCTTCGTGACCGTGCTGCCCCACTGCGCGCCGCCCGAGTCGCCGAATTGGCTCGAGCCGGCGGGCGGGCAGGCCTCGACACCGGCGTAGTGCGCGGCGCAGATCGCCTTGCCGAGCGTCGGCGTGTACTTGCCCGAGGTCGTCGTGACGACGAACTTGTCCGGCAGCGGGTTCGCGGTGAGCGGCACCGTGAAGAGATCCTTGTTCGCCTTTTTCTCCTGGGCGAGACCCTCGGCCTTCGAGACGAACTGTACGCCCGAGACGTGTGCGCTGTGGCGCAGCGCGCGGCCGACCGCCTGCTCCTGCGCGGACGTCGCATCGCTGTTGCAGTCCGGCATCGAGGCGGTCGTGCAGAAGTAGACCTGCACCTTGAGCTCCTTCTGGATGTGGTTGCTCCAGGAGAGAACCCACGTGCCGAGCGCGATGAACAGCCCGAGCAGGCACATCCCGATCAGGACGGTCATCGTCGCCGCCGCCGTCGTCGAGAGGTTCTGGCGGATCGACGCCCAGCTCTCGGAGAGCAGGAGACGGACGCGGCTCATTCGGACGTGTACCCGCCGCGTCGCTCGTCGCGGGCGAGCCGCCCGTCCTCGAGCGCGATGACGCGCTTGCGCATCTTGTCGACCATCTCGCGGTCGTGGGTGACCATGAGGATCGTCGTGCCGGCGCGGTTGATCCGGTAGAGGAGCTGCATGATCCCGACGCTCGTGTCGGGGTCGAGGTTCCCGGTCGGCTCGTCGCAGACGAG
>DASRED010000022.1:0-2224 GCA_035652255.1 Gaiellaceae bacterium | reverse complement strand
TCGAAGCCGAACTCGGAGTTCGTCCCGTAGGTCACGTCGGCGCGGTACGCCTCTTTGCGCGGATCGAACGGCATCATGTTCTCGATGAACCCGGTGCTCATGCCGAGCGCGGTGTACACGGGCAGCGTCCACTCGCGGTCGCGCTTGGCCAGGTAGTCGTTCACGGTCACGAGGTGGGTGCCGCGGCCGGCGAGCCCGTTCAGGTACAGGGCCTGCACGGCGACGAACGTCTTTCCCTCGCCGGTCTTCATCTCGGCGATGTCGCCTTCGTGGAGGACGATGCCGCCCATCAGCTGGACGTCGAAGAGCCGCACGCCCATCGTGCGCTTGAACGCTTCGCGGACGGCGGCGAACGCTTCGAAGACGAGCTCGTCGAGCGACTCGCCGTTCTCGACGCGCTGCCGGAATTCGGCCGTCTTCGCCGCGAGATCGTCGTCGGAGAGCTTCTCGAACTCGGGCTCGAGGGTGCCGATGTAGGCCGCCTGTTCGGCGAGCCGCTTGAGGCGCCGGCCTTCGCCGGCGCGCAGGACCTTTTCGAGAGAGCCGAACTGCTGGGCCATCCAGAGGACAGGGTACCGAGGTCCTAAGGCGTCGCTTGCGATGCCGACCAGAAGAGGTCCGCCGGCTTCGCCGGCGGGCCGCTACAACGGGGAGGCCGTGACCTCCCAGAGGTCGCCGTCGAGCCGTTCGGCGCGAACGACGTCGCCGAGGCCCTCGAGCTCGGCAACCGAGCCGAAGGCCCTTTGCCCGTCGACGAGGAGCGAGTCGCGCGTCAGCTCGATCGAGTCGCCCTCGGGGCCGTTCCGGATCGTCACCACCTGGATGCGCCGCGCCTGCACCGCCCACAGGTCGTCCCGCACGCGGGCGGCGCGGGCTCGGTAGGGCGGCTGCAGGTCGCGCTCGACGGCGTCGGCGAGCGGCTGCAGGGACGAATCGGATCCCTCCTCGACGAGGACGGAGCCGTCCGGGAGGACGACGAAGCCGGCCGCGTCGCCGTCGATCCCGGGCGCCTCGACCGTTTCCGTCGCGTCCCACTCACGCGGGCGCTGCATGCCGTGGATGCCGACCTCCCGCCACGGCGCGCGCGCCTCCCGCTCGACGAGGCCGCCTTCCCGCGCCAGCCGCTCGTGCAGCGGCTCCTCCCGCCTGAACAGCGTCAAGGCGTCGTATCGACCGCGTGCTTGTCGATCTTCCGCTTCGCCGCCTTGCGGTCGCGCTCGTCCTTCACCTGCCGAAGGAGCTTCGCGCTCAGCTCGTCGATCGACGCCTTCATGTCGCGCGTCGCCTCGCGGGCTCGCAGCGTGTGGCCCTTCAGCCAGACGGTCGCCTCGGCCACCTGATTCTCGGAGATGGACGGATTCTTCTCGACGGCGAGCTCGAGCTCGACGCGCGCGAGCTTGCTCACGTACTTGTCGAGCTTGCCGATCTTCCGCTCGGCGTACGTCCGGATCGAGTCGCTCACCTCGAGGTTCTTGCCCTTGACGCTGAGCTCCATGTCGCCTCCTCAGGTCGCGTGTCCCAACCTTATCGTGCGCGCAAACGTCACCACGTCAACGCGCCGGGCACCTGCCGAGCGAAGCGCCCCCGCGGCGGCGGAGACGGTCGCGCCGCTGGTGTAGACGTCGTCGACGAGCACGAGGGAACCCGGCACCGGATGCCCTGCGGTGAAGGCCCCTGCGACATTGCGGCGCCGATCGGCGAGGGAGAGACCCCGCTGCCGCCGCGCCGTGCCGGTGCGGATCAGCAGCGGCTCGCACGGAAGCTCCCAGGCGACGGAGAGCGTGCGGGCGAGGCGCTCGGCCGGATGGTGGCCGCGCTCCGCCCTTCGGCGCGGGTCGGCGGGGACGAAGGTGATCGCGCTCGCGTCCGGACGCGCGACGCGAATGGTGACGAGCTCGGCCGCGGCGTCGGCGAGGCGGCGCAGGCCCCGTTCCTTCCAAGCAGCCACGAGCCGCCGGACGGAGTCGTCGTAGGCGACCGCGGCCCGCGCGCACGCGAAGGAGAGGCGCCGGCCGGAGCATTCCCGGCAGCGGCGCACGGGCCAGGCCGTCGGTGCTCCGCAGCGCTCGCACAGCGGCGTCGCGAGCGACGGCAGCCCGTCGCGGCACGAGGCGCACAGCTGCGAGCCGGAGACGCCGCAGACGAGGCAGCGCTGCGGCAGGAGCAGCTCGAGCACGGGCCGACCGTACGCGCAAACGTGTGACGTCAGTCGCGCGAGTACGTG
>DASRED010000021.1:0-18401 GCA_035652255.1 Gaiellaceae bacterium | reverse complement strand
AAGACGAACGCGCGCAGCCGCAAGGGCCCGAAGAAGACCGTCGGACGCGGAAAGAAGGCCAAGTAGCGTGCCCGGAGCGAGGAGACAGGCGGCCACGCGCGGCCGCACGCGCCGCCGCGTCCGGAAGAACATCGCGATCGGCCAGGCTCACATCAAGACGAGCTTCAACAACACGATCGTCGCGCTCACGGACCGCGAAGGGAACGTCATCGCGTGGGAATCGGCCGGCTCGGCCGGCTTCAAGGGCTCTCGCAGGTCGACCCCCTTTGCAGCGCAGGTGACCGCCGATGCGGCCGCCCGCAAGGGGATGGAGCACGGCCTCCAGAAGGTCGAGGTCTTCGTCAAGGGGCCCGGCTCCGGCCGCGAGACGGCAATCCGCTCGCTCCAGGCGGCCGGTCTCGAGATCCTGTCCGTCAAGGACGTGACGCCGCAGGCGCACAACGGCGTCCGCCCGAGGAAGCGGAGGCGCGTCTAGTGGCTCGCGATCTCGGACCAAAGTGCCGCATCTGCCGCCGCGAAGGGATGAAGCTCTTCCTCAAGGGCGAGCGCTGCCTGACGGAGAAGTGCGCGATCGAGCGCCGCTCGTATCCGCCGGGCGAGCACGGCCGCGGCCGCATCAAGCAGAGCGAGTACCTCCTGCAGCTGCGCGAGAAGCAGAAGGCGCGCCGCTACTACGGCCTGCTCGAGAAGCAGTTCCGGACGTACTACGAGAAGGCGTCCAAGCGCTCCGGCGTCACGGGCGAGGAGCTGCTGCGGATGCTCGAGACCCGGCTGGACAACGTCGTCTACCGGCTCGGCTTCGCCGCCTCGCGCGCGCAGGCGCGCCAGCTCGTCCGGCACGGCCACTTCCACGTCAACGGCCGCCGGGTCAACATCCCGAGCTACCAGGTGCGGCCGGACGACCTGATCACCGTCCCGCCGAGCTCGTCGGCGCAGCAGGTGATCCGCGACGCCACCGATCTCGTCTCGACGGTCGCTCCCTGGCTCCAGGCCGACCACGACGGGCTCACCGGCAAGGTGCTGAAGCAGCCCGAGCGTGCCGAGATCGACACGCCGGTCCAGGAATCGCTCATTGTCGAGCTCTACTCGAAGTAAAATCGCCCGCCTTTCGGCAGGCAGAGAAAAGAGGGAACTTCTTTGGCGACTAGAGAAATGAACTTCCAGATCCCGAAGATCGTCCACGAGGAGGTCGACGACCACCGTGGCGTCTTCGCGATCGAGCCGCTCGACCGCGGCTTCGGCCACACCTTCGGCAACTCGCTGCGGCGCGTCCTGCTCTCCTCGCTCGAGGGCGCTGCGGTCACCTCGGTCAAGGTCGAGGGCACCGCGCACGAGTTCACGACGCTGCCGGGCGTCCGCGAGGACGTCACCGACATCATCCTCAACCTCAAGAACCTCATCGCGCGCCTCCACGGCGAGTCGCCCGAGGTCGAGGTGCACATCGCGAAGAAGGGCCCCGGCGTCGTCACGGCCGCCGACATCGAGGCGCCGGCGGATCTCGAGATCCTCAACCCGGAGCTCGAGATCGCGAACCTCTCCGACAAGGGCCGGCTCGAGATCACGCTGACGATCGGCCGCGGACGCGGCTACGCGCCGGCGGACATGAACCGCGGGACGCAGCACACCATCGGCGTCATCCCGATGGACTCGATCTTCTCGCCGGTGCGCCGCGTCGCGTACCAGGTCGAGGCTGCCCGCGTCGGCCAGCGGACGGACTACGACAAGCTGACGCTCGACATCACGACCGACGGCTCGGTCGATCCGAAGGACGCGCTCGGCGAGGCGGCCGAGATCCTCATCCGCCAGCTTGCGATCTTCACCGACCTCGACCGGATCGAGGGCTTCGGCGAAGCCGCGCCGGTCGACGGCGCCGGTGCCGGCCCCGAGACCGCGCTCGCGCACGGGATGGAGAACTTCCCGATCGAGGAGCTCGAGCTCGGCGTCCGCTCGTACAACTGCCTGAAGCGGGTCGGGATCGAGACGATCGGCGACCTGGTGGTGAAGACGGAGCAGGAGCTGGCCGCGATCCCGAACTTCGGCAAGAAGTCGATCGAGGAAGTGCGCGAGACGCTCGCGCAGCACGGCCTCCACCTCCGCGGCGAGAACGGTTCCGGCGGGTTCTCGGAGGGCTAGTGCGCCACGCGCGGACAGGCAAGAAGCTCGGGCGCGACTCCGCGCATCGGCGGGCGCTCTTCTCCAACCTCACGTGCTCGCTCATCGAGCACGGGCGGATCCGGACGACCGAGGCGAAGGCGAAGGCCGTCAAGCCGTACGCCGAGCAGATGATCACGCTCGGCCGGCGTGGCGATCTCCACGCGCGCCGGCAGGCGCTCGCGGAGCTCCGCTCGCAGGAGGTCGTGCACAAGCTCTTCGCCGACGTCGGGCCGCGCATGGCCGAGCGGCCGGGCGGCTACTCGCGGATCGTCAAGCTCGGCCACCGGCAGGGCGACGCCGCCGAGATGGTCTACCTCGAGCTCGTGGACTTCGAGCCGTAGGGCTCGAAGTCCATTTGAAGGAACTCCGCGAGCCCGGGATTGCGATCCCGGGCTCGCCTCGTACTGAGACCTCCTCGTAGCCAGCGAGTCCGCAGGGCGAGCTAGCCCTTCTAGCCGCCAGGGGTGCCCAGGAGGCTGCCGAGTCCGGCGCTGATGCCGGCGATGATCATGCCGGCGAAGGTGACGATGCCGAGGGCGCGGACGAACGTGTCCGAGAAGAACTTCCAGCGGAGATAGGCGAGGGTGAGCAACTCGAAACCGACGACCGCGATCGCGAAGAACAACGCGACGTGGTAGTTCGAGATGAGGAACGGCAGCGAGTGGAGGATGCCGCCGACGAACGTGCCGCCACCCGTGATCGCGCCGCGCTTCCAGGGACTGCCGCGGCCGGTGAGCTCGCCCGTGTCCGAGAGGCCTTCGGAGAAGCCCATCGAGACTGCGGCCCCCATCGACGTCGCGAGACCGGCGATGAACGCGTAGCGCGTGTCGTGCGACGCGAGCACGACTGCGAAGATCGGGGCGAGCGTGGAGAGCGAGCCGTCGATCAGCCCGACCATCGCCGGCTGCACGCGCTGGAGAAGGAACCTGTGCTCGTCCGACATCGATTAGAGTATATCAGCCAGTGTGCAAGTTAATAGAGCATAAGGCAATCCTGACAAGTACTGTCAGGACGGCCTGACGTGCGCCTCATCCTGACGCTCGAGTACGACGGTACGCCCTTCAACGGCTGGGCGGCGCAGCCGGGGCTGCCGACGATCGAGGCGGCGCTTCGGGCCGCGCTCGACGAGACGTTCGAGGCGGTCGACAACCTCGCCGTCGCCGGCCGCACCGACACCGGCGTCCACGCGCTCGGCCAGGTCGTCTCGGTGGACGTCGAAGGAGGCCCGCCGCCCGAGCGCGCCGCCTCGGCACTCAACCCGCGCCTGCCGGACGAGGTGACGGTGACCTCGTCCGCGGAGGCGGCCGGGGACTTCCACGCGCGCCACTCCGCCCGCTCGCGCTCCTACCGCTACCGGCTCTTCACGAGGACGACGCCGTCTCCGTTCGAGCTGCGCCGGAGCTGGTGGATGCCGCGCCCGCTCGACGAGGACGCGCTCGCCGCCGCCGCGGCGGCGATCGTCGGCGAGCACGACTTCCGCGCCTTCACGCCGACGCAGACGCAGCACGAGGTCTTCGTCCGGATCGTCGAGTCGGCGGCGTGGATCCGGCGCGGCGACCACCTCGACTTCGAGATCACGGCGGACAGCTACCTCCGCCACATGGTGCGGAGCCTCGTCGGGACGATGCTCGAGGCGCCCGAGTCGATCCCAGGCCTGCTCGACGCGCGCCCACGCTCAGAGGCGGGCGCGACGGCGCCTCCGTGGGGCCTGTACCTCATGGCCGTGTCCTACTAAGTGACAAGTTGTCACTTAGTGGATTCGGAAGGTCGCGATCTCGCGCGGCGCTAGCTCGAGGCCGCCGTCCGCATCTGCCGACTCGTCGAGCCGGAGGCGCTGCGCGGGGACGCTCAGCGTCACCGTCTCCGGCGTCTCGTTCGGATTGAAGATACGGAGGACGAGCCCGTCTCCGTCCTCCGCTCCCTTGAGACAGGAGAACACGACGCCGCCGCCGAGCTCGAGCGGCGGCTCGAACGGATCGCCGCGGAGGAAGTCCGTGCGGTAGTCCTGGCTCGCCAGGGCGAGCGCCGCGTTCGAGAGCTCCTCGCCGTCGAAGCGGAGCGCGTACTCGAAGACGTGCCGGCCGTGGCACTGGCCGTCCGGAGTCGCGATGTCGGGACCGGCGGCGAGCGGCCGGGTCGGGAGGCCGGACGGACGCGAGATCGTGCCGACGCAGCGGAGCAGGGTCAGGCGCAGCCCCTCCTCCGACGCCTCGTACTCCGGGATCCCCTTCGTCAGGAGGACGAGCCCGTCGAGCGCGACCGCGCCGAGCGTGTGCGCCGTCGGCACCGGCGGCTCGACCCATTCCGCGCGTGGCGGCGGCGCGAGCGGCCGCCGGACGACGGCGAACTGGCTCTCGGCGCGCACCTCCTCGGCTCCCTCGCCGCCGCGGACGAGGACGCGGAGCCGATGGTCGTCCGCCTCGTTCTCGACGACGGTCGTGAGCTCGAAGCGGTCGACCGCGTGGCGGATCGTCGTCTCGATCCGGATACCCGGCAGCTCGTGCTCGAGCACGAACGTATCGCTGTCGCGGCGCGAGGCGACGAGGCGGGCCACTGTCGGCTCGCCACCGGGACAGAACGTGTAGAGGTCGCCCACGTCCGGCTCGTCCTCGAACGCGAGCAGCGCCGCGATCTCGTCGAGCGGCCGCGGCGGCTCCTCGGGCCGGAGCGGTTCGCGCCGCGCCCCGGAGAAGCCGGCGAGCTCGACGAGCTCTCCGTCGACGAGACGCCGGCGCGGGTAGGGGAGCGTGTTGACGAGCGCGCCGCCGACGCCGAGCGCCTCCCGCTCGACGTAGTCGAGGGTGCGGCCGAGCTGCTCGTAGCGGACGAGCATGTCGCGGTGCACCTCGTCGCACGAGCAGCCGCAGATGGAGTCGTGCGGGTGGTTACGGAGCAGGTCGCGCCAGGCGAGCTCGAGATCGGCGGCGGGAAACGGCTCGCCGCCGCGCAGCGTCCGCAGCGCCGCCGCCGTCTCGATGGAGAGGAGCCGCTGCTCGGCGCGCTCGTTCGCCTGCTTGAGGTAGATCCGCGCCGAGTTGACGCCACGCAGGATGTTCTGGAGCCGGCTCCCGACGAGCTCTCCCTCGTGGACGGGCAGGGATTCGCCGGCCGGCTGGAACTCCTCGTAGCGGCCGATCCGAAGCTCTGTGCCGAGCGTCTGCCCGAGCCCGGCGAGGATCTCGGGCAGCTCCGGCTCGATCGGCAGATGGTCGGAGCCGTCCGCGAGCACGATCGTGTCGACGCCGGCCGCGCGAACGAGATCCCCGAACCGCTCGACGATCCCGCGCACGCGCTCCTCGGCGTCCCCGTACCACGTCAAGCGGGCGAAGTTGTCGTAGTGCGGCAGCATCTGGCAGGCGACGACCTCCGCCGGGCCGGCGCGCCAGCGGAACACGACGCCGACCTCGTCGAGCTCGTCTCCAAGGCCGCGCGAGAAGAGGAACGTGCGGATCCCGAAGCCGGCGAGGATCTGGGGCAGCTGGGCGGGATGCCCGAAGCTGTCGGGCAGGTAGCCGGCGCGACTCGGCTCGATACCGAAGCGGCGGCAGACGCGCCGGCCGAGGAGGAGGTTGCGGACGAGCGACTCGCCGCCGACGAGGATCTCGTCCGGCAGCACGTACGACGGCCCGGCCTCGAGGCGGCCGGCGGCGAGCAGATCGCGCAGCCGGCTCTCGTTCTCCGGCCGTGCCTCGACGTAGTCCTCGAGCACGATCGCCTGCCCGTCGAGGGTGAACGACGTGAAGGACGGGTCGCGCTCGAGCGTGTCGAGGACGCCGTCGACGACCGCGCCGAGCCGCAGTCGGAACGTCTCGAACGGCAGGTACCACTCCCGGTCCCAGTGCGTGTGCGGGACGACGAGGAAGCGGAAGTCGCCGGGCTCGGCCATGGGCGGGAGCGTAATGGGACGCCGATACGATCGACGCATGCGCTTCCCGACCGTCCTCTTCGACCTCGACGGCACCGTCGTCGACTCGGGCGCGATCATCCTCGCCTCGATGCGGCACGCGACGCGCGAGGTGCTCGGCCGCGAGTACTCCGACGAGGAGCTGCTCCGGACGGTCGGCGGGCCCGGTCTCGAGGCGCAGATGTACGCGCTCGAGCCGGAGCGGGCCGGCGAGCTCGTCGACGTCTACCGCGCGCACAACATCCCGCTCCATGACGAGCTCGAGGCGTGCGCGGGGATGGAGGACGTGCTCGCGCGGCTTCACGAGGAGGGCCGGAAGCTCGGCGTCGTGACGGCGAAGCGGCGGGACACCGCCGAACTCGCGTTCTCCCGTGTCCGGCTCGGCCACCTCTTCGACACGATCGTCGGCGGCGACGAGACCGAGCGGCACAAGCCCGATCCCGAGCCGCTCCTGCTCGGCGCCGAGCGGCTTGGAGCGGATCCGGCGGCGACGGCCTACGTCGGCGACTCGCCGTTCGACGTCCGCGCGGCGAAGGCCGCCGGCATGTTCGCCGTCGCCGTGACGTGGGGCCGGATCCACGATCGCGCGCGGCTCGAGGCGGAGGAGCCGGACGCGATCGTCGACACCGCCGAGGAGCTCCTTGCCGTCCTCTGATCCGAAGGCCCGCACCGCCGAGCTGCGCGAGCTCCTGAACCGGGCGCTCGTCGCGTACCACGCCGAGGACGCGCCGATCATGGAGGACGCGGCGTACGACGCGCTCTTCGACGAGCTCGTCGCGATCGAGTCCGAGCATCCCGAGCTCGTCACTCCCGACTCGCCGACCCATCGCGTGGGCGGTCTCTCGGACAGGTTCGAGAAGATCCGGCATCTCGAGCCGATGGGCTCGCTCGAGAAGGTGACGACCGACGAGGCCTTGCGCAAGTGGGACGAGGACGTCCGCAGGCGGCTTGGCACGGACGAGCCGGTCGCCTACGTCCTCGAGCCGAAGATCGACGGTCTCGCGGTCAACCTCACGTACGAGAACGGCGTCCTCGCTCGCGGGGCCACGCGCGGCGACGGCGTTCAGGGAGAGGACGTCTCCCGCAACCTCCGCACGATCAAGGCGATCCCGCTGCGCCTGCAGGGGGACGCTCCCGCTCTGATCGAGGTGCGCGGCGAGGTCTACCTGCCGCTGAGCGGGTTCCGGGAGCTGAACGAGCGCCTCGCCGGGACGACGCAGAAGCTCGCCCCGAATCCGCGCAACGCGGCCGCCGGCAGCCTGCGCCAGAAGAACGCGGCGATCACCGCCGACCGGCCGCTCTCGATCTGGGTCTACGGGGCCGGGCACCGAGAAGGCATCGAGTTCGGGACGCAGTTCGAGATGCTCGCGTGGCTGCGTGAGCACGGTCTGCCGACGAATCCGTTCTCGGAGCGGCTCGAGTCGATCGAGGACGTCGCGACCGCCTGCGTCGAGTGGGAGAAGCGGCGGCTCGAGCTCGACTACGAGATCGACGGCGTCGTGATCAAGGTCGACTCGCTCGACCAGCAGCGCCGGCTCGGCGTCCTGCACCAGCGGCCGCGCTGGGCCCGGGCGTACAAGTGGGCGCCGATGACCGCGGTGACGCGTCTGCTCGAGATCCGCATCCGCGTCGGTCGCACCGGCGCGCTCAACCCGTGGGCGATCATGGAGCCGGTCCAGGTCGGCGGCGTCACCGTCACCCGCGCGACGCTGCACAACGAGGAGGACATCAACCGCAAGGAGATCCGCGCCGGCGACGACGTGATCGTGCAACGCGCAGGCGACGTCATCCCGCAGATCGTCGGGCCCGCCGGGCCGCACCGGAAGGGGACGAAGGAATTTCGGATGCCCTCGCACTGCCCGCTCTGCGGCACCGGGATCGTGAAGCCGGAGGGCGAGGCGACGCACCGCTGCCCGAACCGCGCCTGCCCGTCGCGCGGGCTCGAGACGCTGATCAACTGGACGGGCGTCGCCGACATCGACGGCGTCGGCGAGCAGACGATCCGCGTCCTGTGGGAGAAGGGGCTCGTCCGCTCGCTCCCCGATCTCTACCGCCTGACGAAGGAGCAGCTCGTCGAGCTCGAGGGATTCGCGGAGATCTCCGCGAGCGCGGCGATCGACTCGATCCAGCGCTCGAAGCAGGTGCCGTTCTCGCGCGTCCTCCTCGGCCTCAACATCACCGGCATCGGCTGGGTGCTCGCGCGCAACCTCGCAGGCCATCTCGGCACCGTCGACCGGCTGATTGCGGCGACACCGGAGGAGATCGCCGAGGTCGAGGGCTTCGGCCCCGACCGCGCGGAGGACGTCGTCGACTGGTTCGCGGACGATCAGAACCGCGCGCTCGTCGAGGAGCTGCGCGGGCTCGGCCTCCGCTTCGAGGCCGGGGAGGAGGAGCGTCCGGCTGAAGGCCCACTCACCGGCAAGACCTACGTGATCACCGGAACGCTCGAGCGCTTCTCCCGCGAGGAGGCGACCGCGCGGCTCGAGGCGCTCGGCGCAAAGGTCACGGGCTCGGTCTCGGCGAAGACGACGGGCCTCGTGGTGGGCGAGGAGCCGGGCGCGTCGAAGCTGGCGAAGGCCGAGAAGTCCGGAGTGCCGATCCTCAGCGAGGCAGACCTACTCGACCTGCTCGGCGAGGGCTAGCCGGCCTTCGCCGCTCGCGCGAGAATCTGAGCGAACTTGTTCTGGGAGGACTCGGCGTTCGGGGTCCAGACCGGGTAGCCGTTCTCGACGATCGAGAAGACGTAGCGGTCGCCGACGAAGCCGGAGAGCGCCGAGGAGTTGTCCGTCGTGCCGGTCTTCGCGCGGACGTAGCGATGCGCGGGGCCGGTCTTCATCCGGTACGAGAGCGTCCCGTTCACGCCGGCGACAGGCAGCGCGCGGACGACGTACGACTGGAGATCGGGGTCGAGCCACATCGCGCGCAGCTCGCGGGCGAGTCCCGCCGGCGTCCAGCGGTCGTCGAGCGACAACCCGGAGCCGTCGACCATCCGCACGCCGGCGAGCGGGACGCCCGCGGCGGCGAGGAGGTGCCGCGTCTCGACGATCCCCGCCGCGGCCGTCCCGGCGCCGCGCTGCACCGCGCCGACCTGCTTCATGAGCATCTCCGCGGTGAAGTTGTCGCTGAGCGTGTCCATGTACCGGACGAGGGACGAGACCGGCGGCGACTCGACGTCGGCGAGCGGGGCGGCGTCGGCCGCCGCGATGCCCGTCGTCGCCGCTCCCGCGACGGAGACGCCGGCGCGGACGAGATCCTTCCGGAACAGCTGCGCCGCGTAGAGCGCCGGCTGCGTCTCCTCCCGCCCGTCCCAGCCGCGGTCGACGATGAGCGCCGAGAGCGCCGGGGACTCGTGGAGATAGAACTCGCGCTTCCAGCCGACGCCAGCACGCTGCGCGTCGAACCACGACTCGTCCCCGACGACGTGCCCGGCGACGTGCGTGATCCCGTCCGCGGCGACCTGGCTCGCGAGCGACAGGAGGTCGGCCGACGAGAGCGTCGGGTCGCCGTAGCCCTTGAGGACGACGTCGCCGTCCCACGTCGCTCCGGTCTGCGTCCCGTCCCCGAGCACGTCGGTCTCGATCCGGAAGCCGGGGCCGAGCGCGGTCAGGGCCGCGAACGTCGTCGCGAGCTTCTCGTTCGAGGCGGGGAGGAGCGCCCGCTGCGGGTTCTGCGCGTAGACGACCTGACCGGTCGCGAGGTCGAGGACGATCGCGCCGGTCAGCCGCGGGCTGACGTGCCGGGCGCGGAGCGCCGCCGCGAGCTCGCGCTGCAGCCCAGGCTCGGAGCCGCCGCCCGCCCGCGCGACGGGGACGAGCAGGACAGCGAGCATCCCCGCGACGACTAGGCGAGCGACCCGAGTCACGTCCCTATCCATTTTTCAAGCAAGGCTCGAAACGTCAAGTCGAGTGGGTCGCCCGACCTACGAAGATGGGTCGGGCGGCCCATTCCGGCGTGGGGAGCGCGCTTCGATAATCCGAGGAATGTCGCTGGCGCTGCAGGACGAGATCGCGAAGCTCCTCAACACTCCGGAGGACGGCGCCGGCGCGCCGAGCCTCGCCACGCTCGAGCAGCGGCTCACGGACGGCTACGCCGAAGCGCTGCAGCTCGAGGCGGAGCGGCTGCGGATCGAGCGCCGCCTGCGCGAGGTCGACTCCGAGCTCGCCCGCCTTCGTCCGCTCCTCCATTCGTTGCAGGCGCGCGTCCGCGCCCGGCGTAGCGCAGCCGCCTAGACGATCCCGCTGCGGACGGCGTAGACCGCCGCCTGGATGCGGTTGTCGATCTGGAGCTTCATGAGGATGTTCGAGATGTGGTTCTTGACCGTCTTCGGGCTGATGTGGAGCTCGGCGGCGATCACGGCGTTGTCCTTGCCGTTCGCGATGAGCTTGAGCACCTCGATCTCCCGCTCGGAGAGCTCCGTGCGGATCAGCTCCTCGATCTCCGGCTGCGCGCTCGTCGCGCGAATGCGCTGCAGCACCTTGCCGGCGATGTGGGGGGAGATGAGCGCCTCACCGTGCGCCGCCGCCTGGATGCCCTTGACGAGATCCTGGATCGAGGCGTCCTTGAGGAGGTAGCCGCACGCCCCGGCGAGGATCGCGTCGGTGACGTCGCTGTCCTGGTCGGAGATCGTGAGCATCACGACGCGCGTGAGCGGCGAGACCTCGGCGATGTGCCGCGTCGCCTCGACGCCGCCCATCGCGGGCATGTTGAGGTCCATGACGACGACGTCGGGCGTCAGCTCGCGGACGTGCGCGACGGCTTCCGAGCCGGTCGCCGCCTCCCCGACGATCTCGAGCCCCTGCTCCTCGAGGAGGTTGCGCAGGCCGGTGCGGAAGAGGTCGTGGTCGTCGACGAGGAGCACGCGCAGCGTGTCCGTTTGCCGCTCCGCGGCCGTCTCCATGAGCTCCGTCAAGTCGAACCCCCCTTCAGGCGCCGCTCAGTGTAGACGGCCTTGTGCCCGTCTTCAGTAAATCGTGATCGTCACGGTGCGCCTGCCCCACTTCGCGCACTCGCTGTACGTCGGGTACCAGAGGTCGATGATCGCTCCTTTGATCCCGCCGCCGACGTCGGCCGCGACGCCGTTCCCGTAGCCCGGGATGTAGAGCTTCGTGCCGAGCGGGATGAGGTTCGGGTCGACCGCGACCACTCCCTTCTGGACGGGCATGCCGGAAGCGGTCGTGCCCTTGAGGATGTAGCACGTCGCGCTCACGACGAGCTTCCGGCCGCCTTGCGCCGGAGTCGTCACCGGCGCCGGCGCCGGCGCGATCGTCTGGGACTTCTGCACCGCGGCGTGCGCCCTGACGACGACGGTGTGAACCTGCGCGCGGCTGACGCGGCGCTGCAGGGAGGAGACGTACGAGGTCCGAGCGGCGACGCTGCCCGCGAGGCTTCGCTCCGCGGTGCGCGCCGCCGCGAGCGAGCGCTCGAGCCGCCTGGCGTCCGCGGCGAGCGTCTGCCGTGCCGAGAGGAGCCGGTTCCGCGCCTTGCGCGTCGCGGCGGCGACCTGGCTGCTCTCGGCCGCGTTCCGCCGCAGGTCGTCGAGCCGCTGGAGGCCTGTGCCGAGCGAGCCGGCGCCGAACACGACGGCGAGGGGGTCGACGCTGCCGTGCTCGTAGACGTCGCGGAGCCGTACCGCCAGCTCCTGTTGCGAGACGACGAGCGTCGACTGCGCCGCGCCGAGCTCCTGGCGCAGACTGTGCTGCCGGCTGCGGAGGCTCGCCGCCGTCGTCTCGAGGTACGCCACCTCCGCCCGCGCCGCGTGCAGCCGGCTGTCGAGCGCGTAGAGCGCGAGCAGTGCCTGCTGCGCCCTGCTGCCGAGCCGGCTCGCTCCGGACGTGTGCCCGGCGCCCGGTGCGGCGAGCGCCGCCGAGGCGGCGACGAGCGCGACGAGCATTGCGGGAGCTGCGAGTTTCCCCGTCCGTGATCTGATCCGACCGGGCACGAGAGCGGGGACCGTAACCGAAGGCCGGAGTTTGTGCGCGGCCGTCGGCGGCTCGCCGGCAGGGCCGTTATGCCAAATTGCAGGATTTTCCGGGGCGGCTCCCGGTTGCGGCCGTCCGCGATCGCTGTTAGCGTCATGAGCTTGTGACGGTCTGGAGGACGTCATCCGCACGCTGAAGCGGCAGGTTGCGGTTTCGGCGCTGCTAGCGGGTCTGCTCTGCGTCGCGGCTGCGACGGCGAGCGCGGGACCCTCGATTTCGGCAAAACGCGCCGAAGCGCAGCGCGTGCTCGCGGAGCTGCAGCAGCTCGACGCGAGCGCGCAGCGGGCGAACAACCGCTACCAGGTCGCCACGCGGCGACTCCGGTTCGTCCAGCAGGAGCTCGTCGTCAACAAGCAGGCGCTCGGCGTGGCGCGCGCGAACTTCGCCCAGGCGCAGCACGTCCTCGCTCGTCGTCTCGTCGCGATCTACACGTCCCAGGGAGAGCAGTCGTCGCTCGCCGTGATCCTCGGCGCCAAGAGCGTCGACGACCTCGTCTCCCGCCTCGAGACCGTCAACAGCGTCACGACGCAGGACTCGACGCTCATCCGCGAGGTCATCTCGTACCAGCGCGCCATCGTCCGCCACCGGCGCGTCCTCCGCCAGGCCCACGCCGCGCAGACGCGGCTCGTTGCGGTGCGCGCCGCGGCGAAGCGGAGCATCGACGGACGGCTCGCGCAGGAGCAGAGCCTCTACAACTCCGTCCGCGGCGAGATCCAGCGCCTCGAAGCCGCGCAGCAGGCGCGGCAGCTCGCCGAAGCCCGCCGCGCAGAGGCTGCCGCGCAGGCGCAGAGGACGGCGACGCAGCTCGGCGGTTTCGGGACGAGCATCGCCGGGGGGTCGGTCTCGATCCCCGGCGACAAGTACGCCCAGGTCGTCTCCATCGCGATGCAGTACCTCGGCGTCCCGTACGTCTGGGGCGGAGCGAGCCCGGGCGGCTTCGACTGCTCCGGCCTCGTGATGTACGTCTACGCCCAGGTCGGCGTCTCGCTCCCGCACTACACCGTCGCGCAATGGGACTACCCGAACGCCGTGTCGGTGCCGCGCGACCAGCTCGAGCCGGGCGACCTCGTCTTCTTCGACGGGCTCGGCCACGTCGGGATCTACATCGGCAACGGCGAGTTCATCCACGCGCCGCACACCGGCACCGTCGTGAGCATCGACAGTCTCAACGGCTGGTACGCGGCCGAGTACGTCGGCGCGAAGCGGATTCTCGGCTAGCGCTCAGCCCGCGTAGAGCTGCTCGATCTCGTCCGCGAAGTGCTCGTGGATGACGCGGCGGCGCAGCTTCAGCGTCGGCGTCACCTCGCCCTCATCGAGCGAGAACTCGCGCGGGAGGACGACGAACCGCTTGATCTGCTCGACGCGCACCCGCTCCTCGTTCACCTCGTCGACGATCTCCTGCGCGACCTCCTGCGGATCCCGGCCGCTCGCCGCGACCTCCGCCTCGTCGAGCGTCAGCAGCGCCGTGACGTACGGCCGCCGGTCGCCGACGACGATCGCCTGCGAGACGAAGCGGGACGCCTTGAGCGCGTTCTCGAGGTTCTGCGGCGCGATGTTCTTGCCGCCGGCGGTGATGATCAGATCCTTCTTGCGGTCGGTGATCTTGAGGAATCCGTCGGCGTCGATCTCGCCGACGTCTCCGGTGCGGAACCAGCCGTCGTCGGTGAGGACGGCTGCAGTCGCCTCCGGATCCTTGTAGTAGCCGGCGAAGATCGAGTCGCTGCGGATGAGGATCTCGCCGTCCTCGTCGAGCTTGACCTCGGTGTCGTCGACGGGCCGTCCGACCGTGCCGATGCGAAAGTCGGCGGGGTCGTTCACGGTCGCCGAGCTCGCCGTCTCCGTCAGCCCGTATCCCTCGAGCACCGGCACGCCGAGCGCGTGGAAGAACTCCATCACGTCGACCGAGAGCGGCGCGGCGCCGGAGATGCCGAGCCGGAGCCGGCCGCCGAGCTTCTCGCGCACCTTCGCGAAGACGAGCTTGTCCGCGATCCGGTGCTGGAGCGCGAGCCACGGCCACGGCCGCCTGCCCTCCCGCTGGACGCGGCCGGCCCGTGCGCCGACGCGGAGTGCCCAGAGCCCGATCCGGCGCTTAAGCCCGCCCGCCCGCTCGATCTCGCCGAGCGCGTTGGCGTGCACCTTCTCGTAGACGCGTGGCACGGCGGGGAGGATCGCGGGCCGCACCGCCGTGAGCGCCTCGGGCACCCGGGCGACGTCCGCGACCGCGGCGACGGTGGCGCCGCGACGGCTCGCGGCCTGGTGCGCCAGTCGGGCGTAGCTGTGGGCCATCGGCAGGAACAGGAGGATGACGTCGCCGGGGTGCTCGAGCGCCTCCCGCACCTTCGTCGCCGCGGTGACGAGGTTGCGATGCGTGAGCATGCAGCCCTTCGGCGGCCCGGTGGTGCCGGACGTGTAGATGAGCGTCGCCAGATCGTCCTCCTCCACCGGCTCGGGCTGCAGGTGGCGCGAGGCGCGGCCCTCCGCCTCGAGCTTCTCGAGACGGTCGAACGTCAGGATCTCGCGCAGCGCCGGGAGCGAGCCGCGCACGGAGACGAGCTTGTGGGTCTGCTCGTCGTCCTCGGCGAAGGCGACGACTGCTTCGGAGTGCTCGAGGACGTACGCGCATTCCTTCGCGGAGCTCGTCGGGTAGAGGCCGACGACGACGGCGCCGATCGACATGATCGCCCAGTCGAGGAGGATCCAGTCGACCGTCGTGCGCGAGAGGACGGCGACGCGGTCACCGTGCCGGACGCCGTGCGCGAGCAGCCCGCGCGCGAGCGAGTCGATCCGCTCGGCCGCCTCGTCCCACGACACGGGCCGCCAGCCCTCCGTTCCTTCCTCGAGGTAGGCGGGGGCCGCAGGCGCGTCGCGGACGGCGTCGCGCCAGAGCTCGGGCGCGGTGCGCCGCTCCATTCCCCAATCGTAAGCGAGAGGAGTACCGCTGTCTGACTAGAATTTGCCCTCCCCATGCGCACGATCTGGAACGGATCCATCAGTTTCGGGCTCGTCAACATCCCCGTCGGGCTCGCCTTGGCGACCCAGCGGCAGGACGTGTCCTTCCGCACGCTGCATCGCGAGTGCGGCACGCCGATCAAGCAGAAGCGGTGGTGCCCGGTGCACGAGCGGGACGTCGAGCCGGACGAGCTCGTCAAGGGCTGGGAGTTCGCGAAGGGCCAGTACGTGCTCGTCGAGGAGTCCGATCTCGAGGCCGTCGCGCTGACGCGCTCGCAGTCGATCGCGATCCTCCGCTTCGTCCGGCTCGAGGACGTCGACCCCGTCTACTTCGACCGCACGTACTACCTCTCGCCGGCCGAGGCCGACGCGCAGCGGCGGCCGTACGTCCTCCTCCTCCGCGCCATGGAGGAGACCGGGATGGCGGCGGTCGGCAAGTTCGTGCTCTGGGGCAAGGAGAACCTCTGCCTCATCCGCGCGAAGGAAGGAGCGCTGCTGCTCGAGACGCTCTTCTTCGCGGAGGACGTCCGCTCGAAGCAGGAGATCGAGGACGTCGTCGGCGCGACGGAGGTGCAGGAGGCCGAGCTCCAGCTCGCCGGCCAGGTGATCTCGAGCCTCTCGGGCGAATGGACGCCCGTGGACTTCGAGAACGACTACCGGCGCGACCTCGCCCAGATGCTCGAGGCGAAGCTCGCGGGCCAGGAGATCGTCGCCCCGGAGCCGGTCACCGAGACACCGGTCATCGACCTGATGGAGGCGCTCCGCCAGAGCGTCGCCGACGCGCAGGAGCGGCGGGCCGGCAAGGACTCCTCCTCCGGGAACGGGAAAGCCGGCTCGAAGGCCGGCTCCCGGTCGCGCAAGGCGCCCGCGCGCAAGAGCGCGTAGCGCCGAACTCGGTTTCCTACGCGGCGCTCGCCTGCGACGTCGTCGCCTGCAACTGCGCCTGGAAGAGGTACTTGTCGATCTTGCCCTGGTAGATGGGCACGCCCTCTTCCACGCAGACCCGGATCACCTCCTGCCGGTCGAGCCCAAGCTCTTTCGACAGTTCTTCGGGCGTGAGGTGATTCGCCATGTGGTCCGACTCCTCCCAATCGGTCTTCGGCCGGGCGCCGGCGGCTCGCCGACGGCGCTTCCAGCCCTAGCAACGAAAAAACCCGCCGCGCACAACGCGCCGCGGGTTAGCTCGCACCCTCGCTTGTCGACACTGCAGGCTTCACGCGGCCTGCTCCTGCGAAACATCCATTAGGCGAAGAATATGCCCCAATGGTGACGGAGGGCAAACGACGTCTGGACGGATTCGAGGAACGCGAGCTCGTCTGGCACGGCGCGCCGCTGCGCTACGCGATCGGCGGCAGCGGGCCGCGGCTCGTTCTCGTGCACGGGCTCGGCGGCACGATCGAGAACTGGCGCGCGCTCGCGCCGGCGCTCGCCGAGCGGTACCGCGTCATCGTGCCCGACCTGCCGGGTCACGGGCGCTCGGCGCCTCTGCCGGAGGTGCGCCACGTCGACGACCTCGCGCAGGCCGTCCTGGCGATCCACGAGACGGAAGGTCTCGCCTCGGCTGCCTGGGTGGGGCACTCGCTCGGCGGGCTCGTCGCGCTTCGTGCCGCCGTCCTCCGGCCGCGGGCGGTACGTGGGATCGTGCTCGCCGCGGCAGCGGGCATCGGCTCCGCGACGCGCGCGGCGCAGGTGACGCTGACGGTCGACGGCCTCCTCCAGCCGGGGAAGGCGATCGCGCCGTTCCGGAACGCGTGGTCGAGGTCGCGCCTCGGCCGGTGCCTCGCCTTCGGCTGGTGGGCGGTCGCCGACCCGGACGCGCTCGAGCCCGAGGCCGCCGAGTCGTTCCTCGTCGGCCCGGCGTACCACCGCAACACACGCCAGGCGGGGAGGGCGCTCCTCGCGACCGACCCGCGCGCTCAGCTCGACAAGGTCGCGTGCCCCTGCCTCGTCCTCTGGGGAGCGAGCGACAAGTGGGTGAAGCTCGCGGACGGGATCGAGTACGCGCGCCGCCTGCGCGCCCCGCTGCGGACGATCGCCGGCTGCGGGCACCTCCTGATCGGCGAAAGGCCGGACGCCTGTCTCGCTGCGATCGACGAGTTCCTCGCCGGGCTGCCGCCGGTCTAGCTCGCGACAGGCGCCTCGAAGGGGATCACCTCGCCGCCGGCTCCTTCGTCGTCGGAGCGCGGCCCGCCGCCGAGGAACTCGATCCGTCGCGCCACGACCTCGAGCGCCGTGCGCCGCTTGCCGTCCTCTTCCCACGAGCGCGACTTCAGCCTGCCGTCGACGGCGACCCGCCGGCCCTTGCCGAGGTACTCGGCGCAGAGCTCGGCCTGCCGGTCCCACGCCGAGACGCTCACGAAGTCCGCGCCGCCGTCGCGGCTCGCCCGGTCGACGGCGAGCAGGAAGCTCGCCACCTTCTTGTCCGGGGCGACCTCCCGGAGCTCGACGTCCGTCGCGAGGTTCCCGATCAGCGTCACCACGTTCATGCCGTCAACGTAGGCGGGAAACCGTCACGGCGGGGTCAAGGCTTCGTGCCGGTAGAGTGGCGCCGCGATGGGCCTCTTCTCTGGATTGACCGGCTTCGGTGGCCGCGACATGGCGGTGGACCTCGGCACGGCGAACACGCTCGTCTACGTGCGCGGCCGCGGGATCGTGCTTTCCGAGCCGTCGGTCGTCGCGATCGACCAGCGCTCGGGCGAGGTGCACGCGGTCGGCGTCGAGGCGAAGCGGATGCTCGGGCGGACGCCCGGGACGATCCAGGCAATCCGGCCGCTCAAGGACGGCGTCATCGCCGACTTCGACGTGACCGAGCAGATGCTCCGGCACTTCATCCAGAAGGTGCACCAGCACCGTTTCGCGCACCCGCGCGTCGTCGTCTGCGTGCCTTCCGGCGTCACAGGCGTCGAGAAGCGTGCGGTGGAGGAGGCGACGCTCAACGCCGGCGCGCGCAAGGCGTACCTGATCGAGGAGCCGATGGCCGCAGCGATCGGCGCCGGCCTCCCCGTCGCCGAGCCGACCGGGAACATGATCGTCGACATCGGCGGCGGCACGACCGAGGTCGCCGTGATCTCGCTCGGAGGGATCGTCGTCTCGCAGTCGCTGCGGGTCGGGGGCGACGAGATGGACGAAGCGATCATCAATCACATCAAGCGTGAGTACAAGCTGCTGATCGGTCAGCAGACGGCCGAGGAGATCAAGCTCGAGGTCGGCTCCGCGTACACGATGAAGGAAGAGGTCCAGGCGGAGGTCCGCGGCCGCGACATGCTGACGGGCCTGCCGAAGACCGTGATCCTCTCGAGCGAGGAGGTCCGGCACGCGCTCGAGGAGCCGGTGATGCAGATCATCGACGCGATCAAGTCGACGCTCGACAAGACGCCGCCCGAGCTCGCGGCCGACATCATGGACCGCGGCATCGT
>DASRED010000020.1:0-34295 GCA_035652255.1 Gaiellaceae bacterium | reverse complement strand
CCACGGCACGTCGATCGGTGATCTCGCCGAGGCGCTGGGTGTGCAGAAGGGCTCGCTCTATGCGCACATCGAATCGAAGGCCGATCTGCTCTGGGAGGTCGCGCGGGAGGGCTCTGCTGCCTTCCATGCGGCGCTCGACTCGGTGGCCGAGGAAGGCCCCGTGGTCGAGCGGATCCGGGCGGCGCTGCGGGCGCACCTCCGCGTCGTCGCCGAGCAGCTCGACGTCGCGACGGTCTTCGTGCGCGAGTGGCGCTACCTCGAGGGCGAGCGGCGAGCGGAGTTCGTCGCCGAGCGGCGGCGCTACGAGGAGCGGTTCCGCACGCTCTTTCGGGAGGGACGCGAGCTCGGCGAGCTGCGCACCGACCTCGACGACGCGACCGCGGCGCTCCTCGCGCTCTCGGCGGCGAACTGGGCGTACACGTGGCTCCGTCCCGGCGGCAAGACCGACGAGCTGGCCGACCGCTTCACCGCGCTCCTCCTCGACGGCATGCGCGGGTACGCCTCCCGCTAGGCGTTTCGCCGCCTCCGCTCGCGGGCATTCCTCGGCCGTCGGAGGGAACGAATTCTCGAGCCGGGGGGAGCTGCCATGCGGCGCTTGCGGTGGTACGTGGTCGGGACGGCGCTGGTCGTCGCAGCGGCATTGCTCGGTGGGGCGTCGGCCACGCGGGCGTCGACGCCGCCGTCGCAGACGGCGGTCGTGCCGCCGGTCGGCTCGACGGCGACCGTGACGTGGACGGGAACGATCCCGGCCGGCTCGAACGCCACGAGCGACTGCTCGACGCTCGCCGGCACGCCCCAGGTCGACGACCACACGATCACCGTCCACACGCCGGCGACCGGCTACACGGGGATCCAGACCACGTTCACGTTCTCGATCAGCTGGACGCCGGCGAGCGGCAATGAGAACACGAACGACGAGATCCTCACGGTCGAGAGCGGCGACACCGGCGGCGAGGTGGGGAGCAGCGACACCAGCAACACGACCGAGACCGTTGCGGCGTCGAACCTCGGCGCGGGCGACTACGACGTGATGGCGTGCGGCTTCGCCAACGCGGTGCCCCAGGACTACACCGGCACGCTCACGATGAAGACGGTGGCCGCGACCGCCGGCGGCTCGCTCGCGTCCGCCGATCCGCAGGGACTCGAGTTCTCGGCCGCCGTCCCCGCCGATCCCCAGCGCGACGAGGCCGAGCCGCTGATCGTCTCCGACCTCGCGGGCAACCTCTACACGTGCGGCCCGACCGGCTTCTCGAACGCGGCCGACTACGCGCAGGTCTCCACCGACGGCGGCGACCAGTTCCACCTGCTCGGGACGCCGCCGCGCGGACAGCAGGCCGTGGGCGGCGGCGGCGACTGCGTCGTCTCGACCGGAGAGGCCAAGAACTCGGCCGGGAACTACCAGTACGCGTACGCGGGACTCGGTGCGCTCAGCGGCTTCACGACCGCGACCTCGCCCGACAACGGCCACACGCTCACACCGGGCGGCTTCAACGTCGCCGGCGGCGTGACGACCGAGGGCGCGGCCTCCGACCGGCAGTGGCAGACGTTCACCGACGCCTCGACCGTGCTTCTCTCCTACAACCAGCAGGAGCCGCGGAACACGGTCGTCGTCAAGTCGACCGACGGCGGCGTGACGTACTCGCCGGTCGCCTCGATCGCGGCGCCCGACCCGGACTTCCCCGGCCCGATGCACTACATCCCGTCCATCCACACCGTCGTGATGCCGTGGACGAAGGGCGGGCAGGTCAACCTCGCCATCTCCCAGGACAACGGGTCGACGTGGACGGACTGCAAGGTCGCGCCCGGTTCCGGCGGGGCAACGGCCGGCTTCGCGACCGCGGACGTCGACAACGCGGGCAACGTCTACGTCGCCTGGGCGGACACGACCGACTACCACACGTGGCTCGCGGGGCTTCCTGCCGCGAAGGTCACCGGCTGCAACCAGTCCATCGCCGACGTGAGCGCGACGAGCGACGGCGAGCCGACGGTCGATCCGGGCTGGACGAAGCCGCTGCAGATGGACCGCGACTCGGTGCGCACGACCGTCTTCCCGTGGGTGGCAGCGGGCGGTGCGTCCGGCCGCGCGGCGGTCGCGTTCTACGGCACGACGACCGACGGCGACCCGAACACGAGCGCCTTCAAGGCGGCGTGGGACGTGTACGTGAGCCAGTCGCTCAACGTCTTCGGCTCGAGCCCGACGGCGGCGCAGGTGAAGGTCACGACGCACCCCTTCCATTACGATTCGATCTGCCTGAACGGGCTCGGCTGCACGCTGAACAACGGCGACCGCTCGCTCGCCGACTTCTTCGCGATCACCGAGAATCGCGTCGACGGCCGCCTCTCGGTCGTCTTCAACCGGACGAACAAGAAGCCCGACGACTCGGCCGGCTACGTGGCGACGCCGATGGTGGCGACGCAGATCGCCGGCCCGTCGAACGGCGGCGGGACTGTCTCCGTCAGCGGACGGACGCCGCTACGGAGCTCGACCACCGATCCGACGGGCGACGCCCTCGCGCCGTACTCGAACATCGGCGCGACGCCGAGCCCGGCAAACGTGCCGGCGGGCGACTTCACCGCCGCGGCGATCGGCCCCGACGCGAAGACGGGCGGCTTCACCGTGACGCTCCATCTCGCCGACCTCTCGAGCTCGGCGCTCTCCTCCGCGGCGGGTAACGGGTCCCTCGTCTGGATCTGGCGCTTCACGAACGGCTGGCAGGACGCAGCCGCCGTCGCGAGCTGGAGCCCGAGCAGCGGCTTCAGCTACGGCTACGACGACTTCACGACTGACTCCGGGACCTGTGGCGGCGAGGGCGGGGACAAGTGCGAGATCTACCCGGGCAACACGCCGATCCAGGGCTCGGTCGACCAGAAGAGCGGGACGATCACGCTCGTCGTCCCGAAGTCCGTTCTCCACCCGCTTTCCGGCACCGACCAGTACGGGCGGCCCAAGCAGGGCGCGGCCACGGTCGGGTCGCGGTTCTACGACGGCACCGCGTTCTCGTTCGAGAACGCCTCGCCCGACCCGTCGGTGCAGGGCTGGATGACCCAGCTCGACAACACCCCGGCCTTCGACTTCCTCCTGCCGTCGACGAAGAGCGGCGGCGGTGGCGGCGGTGGCGGCGGCGGTGGCGGCGGTGGCGGTGGCGGTGGCGGTGGCGGGACTGGGAGCACGGTCGGCGCCGGGTCGGTCGGGGGCTACCGCCTCGTCGTCGACCAGATCGGGCTCAGCCCCGGCGCGATCACGAGCCGCAAGGCGATCCGCCTGCGCGTCCACATCTCCGATACGAACGGCGACTCCGTGAGCGGCGCGCTCGTCTACGTGCGCGGCATCCCCGCGAACCGGGTGGCGCGGCTTCGCGAGGCCAAGACGGCCACCAGCGGCTGGGTCACCTTCCGCCTGCAGCCGCTGAAGAGCCTTCCCCTCACGGGGCGCAGCCTGCTGCCGCTCTTCATCCGTGCTCGCGTGCCGGGACAGCCGGCGCTCGGAGGTTCCTCCATCCGCAGGCTCGTCTCCGTCCGGATCATGCCCGGCGCGCACGTTCGTCCCTTGTTCTCGCGGGAGCACCGCGTGATCGAGGCGCCGGTCGACAACCGGCTCGTCATCTCGCAGGTGCACTTCACGCCGAGTGAGCTCAGCGGCCGGTCGCCGGTGCGGGTGCGCATCCTCGTCGTCGACTCGAGCGGGAAGCCCGTCGCGAACGCGCTGGTGAAGCTCGTCGGCGTCCCCTTCGGACGCGTGACGGCGGCGCCGGAGGTGAAGACGGGAAGCACCGGCTGGGCAGCCGTGGAAGTGCGGCCGCGCGGGGCGCTGGCCCGGAGCTCGCTCCTGACGTTCTTCCTCCGCGGGCGCCTCGCCGGGCAGCCGCTGCTGGCGGGCGAGTCGACCCGGAGGCTCGTCGCGGTGCGCGTGCGCTAGCGCTGGCGGGCGGTAGGGTCCGGGGCCGCCGTGCCCAATGCGTTGCTCGTCGTCAATCCGTTCGCGACTCGCGTCAGCGAGGACCGGCTCGCAGCGGTCAGGGCGGAGCTCAAGCACGGCGGCTCCCTCGACGTCGTGCTCACGGAGCACCCGGGCCACGCGACGGACCTCGTCACCGCCGCCTGCCGCGACGGCGTCGACGCGGTCGTCGTCTTCTCCGGCGACGGCGGCTTCAACGAGGCGTTGAACGGGCTCGAGCGGGACGTCCCGGTCGGCTTCCTGCCCGGCGGTGGCACGAGTGTTCTCTCGCGCGCGCTCGGCATGCCGCGCGACCCGGTCGCGGCCGCTCAGCGGATCGCGGCGGCGCTGCAGGCAGGACGGACGCGCCGGATCTCCGTCGGCCGCGTCAACGGCCGCCGCTTCGGCTTCGGCGCGGGCATCGGCCTTCCGGCCGACGTCGTCCGTCGCGTCGACGCGCTCGGGCGCGCGCACGACGGCCGCCGTCCCGGCGATCTCGCCTTCGCCGGCGCGCTCGTCCGGCTGCTCGGCTCCGAGCGCGGCCGGCTCGAGCCGCGGCTCGAGGTGAAGGGAGCCGGTCGCGCAGTCTGCGCCTTCGTCGCCAACTGCAGTCCGTACACCTACGCCGGCGCGGTGCCGCTACCGATCGCGCGGGAGGCGGAGTTCGAGCTCGGCCTCGATCTCGTCGCTCCCGTCCGCGTCTCGCCGGTCACGGCCGCGCCGCTCGTCGCGCGCGTCCTCCGGGGCCGCCACCCGAGCCTCCACGACCTCGACCGGATCGAGATTTCGTGCGACGATCCGCTCGCACTCCATGTCGACGGGGAGGATCTCGGGGATGTCCGGGAGGCAGTCTTCGAGGCCGAGCGTGAGGCGGTATCGGTGCTCGTCTAGCGGGCCCGTCGTCGCGCTCCTCCTCGCGCTCGCGTTGCTCGCCGGCTGCGGCGGCAACGGCAAGCCGTCCGCGTTCCCCGACCCGAGCGGCCCGCTCGACGTCCACACAACCCATCTCGCGCAGGGCAAGGGAGCCGTCCTCGACGGCGTCTCGTTCCGCGGCGCAGGCGGGAAGGTCGTCCATGCCCTCCTCGCGTTCACACGCCGCTCCGGCCGCCATCCGGCGGTGCTCTTCCTCACGGGCTCCGGCGGCTCGATGAGCGACTTCCTCACCTCCGACGTCCGCTTCGCCCAGAGCGGCGGCGTCGGGATGTCGATCCAGCAGCCGAGCGTCGCGACGAGCTGGGCGCCGCTCGTCGAGAACGTGCGCCGAGCGCTCGACCTCCTCGTCGCGCGCTCGGACGTCGACGCCTCGCGGCTCGGCGTCGCGGGGCTGAGCCTCGGCGCCGACACGGCCGCGATCGTCGGCGGCGTCGATCCGCGCCCGCACGTCTTCGCGCTGATGTCGGCCCGCGGAGGTCCGGTCGTCGTCAAGTACCTGGAGCTCGCGCGCGGCAGCTTCTACGTCCAGGACGGCCTCGCCGACCTCATCGTCCCCCGCGCGCAGCTGCACCGCGCGATCGACGCGATCCACGGCAGCCGCCGCGTGAAGTGGTACGACGCGCCCCACACGCTCAACGCCGCCGCGTTCCGCAGCCAGCTCGCCTGGCTGCGCTCTCAGCTTCACCCGGCTCAGTAGGCTTCGCGGCCGTGGCGAAGGTGGCGGGAGAGGAATTCGAGCTCCGTCGCGTGCTCGACGAGGAGCGCGAGGTCGACGGCCTCGGCGCCGACGAGCTCCTCGCGATCTACCGCTCGCTCATCCTCCTCCGCACGTACGACGAGCGCTCGGTCGTCTTCCACCGCCAGGGCCGGATCGGGACGTACGCGATCTTCTGGAACCACGAGGCGATGCAGGCCGGCTCGGTGCACGCGCTCGACGAGGGCGACTGGATCTTCCCGAGCTACCGCGAGTCGGCGATCGGGCTGCTGCGCGGGATGCCGGTCAGCACGGTTCTCCACTGGTGGCGCGGCCATCCCGCCGGCTGGTGGAACCCCGCCGAGTTCCGCGTCGCGTCGATCTGCGTCCCGATCGCGACGCACGTGCCGCACGCCGCCGGGCTCGCGTGGGGCGAGAAGCTGAAGGGGAACTCGACCGTCGCGATCGCCTACTTCGGGGACGGCGCGACGAGCGAGGGCGCCTTCCACGAGGGAGCGAACTTCGCGGGGGTGATGCAGGCACCGGCGATCCTCTTCTGCAACAACAACCAGTGGGCGATCTCGACGCCCCTGTCGGCGCAGACCCGCGCCGAGACGCTCGCCGCGAAGGCGGCGGGCTACGGGATGCCGGGCGTGCGGGTGGACGGCGGCGACGTCCTCGCCGTCTTCGAGGCGACCCGCGAGGCGGTCGAGCGGGCGCGCTCCGGCGGCGGGCCGACGTTCATCGAGGCCGTCTCCTATCGCGCCGCGCCGCACGCGACCGCCGACGATCCGCGCGCCTACATCGACCTCGAGCGCGTCGAGCAGGAGAAGCAGAACGAGTGCGTCGGCCGCTACGAGCGCTACCTCCGGGCGCTCGGGGTTCTCGACGCGGCGACCGAGGAGGAGATCCGGGGCGACGCGCTCGAGCTGATGCGCGCCGGCATCGCCGAGGCGGAGGCCGAGCCGTATCCGGATCCCGAGCTCGTCTTCGACAACGCGTACGTCCTGCCGCCGCCGAACCTGCGGGAGGGCTGGGATGGCTGACCTCTTCATGGTCGAGGCGATCAACGACGCCTTCCACGTCGAGCTTGCGCGCGACGAGTCGGTGATGGTGATGGGCGAGGACGTCGGCCGTGCCGGCGGCGTCTTCCGCGCGACCGCGGGGCTGCGCGACCGCTTCGGCGAGAACCGCTGCGTCGACACGCCGCTCGCGGAGGCTGGGATCCTCGGCAGCGCGGTCGGCCTCTGCATGGCCGGCTGGAAGCCGGTCTGCGAGATGCAGTACGACGCCTTCTCGTATCCCTGCCTCGACCAGCTGATCACCCACGTAGGCCGCTACCGCTGGCGCACCGGCGGGAAGATGGAGTTCCCGCTCGTCGTGCGGATGCCGTACGGCGGCGGCGTGCGCGCGCCCGAGCTCCACGACGACTCGCCCGAGGCGTACTACGTCCACACGCCCGGCGTGAAGGTCGCGATCCCCTCGACGCCGGCGGACGCGAAGGGACTTCTCGCGGCGGCGATCCGCGATCCCGATCCGGTCGTCATCCTCGAGCCGAAGCTCATCTATCGCGCCGAGAAGCAGGACGTCCCCGAGGGCGAGCACGTCGTGCCTCTCGGCGAGGCGCGGCTCGCGCGCGAGGGGACGGACGTGACCCTCGTCGCGTACGGCGCGATGGTGCCGGTCTGCGAGCGCGCTGCCGACGCGCTCGAGGGCGAGGCGTCCGTCGAGGTGTTGGACCTGCGCTCCCTGCGGCCACTCGACGAGGAGGCGCTGCTCAGGTCGGCGGCGAAGACGGGCCGCGTCGTCGTCGTGCAGGAGGCGCCGCGCACCGCCGGCTTCGGCGCGGAGATCGCGGCGATCCTCGCGGAGAAGGCGATCCTCGACCTGCACGGGCCGGTGCTCCGCGTGACCGGCTACGACGTCCCGTACCCGTACTGGAAGATCGAGGACTCGTACATGCCGTCCGTCGAGCGGGTCGCCGCGGCGGCGCGGAAGCTCCTGGAGTTCTAGGCGTGGCGTACGAGTTCAAGCTGCCGGATCTCGGCGAGGGTCTGACCGAGGGCGAGATCGCCCGCTGGCTCGTCGAGGAGGGCCAGAAGATCGCCGAGGACGCGCCCCTCGTCGAGATCGCGACGGACAAGACGACGGTCGAGATCCCGTCCCCGGCGGGAGGGCTCGTCTCGAAGATCCTCGTCGCCGAGGGCGAGGTCGTCCCGGTCGGCACCGTCCTCGTCGTGATCGGCGGCGACGCCGCGACTGTCCCGGCGGGACCAGTCCCGGTGTCAGACACCGAGACACGTCCCGAACCGACACGCGCTCGCGCCGATTCAGCAGGCGGAGCGAAGGTGCGCGCGACACCGCTCGTCCGAAAAGTGGCTCAGGAATTGGGAGTCGACCTCGCAACGGTGACGGGCACAGGCCCGCAGGGCCGGCTCACCGAGGAAGACGTGCGGAACGCGGCTGCGTCGCCGGGACATGTCCAGGTGTCAGACACCGGGACTGGTCCGGAGGGGACACGGGTCGCGCTGCGCGGCGTCAAGCGGCAGATGTTCGAGCACCTGACCCGCGCGCACGAGATTCCGGCCGTGACGTGGGTCGAGGAGTGCGACTTCTCCGGCGTCGACCTCAAGCGCCTCGTCCCGCTCGTGCTCCAAGCGGTCGCCGAGGCGCTCCGCCAGTTCCCGGAGCTCAACGCTCGCGTCGAGGACGGCGAGCTCGTGCTGCTCGACCGCTACGACCTCGGCGTCGCCGTCCAGACGGAGCAGGGCCTCGTCGTCCCCGTCGTCCACGGCGCGGACAAGCTCTCGCTCGACGAGCTCGATGCCGAGGTTCGCCGCCTCGCCGACGCGGCGCACGCTGCGAAGCTCGAGCCGGAGGAGCTGCGCGGCGGGACGTTCACGATCACGAGCGCCGGCAAGGCCGCCGGCCTCTTCGTCACGCCGCTCGTCAACCACCCCGAGGTCGGGATCCTCGGCATCCACCGGATCGAGGACCGCGCGGTCGTCCGCGACGGCGAGGTCGTCGTCCGCGGGATGGGGAACGTCTCGGTGACGTTCGACCATCGCGTCGTCGACGGTAAGCGCGCGGCCAACTTCGGCCTCGCGGTGATCGCGAAGCTCGAGAGCTAGACCGCGACCTGCTCGAGGTGCTCCTCGAGCATCGCCTCGATCCGCGGCGCCGTCGCGCGTCCCTCGAGCCGGGAGACGACCCGCTTGCCGACGACGAGCGCGAGCGCGGGCACCTGATCGATCCCGAAGCGCTCCATCAGGTCGGGCCGCTCGTCGACGTCGACCTTGCTCACACGGAGACGGCTGCGCTCGCGGCGCCCGATGTGGGCGAGCAGGCTCTCCATGCGCCGCGCCGGGCCCGAGCGGCGGGACGTGAAGAAGACGAGCAAGGGACGATCGGGGGCCACGTGAACCTCCTGGGATCTCATGAAAACTGGGTCTGCCCGGAACAACGGGTGACAGGCGGCTGCGGTTACGGTTGAGGCGTGGGTTCCTGGTACTGGATCGGCGTCTCGGTCGGGCTCGGCGCCGCCGCCGGCGTCCTGCTCGCCGGCTTCGTCGGGAAGACGCGGGCGCTCGCGCTCGCCGTCGTCATCGCTGCGGGCGGCATCGGCGCGGCTCTCGGCTTCGGTGTCGCCTCGTGGCAGACGGGAGGCTGGATCGACCGGCTCGGCGGCATCGCGGGCGGCCTCCTCGGCTCGCTCGGCGCGGTGCCTGTCGTGCTCGGCGCGCTCCGTCGCGGCGGCACGCGCGGCGGAACGGCGACGCTGGTCGCCGGTGCCGCGCTCGTCGCCGCGGGGATCGCCTTCGTCCCGGTCGCCGGCTACCTCGAGGCGCTCGCCCTGCCCGCCCTCGCGGCGCGGCTGCGGCGGACGCAACCCGAGCGCTACGCGGGCCTGCGCACACTCGCGCGCGACTGAGCGAGGCGGCCGTGCCCAGGAAGCTCGTCTTGATCGTCGTCGACGGGATGACGCCGGACGCCTTCGAGCGCGCCGTCGAGAGCGGCCGCGCGCCGGCGCTCTCCTTCCTCGCCGCCCACGGCGAGTACCGCCGCGCGACGTCGGTCTTCCCCTCGCTGACGCCGGTCTGCGTCACGTCGATCGCGACAGGCGCGGGGCCCGACGTCCACCACATCCCGTCGATGACGTGGTGGAGCCGGAAGGAGCGGCGGATCGTCGAGTACGGCTCGTCCTTCCCGGCACTCCGCAAGGCAGGGCTCTCGCAGTCGCTCGTCGACACGATCGTCTCCATGAACGGGCGCGACCTCGCGCGCGACGCGGTGACCGTCTTCGAGGCGCTCGAGGACGCCGGTCTCGTCGCCGGCGCCGTGAACATCACGTGCTACCGCGGGCGGCACCGCTACCTGCCGACCGTGCCGGGACTGAACCGCGCCGTGCACGGGCCGAGCCGCTTCTTCTACTACGGCCTCTACGAGTCCGACCGGACGGGAGCGCCGTTCGCCGTTCGGAGCCGGAAGGGAGGCTCGACGGACGCCTACGCCGCGGCGGTCGGGCGCTGGCTCGTGACGCGCGACGGCTTCGACTTCCT
The DNA here is from genome assembly GCA_035652255.1 of Gaiellaceae bacterium. GTDB lineage: Bacteria > Actinomycetota > Thermoleophilia > Gaiellales > Gaiellaceae > Palsa-739. The sequence goes on along the minus strand of DASRED010000020.1, from coordinate 24,175 downwards.
CGCCTACTACCTCTCGGACTACGACTTCGCCTCGCACGCGCACGGCCCGGCGGGAGCCGCGGACGTCTCGCTCGAGCGCACCGACGCGGCGATCGGCGCGCTCCTCGACGCCGCCGGCGGGCCGGACGAGTTCCTCGAGCGCTACGCGGTGATCGTCCTCTCCGACCACGGCCAGACGAACGTCGAGCAAGCCGCGCGGCTCGAGCCGGCCTTCGCCGATCTTGCGGGCCAGGTCGTCGTCACGGCGTCGAACCGTGCCGGGCAGGTCTACCTCCTGCCGGACGCGCGAGTCGACGCGGCCGAGCTTGCGCGACGGCTCGACGGCGAGCCTGCGGTCGACGTGACGCTCCGCCTGGAGGAAGGCGAGGCGGTCGCGCGCCGCGACGGCGAGGACATCCCCGTGGAGCAGCTCGACCATCCCGACGCCGCCTGGCGGGCGCGCGCCGCGCTCGCGAATCCGAACGCGGGCGAGCTGCTCGTCTCCGCCGCGGAGGGCTGGGAGCTCGTCGACCTCGGCGGGCAGCATCACGCCGGCGGGGGCAGCCACGGCTCGCTCGTCGCGGGGGACTCGCTCGTGCCGCTCCTCACCGTCGGAGTCGACGCGTCGCCGGCGCGCATCACCGACGTCACGCCGGCGATCCTCGGCCACTTCGGAGTGGCGCGTGTCGGCTGAGGCGCGGGCGTCGATGGTCGAGACGCAGCTCCGGAGCCGCGGGATCGAGGACGAGCGCGTCCTCGCCGCGATGGAGCGCGTGCCGCGGGAGCTGTTCGTGCCGGAGGAGCTGCGCCACCAGGCGTACTCCGACGCGGCGCTGCCGATCGGCGCCGGCCAGACGATCTCGCAGCCGTACATGGTCGCGCTCATCTGCGAGCAGCTCGCGCTGCGCGGAGACGAGCGGGTCCTCGACGTCGGCACGGGCTCGGGCTACCAGGCCGCGGTCCTCGCCGAGCTCGCCGGCGAGGTGCACACGATCGAGCGGATCCCGGCACTCGCGGAGCAGGCCCGGGCGAATCTGGCCGCCGCGGGCTACGCGGGACGCGTCGGCCTGCACGTCGGCGACGGGAGCCGCGGCCTGCCGGAGGCGGCGCCGTTCGCCGCGATCGCCGTCGCGGCGGCGGCGCTCGAGCCGCCGCCGGCCCTCTACGCGGAGCTCGCGCCGCGGGGACGCCTCGTCGTCCCGGTCGGCGGCTCGGGCGAGCAGTGGCTCGAGGTCGTCGTCGCCACGCCCGAGGGCCCGGCCGTCCTCCGCACTGTCCCCTGCAGATTCGTTCCGCTCGTGGCGGGAACGTAGGCGAGCGTGGGGTCGAGGTCCGCAGAGGAGCTCCTGCAGCTCCCCGTTCAGCTGCACGGGATCCGGCTCGGCCGGCCCGTCGACGTCCTCTACGACGCGGCCGGCGAGCGGCTGCTCGGCTGTGTCGTCCTCTGCGGGGACGGGACGGAGCGCTTCCTCGTCCTCGACGCCGCCGAGGTGCGCGACCACGAGATCGCGGTCGGCTCCGCCTTCCTCCTGCTCGAGGACGTCGACTTCTACCGCGAGCGCGGCCGGTCGGTACGGGAGCTCGGTCAGGCGCCTGAGCTACCCTCGGCGGCGGAGTGACCGAGCCCGCCGGAACCCTGCAGCCGTCCCGCGGCCGGCTTGTCGCCTCGTTCCGCTCCCTCAGCAACTGGGTGCAGCTCGGCAAGTTCGCCGTCGTCGGCGCGGTCGGCTACGTCATCAACCTCGCGGTCTACCGCACGCTCCTCGACGCCGGCCTCCACTTCCTCGCCGCGGCGACGTGCTCGTTCCTCGTCGCGGTGACGAGCAACTACACGTGGAACCGGCTCTGGACGTTCCGCGCCCAGCGCGGCCACATCGGCGTGCAGGGGATCCGCTTCTTCGTCGTCTCCCTCGCGGCGCTCGGCGCCAACCTCGCGATCCTCGACCTGTTCGTCAGCGGCGCCGGGATGGGGAAGTTCATGGCGAATGCGATCGCGATCGTCCTCGTCATGCCGCTCAACTTCATCGGGAACAAGCTCTGGTCGTTCCGGAAGGGCAGGACGTAGCTTTCCGCAGGTGAGGCGCCGCCTCGTCCTCGGAGTCGCCCTGCTCGCGCTGCTCGGCGCCGCGCCGGCTGCCGCCAAAGGCCCGATGGCGCCCGTCTTCGACTCGAAGGGCCGCCTCATCCAGACGCCGTTCGTCCCGCCGCCGAGCCGGCAGCTGACGAAGCGCCAGGCGCTCCGGATCTTCGAGCGCGACCCGAAGGTCGCAGCGTGGCTCTCGCGCTACCCGCGGCGGGGACGGAGCGACGACGAGACGTACTCGGCGGCGAGCACCGAGTGGACGGTGAAGATCTGGTGGGGCGCCGCGGGCGAGATCGCCGAGGGGACGGTCGTCGACGCGACCGGCGCCGTCACCGAGGCGTGGACGGGGCCGCAGGTCGCGTGGGGGATGGCGCGCGGCTCGCCCGGCGCGTTCGGCGGCACGGCGATCAACAACCCGTGGATCTGGGGCGCGTTCTGCGCCGTCTTCCTCCTCGGCCTCGGCGACGTGAAGCGGCCGCTCTCGCTCCGCAACCTCGACCTGCTCTTCCTCCTCTGGCCGACCGCGTCGCTCTGGTACTTCAACCACGGGGACGTCTTCACGGCGGTGCCGCTCTTCTACCCGTGCCTCATCTGGGTCGTCGTGCGCGGGGTCTGGATCGGGACGCGGAACCGCGGGACGCCGGGCGCGCCGCGCTGGCCGGTCTGGGTGCTGATCGGCGCGACGATCTTCCTCGCCGGCTTCCGCGTCGGCCTCAACGTCGAGCGCTCGAACGTGATCGACGTCGGCTACTCCGGCGTGATCGGCGCGGAGCGGATCGTCGAGGGACAGGCGCCGTGGGGGAACTTCCCGGTCGAGCAGCTCCCGAGCGGCAAGTACCTCAAGCCGTGCGGGCCGGCCGACGCCTCCGGCGAGATCCGCGACCGCGTCCAGACGAACGGCCGCTGCGAGAGCGCGAACCCGCAGGGCGACACGTACGGGCCGACCGCGTACGAGGCGTACATCCCCGGCTACCTCGCGCTCGGCTGGAGCGGGAAGTGGGACAGCCTCCCGGCGTCGCACTTCACCGCGATCGCCTTCGACCTCCTGACGATCCTCGGCCTCTGGTTCGTCGGGCTGCGCTTCGGCGGCCGCCGGCTCGGCGCGGTGCTCGCGTTCGCCTGGGCGGCGTACCCGTTCACGCAGTACGTCTCGAACTCGAACACGAACGACGCGATCATGCCGTGCCTCCTCGTCTGGGCCTTCTGGCTCATATCCGCTCCCGCTTCACGGGGCGTTCTTGCCGCGGCGTCCGCGTGGACGAAGTTCGCCTCGCTCGTCGTCGCGCCGCTCTGGCTGACGTATCCGACCGGGAGGTTGAACACGCGGTTCACAGCGGGATTCGTCGCGGGGACGCTCGCCGTCTTCTCCGTCGTCCTGCTCGATCCGCACCCGCTCCACGAGCTCGTCGTCTTCTGGCACCGGACGTTCGGCTACCAGGTCAATCGCCAGGCGCCCTGGTCGCTGTGGGACTGGGTGCAGTACCACGCGCGCGGGCTGCCCGACCTCCACATCCTGCAGCGGGTCCTCCAGGTCGTCCTCGTCGCCGGCGCGCTCGCGGTCGCCGTCGTCCCGCGCCGCAAGTCGCCGCTCCAGCTCGTCGCGTTCACCGCCGCGCTCCTCGCGGGGTTCGAGGTCGTCCAGACGTACTGGCTCTACACGTATATCCCGTGGTTCTTCCCGTTCGCGGCGCTCGCCTTGATGGCGCCCGCCGTGCCTTTACGCAAGCTTGTGACCCGGCCCTCAGGCGGGGACGCGGATCGTCTCGATCGCCTCGGCTCGCCCTTCATCGGTGCAGGTCACGACGACTCCCTCCAGCCGGGCGCCGCCTTCCGCGGGCTCGAACCGGACGGGTAGCCGCGCGCGCATCCGCGCGATCGCGAGCTCCGACTTGACGCCGATCACCGAGTCGTGCGGGCCCGTCATGCCGGCGTCCGTGATCGCCGCCGTGCGGCCGGGGAGGATCCGCGCGTCGCTCGTCTGGACGTGCGTATGCGTGCCGATCACGGCGGTGACGCGTCCGTCGAGCCACGCGGCGAGCGCGACCTTCTCGCTCGTCGCCTCGGCGTGGAAGTCGACGACGACGACGGGTGCGGCGGCGCGTGCTTCCTCGACGAGCGCGTCCACGACCTCCCACGGCGAGACCGGCGTGTCGAGGAAGAGGTGGCCGAGGAGGCTGAGGACCGCGACCGTGACGCCGTTTCGCGCCTCGACGACCGCCATCCCGTTGCCCGGCGTCAGTGCGCCCTGGTTGGCGGGGCGGATGACGCGCTCGCTCGCCTCGAGATAGGAGCCGATGCCGCTGCGTCGGTACGTGTGGTTGCCGAGCGTCACGACGTCGGCGCCGGCGGCGAGGAGCTTGTCCGCGAGCTTCGGGGTGATGCCCGCGCCGTCGGCGACGTTCTCGCCGTTGACGATCGCGAGGTCGGCGTCGTAGCGCTCGCGGAGCGCGGGGAGGTGCTCCTCCACCGCGCGCCGGCCGGGGACGCCGAAGACGTCCGCGAGGAAGAGGATGTTCACGGGAGCGGTTCCCTTCTAGCCGGTCGCGAGGACCGGGGCACGGCGGAGCTCGATGGTGACGTGGTTGCCACCGTCGTTCGTGTACTTCGCGAGCGCCTGCCGCTCGACGACGGCGAGGTCCGCGACGGTGCCGAGCTTCGTCGCGTCGCTCACGACGGCGCTGCCGACCTTCAGGGCCGGGTCGGCGATGAGCTGCGTGATCGCCACGACGACCGCCGGTGCGTTCTGCGGCTGGATGTCGATCTCCGCGCCGTACTGCTTGCCCTCGACGACGAAGGGGCTGATCGAGGCGACGATCCCGTCCACCGGCGCGTAGACGTCCGTTCCCGCCGCGGCACCGACGTCGAGCGCCTCCGTGCCGCCGCCGCCGAGCTGGTACCAGGCCGGCGTGCCGCCGTTGCCGCCGAAGATCCCGTGCACGAGACGCGACAGCAGTCCCTCGTTCACCTGGTGGCCGACCGGATGGAGCGAGAGCGCGCCGGTCGCCGAGCTGTAGCCGATCGCCGTGACGCGCGCCTGCGCGATCGGGAGCTGGAAGCGGACGCCGCCGCGCTGCGCGACGATCTCGGGCACCGGCCGGGTCTGCACCGACGCGAGCGCGGCGCGATCGAGCGGCAGCGGCGCCCGGGCGGGGCTGCCGCCGAAGGCTGTGAGCGCGAGAGCGATGACGAAGATCGTGGCGAGCAGGACGAGGAGTGCGAACCGGCGCGCGCGACGTGCCGAGCGCGCCTGCCGCCGTTCGACCCGCCGCCTCCCGTTGGGGCGTGAGGACGGCATGTCGCGGGGCAGCCTATCGGACGGCCGCTCCTCTTCCCAGGTGACCGCGAGCGCGAGGCTGCCGTCGGTCCGTCCGACGCCGCGGGGACCATCGGAGCGATGCGTCGCCGTGCTGCCGTGCGGATACAGGTACCTCGCTGGGTGCAGCTCGTGGCTCTGCCCCTGCTGCTGCTGCTCGTATGGACGGTGGCGGGAGCGGTGCGTCACGTCCTCTTCCTGTTCCTCGTGGCGCTGCTCATCGCCCTGCTCCTCAACCCGCTCGTGCGCGGCCTCGGGCGGGCGTGGATCCCGCGCGGGCCGGCTGTGAGCCTCGTCTATCTCGCCTTCGCTGCGGTCGTCGCCCTTGCGATCATCGGTCTCGCCACGGTGGTCGTGCAGGAGACGCGCACCGCGACGCACCGGGTCGACGCCTACTTTACGGTCGTCTCCGGACACCCGCGCGCGACCGGCGCCGAGCACGATCTCGCCCGCTTCCAGGCGTGGCTCGACCACCATCACCTGAGCGGCGTCCACGTCCAGCAGCAGGGCCAGAAGTTCCTCCACCAGGTGGGACTGAAGGACGTCCAGAAGTACACGTCGAAGGCGCTCAACTGGGCGGAAGGAGCCGGCGTCGCGGTCGTCACCCTCCTCTTCGACGCGTTCCTCGTCGTCGTCGTCTCGATCTACATGCTCCTCGACATGCAGCGGCTGACGGAGGCGGTCGACCGGCGCTTCCCGCCGCACGGCAAGGGCGGCCTGATCGTGCGCATGGAGCAGGCGGTCGCGAGCTACGTCCGCGGCCAGCTCCTCCTCTCGCTGATCATCGGCGTCAGCGCCGGGCTCGGTCTCTGGATCCTCGGGATCGCGGGGCTGATGCCGCACGGCGGCCGCTACGCCGCCGCGTTCGGCGCGTGGGCCGGCTTCACGGAGCTGATCCCGTACATCGGCCCGTGGCTCGGCGCGGCGCCGCCGGTGCTCTACGCGCTCGTCCAGCACCCCCTCTCGGCGCTCTGGGTCGTCCTGCTCTTCTTCGGGATCCAGCAGCTCGAGGGCCACGTCATCGTCCCGAACGTGATGGGACGCTCGCTGCGGCTCCACCCGCTCCTCGTCATCTTCGGGCTGCTCGCGGGCGGCGAGATCTACGGCTTCCCGGGGATCCTCGTCGCGCTGCCGCTCCTCGCGGCCGGCCGCGCCGCGTGGGAGTTCTTCGCCGAGCGGCTCGAGCTCGAGGCGTGGACCGACGAGTCGCCGCTCGTCGTCGCGCAGCTCGAGCCGAAGCGGAAGCCGGGCGCCGCGCCCGAGTCGCCGCCGGCTCCCGCCTCCTAGCGGTCCGGCGTACCCTTCCCGCCGATGAGCTCGTTCCCGGTCACCCGGCTGCGGCGGTTCCGGCGCACCGACGCGCTGCGCGGGCTCGTGCGCGAGACGCGCCTCCACCTCGACGAGTTCGTCATGCCGCTCTTCGCCGCACCCGAGCCGCTCGCGAACGAGGCGCTGCCGGGGATGGCGCGCTTCGATCTCGCCGGTCTCGTCCGCGAGGCGGAAGACCTCGCAAGCTCGGGCGTCAAAGCGCTCATGCTCTTCGGCGTCCCGGCGGAGAAGGACGACGAGGCGACCGGCGCCTGGGAGGACGAGGGCATCGTCCAGCTTGCGCTCCGCGCGCTGCGGCCGCGCTTCCCGGAGCTCGTCCTGATGACGGACGTCTGCCTGTGCGAGTACACGTCGCACGGCCACTGCGGCGTCGTCGTTGACGGCGAGATCCACAACGACCGCAGCCTCGAGCTCCTCGCGCGGACGGCGGTCAGCCACGCCGAGGCCGGCGCCGACGTCGTCGCGCCGAGCGACATGATGGACGGCCGTGTCGGTGCGATCCGCGAGGCGCTCGACGACCACGGCTTCGAGGCGTCGCCGATCCTCGCCTACTCCGCGAAGTACGCCTCGGCCTTCTACGGGCCGTTCCGCGAGGCGGCGGACAGCGCGCCGTCGTTCGGCGACCGGCGCGGCTACCAGATGGATCCCGCCAACGTCCGCGAGGCGCTGCGCGAGTGCGAGCTCGACATCGCGGAGGGTGCGGACGCGATCATGATCAAGCCCGCGCTGCCGTACCTCGACGTGATCCGCGCCGCGCGCGAGCGGTTCGACGTGCCGCTCGCCGCGTACAACGTCTCGGGCGAGTACGCGATGGTCAAGGCGGCGGCGCAGGCCGGCTGGCTCGACGAGCGGACGGCCGCTCTCGAGTCGCTCACTGCGATCAAGCGCGCGGGCGCCGACCTGATCGTCAGCTACTGGACGCGCGACCTCCCGGCTTGGCTCTGACGGCACGCTCCGCTCTCTACCGGCGCGCGCTCGAGCTGATCCCCGGCGGCGTCAACTCGCCGGTCCGCGCGATGCGCGGCGTCGGGCTCGACGAGCCGCTCTTCGTCCGCTCGGGCGACGGCGCCTACATCGAGACGGCGGACGGCGGGCGCTATCTCGACTGGGTCATGTCCTGGGGCCCGCTCCTCTTCGGCCACGCGGATCCCGAGACGGTCGAGGCCGTGCGGGAGGCCGCCGCGCGCGGCACGAGCTTCGGCGCGGCGACCGAGGCGGAGGTGGAGCTCGCCGAGGAGATCGTCGCCGCCGTGCCGTCGGTGGAGAAGGTGCGGCTCGTCTCCTCCGGCACCGAGGCGGCGATGAGCGCGCTGCGGCTCGCGCGCGCGTTCACGAAGCGCGACCGGATCCTCAAGACGGCGGGCGGCTACCACGGGCACGCGGACGCGCTCCTCGCGAGCGCCGGCTCCGGCGTCGCGACGCTCGCGATCCCGTCGACGCCGGGCGTGCCGACCGGCGCGGCCGCCGACACGGTCGTCGTCCCGTACAACGACGCGGACGCGGCGGCCGAGGCGTTCGTCCGCCACGGCGAGGGCCTCGCCGCCGTGATCGTCGAGCCCGTCGCTGCGAACATGGGCGTCGTCCCGCCGGAGCAGGGCTACCTCGAGACGCTGCGCCGGCTCTGCGACGCGAGCGGCGCACTCCTGATCTTCGACGAGGTGATCACCGGCTTCCGCGTCGCGCGGGGCGGAGCGCAGGAGCGGCTGGGCGTGACTCCCGATCTGACGGTGCTCGGGAAGATCGTCGGCGGCGGCCTGCCGCTCGCGGCGTTCGGCGGCCGGGCGGAGGTCATGGATCTCCTCGCGCCGGCCGGTCCCGTCTACCAGGCGGGGACGCTTTCGGGGAACCCGCTCGCGACCGCGGCCGGCCTCTCCGTCCTGCGGCGGCTCCGCGATCCCGGCGTCTACGCCGAGCTCGAGCGCCGCGCGGCGCTCCTCGCCGACCGGCTCGCTCCGCTCGGTCGCGTCCAGCGGGTCGGCGCGCTCCTCACCGTCTTCATGACCGGCGGCCCGGTGCGCAACTTCGAGGAGGCGCAGGCCTGCGACACCGGGCGCTACGCCGCGCTCTTCCGGCACCTGCTCGAGCAGGGGGTCTATCTCCCGCCGTCCCAGTTCGAGGCTCTGTTCCCGTCGACGTCGCACGGCGAGGACGAGATCGAGCGGACGGTCGCGGCGGCGGCGAGCTTCGATGGCTGAGCTCTGGGAGGAGATCGTCGCGGGCGCCTCGGAGGAGAGCAGCCTCTGGGCGGAGTGCGTCGTCCCGGCAGCCGGCTGGCGCGCCGTCTTCTCCCCGCTCGGCGAGCCGCGTCACGCGCTCGGGCTCGAGACGATCTACGAGGGCTACCTCGTCCACTACGGCCGGCCGCGGCTCTTCGCGCCGCCGGACGACGACACGGCGCTCCTCCTCGGCGACTACCTCTACGCCCACGGTCTCGTCCGGATCGCCGACGAGCGCGACGTCGAGGCGGTCGCGGACCTTTCGGAGCTGATCTCGCTCTGCAGCCAGCTGCGGGCCGAGGAGAGCGACGGCGACGGGCCGCTCTGGGCCGCGACGGCGGCTCTCCTCGGCCGCGGCGAGCTCGACGAGGCGCGGACGGCGCTTCGGCTCCGCTCCGATCCGGCTCCCCTCGACGCCGCCGCCCGCGCGGCTGCGGGCGACGAGGCGGTGGAGTCGGCGCTCGTGGCGCACGCCGCCTGCCGGAAGAGCTAGATTCCCGCCGTGCTCGCCGCGCTCTTCCACACGCTCTTCGCCGTCGAGACGGCTGCCGAGGAAGGGAAGAAGGTCATCTTGGTGATGCTCGCGACGGGTGGCGTCTTCATCTGCGTCATCGCCGTCGGCGAGCTCTCGCACTGGGCTGCGAAGCAGCGCCGCCGCCGCGACGGCTAGGCCGGCGCCGCCTAGGAGACGTTCTCGATGATCTTGACGAGCTCGTCCGTGCGGTAGCCCTGCGAGCGCGCGAAGCGGACGAGCTCGCGGGCGCGGGCGATCACCGCTCCCTGCTCGGGCGTGCCCGCCACGTGAATGCCGCGGCCGCGCCGGAACTCGAGCAGTCCCTCGTCGCGGAGGACGCGGAGCGAGCGGAGGACGGTGTTCGTGTTGACGCCGAGAATCGCCGCGAGATCGCGTGCGGGAGGGAGACGGTCGCCGGGATTCGCCTCTCCGTCGGCGATCGCCCGCCGGATCTCCGCTGCGACCTGATGGAAGAGATCGGTCGGTTCCGCAGGATCGATCTTGACACGCAGCATCGTGCTAATCATACTAGCACTATGTCAGGACATGCACCCGCTCTCCCGCTCGGCGTCGACCCGCTGATTGCGGAGGCGAAGGAGCGAGCGCGCCGCCGCCGTCTCCTGGCGCTCGCCGCGGCCGGGATCCTCGTCGTCGCCGGCGTGGCCATCGCGCTCGCCGGATTCGGCGGCAGCGGCAGCCCCGGCACCGTTCCGTGGCTGCCGACCAGGCCGAACATCGGCCCGGCCAATCCGCCGCTCGCACCCGCCTGCACCGCCTCGCAGCTCAAAGCGAGCCTCTTCATGCAAGGCGCCTCGATGAGCCTCGTCGGCGGGATCACGATCGCCAATCGGGGCGCGGGGCCGTGTGCGCTCGTCGGCCGTCCACGGCTCTCGTTCGCCGGTGCGACCTCGAAGTGGCGCGAGACGACGTACCACGCGCAGAACGTGCTGCCGCTCCAGTACGACCCGCTCGCCCCGCCGGCCGGCTCGTTGCGCGCGCTCGCGCCCGGCGAGCACGTTCAAGTCCTTGTGTGGTGGTCGAACTGGTGCGGTCGCGGCTCGACGAAGAGCGGCGATTCGGGCCGGCCGGCGCGGGCCATGGTCCTGTCGGCTCCGGGCGGCGGACGGCTCCTTCTCCACAACGGCCCGAGGCGGAGCTTCTTCGCTCCTGTCTGCAACGGCGGGCCGGGAAGCGCGTCGGTGCTCGAGGCGACGCACTTCGCCCCGTACGTCCCGCAGGAGCCGCCGAGCTCGCACATCCCTCTGACCGCGGCGATCGGCCCCAGCCAGGCCGTCAAGATCAAGGGGACGAAGCTCACGCAGCCGTCGTTCGTCGCCCGCCCGGGCTTCTGGCTGTCGTTCACCGTCTCGCTGACGAACACGAGCGGCCAGCCGTACCGCTTCGGCCACACGTGCCCGGCGTACACGGAGGACTGGGGCGGTCTCGCCCGCGCGCAGGCGTACGTCCTCAACTGTCACGCGATCGGCCCGATCGCGCCGGGGCAGTCGGTGAGCTTCGCGATGCGGATCCACGTGCCGAAGCTCAAGCTGCGGGCGCCCGCGTTCGGCTGGACGCTCGCGCCGCACACGTACAACGCACCCAATGCCATGGCAGTCGTCGATCTGGGGAGATGACATGAGCGTTCTCGCACCGCCGCCGCAGGACGAGCTCGAGCTCGAGCTGCTGATTCGCGAGGCCCGCGCGCGCCAGCGGAGGCGCCGCCTGATCGGGGCGGCTGCCGTGGCGATCTGGGCCGCCGCCGGCCTGAGCCTGTGGGCCGCGATCCCCGGCCTCGGCGGCCGCAACGGCGGATCGGGCGGAGGGCCGCGGGCGACGTCTGCCCGGAGCGTCGACAACTCGGGCCGCGTCCAGATCTCCGAGGTCGGGACGAGCGGCGGCGTCACGTGGGCGATCGACAACAAGGGGATGTGGCTGACGACGGACGGCGGCCGCGCGTGGCGCGCCGCGATTCCGGCGACGATTCGCCGGCTCGGCCTCGTCAGCCAGCACATCTCGCAGGTGACGTTCGTCGACCGCCGCCACGGCTGGCTCTACTCCGGCAACGTCGCCTCGAACTCGGCGCCGCTGGCGCGCAGCGCGCTGTTCCGGACGAGCGACGGCGGCCGCAGCTGGCAGCGCGCGACACCGAAGGGCTGTTGCGGCGACCTCTCCTTCGTCGACGACCGCCTCGGCTTCCTCGCCGGCCCCCGCGGGCTCTACGAGACGCGCAACGGCGGAGCTTCCTGGACGCGCATCGGCTCGCAGGGATCCGGCGAGCCGCTGTTCCTCGACGCTCGCCGCGGCGTCTTGCTCCTCGACGGAGGGATCCTGCGGACCGCCGATGGCGGTCGCCGTTGGACGAGCATCCTGCTCTCCGGCCAGCCGCCCGCCGCGGGGAACAAGACGGTGGTGATGGGCTCGCTCGCCGCGGCCGGGCATCGGCTCGTCCTGATCTCCGAACGGGATTTCGCCGCCAAGATGTACCCGGGCGACTGGCGCACGATCCCCTACTTCAGCGACGACGGCGGCGCGAGCTGGACGCGGCGGCCGACCCCGAAGGGCTGGGTGCCGTACATCGGCTCGAGCGACGGGAACCTGCTGTCCGCGCCGACGGCGAACGGCTGGGTCGCGGCCGCGCGGCACGAGCTCGCGGTCACGACCGACGCGGGCCTGACGTGGCGGATCGTCCACGTCGCCGGCGTGCCGAAGCGCTGGGTCATCGGGTCGATCGACTTCACGAGCCTGCGCGTCGGCTGGGCGATCTTCGACGGGCCGAAGCAGAGCTATCTCATGCGGACGACCGACGGCGGCAGCCATTGGGCCCCGGCAGGCCCGAAGGCTCGGCGCGCGAAGCACGCATGACCGTCTCGGCACCGCCGCCGCGGGATGAGCTCGAGCTGCTCATCCGCGAGGCGCGCAGCAGGCAGCGGCGGCGGCGGATCGGCGTCGCGGCCGCGCTCGCGGCGGCGGCTGGCCTCGGCCTCGGTCTGAACGCCGTTCTCGGCGGGGGCCGGGCGAGTGGGACGCGGCCCGGCGGCGCCGTGGCTGCTCAGGCTCCGCGCTGCCGGAGCGGGCAGCTGCGACTCGCCGGCGGGTTCGGCGGCGCCGGAGCGGGCAACGCGTGGTTCGACTTCGCGTTCACGAACGTCTCGGCGACGACATGCGCGTTGAAGGGCTGGCCGACGCTCGAGCTCCGGTTCGCGAGCGGGCGCGTCCTCACCGTCCGAGCGCACAACCGCTACATCGACGCGAAAGGCGCAGCCGTTCCGGTTCGCCGGGTGCTCCTGCGGCCGGACACCGCCGCGTCGTTCGCGATGCACGTAGCGAGCGCGCACAACGGCGGCCTTCCGTGCCCGTCGAGCACTGCCGTGGCCGCTGTGCCGCCGGGAGGCGGCGCCGCCGTCCCCGCACGGCTCGCGCGCGTCGCGGATGTCCCGGCGGTCGTCTGGGCCTGCGCCGGCAAGGCGTCGGTCTCCCCGCTCGCTGCGGGAGCGAAGCGGGAGTACAACACCCAATGAGCACGATCGCCCTTGATCCGCTCATCGTCGCGGCGAGGCGGCGCACGCTGCGACGCCGGCTGCTCTGGGGATCCGTCGCCGTCGTGGTCGCCGTCGGGCTCGGGACGTTCCTGGCGGTTCGCGCGCCGTGGACGACGTCGTCGAGCCCTCGCACGTCGGTCGGTCTGCGGAACTCCTACGTCGGCGTCGCGTGCCACGCGGGGACGAGTTGTGGCCGGATCGGCGTCGCTGTCTGGCTCGCGCGTCCCGCCGACTCGGTGGTCGTGACCTTGTTCGGACGACAGACGCGCCTGCGCTACCGCGGAGTGGACACGGTCGGACGCGTCTGGAACGGCTTCATCCATGTGCCTCCGTCCGGCTACGAGCCCGACACCTACGGGCACCGCCTCGGCGTCGTCGTCCGGCGCGGCCAGGCGACAGGCTCGACGCATCTGTCCGTGTTCCTCTCGCCGGGCTGGGGTTAGGGCCTCGAGCGGGCCGTGCCGTCCGCCGGCCCTCCGTAGACTCGTCCAATGTCCGCGTCGCGGCGGCGGAGGATCGCGGTCGGAGTGGCCATCGCTCTCGGTGTGGCGTTCGCGCTCGCGCGTCGGGCGAGGCAGCCGAGGCCCGCTCCTCCGGTCGATCCCCCGAAGCCCAAACCCGTTCCCGCCAGGGCCGTCGCTCCTCTGCCGGTCCCTCCGCCGGCCGAGCGCCCGCCGCCGCCGCCGCCGGCTCCGGCCGTCGTGGTGCCGCCGCTCGCTCCCGAGCCGCCGCCTCCCGCTCCTCGAGCGCGGCGCCGCCCGCGGACGAGGACGGCGCTCGTGGCCGGCGTCCTCCTCCTCGCCGGCGCCCTCGTCGGCACGAGCTTCGCGCTCAGGTCGAACTCCCACCGGCTGAGCTCGTTCCAGAGCAGCCTTCCGACGACCACCGTGCCGACGACCACCGCCGCGACGACCACCCTCCCGACGACCACTGCGGGGACGACGACCGCGCCGAAGTCGGGCCCGCAGGCAGCCGGCGCGGCGCTCTGCCTCACGCGACCGCGCGGCTGGAAGTCGGACTGGGTTCCTTCCCCGTCGCCGGGACAGCCGCCCGCGCTCGAGCTCACGAACTTCCGGTTCGGCCGCAGCAGTCTCGAGTGGGGGCTGCTCGACCCGCACGTCCACTGGGCGTCCGGCGACGTGATGGTCGTCGTCGCCGACTGGACGAAGGCTGCGTCCCACGCCTTCCGCTCCGCCTTCTTCCCGAGCGCTCTCCGCATTCGCCGCACCGACGTCGCGCGGTACGGGACGTTCCCGGTGAAGATCGGCCACCGGCTGATCAAGTCGGACGGACGGCTGCTCGAGGTCTGGGTCGAGGCGCGACCGCCGACGCCGTCGACGCTCGCGGCGGCGAACCGGGTGCTCGCGGGCGTTCGGGTCTGCTCGGCCAAGTCCTGACGCGGCCGTAGACTCGCCGCGTGCTCAAGGATCTCCGCGACTGGATCGCGCTGCTCGAGCGCGAGGGCGAGCTCGTCCGCGTCTCCGCCGAGGTGGACCCCGACCTCGAGATCACGGAGATCGTCGACCGCACCGTCAAGTCCGGCGGCCCGGCGCTCCTCTTCGAGCATCCGAAGGGCTCCGAGCATCGGCTGCTCATCAATCAGTTCGGCACGGAGCGGAGGATGTGCCTCGCCTTCGGCGTCGAGCGGCTCGACGACGTCGCCGCGAAGCTCGCCGACGTCCTCGAGATGCAGCCGCCGGAAGGCCTGATCCAGAAGGTGCGCGGGCTGCAGAAGCTCAAGTCGGTCGCCGACTCGCGGCCGAAGTCGGTCGGCAAGGGCGTCTGCCAGGAGATCGTCCTCCGCGGCGACGAGGTCGATCTCGGTCTCCTCCCGATCCAGCGCTGCTGGCCGGGCGACCCCGCGCCGTTCATCACGCTCCCGGCCGTGATCACCCACGACCCGCAGACCGGCGGCCGCAACGTCGGCATGTACCGGATGCAGGTCATCGACCGGAACACGACGTTCATGCACTGGCAGATCCACAAGGACGGCCGTGCCGACTACCTCGCGACCGACGGGCGGATCGAGGTCGCCGTCGCGCTCGGGCTCGACCCGATCACCGCGTACTCCGCGAGCGCGCCGCTCCCGAAGCACATCGACGAGCTCATGATGGCGGGCTTCCTGCGCGGCGAGCCTGTCGAGCTCGTCAAGGGCGTCACGGTCGGGATCGAGGTGCCGGCGCGCGCCGAGATCGTGCTCGAGGGCTACATCGCGAAGGACGAGGTCGGCGAGGAGGGCCCGTTCGGCGACCACACCGGCTACTACACGGCCGCCGAGCCGTTCCCGGTCTTCCACGTCACGGCGCTGACGATGCGGAAGGACGCGATCTATCCCTCGATCGTCGTCGGCAAGCCGCCGCAGGAGGACGCGTGGCTCGGCAAGGCGACGGAGCGGATATTCCTTCCCGCGGTCAGGACCACGCTCCCCGAGATCGTGGATTACGACCTGCCGATCGCCGGCGCCTTCCACAACTGCTGCATCGTCTCGATCAAGAAGGCCTTCCCGGGCCATGCCGCGAAGGTGATGCACGCGCTCTGGGGGCTCGGGATGCTCAGCCTCACGAAGTGCGTCGTCGTCGTCGACGCGTCGGTGGACGTGCACGACTACGAGCAGGTGCTCTTCTACGCAGGCGCGAACGTCGACCCGAAGCGCGACGTGATCCTCTCCGAAGGCCCGCTCGACCATCTCGACCACGCGCCGGAGCGCCAGTTCTTCGGCGGCAAGCTCGGCATCGACGCCACCGCGAAGTGGCCGGAGGAAGGCGCGCGCCCGTGGCCGGAGGAGATCGAGATGAGCGAGGAGATCAAGGACCGGGTTACACGACGCTGGAACGAGTACGGACTGAGCTAGTTCCCTGCTCGCAGCGTCCGCGTTTCCGATAAGACTTCGCCCTGGTGGAGCCGGAGCAGCCGAGTCCCGATACCGCGCACGATTCGCTCCACGAGGAGCCGCATCTGCCGCCGCCGACGCTCTGGCCGGTCGGGTTTGCGATCGGCATCGTCGTCGTCCTCGTCGGCCTGATCATCAACCCCGTGCTCATCTCGTCGATCGGCGGCGCGATCGCGATCGTCTTCGCCTTCCTCTGGGCGCGCGACGCGACCACCGAGCTGCGCGGCGAGGCGATCGTCGTCGAGCCCGAGCGGCGCGAGCTGAAGGAGGCCGGCGAGGGGAGAACTGCGCCGCCTGCGGACCAGCAGGGCGTCGCCCTGCCGCGCGTGGCCGAGACGGCCGTGACGCGCAGCCGCTTCCTCGAGGGAGCCACGCTCGGCCTCGGCGGCGTGATCGGGGGCCTGATCACCGTCCCGGTCGCCGGCTTCGCGCTTCTGCCGTCCTTCCTCGGCCAGAAGCAGCACAAGGTCGACATGGGCCCCGTCTCGGACTACGCGCCCGGCCAGTGGTACGTCGCGACGTTCATCGTCGACCCGGCCGAGGGCGAGGTCTCGAAGCGGGCGGCGTTCCTCCGCAACAACGGCAACGGGCCGAACGGCGAGCCGAGCTTCACGATCATCTCGAACCGCTGCACCCATCTCGGCTGCCCGACCCAGCCGAACGGGCCGAGCGGCCAGCAGTTCACCGGCGTCGCGACCGTCAAGGAGCGCACCGCCAACGGGCCGTTGCAGCTTCTGCCGGTGATCCCCGCCGGCTACGGCTGCCCGTGCCACGGCAGCCAGTTCGACGTTGAGGGGAACCGCACCGCCGGTCCCGCCGTCCGCGCGCTCGACCGCTACGAGTTCGAGATCGACCACGGGCGTCTCGTCCTCCTGAGCACGTACTCCGTCTCGAAGGTCGTCGGGACGGGCGCGGCGGCCAAGATCTACAAGTACAAGGAGACCGGGCCCGGCGAGCACGTCGACGGCCCCGAGGACTGGCTCTATCCCCTCCAGCCGCCGCATCACTGATGGCGCTGCGCAGACCACCGACGAAGGCCGAGCTCCGGCGGCAGCAGATCGAGGAGCTCGTCCTGTACCCGCTCGACTGGCTCGAGGAGCGCTCGGGCCTCGTCGGCGGCGTTCGCTACTTCCTCTTCCGCAACGTCCCGAGCGACATCAACTGGATGCAGACGCTCGGCTCGGCCGCGCTCACGGCGTTCCTCGTCCAGGCGATCACCGGCGTGATCCTCGCGATGTACTACGTGCCGTCGGCGGCCACCGACCCGCACACCGGCCAGCCGGTGGCGTACGAGTCGATCCTCCACATCACCGACAACCTGACGATGGGCTGGCTCGTGCGCGGCATGCACCGCTGGGGCGCGAGCGTCTTCATCATCCTCATGTTCCTGCACATGGGCCGCGTCTTCCTGTTCGGCGCCTACAAGTACCCGCGCGAGCTCAACTGGGTCATCGGCGTCCTCATCCTCGTGATGGGGATGATGGAGGGGTTCACCGGCTACCTGCTGCCGTGGGACCAGACGGCGTACTGGGCGACGGTCGTCGGGATCAACCTCAACGGGACTGCACCCTTCTTAGGCCCGTGGCTGGCGCAGTTCTTACGCGGCGGCCAGGAGATCAGCGGCGCGACGCTGACGCGCTTCTACTCCCTCCACATGCTCGTCATCCCGGGCGCGATCTTCGCGCTCATCGGCCTCCACCTCTACCTCGTCATCCGGCTCGGCGTCACCTCGCCGCCGTGGTCGAAGGAGGCCGCCGGCATGGAAGAAGTCGACGCCGACTCGAACGGCGCCGGCCGCGTCGGGTTGACGCAGCCGGTTCCGCGCTCGGCCGGGGGCCGCGACTAGTGGCCGCCACGGTCCCGAAGGAGAAGCCGTCGCGCGTCGACGAGGCACGCGCCGGGTTCGCGAAGTACAAGGCCGACGTCAAGAAGCGCGGGAAGCCCTTCTACCCGTACGCGATGTTCCACGACACGATCATGAGCCTCGTCGTCGTCGTCGTGATCATCGCGCTCGCCGCGATCTGGAAGTGGTCCGCCTGGGCGCCGCTCCACGATCCGACCCACAAGGGAATTCTCGGGCCGCTCGTCGATCCGCCCGCCAACCCCGGCACGACGAGCTTCGTGCCGCGGCCGGACTGGTACTTCTACTTCCTCTTCTATCTGCTCCGGATCTTCAAGTGGCCGGAGTCGGTGTTCCTCGGCACGGTCGGCATTCCGACGATCTGCCTCATCCTCCTGATCATGCTGCCGTTCATGGACCGGCGCCGGACGCGCCGGATCTCGCAGCGGCCGGTCGCGATGGTCGCGGCCGTTCTCGTCGTCCTCTCGATGGCCGTCCTGACGTGGAAGGGCGCGACGGCGAACGAGGCGCTTGCGTCCGAGGTGGTCCAGAACATTCCGAAGTGGGTCAAGGACGAGCATCTGCCGAAGGCTGCGATCCCGGGCGTCAACCTGTTTGCGAGGGCGGGGTGCACGGCCTGCCACAACTACGACGGTGTCGGCGGCGGCGGCCTCCTCGGAGCGCCGGACCTGACGAACATCGCATCGCGCCACCTCGGGATCGCGACCCAGATCAAGCACCTCATGAACCCGGGGAGCGTCACGCCGGGCTCGCCGATGCCGTCCTTCGCCTCCCTCGGGACGTCGCGGCTCAAGCAGCTCGCGATCTTCCTCGAAGCTTCCAAGGGAACGAAGTAGCGGCGTAGAGTCCCGGGCGATGCGCCGGCTCGTCCTGCTCGCGCTCGTCGTTCCGCTCGCCGCCGGCTGCGGCTGGTTCGGCGGTGGCTGGTCTGCGTACCCGGCGGCGCCCAAGACGGGCGTGCTTGGCCCCTTGGTGACGCCGCCGCCCGCCCACGTCCCGAACGTTGCGCACTGGATCGAGGCCGAGCAGTTGCCGCCGAGGGCGGTGCCGGGGGCGAAGCTCTTCGTCCAGGCCGGCTGCACGGTGTGTCACACGTATGCCGGTGCGGGCGCGTCGAACCTCCACGCTCCCGACCTGACGGCGATCGGGAGGCGCCGGCTCGGGATCCGCTTCGAGGTTGCGCACCTCCGCTGTCCGTCCTGCAGCACCCCCGGCTCGCCGATGCCGAGCTTCGCCGCGCTCGGGCCGAAACGGCTGCGCGAGCTCGCGATCTTCCTAGAGGCGTCGAAAGGGACGCGCTAGCAGCGACAATCCCGGGGAATGCGCGTCTTCCTCGGGATCACCGGCGCCTCGGGCGCCCCGTACGCGGCCCGCCTGCTCGAGGCGCTCGCCGCGGCGGACTGCGAGATCGGCGTCTGCGCCTCCTCGGCCGGCGTCGAAGTCCTCGCGACCGAGCTGTACGACAACGCGAAGCTCTCGCGGGACGAGACGCTCGCCCGGCTCCTCGAGCACGCGCCCGGCGCAACCGTCTACGACCCGAACGACTGGAGCGCGCCGTACGCCTCCGGCTCCGCGAAGGTCGATGCGTACGTCGTTTGCCCGTGCTCGATGGGGACGCTCGGGACGGTGGCTTCCGGCGCCATGCAGAACCTCATCCACCGCGCCTGCTCGGTCGCGATCAAGGAGGAGCGCCGGCTCGTGCTCATGCCGCGCGAGACGCCGCTCTCGGCGATCCACCTCCGCAACATGCTCACGCTGCGCGAGGCCGGCGCGACGATCCTCTTCCTCGCGCCTGGCTTCTACCACGGCGCCGAGAGCGTGGCCGACCTCGTCGACTTCGTCGTCGCACGTGCCCTGGACCAGATCGGGCTCGAGCAGCAGCTCACGCCGCGCTGGGGCCAGGAGTGAGAGGTGGCGACGCCACGCCACGCCAGGTGGCGACGCCACGCCAACCTGTGCCGCAATCCCGCATGGTTCCGTGTGGCGTAGCCTCGCCAACCCGCACGCCGGTGTGACGAGTTGGTGATGGAATCGGGACGTCTCCCCGCGGAGGGCGTCCGGCGGATGTTCGACCGGATCGCTCCGGTCTACGACGCGATGAACCGCGTCATGACGGTCGGACTCGACCGGCGCTGGCGGAGGGCGACCGTGCGCGAGACCGTGCGCCCGGGCGACAGCGTCCTCGACGCGTGTTGCGGCACGGGCGATCTCGCGATCGCCGCGCGCCGCGCCGGCGCCGGCAGTGTCGTCGGCCTCGACTTCTCGGAGCGGATGCTCGAGCGCGCGCGCCGCAAGGCGCCCGAGCTCGAGTGGATCCAGGGAGACGTGCTCGCGCTTCCCTTCGGAGACGCCAGCTTTGACGCCGCCGTCGTCGGGTTCGGGATCCGCAACGTCGACGACCTCGCAGCCGGACTGCGCGAGCTGCGGCGCGTCCTCCGTCCCGGCGGGCGCGTCGGGATTCTCGAGATCACGCGGCCGGAGGGGCGGCTCGCGCCGTTCTACCGGCTCTGGTTCGACCGGATCGTCCCGCGGCTCGGGCGCGTCCTGCCCGGCGGCGAGGCGTACACGTACCTCCCCGCGAGCGTGCGTCGCTTCCCCGGCCCGGAGGAGCTCGCGGAGCTACTCGGAGAGGCCGGTTTCACCGCAGTGCGATTCCGTCTGTTTGCAGGGGGTATCGTGGCCCTCCACCTCGGGGAGGGGAATGAGCTCGACGCTCGCTGACATCCGGTCGGTGCCGGGACTGGACGACTATCTCGACGCGCTCGAGGAGCGGCTCGCGCGTACGGTCGCCACGCATCCCGGCCTCGTCGCCGCCGTCGGCAACGAGGCGCTCGCCGCGGGCGGGAAACGACTGCGGCCCGCGCTCGTCTTCCTTTCGACGCCGGGCGGGAAGGAGCCGTCGCTCGCCGCCGGCGTCGCCGTCGAGCTCGTCCACATGGCGACGCTCGTCCACGACGACCTCATCGACCGCGCGCACTTCCGCCGCGGTAAGGCCGCTGCCTGGTCGATCTACGGGCCTGCCGCCGCCCGCGCGACCGGCGACTACCTCTTCGCGCGCGCATTCGCGGAGCTGAGTGCGACCGGGGACGCCGCTGCGGTCGAGATCCTCGCCGACGCGACGCTCTGCCTCGCCCGCGGCGAGGCGCTGCAGCGGACGCAGACGCGCGACCCGGCGACGACGGTCGAGGCGTATCTCGAGCGCTGCGCGCTCAAGACCGGGAAGCTGTTCGAGGCGGCGTGCCGGCTCGGCGGCGGCTCCGGCGAGTACGGCCTCACGCTCGGGATCGCCTTCCAGATCGCCGACGACGTCCTCGACTGCTCGGGCGCGACGATCGAGACGGGGAAGATCGCCGGCACCGATCTCCGCGACGGCACGCCGACTCTGCCGCTCCTCCTCGCGGCGCAACGGGACGCGGTCGTCAGCGCCGCGCTCGCCGGCGGGCCGATGGACGGAGCGCTCGTCCGCGTCGCCGCGACCGGCGCACTCGACGAGGCCAGGGACGTGGCCCTCGACTACGCTAGGCGCGCCAGGGCCTGCCTCGACGGTGAGCTCCACCGCGACGAGCTCGAGGCCCTGACGCACGCAGTCGTCGATCGCGAGAGGTAGCGGCACATGGCGGTTCTGGACAGGCTCGACACGCTCGCTCCGATCCGGGAGAAGGTCCTCGCCGGCGAGCGCCTCGACTTCGACGACGGCGTCGCCCTGATGGAGACGGATGACCTCCTCGCGCTCGGCGACCTCGCCGACCTCGCGCGCAGGCAGCGCGGCCTCGGCGACGAGGTCTATTTCGTCCAGAACATCAACCTGTACCAGACGAACGTCTGCCGGGTGAAGTGCAAATTCTGCGCCTTCGCGCGCACGAACAAGCAGGAGGACGCGTTCACCCTGAGCGCCGACGAGTTCGTCGCGGACGCCGTCGAGCAGCACGAGCTCCTCGGCTTCACCGAGATCCACACGGTCAACGGCGAGAACCCCCACGTCGGCATCGAGTACTACGCGGAGCTGCTCCGGAAGCTGAAGCAGGCGCTGCCCGACGTCCATCTCAAGTTCTACACGGCGTCCGAGATCCACCACATCTCGAAGCTCGAGGGCTGCTCGCACGAGGAGGTGCTGCGGACGCTGAAGGACGCCGGCCTCGACTCGATGCCGGGCGGCGGCGCCGAGATCTTCGCCGACCGCGTCCGCCAGCTCGTCGCGCCGGGCAAGGAGCCGCCGGAGGACTGGTTCGACGTCCACGACACCGCGCACCGGCTCGGGATCACGACGCAGTGCACGATGCTCTACGGCCACGTCGAGACGTACGAGGAGCGCGTCGACCATCTGCTCCGGCTGCGCGAGCAGCAGGACAAGACGAACGGCTTCCTCTCTTTCATCCCGCTCGCCTTCCACCCGGAGAACACCGTCTTCGAGCGGCGCGGCTTCCGGTTCACGACCGGAGCCGACGACCTCAAGGTGATCGCGGTCGCGCGGCTGCTGCTCGACAACATCCCGCACGTCAAGGCCTACTGGATCATGATGGGCCTCCCGCTCGCCCAGGTCGCGCTCCACTTCGGCGCCGACGACGTGCAAGGGACGGTCGTGCGGGAGAAGATCTTCCAGGCCGCGGGCGCGAGCGCCGGCACCGAGCAGAAGGTCGCCGAGCTCGTCCGCTTCGTCCGCGAGGCGGGAAGGATCGCCGTCCAGCGCGACAGCCTCTACAACGAGATCCGCCGCTTCGAGGTGCGTGCCGCATGATCAAGCTCGGCCGCATCTCCTACGTCAACATGGCGCCGGTCTTCTACCGGGTCGACGCCGAGGTGGACGAGGTCCAGGGCGTCCCGACAGAGCTGAACCGGATGCTCGTCGCGGGTGAGCTCGACACCGCGCCGATCTCCTCGATCGCCTACGCGCGCGACGCCGACAAGCTGCGGCTCCTGCCGCGGCTGTGCGTCGCGTCGGAGGGAGCCGTCGACTCGATCCAGCTCGTGACGCGCGTGCCGCTCGAGCAGGTGCGGAACGTGGCGGTGACGCCGGAATCCGCGACGTCCGTCGCGCTGACGAAGGTGCTGCTGCCGGAGGCGTCGCAGGCGCCACTCGAGGCGTACGAGTCCCGCGAGGCGGAGGCGAAGCTCCTCATCGGCGACGCCGCGCTTCGCTCGGCGTTCGAGGATCCGACCCCGCACTACGACCTCGGCAAGCTCTGGCTGGAGCGGACCGGCCTGCCGATGGTCTTCGCCGTCTGGGCCTGCCCGGAGCCGCTCGCGGAGGGGCTCGCCGAGCTCGAGGACGCGCTGGTCTCCTCCGTCCGCCTCGCGCGGGCCGAGCCGGAGCAGCTCGCCTTCGAGGCGTCGCAGCGCTACGGCTACCCGGCCGGCTTCCTCGCCCGCTACTTCGAGAAGCTCCGCTACCGCTTCGGGCCGCGCGAGCGCGCCGGCCTCTACACGTTCCTCGAGCTCGCGCGCGACGCGGGTCTGCTCGAGACGGTGCCGGAGCTGCGCTTCGTCCAGACCGCCGGCGCCGCGGTCGCATGAGCGTCGCAGCGGAGCGCAGCGCCGTCTCGGAGATCCTCGAGAAGACGGTCTCGGGCGAGCGGCTGACGGACGAGGATGCGGTCGAGCTCCTCAGCTCGCGCGACCTCGTCGCCGTCGGGCGAGCTGCCAACGATGTGCGCAACCGGCTTCACGATCCGGAGCAGGTGACGTTCATCATCGACCGCAACCTCAACTACACGAACGTCTGCGTCACCGACTGCGACTTCTGCGCCTTTTACCGGCGGCCCGGCGACCAGCGCGAGGGCTACCTCCTCCCGAAGACGGTCATCTTCAAGAAGATCGAGGAGACGCTCGCGCTCGGCGGCACCGGCCTCCTCATGCAGGGCGGCCACCATCCCGATCTCGGCGTCGACTACTACGAGGATCTCTTCACGAGCATCAAGGCGCGCTACCCGATCCATCTCCACGCGCTCTCGCCGTCGGAGATCGTCCACGCCGCCCGCCGCTCGAAGCTCACCGTGCCGGAGGCGCTCGTGCGGATGCGCGACGCAGGCCTCGACTCGATCCCCGGCGGCGGCGCGGAGATCCTCGTCGACCGCGTGCGCGAGATCATCGCGCCGAAGAAGGTCAAGACGAAGGAATGGCTAGGAGTGATGCGCGAGGCGCACCGCCTCGGCATCTCGACGACGGCCACGATGATGTACGGGCACGTGGAGACGCTCGAGGAGCGGGTCGAGCACATGCGCCGGATCCGCGAGCTCCAGGACGAGACTCGCGGCTTCCGCGCCTTCATCTCCTGGACGTTCCAGGACGACGGCAACCGGCTCGTCTCGCTCGTGCCCGTCGAGGCGCGGCCGACGTCCTTCGACTACCTCCTCACGCAGGCCGTCTCGCGCATCTACCTCGACAACGTGCCGCACATCGGCTCGTCCTGGGTGACGCAGGGGAAGAAGATCGGCCAGGTCGCGCTCGGCTTCGG
>DASRED010000019.1:0-27801 GCA_035652255.1 Gaiellaceae bacterium | reverse complement strand
GGGAGCGGGGGCCCGGAATCTCCGTCCCGAGCTGGATTGCGCGCGTGACCGCCATAGGGTCACGATAACCGCAGCACGAGACGCCGGATCGGGGAGAATCGTCGCCATGGTCCTGTCCGACACGACCATCGCCCGCCTGCTCGGCGAGGGGAGGATGGAGATCGACCCGTACGACGAGTCGCTCCTCCAGCCTTCGAGCGTCGACGTCCGCGTCGACCGGCTCTTTCGCGTCTTCCACAACAACCGCTACCCGTTCATCGACGTCAAGGTCGAGCAGGCGGAGCTGACGGAGCTCGTGGAGGTGGACGACGAGCACCCGTTCGTCCTCCATCCCGGCGAGTTCGTGCTCGGCTCGACGCTCGAGCGGATCCGGCTGCCCGACGACCTCGTCGCGCGGCTGGAGGGGAAGTCGTCGCTCGGGCGCCTCGGCCTCCTCATCCACTCGACCGCGGGCTTCATCGACCCTGGCTGGGACGGGCACGTGACGCTCGAGCTGTCGAACGTCGCGAACCTCCCGATCACGATCTATCCGGGCATGAAGATCGGGCAGATCTCCTTCATGCAGATGACGGAGCCGGCGACGACGCCGTACGGCTCGGCCGCGATCGGCTCGAAGTACAAGGGCCAGCGCGGGCCCACTGCGAGCCGCTACTGGAAGAACTTCGAGTCGGAATGACGGTTCTCCTGACCGGAGCGACGGGCTTCATCGGGCCGCACGTCGCGCACACGCTCCGGGCCTGGGAGCTGCCGGTGCGCGCGCTCGTCCGCGACGCGTCGCGCGGCACGAAGCTGGCGGCGTGGGGCGTCGAGCTCGCTCCCGGCGACGTGACCGACCCGGCGTCGTTGCGCGCGGCGTGCGAGGGCGTCGACTGCGTCGTCCACCTCGTCGCGATCATCAAGGGCTCCCCGCAGGACTTCGAGCGCGTCATGGCGCAGGGGACGCGGAACCTCGTCGCGGCCGCGCAGGACGCAGGCGTCCGCCGCTTCGTCCTCGCGAGCGCGCTCGGCCTCGACGAGCGGACGAAGGACGCGGTGCCGTACTTCGCCGCGAAGTGGGAGATGGAGCAGGCCGTCCGCGAGTCGGGGCTCGAGCACGTGATCTTCCGGCCGAGCTTCGTCTTCGGGCGGGACGGCGGCGTCCTCCCCACCTTCGTCCGCCTCGCGCGCCTCGCGCCGGTGACGCCGATCGTCGGGCCGGGGACGCAGCGGCTGCAGCCGATCTGGGTCGAGGATCTCGCGGAGTACTACGCGCGCGCGGTGACGGAACCGGCTGCTGCCGGGCGGACGTTCGAGCTCGGCGGGCCGGAAGCGGTGACGTGGAACGAGTTCTGGGAACGGCTCAAGCGCGTGCTCGGCGTGCGGCGCCCGTCCGTCCACGTCCCGTTCGGCGCGATGCGGCTCCAGGCGACGTTGACCGAGCGGCTGCCGGGCGCGCCGGTGACGCGCGACCAGCTGACGATGCTCGCGCTCGGGGACAACGTCGTCACCGATCCGGGCGCGGTCGAGACGTTCGAGCTGCCGCTCGTCCCGCTCGGCGAGCAGTTGCGGCGCGCGTCGTGAGAGGGCTCGTCCTCTCGGAGGACGGCGTCGCGCTCGAGGAGGTGACGCTCGACCCGCCCGGCGAGCGCGAGGTTCGCGTCCGCGTCGTCGCGAACGGGCTGTGCCACACCGACCTGCACGTGATCGAGACGGGCGGCTGGGGGATGAAGCTTCCCGTCCTGCTCGGCCACGAGGGCGCCGGCGTCGTCGAGGAGGTCGGGCCCGGCGTGACGACGGTTGCCGAGGGCGACCGCGTCGTCGTCGCCTGGCGCGCGCCGTGCGGCGACTCGTGCCCGGCGTGCCGGCGCGGCGACCCGAGGCGGTGCTCGAACAACCTCCGCGCGAGGCGGCGCTCGCACCGCGCCGCCGACGGCGCCGTCCTCAACGCGGTGCTCCGCTGCGGGACGTTGTCCGACGCGGTCGTCGTCCATGAGGCATGCGCCGTGAAGGTGCCGGAGGAGCTGCCGGTCGAGCAGGCGTGCCTGCTCGCGTGCGGCTTCTCGACGGGCGCCGGCGCCGCGCTCTGGGCGACGCCGGTGCGCGCGGGCGCAAGCGTCGCGGTGATCGGCTGCGGCGGCGTCGGTCTCGCGGTAGTGCAGGGCGCGAGGCTCGCCGGCGCGGAGCGGATCGTCGCGCTCGACCTCTCGGCCGAGAAGCGCGAGCTCGCGCGCGAGCTCGGCGCGACCGACGTCGCAGAGTCGGTCGACGAGGTGAAGGAGCTGACGGACGGCGGCGTGGAGTACGCGTTCTCCGCCGTTGGCGCGCCGGCCGGTCTCGTCGACGCGGTTCGGATGTGCGCGTACGGCGGAACGGCAACGCTCGTCGGCGTCCCCCCGGCCGGACGCGGCCTCGACATCGACCTCGAGGACGATCTCTTCCAGCCGAAGGTGACGATCGCGGTCACCCACGGCGGGGACACGATCCCGCAGGAGGACTTCCCGTTCCTCGCGCAAGCGGCGCTCGACGGCAAGCTCAACCTCGCCCGCTTCGTGACGAGCACGATCTCCCTCGACGAAGTTCCGGATCGCCTCCCCCGCATCGGCGAGGGCAAAGAGATCCGCACAGTCGCCCTGCTCTAGCTCTGACCGGACGCGTCCGAACGAGACACGTCCGGTGCCAGGCACCGGACGTGTCCGTTTGGACAGCGACGACAAAGCGATCCGCGCAGCGGAGCGCTTTCTCCGTAACGCGCCTATCCGTTGGAGCCATGTCCGGTGCCTGGCACCGGACGTGGCCGGATCGGACAGGGCCGACTAGCTGCGCTAGCCGAGGCCCTGGCGGCGCGGCAGGTCGACCTCGGGATTGACGAGGTGCCCGTCGCGCTCGACGTAGCCGCCCTTGCCGCCGATGACGAAGACGATCGCGTCCTCGTCTCCCGCGTTCGAGATCCGGCGCGGCTCGGTCGAGCTCGCGTGGAAGAGACCTCCCTCGCCGAGCTCGCGCGACTCGCCGCCGACGTCCACGCGGATCCGCCCGCGGTGGACGAAGTACAGCTCGTCCTGCGTGTCGTGGTAGTGCTCAGGCCCGTCGTAGTGCGGCGGATAGACGATCGCGTTGACGCCGAACGCCTCGACTCCGAGCGCGGCCCGGATCTTGCGGAAGCCGTAGCCCTCGCCGAGCTCGTCGAGCGATCCGA
This sequence comes from Gaiellaceae bacterium, assembly GCA_035652255.1. Taxonomy (GTDB): domain Bacteria; phylum Actinomycetota; class Thermoleophilia; order Gaiellales; family Gaiellaceae; genus Palsa-739. The sequence continues at coordinate 24,626 of DASRED010000019.1, read as the reverse complement.
ACGCGTAGCTCACTCCGAGCACGCCTCCGCGGTGTGGGCGAGCGGCAGCCGCCCGAGCAGCTCGGCGAACTGGTCGAGCTCCTTCGGATCGAACCGCGCCCCGAACAGCTCGTCGATGTCGGCATGGTGCGACTTCCGCGCCTCCTTCACCTTGCGGAGACCCTCCTCTGTCAGGACCGCGTAGCTGACGCGCGCGTCGCTCTCGCAGGCCTTCTTCTCGACGAGCCCGCAGCGCTCGAGCCCGTCGAGCAGCCGCGTGATCCCCGACGCCGTGAGCAGCACCTGACGCGCGATGTCGACGCGCCGCATCGCGTGCCCGTGGGCGTGGTAGAGCTGGATGAGAACGTCGAAGTCGCTCATCGTCAGCCCGTGCTCGGCCTCGAGCCGCGCCGAGAGCTCCCGGGTCAGCGCCGCATGGGCACGCAGGAACCGCACCCACGCGACCTGGGTGGCCTCCGTCGAGATTTCTTGACCGCTCAATACTTGACTAGACAATCTTTTCTCGCTATATTGGTTGCGCCCTCAAGTATACGCAAGGAGAAACCCGATGTCCACAGTTCTCACCACCAAGATCCCGGCCGGCACGTGGAGCGCCGACCCGGTCCACTCCCACCTCTCGTTCGAGGTCGCGTACGCCGGGACGAACACGTTCCGCGGCAGCTTCCGCGAGTACAACGCGACGCTCGACAACGGCGTCCTCGAAGGCGTCGCGAAGGTCGCGAGCGTCGACGTCAAGGACGAGCAGCTCAACGGCCACCTCCAGACCCCCGACTTCTTCGACGCCGAGCGCTTCCCGGAGATCACCTTCCGGACGAGCGACCTCGAGACCGGCGAGCTGACGATCAAGGGCGTCACCCGCCCGGTCGGCGTCACGGCCACCGTCTCGGAGCCGAACACCGATCCGTTCGGCCGCGAGCGCGTCGGCATCGCCCTCGAGGCGACGGTCGACCGCAACGAGTTCGGCGTCAGCTGGAACGCGCCGAACCAGGGCGGCGGCAACTACCTCGGCGACGACGTGACGATCAAGGCCGATCTCGCGCTCGTCAGGCAGGAGTCGTAGCGATGCGGATCCTCGGCGTTTCCGGCAGCCTGCGGGAGAGCTCGTTCAACACGAGCCTCCTGCGGGCCGCCGCCGAGGCCGCGCCCGAGGGCGTCGAGCTCGAGCTCTGGGAAGGGCTCGCCGAGCTGCCGCTCTACGACGAGGATCTCGACGGCGCCGACGCGCCCGAGCCGGTGCGCCGGCTGCGCGAGGCGTTCGCCGCGGCGGACGCGATCCTCTTCGCGACGCCCGAGTACAACGGCTCCGTCCCCGGCGGTCTCAAGAACGCGATCGACTGGGCGTCCCGCCCGAAGCTCGAGGCCGTTCTGCGGAACAAGACCGTCGCCGTCGTCGGCGCGAGCACCGGCCAGTTCGGCGCCCTCTGGGCACAGCAGGATCTCAAGCGGATCCTCGGGATCGCCGGCGCGCGCGTCGTCGGGACGGAGATCCCGGTCGCGCGCGCCCACGAGCGCTTCGACACGGAGGGCCGCCTGCTCGACGGCGAGATCTTCGAGCAGCTCCGCCTCCACCTGACGACGCTCGCCGCCGAAGCCGCGGTCGCGCCGGAGAGGATCGCCGCCTGAGAAAGACGAAGGGCCGCTCCATGGAACGGCCCTTCGATCCGGTTACCAGCTTGTAGTGGCAGAGGCGCTTTCCTGCCCTCGGCCCCGGTAGTCGGGCCGGGCGGCGCGGGTCGCGTCGTCCCCTACGCTGGCTAGGCGTTTCCCAGTGGTCCTGGGGACAGCGCCTCTACCCGCTGGTACCTCCACTGCCCGTACTGTCTGAAATCACTGCCGGACCACCTCCTTTCCGCGGTACCTGCAATGTACCGAAGGAGAAGGTCAGCGCAAGAGGACGGAAAGCTCGAGGCCGCGGTCGAGGGGGACGGTGACGCTGACGAGGCCGGGGTCGGCCTGGCGCGCGGCGGAGTACTGCGCGAGCGGATCCGGATGCGAGAGGACGTTGTCGGCGACGAAGAGCCCTCCCGGCTCGACCTTGCCGCGCGCGAGCTCGAACAGCCGCTCGTAGTCGTCCTTCTCGGCGTCGATGAACACGACGTCGAAGACGTCCTCGATCCGGGGGAGGACCTCGAACGCGTCGCCCTCGAGCAGCTCCGCCCACTCGTCGAGCCCCGCCTCCGCCACGTTCGCGCGCCACGCCTCCGCCTTGCGCGGGTCGTGCTCGAGCGAGAGGACGCGGCCGCCGAGCTGGCGGACGCCCGCCGCGAGCCAGAGCGTCGAGTAGCCGCGCGAGCCGCCGATCTCGAGCACCTCGCAGTCGGTCTGCGGCGCCACGAGGGAGAAGAGGAAGCGTCCCGTCGTCGGCTCGACCTGGCGCGCGCGCAGCTCGCGCGCGACACCCTGCTCCCGCTCCTCGGCGTCCTCGCGCTCGAGGCGCTCCATGACGGCCAGGACCCGTTCGTCCAACACGCCTCGACCTTATCCTTGGCCTGCCGATGCAGGCGGAGCTGACCATCGAGATCGCGCGGACGCCGGAGGAGGTGTTCGCCTATCTGACCGACGTCGCGAACCTCCCGGCGTGGCAGTCGGGCGTGAAGTCGGCCGAGCTCCGCGACGGCCGGATCGAGGAGACGCGCTCGTTCCTCGGCCGCGAGCTCCACACGACCCTCGAGATCGTCGAGAGCGAGCCGCCGCGGCTGTTCGTCCTCAAGGCGCTCGACAGTCCCGTCCCGTTCACCGTCCGCCACGAGCTCGAGCCGGCCGGCGAGGGAACGCGCCTGACCGTCGTCGCCGAGGGGGACGTTCCCGGCTTCGCGAGCGGCCTCGTCGCACAGCGCGCGAAGCGCCAATTCAGCAAGGACTTCGCAGCCCTGAAGCGCGAAATCGAGGGCTAGACTGGCGACCCGCCGGACGCCTCTTGAACTCGTCCGGGGTTCTCTGCAGACTCGACAGCGCCGGACCGTCCCGCCTATGGAATCCATCGCCCCGCAAGCAGCCGTCGGGCCGCGCTCGACCACCGACGCCGACGCGACCGAGGAGGAGCTGCTCGACCGCCACTTCCTCCCGGCGATCGCCGAGGCGGACAGCGGCTTCCTGCGCTACGCGATCGGGACGCTCGCCGCGTTGCTCGTCGTCCTGGCCGCGGTCTTCGCGTTCAACGCGATCGTCGATCCGTTCTCGCTGATCGGCGAGCGGTTCCTGCCGCCGGCGGTCGAGCCGGACCGCTCGATCAAGCTCGACCTGATCCAGAAGCTGAAGACGAACCCGCAGGTCGTCGTGCTCGGCAGCTCCCGCTCGCGCCAGGCGGAGCCGTCCTTCATCGACAAGCTCACCGGCCTGAAGACCGGCTTCAACGCGGGCGTGACCGGCGGCACGGCCTCCGACGCCTGGGTGATGACGCAGAACATCGCGGCCCGGTTCCCGCACGGGAAGCGGAGCTACATCTGGTTCCTCGACGACCAGATCGCGACGAACGGGATCAACCCGCAGCTCGCGCAGGATCCGCGCTCCCGCGGCTACCTCGGCAACAAGAGCGTCCGCTTCTCGCTCGCCGACGTCGGCACGTACATCGGCTTCCAGGCGACGCGGAAGTCGTTCGACGTCGTGAAGGCGTGCATCGAGGGCCACTGCCAGAGCCGGATCCAGTACAACCCCGACGGCTCGCTCACCGGCGCGAGCCTCCGCTACCTCCCGGAGGACGCGCCGTCGCTCAAGAAGGCGGTCGCCGCCAAGCTGAAGACGGTCCGGCACGCGTCGCTGACGCTGCCGCCGTTCAAGCAGTCCCACCTCGCCTTCTTCGAGAAGACGCTCGCCTGGATGAACGCGCACGGCTCGACGCCGGTGATCGTCCTCAACCCGATCTACCCGAGCGTCTACCGGCTCCTCCAGAACCGCGGCTCGAAGCGGGAGGCCGAGGCGCTCGCGGAGCTCCACAAGCTGCAGAGGCACTACCGCTTCGTCGTCGTCGACTGCAGCGACATCCGCGTCTGGGGAGGCAAGGCGCGGGACTTCAACAACGCGACGCACGTCAACCGCCGGAACATGCGGCGGATGCTCCGCTACATCGTCGCGCACTCCCACGGAGCGCTGACCCGCTAGATGCTGTTCAACAGCTACGTCTTCCTGTTCGCGTTCCTGCCGCCGGTGCTCGTCGGGACGTGGGCGATCCGGGTCAAGAACGTCCGGCTCCTGTTCCTGACGCTCGCCTCGTGGGTCTTCTACGCCTGGTGGAACTGGAAGTTCCTGCCGCTCATGCTGTCGACGACGACGGTGGACTACGTCGCGGCGCTCATGATCCACCGCACCGAGGTGGCGCGCCGCCGCAACCTCTGGCTGATCGGCTCGCTGACCGTCAACCTCGGCTTGCTCGGCTACTTCAAGTACGCCGGCTTCTTCCTCAACTCGCTGAACGGGATCGGGAAGGCGATCGGCGCTCCGGTCGGCCTGCCGGATCTCAAGATCCTGCTGCCGATCGGGATCAGCTTCTACACGTTCAACTCGATGTCGTACACGATCGACGTCTGGCGGCGGCGCGTCACGCCGACGAAGCACATCCTCGAGTACACGACGTTCGTCGCGCTCTTCCCGCACCTGATCGCCGGCCCCATCGTCCGTTTCATGGACCTCCAGCCGCAGCTGCAGAAGCCGCGGCTCAAGCTCACGTCGGAGGCGGCCGGGATCGGCGCCTACTTCTTCGCCTGCGGGCTGGTCAAGAAGCTCCTGATCGCGGACCAGCTCTCACCGCACGTCGACCTCCTGTTCGGGAACTCGCACCACCTCGGGATCGTCAACGCGTGGGCGGCGGCGCTCGGCTACTCGCTCCAGCTGTACTTCGACTTCTCGGGCTACTCCGACATGGCCGTCGGCCTTGCCTGGCTGATCGGCTTCCGCTTCCCGCAGAACTTCAACTCGCCGTACAAGGCGGTGAACGTGTCGGACTTCTGGCGACGCTGGCACATGAGCCTCTCGGCGTGGTTCCGGGACTACCTCTTCATCCCGCTCGGCGGCTCGCGGCGCGGCGCGAGGCGGACGGTCGCCAACCTCGTGATCACGATGTTCCTCGCCGGCCTCTGGCACGGCGCCGCCTGGACGTTCGTCGTCTGGGGACTCGTCCACGGCCTGGCCCTCGGCGTCCACGGCGTCCTGAAGCGCGCGGGCCTGACGCCGAGGAGCGTCGTCGTCAACCGGGTGATCACGTTCCTCTACGTGATCGCCGCGTTCGTCATCTTCCGCGCGCAGAACCTCCACGTCGCGGGCGCGATCCTCTCCCGGATGATCGGCTTCGGAGGAGTGGACTCGGTCGCGAACCTCCAGACGTACCTGCCCGGCCGCTTCATCCTCCTGCTCGTCGTCCTGCTCCTCTTCGTCCAGTTCGCGCCGAACACATGGGAGCTGCGGATCAAGCCGCGCCTGTTCTACGGCCTCGCGACCGGCGCCGCCGCTGCGGCCGCGGTCATGTCCATCGCCGTCCCGCATCCCTTCATCTACTTCCAGTTCTGATGCGCCGTCTCGCCTTCGTCCTCGCGGTTCTCCTCCTCGCTGCCGGGACGGCCTGGGGCGCACACAATCCGAACCCGCCGAGCTGCAGCGACGGCGGCGACCGGCTGACGAAGCTGACGCTCGTCGAGCAGCTGCGCCACGCCCCGAGCATCCTCGTCCTCGGCAGCTCGCGGGCGCGCGTCGCTAATCCGGGGACGATCAGGCAGCTGACGGGACGCTCCGCCTTCAACGCCGGCGTCCGCGGCGGCGGCGCCGCCGACGAGTACGTCTTCGCGCGCGTGCTCGGGGAGAAGTTCCCGCACGCGAGACCCGCCTACCTCATCTTCACGGACGTCGGCATCGCCGGCGACGGCGTCAACCCCGAGCTCGCCGACGAGCCGCTCGCGCGGCGGTTTCTCGGCAAGGACGCGAGCTCCCGCAAGACGACGTGCGTCCCGAACGGCTTCTACACGCCCGAGGGAGGGATCGCGTACTCGGCCGGGCTCGACGCCCAGCAGCGGGCGGCGCGCGTGGCGCAGGGAGTGGCGGAGGCGCTGCCGAAGATCGACGCGCGCGGCAGCACGCCCGTCTCGATCAACCCGGCGACGACGACGTACTTCCAGCGCCTGCTCGCCTTCGCCAACAAGCACGGCGCGACGCCGGTCATCGTCCTCAACCCGATCTACCCGACCGTGCTCGCAGAGCACCTCAAGTACGGCTTCCCGGAGCAGAAGGCTGCGGACACGTACCTCGCCTGGCTCCACAAGCGGTACCGGTTCGTCGTGCTCAACTGCGAGGACATCCGCACGTGGGGCGGCACGAAGTCCGACTTCTTCAATTACGACCACCTCGACCGCACCAACATGAGCCGGATGCTCGGCTACATCGTCGCGCAGGAACGCGGCATCCTCGGGCGGCGCTAGCGGCGCTCGGCCGGGACGCTGAGGCAGTTGTCGGACACTCGCCTGCCAGAATTCGCTGCATGAGCGGAGCGTCGGGGGGCAAACCACTCCGTGCAGTCGTCGGCGCAGCGTCGCTCGCCGGTACAGGTGACTCGGCCGTGCCGCTCCAGGCACCGAAAGATGAGCTGCTCTGGAAGGTCGTCATGGATGCGCCTTGGGACACCTCGCTCGGGTGGATGGACGCGCGAAGGAACGACCCAGATGCTGGTTCCGACGAACTTGACCGCATCATGAAATCGGCGATTCTCGAACTCCACGACGAGGGCCTTGCGCGGTTCTTCAGCTTCGAGGACTTCGGAGAGGACTACTCGCGCACGCCAACTGACGCGGAGTATCTGACGAGGGACGAGCTCGAGCGTGCGATCGCGAGCGGAAGCGAGGAGCACGGGGAACGCCTCTCAGCCCCCGCACTTGGCATCCGTGCGACCGAGAGAGGCCGCGAACGCGTATTCGAACTCTGGCCCGAAGAGCGGGCGCGCTGGGAAAGCTTTCCTACACGCCGGGAAGGGGCCTAGCGCCGCGCTCGGCCTCGACGGCGGCGTACACCCAGCAGTCCGAGCGGTGGCCGTTGATGATCCCGCACGCTTCGAGCGACGAGTAGACGGTCGTCGGGCCGACGAAGCAGAAGCCCGCCTTCTTGAGCCGCTTCGAGAGCTCGGTGCCGTCCGGCGCGTCTCGGTACTCCCACATCAGCCGGTCGAGCGGGGTCTCCGTCCCACGCAGCGCGAGCGTCGCGCGCGCGTTCGCGATCGCCGCCTCGATCTTGCCGCGGTGGCGGACGATCCCCGCGTCGCCGAGGAGCCGCTCGACGTCGCGCTCCCCGAACTCCGCCACGCGCTCCGGGTCGAAGCCGGCGAAAGCGGCGCGGAACGCCTCCCGCTTCCGCAGGATCGTGATCCACGCGAGCCCGGACTGGAATCCCTCGAGACACAGCCGCTCGTAGAGGCCGCGCTCGTCGCGGATCGGCCGGCCCCACTCCTCATCGTGGTAGGCGTTGTAGGCCGGATCGCTCGTCGTCCAGCAGCGGATGGGCTCGTCCGGAGACACGCGACCGAGACTAGCCGCGCGGCTCCGGACGAGCCCGAGGGCTACTTGCCGACGTGGAGGATCGGCGCGTTCAGCACGATGTGGGCGTCGTGCATCGTGAGCTTGCCCTTGGCTGCGAGCGCGTTGATCTGGTCGTCGCGGCCGAGGAGCACCGGCTTCACGCCGGCTTTCCACGTCACCCAGACCTCTTCCCAGAGCGGGTTGTAGTCCGACTCGCCCGGCTCCGACCCGAAGACGGTGAGCTGCCCTTTCGCGGCGCGCCCCTTCACGAAGTACTGGAGCGGCAGGTGCTTCACGCCCGCGAGCCCGGCGGAGTAGTTGACGTGCAGCGCGGCTGCCTGCGCCTTGCTCGACACGTCGGTGATGAGGTACGTGTCGACGTGCTTGTCGTAGTAGCCGCGGTAGACCGGCTGCGCGGTCATCTTCGGCGGGCCGATGTTCGGCAGGCCGCTCCCGGCGGCGGCTGCGACGGCCGCGGTCACGATCGCCGCGAGGACCGCCAGAGCGAGAACTGCGGAAATGCGCATGCTCCTCCTTGATGGCTGGCAGGAGGCACTACGCCCGAGCGGGCGGGGCGGTTTCCGCTACGGAAGCTCGACGACGATCGCGCCGTCGACGACGCGCACCGGATACGTCGGCACCGGCTCGGTCGCCGGGAGCGAGCGCGGCACGCCGGTGGCGAGGTCGAACTGCGAGCCGTGGCGGGGGCAGACGACCGCGCAGATCTCCTGGTCCCAGTCCCCCTCGCAGAGCGGCCCGTCGTCGTGGGAGCAGCGGTCCTCGATCGCGTAGAGCGTGCCGCCGCAGTTGTAGACGCCGACCCAGAGGCTGCCTTGCTGGACGATCTTGGACGAGCCGGGCGGGAAGGAGTCCGCGTCGGCGACCTCGAGGTCGGCCACGCCTACGTCAGCTCGAGCTCGTCGAAGCCGGCGAGGCCTTCGGGGAGCGGCGTCCCCTTTGCCTTGTGGAGCGCGACCTTCAGCGTCGTCAGGCCGAGCATCGCGCACTTGAGGCGAATGGGAGTGAGCGGGATCCCGATCTCCTCGAGCAGCTCCTCCTTGTCCATCGTCGCGACCTCGGTCGCCGTGCGGCCCTTGGACATCTCCATGAGCATCGACGTCGCCGCCTGCGAGATCGCGCAGCCGCGGCCGGAGAACTTGACCTCGTCGATCGTCTCCCCGTCGTCCGCGAACGCGACGTAGATCGAGACCTCGTCGCCGCAGAGCGGGTTCTGGCCGTCCGCCTCGGCGTCGGCGTCCTCGATCACCCCGTGCCCGCGCGGGTTCTTGTAGTGGTCGAGGATGACCTCCCTGTACATCTGATCGAAGCTCATGCGAACACCTTACGGACGGCGTAGAGGCCTTCGACGAGCTGGTCGATCTCCTCGGGAACGGTGTAGAGGTAGAAGCTCGCGCGGTTCGTCGCCGCGACGCCGAGCTTGTGCATGAGCGGCTGGCAGCAGTGGTGGCCGGCGCGGATCGCGACGCCCGACAGGTCGAGGATCTGGGCGACGTCGTGGGGATGGATCCCGTCGAGGTTGAAGGAGACGATCCCCGCGCGGCGGTCGGCGGGCGGGCCGTAGAGCGTGATCCCCGGCACCTCGGCGAGCCGGTCGAGCGCGTACGCGGCGAGCTCGTGCTCGTGCGCCTCGATCTTGTCCAGCCCGATCGCCTCGAGGTAGTCGATCGCCGCGCCGAGACCGACGGCCTCCGCCATCGGCGCCGTCCCCGCCTCGAACTTGTGCGGCAGCTCGCCCCACGTCGTCCTGTCCGCGCGGACCGACGAGATCATGTGGCCGCCGGTGAGGAACGGCTCCATCCGCTGCAGGAGCTCGGTCTTCCCCCAGAGCGCGCCGACGCCGCTCGGCCCGCACATCTTGTGGCCGGAGACCGCGAGGAAGTCGACGCCGAGCGCCTGGACGTCGAGCTTCATGTGCGGCGCCGCCTGGGCTCCGTCGCAGACGAAGATCGCGCCCTGCTCGTGCGCCCACGGGACGAGCCGGTCGAGCGAGTTGATCGTCCCGAGCGAGTTGGAGACGAGCGTCGTCGCGACGATCTTGATGTTCCCCTCGGCGGCGAGCGCGTCGAGCCCGGAGAGGTCGAGCTCACCGTGCTCGGTGAGCGGCAGGAGGCGCAGCTCGGCGCCGCGCTTGCCGGCGATGAACTGCCACGGCACGAAGTTCGAGTGGTGCTCGAGCTCGGTCACGACGACGATGTCTCCCGGCTCGAGGTTCCACAGCCCCCACGCGTACGCGACGAGGTTGAGCGCCTCGGTCGCGTTGCGGAGGAAGATCACCTCGCGCACGCTCGGCGCGTTGAGGAAGGCGCGCGTCCGCTCGCGCGCGTGCTCGAGCGCCTCGGTCGCGCGCTCCGCGAGCTCGTAGACGCCGCGATGGACGTTCGCGTACGACGTCTCGTAGAAGTGGTTCATCGCCTCGAGCATCTGGCGCGGCTTCTGCGAGCTCGCCGCCGAGTCGAGGAAGGCGAGCGGCTTGCCGTGGAACTCCTGCTCGAAGATCGGGAAATCCGCGCGGAGCGCGTGCGCGTTGAGCTTGGCATCGGCTTTCACAGCCACGAATTCATCGTAACGGTGGCTCACATGCGACTCTCATCGGCTCAGGGCACTCTGAGCCCGCAAATGGCTGCGGACTCCAGGATTCAGCGGGCTCGCGCGCGTGCCCGCGCGGCGAAAGTCGTGATCGGCGCGGGGACGCTGCTCGTCTTCGGCGTCGCCTTCGTCGGCGCGAAGATCCACGCGCCCGGTCATGCGAAGGGGACGGCGAAGCCGCTCGACGCGCCGAAGTCGTTCAAGCGCGCCGTCCGGCGCAGCATCGCGCAGGGCGGCCAGATCGCCCCCGCGGTGCAGCCGCCGCCCGTCGCCACCCAGACGTCGTGACCGTCGACCGCTTCCAGGCCATGGGCTGCGAGATCGTCGTGGCCGGCGCCGATCCGGCCGCGGTCGCGGCCGTCTTCGAGGAGTGGGAGGACGCGTTCAGCCTCTTCCGGCCGGAGTCGGAGCTCTCGCGCGTCAACGCTTCCGGTGCGGGCGTCCTCTCCGTCTCGCCGCTCTTCGCGCGCACGCTCGCCGTCGCGCTCGACGCCGCGGAGGACACGGACGGCCTCGTCGACCCGACCCTTTGCGGGCGCCGCCACGAGGTCCGCGTGGCCGGCCGGCTCCTCTCGCGCCCGGCGGGTGTCGCGCTCGATCTCAACGGCGTCGTCAAGTCCCTCGCCGTCGACGCGGCGGCCGAGCTGATCGCGGACGAGGGCTTCGTCTCCGCCGGCGGCGACATCGCCGTCCGCGGCCCGGTCGACGTCGCGCTGCCCGACGGCGGTGCGATCCGGGTCGTCTCCGGGGGGCTCGCGACGAGCGGCGTCGCCTCGCGCGGCCGGCATCTCGTCGACCCGCGCACCGGCGAGCCGAGCGACTCGCCGTGGGAGCAGGTCACCGCGTCCGGCTCCTCCTGCCTCGCAGCCGACGTCGCCGCGAAGACCGCGTTCCTGCTCGGGGAGGACGGCCCCGCCTGGCTCGACGAGCGCGGCATCCCGGGACGCTTCGCCAGCCTCGACGGCAGCGTCGTCGAGAGCCGGCTGTGGACGGGAGCGCTCGCGTGCACGTGACCTCCAGCCCCGCGATCTGGTACGCGGCCCGCGCCTCCGGCATCGCCGCCTACGTCGTCCTCAGCATCGTCGTCTCGATCGGGCTCGGGCTCGGCGGGAAGGCGCAGAGCAAGCGCTGGCCGCGCTTCTCCGTCGAGGACATCCACCGCTTCGGCGGACTGCTCGTGGGCTCGCTCGTCTCGATCCACGTCCTGACGATCGCGATCGACTCGTTCCTGCCGTTCTCGGTCGTCAACCTCATCGTCCCGTTCACGGCGAAGTACCGGCCGCTCTGGACGGGGCTCGGGATCGCCGCCGCCGAGATCCTCCTCGCGCTCGCGATCACGAACCACTACCGGAAGCGGCTCCCGTATCGCTTCTGGCGGCTCGCGCACTACCTCAACTTCGCCGTCTGGACGCTCGCCTCGCTGCACGGCCTGTTCGCGGGGACGGATCGTGGCGTCTGGTGGCTCGCGATCCTCTACGGCGTCTGCGTCGCGACCGTCGTCATGCTCCTCTTCTGGCGGTTCGGCGGCTACTTCCTCCGCTCGGGGCGCGTGGCTCTCGCGGGCGGCGTCACCGCCATTGCGCTGCCGCTCCTGATCGTCGGACCGCTGCACCACAACCCGCCCGTCTGGAACGCTGCGAACGTGAGCGAGCAGCTGACCGGCACCGTGATCCGGAACGGGACGAATCTCAAGCAGATCGTCTCCTTCATCGGGCAGTCGCAGAGCCCGCAGAAGCTCCTCGTCCGCGCCGACCTGCTCGTCTCTCCGTCGAGCCTCCAGTCGACCTCGCTCCAGCTCGAGTACCTGCCGAGCGGCGATCTCTGCAAGGGAAAGGTGACGGGCGTCGGCGGCACGAACTTCAGCGGGACGTGCCGGCTCGCGAACGGCCAGCGCCGCACGGTCTCCGCGAGCTGGTCGGCGAATTCGACCGGCACCGGTGTCGTCGGCGAGATCCAGCTGAGTGGCGCGTAGGCTCCTCGCGGTCGCGTCCCTCGCGGGTCTCGCGCTCCTCGCTGCCTCCTGCGGCGGCGGGAGCAAGACCGGCACGACCGGGCCGGCCGGCACGACGGGCACGACCGGCACGACCGCCACCAACCCGGCAACGACGAACGTGTCGCTGGGGAACCGGCAGCTGAAGGTGACGAAGCTCGGGTCGCTGCCGGCGACGCTGTCGAAGGCGGCGGCCGTCGGACTGCCCGGCGGAGACATGGCGATCCTCGGCGGGCTCGTCGGCACCTCGTCGACCGGCACGGTCTTCGTCGGCCCGCAGAACGGGATGCGCGTGCTCGGCCAGCTTCCGCAGCCGACGCACGACGCCGCGGCCGTCCTGCTCGGCCGCTACGTCTACCTGTTCGGCGGCGGCTCGAGCGTCTCGACGACGAACGTCGTCCGCGTCAACCCGAGCACCGGGAAGATGACGAAGGCTCCCGCGCTCGACGAGCCGCTCTCCGATCTCGGAGCGGTCGCGATCGGCGGCAAGGCGTACCTCGTCGGCGGCTTCACCGGCACGCAGTTCGCCTCGGCGATCCTCCGCTACGTCCCGACGGGCGGCACCCGGGTCGTCGCGCGCCTCCCGCAGCCGACGCGCTACGCGGGAGTGACGGCGATCGGCGGGACGATCTACGTCGCCGGCGGGCTCACCCCGGGCGGAGAGAGCCGGGAGGTCTACGCGGTGAAGCCGGGCGGGCGGGCGCGCGTCGTCGCGAATCTGCCGGCGCCGGAGGCTCACGGCGGCCTCGCCGCGCTCGGCGGGACGCTTGTCTACGTCGTCGGCCGGCTCGCGATCGCGATCGATCCTCAGACCGGCGGAGTGAGAGTCGCGGCCCGGCTGCCGGTGTCCCTCTCCGATCCGTCCGTCGCGGCGGTCGGCAACGAGATCCTCGTCGCCGGAGGCGGGACGAACAGCGTCTGGTCGCTGACGCCGCGCTGAGCCGGGCCAGGCTCCCAGCGCGAGCACGCGCACGTCCTTCGCCAGGCGCTCCGCGTCGCTGTTCGCCGCCGAGCCGGCGCGCCGCGACTTCCTCGAAATGGCGCGGCGTCGCCCACGCGGCCAGGCTGACGCTGCGTTAGATCTGCGTCTCGTCTTCGTCGGGCGGAGTCCGGTGGGCGAGATCGCCGCCGTCCTCCTCCTCGAACGGCTCGTCGTCGCGCTCGACCTCGTGCCGGCGCTCCGACTCGATCTGCTCGACCTCTTCCTCGCGGTGTCTCGGTTCCATGCCGCGCGAGTGCCCGTCGCCGCTCTCCGCTAATCGCGCGAAGACGGCGTTCTCCCAGATCAGGCCCTGCCTCTCGCGGCGCTCGAGCGCGAGCCCTTGCCGCTCCGCCGCGTCCTCCACCGCCGCGAACGCATGGACGAACGTCCGGAAGCCGCAGCGCGTCGCGCGCAGCCAGAGGTTGACGGCGCGGACGCCGGCGCGGGTCAGCGCACGCTCGCGCGGATACGTGAGCGCGAGCGTGCGGCGCGCGTGGGCGGCAGCAGTCGAGACGAGCGCGTCGGCGTCGGGATAGCAGCAGACGACGCGGTGGAGGACGACGGCGTCGTGCGGCTCGACGAGCCCGGCCTCCGCCACGAAGTCGCCCGTGCGCCGCTCGACGCGGTCGCGGAGACGGTGCTCCGTGAGCAACTCCGCGGCCGCGTCCTCGTAGCCGTCGGAGAGCTCGACGACCGTCGCCCGCGCGGCGCCGCGCTCGAGCAGCTCGAGCGAGAGGTCGCCGACGCCGCCGCCGACGTCGAGGACGGACTCCGCTCCCGCGACGGCGTCCGCGAGCCCGCGCGCGGTCTTCGGCAAGCCCTTCCGCCGGTAGCGCCGCGCCTCGTGGCCGGCCATCCTCCGCCCGAAGAGCCGCCGGTACTCGGACGCGGGAGACGGACAGCAGGGACAGCTCACGCCTCGCAGCCTATGACCCTTCCAGCCACGTCCGGTGCCAGGCACCGTCCCTCGGTCGGGGGAGACGGAACGGACATGGCCAAAGCAAAGGCGATCGCTATCGTCCGCCGCCGGATGAGCAGCGAATACGTCTTCACGATGTACCGGGTCGACAAGTTCTTCGGCCCCGAGCGGCAGGTGCTCGCGAACATCTCGCTCTCCTTTCTGCCGGGAGCGAAGATCGGCGTGCTCGGGCCGAACGGCGCCGGCAAGTCGACCCTCCTGCGGATCATGGCGGGCAAGGACGAGCCCTCCTCCGGCGTCGCCGAGCTCGCGCCGGGCGCGACCGCCGGCCTGCTCGAGCAGGAGCCGGAGCTCGACCCGAGCAAGACGGTGCGCGAGAACGTCGAGGACGGCGTCCGCGCGACGCGCGACCTCCTCGACCGCTTCAACGAGATCTCCGCGAAGTTCGCCGAGCCGGACGCGGACTTCGACGCGCTCCTCGCGGAGCAGGGAAAGGTTCAGGACGCGATCGACCGCGCCGACGCATGGCAGCTCGACGACCACCTCGACCATGCGATGGACGCGCTCCGCGTCCCGGACGGCGACCGCGACGTCGAGACGCTCTCCGGCGGCGAGCGCCGCCGCGTCGCGCTCTGCCGGCTGCTGCTCTCCGCGCCGGACCTGCTCCTCCTCGACGAGCCGACGAACCATCTCGACGCGGAGTCCGTCCTCTGGCTCGAGCGCTTCCTCGCCGACTACAAGGGCACCGTCGTCGCGGTCACGCACGACCGCTACTTCCTCGACAACGTCGCCGGCTGGATCCTCGAGCTCGATCGCGGGAAAGGCCTTCCTTTCCAGGGGAATTACTCATCATGGCTCGAGCAGAAGCAGGCGCGGCTCGCGGTCGAGGAGAAGACGGAGTCGGCGCGCCGCCGCACGCTCGCGCGCGAGCTCGAGTGGGTGCGCGCCTCACCGCGCGCGCGTCACGCGAAGGCGAAGGCAAGGCTCGGCGCGTACGAGAAGCTCCTAGCCGAGGAGCAGAACGTCAAGCTCGACCGCGTCGAGATCCACATCCCGTCCGGCCCGCGCCTCGGCGACGTCGTGATCGAGGCGGACGGCGTGCGGAAAGGCTTCGGCGACAAGCTCCTCTACGAGGACCTGACCTTCTCCCTGCCGCCGGCCGGGATCGTCGGCGTCGTCGGCCCGAACGGCGCCGGCAAGACGACGCTGTTCCGGATGATCGCGGGCGAGGAGCAGCCCGACGGCGGGACGCTCCGGATCGGCGACACCGTCCAGCTCGCCTATGTCGACCAGGCGCGCGCCGACCTCGACCCGGCGAGCACCGTCTGGAAGGAGATCTCCGGCGGCCACGACACGATCGAGCTCGGCAAGCGCGAGGTGAACTCACGCCAGTACACGTCCTGGTTCAACTTCAAGGGCGGCGACCAGCAGAAGCGCGTGAGCGACCTGTCGGGCGGCGAGCGGAACCGCGTCCACCTCGCGAAGCTCCTGCGCTCGGGCGGCAACGTCCTGCTCCTCGACGAGCCGACGAACGACCTCGACGTCGACACGCTGCGCGCGCTCGAGGAGGCGCTGCTCGAGTTCGCCGGCTGCGCGGTCGTGATCACGCACGACCGCTGGTTCCTCGACCGCGTCGCGACGCACATCCTCGCCTTCGAGGGGAACAGCGAGACGATCTGGCACGAGGGCGGCTGGGGCGACTTCGTGGAGTGGATGAAGGAGACGCGCGGCCCCGATGCGCTCGAGCCGCACCGGATCAAGTACAAGCCGCTCGTGCGGAGCTAGGTCTGCTTCCGTGCCGCGGCTGCTCTGAAGCGCCCGTACCACTCTCTGAAGGTCGCGCCCACGAGAGCCGCGATGACGAGCGGCGTCAGCAGCGAGGCGGCCAGGATCAGCCAGCCCGTCCCGTGGGCGCCGGCGACGACGAGGACGATGAGCACCACGGCCAGCAGGCCGAGCAGCGGGAGCCGTCGCCGGAACCGGTAGCCGACCAATCCTCCGAGCAGAACGATCAGGATGATGTGCAGCGGCACGCCGCGATCCTATCGGCCGCTCGCTCGGTCTCGGCCGCGTCAGCAGAGCTTCGAGCCGGTGACCGAGTAGATGTAGTCATGACCGTGAACGGTGTAGTACCCCGTCACCGTCGTCGAGGCGTGTAGCGCCCACCCGAATGCCTTGATGCCGCTGTAGTTCAACGTGACGAGCCCGCTCGAGTGGGTCGAGCTGGTCCACGTGGCACTCGTGCTCCCATACTCCGTCCCGCTCGGCCCGCTGCCGGAGAACCCGTCGACGCCGAAGGCCGACCACGTGATCGTCATCTTCGCCGTGCCGGACCAGCCGCCGTAGACGTAGGTCTCGGCGAAACCGTTCGTCCAGGTGCTGTACAAGCTGAACGAGCTGCAGTCGATCGAGTCGTTGAACGCGGTCACGAAGCATTCGTTCTTGCCGTCGACGTTGAAGCACCGTTGATCGTTGCCGCTCACGAGCGGATTGATGGCCACGCGCGCGGATGTCACTCCCGTCGACGCCGGCGCCGTCTTCGTAGCTGCGGACGCGGTCCCGGCCAGGCACACCGCGAGGGCCAGTACGGCAGCGGTGCTCCACCAGAGCTTCCTGTGCTTCCCGAACATTGCGACTCCTTCGCCAATCGGTAGCGGGTCTCAGCAAGCGCGCTTGCGAGCCTCCGCTCGGAAGCCCTTTTCGACCATCGGCCGAAGGAGTTATTCAGGTGCTGCTGCGCGGCTTGACCCCGCCGGCTGCTCGGGCCAAGATCCCGACGCATGGGCTACCCGTCGTCGCCGACGCACATCGTTCTGTTCGTCCTGTTCTACATCGGGGTCGGCTTGGTCGTCCCGGGCATCCCGGCCTTCGTCGTCGGCCGGCGCACCGGTGTCGCCTACGCCGGAGTGGCCTTCGTGCCTTTGCTCGGACCGCTCGTCGTGGTCCTCCATTCGATACGGCAGACGGGCTGGCTCTGTCTCCTGGCACTGATCCCGCTCGCGAACTTCTTCTTCTTGATCTGGCTCGCGTGGGTCGTGCCGGGCGAGCATCGGCGCTCGCAGTGGTGGACGCTCGCGTTCGTCCTCCCGGGGATGAACCTCGTCGCGTTCTACGTCTACGCGTTCACGCTCCCGCGGCCGGACGGCTCGCGCCTCGCGTTCGCGACGGAGTAGGCCGCACCCGCTCGTACGGGGCTCGGGCGCTCGAGCGCGCGCCGCACGCGCGTGCGCGCTCGATGCAGGCGAACGCGGACGAGGTTGACGGGCACTCCGGTCACGGCCGCGATCTCGCGCGGGCTGAGCTCCTCCCAGGCGGCGAGGAGGAGAACTTCGCGCTGGGCTTCCGGAAGACGCGCGAGCGCGCTGCGCAGAACGACCGATCCCTCGGTCTCCGCGGGCGCTGTCGCTTGGCGCAGCTCCCGGCCGAGCCGCTCGACCGCGTCGTGCTCCAGATGGTTCCTGCCGGTCGTGCGCCGGAGCACGTTGCGCGCGACCCCGAACAGCCAGAGCCTCGCCTCGGCGCCGGGCGGGAGCTTGTCGAGCTTCCGCCACGCGATGAGGAACGTCTCGGCGACGACGTCGGCTGCGTCCTCGGGGCTCTTCGCCCGGCGGAGCGCGAAGGCGAGGAGGTCGGGGCTGGTGTCGGCGACGAGCTGCTCGAACCGCGACTCGCGGCTCACGACTGTTCCTGCGGATCGGCGAGCCGGCACTTGCCGTCGCCGTACCCGGTCGCCCACAGGTGGTTGACGGACGCGGTGTCGCCGGTGAGCACGGCATCGCGATAGGGGAGGAACCAGCCGAAGAGCGTCCCCGTCTCCGCGCCGGGATCGTTGGCGGCGTTGGGATTCGGATGCGGATCCTCGGCCGTGACGGCGCTCCAGCCGGGCGCGGCGGCGATCGTCGACGCGGCCTGCTCGGCCTCGGAGGAGTTGCCGGCGCTCGTCGCGTGGCGCCAGTCGTCCACCCACGCGCAGAAGGCGCTCGCGGCGAAGTAACCGCGCAGGGCGCCGGTCGTCACGAGCCCGTCGTCGGCAGTCCGGAGCTCGAGCGAGATGACCCGGTCCCGCCAGCTCGCATAGCCGGACGGGTACGGGATGTCGGAGGAGAGCTGCAGCGCGACGCTCCGGAAGTCGGGCGCGGCCGGATTGAGCTCCTCTCCCGGTCCGCCGGCGGGCACCTCCGTGGAGCTGGGGTAGAGCCCGGTGCGGGCGTGGAAGACGCCCGCGGCCGTCGCGACGCCGGCGCCGGCGATGGCCACCACGATCGCCACGGCGAGGCCGAGCCTGAACTTGTGCGAGCGAGGCGCGTCGCCGGCATGCGGCTGCCGGACAATCGCCCGCGCGAGCCCTCCGAGGGCGGACTCGACCCCGGGCGTCGTGATGTCTGCCCTGCCGACCGGATCCAGCTGCCGCACGATTTCGAGCGTCATCGCTACCGCCTCCTTGCGCGAGTGTCACACCTACATCACGCGGGCGGGCGGATTCGTTACAGGGAGTTCCCGTCGCCGGCTAGAGCTCGTCCGGATGCCGGCGCGCGTACGCGACGACGAACGGACAGACCGGCTGCGCCTGCAGGCCGCGGCTCTTCAGGTCGGCGAGCGCCTCGCGGGTCAGCGTCTCGGCGAGCCCCTGGTTGCGGTGCTCGTGGAGCACCTCCGCGTGCGTGAGCGCAACGGTGTCGCCGGAGCGGGAGTAGTCGATCCACCCGACGATCTCGCCGTCGACGCGGAGCTCGTAGCGCTGCGCCTCGGAGTTGTCGGTTACGCGCGACTCCACGAGCGCACGCTAGCGCCCGGCGTTGTAGCTCGCCCCGGCTGAGCGACCGCCCGCCCTCGGAAGGGTCAGAGGCTCGCCCGCAGCTCCCGCAAACGCGACCTTGGCCGCCCAGAGATTCGCTGTCCTGTCGCTGCACCAGTCCTGACCGTCACGCCACCGTCCGACCGCCGCGCGAGATAGCTTATCGTCCGAACTACAGTTCGACGATTTTGCAGCTTTTTCTCTGAAAACTTTGCTATGTTTATTAGCATCAACATGGAGGAGGGCCGAATGACGGACAAGTCAAGTGCGGCGCCGGGACGGAGCATCTCGTCGGAGGCAGCGATGCTGGGTGTGCTCGCGCTTCTGATCGACGAGCGCGAGCAACGCATCGCGAACGAGAAAGAGGCCGAGCGAACCGAGGTGCTTCTGGCGCGTGTGGGACTGTCGGTCGACGACATCGCGACAGCCATGGGGAAGAACCGCGACGCCGTCCGGATGATGCTCTCGCGCCGGAAGGCGACGTGATGGACGGCCAGGAGGAGCTGATCCGCCTCATCGCGATCCAGATTCGCCTTCAGCTGGATAACCAGAATGCCGCGATCCAAGAACTCAGCAGATCCGGCTTCGGGCCGTCAAGGATCGCCGAGCTGCTCGGAACGACGCCCGGCACCGTGAACGTATCGCTGGCTAAGGCAAAGAAGCGCGCGGCAAGGGCCAGCGCGCGGAGGGAGGGATAGATGGACGACGAGATCGGTCTGAAGCTCGATCTGATCAGCCAGAAGCTCGACCAGCTCATCGTGATCACAAAGCTCGCTCAATGGAGCGCGATCGCGAAGACACAGACTGAGGTGCGCTCAGACAAGATCAACGCAGCGATCCTCGATGCGTCAACGGGCTGGGTACGGGCGGGCAAGATGCAGGCTGCTGTCGCCAAGAAGACGAAGTCCTCGACTCGCACCGTCCGCGAGCGGATCGCCGACCTCGTCGCGATGGACGCGCTCGAGAAACGCGGCGGCGGCCCCACGATGGAGTACAAGGCGTGCGGGCTGATCTAGCCCTGCGCTGACACAAAGGAGAGTAATGCCATGGACGAGGAGATCGTGGAGCGGCTCGACCAGGTGATCGCGTTGCTGAAGATCGCGCATGCAGATGCGATCGAGACGGCCCGCAAGAGGATCCGCGCCGACAAGGTCTACGCGGCGATCCTCGATACCGCGGGCAAGTGGTCGAGCGCGGCCAAGGTCCACACGGCTGCAAAGAGGAAGGGTTCCGCTAGGAGCACCACCTCGAGGAAGATCGCCGAACTGATCGAGCTCGGGCTCCTGGAGAAGCAGGGCGGCGGAAAGACCCTCGAGTACAGGGCGACGGGACTGATCTAGCTGTGGCTACGAACCAGAAGATCAAAAACGCGCTGCTCCAGAAGCTCGACGTCACGCCGCAGCGTCTGAGCCAGCGTGCGCAAGCAAGGAAGCTGGAGCTCCCAATGAGCACCGAACACGCCGTGTACACGATCGCTTTCGAGAACGGAATCGACATCGCCAAGGAGCTCGGGAAGGAGGAGACGGCCGAAGTGCAGCGCCTGGTGTCGCTCCTCCGCTCGAACGGCTCGACGTCCACGGCGTCGCCGCCGAAGGAGGGGACTAAGAAGAGCCGCGCCACCCGGACCATCAAGGTCGCGCCGCTCGCCGGTGTCGACATAGGGAAGATCCCTGCGCTCAAGTCCACGCACGCGACCGAGTGGGCCGTGATGGCGGAGAGGGTGTACCCGCTGATCTACATCTTCGAGAACTCCGTCCGCGACCTCATAGAGCGCGTGCTCATGGCGGAGTACGGCGACGACTGGTGGGAGAAGGGCGTAACGAAGGATCCGAAAGAGACGGCAAAGAAGCACCTAGAAGCGGAGAAGAGGGATCCCTGGCACTGCAAGCGCGGTCGGCGTCCGATCGACTACGTCTTCCTCAACGAGCTCTGGGCGATCATCAAGCACCAGTGGAAGCTGTTCGCCCCGCTGTTCCCGGACCAGCCGTGGATCCAGACGCTGATCACTCGGGACATGAACGTGTCCCGGATCGTGCTCGCGCACATGAACCCGCTCGCTGACGATGACGTGAAGGCTATTGAGGCGTCGTTCCGGAAGTGGGTCCGCCAGCTTCAGGCGGTCGAGTCGCTGATCCCGTAGCCCGGGATCGGCAGTTAGACCGAGCTACGCCTGAGGAATCCGAGCCTCGAGCGCGGCGGTAACGGCCTCGCGCACGGGCTCGAGCTCGATCCGGTCCAGGATCTCCTGGAAGAAGCCGCGCACGATGAGGCGCTCCGCCTCCGGGCGTGGAAGCCCGCGCGACATCAAATAGAACATGTCCTCCGCGTTCACGCGCCCGACCGTCGCGGCGTGCGTGCACCGAACGTCGTTCGCCAGGATCTCCAGCCCCGGGATCGGGACGGCGTGCGTCGTCGGCGAGAGCATCAGGTTGCGGCACTCCTGGTACGCGTTCGTCTTCTGCGCGTCCTTCTCGACGCGGATCATCCCGCGCCACACCGCCGTCGCCTCGTCCCGCAGCGCGCCCTTGAACGCGAAGTCGCTCTCGCAGTCCGGCGCGATGTGCTCCTGGAACGTGTCGTAGTCGAGGTGCTGCTTCCCGTCCGCGAAGTACGCGCCCGTCACGCGCGAGGTGGCGCCGCGGCCGTTGAGGTCGTTCTGGATCCGCGTCTTGCCCTTCTTCGAGCCGAAGCCGCCGGCGACCCAGTCGAGCTCCGCGTCGCGCTCGACGCGCGCGTGATGGCTCGCGAAATGCCACGTCTCCTGGGAGAGATTCTGGAGGGAGACGTACTCGAGCTTCGCGGCCGGCTCGACGAAGAGCTCGGTCACCGCGTTCGAGTAGGCCGCCGTGTCGGGCGACGGCGACGCGTACTCCTCGATCAGCGACGCGCGCGCGCCCTCCTCCGCGACGACGACGAGCCGCCAGAACGTCTGGCCGGTCGCCGAGATGCGGACGTACAGCGGCTTCTCGAGTACGACGCCCTTCGGGACGACGACGAGCAGGCCGTGCTTCCAAAGCGCCGCGTTGTGGGCCGCGAACTTCTCGTCCCAGCCGACGAGGGAGTACAGGCGCTCAAAATCGTCAGCGAGCGGCTCGAAGGTGACGCCGTCGGGCGCCTTCTCGATCTCGATCCCGTCGGCGGTGACGGTCGCGAAGCCGGCGACGTCGAGGTCGAGCATCGTCTCGATCTCCGCCGACGCCGCGCCCTCGAACGCGTCCGGGTCGAAGCCGCGCAGGTCGGTGAAGCGCCAGTGCTCCTCCGTCGTGTCCGGGAGCGGCAGCTTCTCGTAGGCGGCGAGAGCGTCGCTACGACTCACGGGGCGTACCGGCGGTGGAGCATGAGCGAGTTCCCGTCGGGATCCTTGAAGAACGCCATGTGGCAGACGCTCGTGTCGAACGGCTCACCGCCGAACTCGACGCCTTTTGCCTCGAGCTCCTTCTGCGCCTCGTGGACGTCCGGCACGCGGATCGCGATCGACGCGGTGTGCGGGCCGGTGAACGACGAGCCGATCTGCTCCATGTTCAGGAGATAGAGGCTGACGTTGTCGCCGAGCTGGTACTCCGGGAAGCCCTGCTCCGGATGCTCGATCTCCGGCAGGCCGAGCGTCTCGCCGTAGAACTGCTTCGCCCGCTCGACGTCGGTGACCGGGACGGAGATGAAGTCGACGCGCTCGACGTTCACCCGACGCTCCCTTCCATCTGGAGCTGGATCAGCCGGTTCATCTCGACGGCGTACTCGAGCGGCAGCTCCTTCGTGATCGGCTCGACGAAGCCCGACACGATCATCGCGCTCGCCTCCGACTCGGTCAGCCCGCGGCTCATGAGGTAGAAGAGCTGCTCCTCGCCGATCTTCGAGACGGTCGCCTCGTGGCCGAGGTCGACGTCGTCGGCATCCACCTTGATGTACGGGTACGTGTCGGAGCGCGACTCGTCGTCGAGGATCAGCGCGTCGCAGACGACCTTCGACTTCGAGCCGACCGCGTTCTTGTCCACCTGCAGCAGGCCGCGGTAGCCGGCGCGCCCGCCGTTCTTCGAGATCGACTTCGACGTGATGACCGACGTCGTGTTCGGCGCGACGTGGACGCACTTGCCGCCCGCGTCCTGGTGCTGGCCCGCGCCCGCGAAGGCGATGGAGAGAACCTCGCCGTGGGCGCGCTCGCCGAGCAGCCAGATCGCCGGGTACTTCATCGTCAGCTTCGAGCCGAGGTTCCCGTCCACCCACTCCATCGTCGCGTCCTCGTAGGCGACGGCGCGCTTCGTGACGAGGTTGTAGACGTTGTTCGACCAGTTCTGGATCGTCGTGTAGCGGCAGCGTCCGCCCTTCTTCACGACGATCTCGACGACCGCCGAGTGGAGCGAGTCGGTCGAGTAGATCGGCGCGGTGCAGCCCTCGACGTAGTGGACGTACGCGCCCTCGTCGACGAGGATCAGCGTCCGCTCGAACTGGCCCATGTTCTCGGCGTTGATCCGGAAGTAGGCCTGCAGCGGCATCTCGATCTGCACGCCCGGCGGCACGTAGATGAACGAGCCGCCCGACCAGACGGCCGAGTTGAGCGCCGCGAACTTGTTGTCGTTCTGCGGGATGATCGTCCCGAAGTACTGCTTGAACAGATCCTCGTGCTCGCGCAGCGCCGTATCGGTGTCGAGGAAGATCACGCCCTTCTTCTCGAGATCCTCCTGGAGCTTGTGGTAGACGACCTCCGACTCGTACTGCGCGCCGACGCCGGCGAGGTACTTCTTCTCCGCCTCCGGGATGCCGAGCTTGTCCCACGTCTCGAGGATGTCGGCCGGCAGATCCTCCCAGGACTTCGCCTGATTCTCGGTCGGCTTGATGTAGTAGAAGATGTTCTCGAAGTCGATGTCGTTCAGGTTGCCGCCCCACTGCGGCAGCGGCCGGGCGAGGAAGTAGTCCAGGCTCTTGTGCCGGAACTTCCGCATCCAGTCCGGCTCGTTCTTATGGGAGCTGATCGCGTCGACGAGCTCGTGGGAGAGGCCGCGCCCGGACTTGAAGAAGTAGTCCTCGGTCGCGTGGAAGCCGTACTTGATCGCGTAGTCGGAGCCGATCCCCTGGACGATCTCGGTCTCTGTCTGCGCCATTACGCCGGCACCTCCTCGGGCTCGTAGGGTGCGTAGCCGCCCTGCTCGAGCTTCTTTGCCAGCTCGGCGCCTCCCGACTCCACGATCCTGCCGTCGACGAAGACGTGGACGTGGTCGGGCGTGATGTAGTCGAGGATCCGCTGGTAGTGCGTGATCACGAGCGCGCCCATCTCCGGGCCGACGAGCTCCTTCACGCCGCCGGCGACGACGCGCAGCGCGTCGATGTCGAGGCCGGAGTCGGTCTCGTCGAGCACCGCCATCCGCGGCTTCAGCATCGCCATCTGGAGGATCTCCACCCGCTTCTTCTCGCCGCCGGAGAAACCGTCGTTGAGATAGCGCGACGCGAGCTCGCGGCTGACCTTGAGGCGGTCCATCTGGGCGAGCAGCGTCTTGCGGAACTCGGGGATCGCGATCGGGTCGTCGACGCCGCCGTTGCGGGCCTTGCGCACGGCGTTGATCGCGCTGCGCAGGAAGCTCGTCACGGTGACGCCGGGAATCGCGTGCGGGTACTGGAAGGCGAGGAAGAGGCCGCGCTGCGCGCGCTCGTCCGCCGCCAGCTCCGTCACGTCCTCGCCGTCGAAGATGAGACGGCCTTCGGTGATCTCGTAGGCCGGGTGGCCCATGATCGCGTAGGACAGCGTCGATTTGCCCGACCCGTTCGGGCCCATGATCGCGTGCACCTCGTTCGTGTCCACCTCGAGGTCGACGCCCTTGACGATCTCGGTGCCGTCCTCGAGCGCGACGTGGAGG
>DASRED010000018.1:0-28617 GCA_035652255.1 Gaiellaceae bacterium | reverse complement strand
CCGCTCCGTCCGCGTGCCTCGCCGCCACGTGCGGATCAGGCCCGCTAAGCGGGAAATGCACCCGATCCCGCTTATACGCGCCAGGATCACAAACAACCCCTCCACGACGCTCACACGCCACCACCCTTGCGCTCAGCCCAGGCTGCGTCACGTCTGCACGCGAAGGCCGAAGAGCTTTGGCCAGCAATGGCTCTGCTGCGAACGCGGCGATCAGGCCTACGGCGACGACGCCGAGGCTAAGAAGAACAACCCGCTTCCGCCAGTGGAATCTGCTCCGGTCAGGTATCACAGCCAAACACCTTCCTCTAGCCTGGTTTGTACTCGCTCCATTCATAGTCGGACGTGCGCGCGCCGAAGAGACATGCAGCCTCTGGGATGCCGCTGCCGCCGCAAGGGTTCAAGACACAGTTGTCGCTCTGATCGCAGGGCGCAGTGTTGCTGGTGTTTGAATCCATGATCACGTAATTCCAGCCGGGATCAGAGTTTCTGTAATCCTGGATGTAATTGTGAAAGCGATCACCACTCGACTCGCCTGAGTTCGGGTCGGCCGAGGGCGAATACAGCTCCATGCCGACGCTCCAACTTGCTCCACTCGATTCCGTCTGTTTCGTAGCTGTGTACACCAAGCTGTCATCGATATAGCCGTAGTACGTATCATTAGCACCATTACTCGAGTCCCATAGCTCGTAGGCGTGATTGTTGCCGTCGGCGGATAGAGTGGCTATGTGGTGAAACGCTCTATAGCCATTCGGACCAGCTTCGTATGCGAACTGCTGGTAGACGTCAGAGCCGCCGGCCGCAAGACACGTCGTTCCGCCTGTGTTGACACTGCAGCCGCGGGAGAGTCCCATTTCGACCCATTCGCCATTATCACCATTCAGCCACATCTCGTTCGTCAGGTGGCCGAAATCTTGAACCTCTGAGTCTGGCATCGTCAGCGCAAGATCGTGCCATTGAGCCTCGAGACCAGAGGCCGTGATCACCTTATTGCCCTCGGCGTAACAGTGATAGCTGTAACAGTCGTACTCGGTGGCAGCGGAAACCTGATGAACACTGGGTCCGAGTAGCAAGAGCATCACGACAAGGCCAACGAAGGCCGCACCTTGATTCACGCGGCGGGAAAGGACCCGATTGGGTCTCCATGTGACTCTCGCGCTCAACCTGCGGCCTCCTCTCGTCTCGGAATCAAAGCCCGGCGGGCCGCAGGTGGCTCCGTCGCGAAACCTACCGCGGGCGGTGTTCTTGGTCAAGCTAGACAGAAGCTCGCTGCAAATGGGTTGAGCAAGGCGTCCGTCCGCGAGTCGCCGGTACTCGCACCCGCGCGGGGTCGGTGCGGGTCGCCACGTAGAGACGAACTTCCCGAGCCGAGGATCAGCGGGCACGGTCAAGATGCTGCGAAAGCGGTCGCTTCCCTCTCCTCGCGCTGGTGCCCCGAGTCCGGGGAGGGGCCATGGAGGGGTCACTCGATCGCCTTCAGCCTCATGACCTGACAACAAAGACCGATTAGGAGCTGTCGCTCAGAGACACCTAGCGAATCGCACGCTCGGTCCCTCGTGTGGTGATTCCGTCTCTGCCGGCAAAGGAGATGGAGCCGTCCTCCTTCAGCGCCCAGAGCATCCGGCCAAGCTCCGCGTATTCCTGGTCGGGTCTTGACGCGTCGAGACGCCCTTGGTCGTGGAGGTGAAAATCGAGCTGCTGGCCCGAGGACGAGCGCCGCTGCCGAGGTGAATGAGCAGCTCATGCTCGTTACGGAACTTCACGGCGCAGCGATCGTAGTGCGCCCGCCGGCAGGTGTAACGGGCGCGTAAGTCTTCGCGGCAGCTTGTGCGTTTTGGGGGTCGAGATGCGCATTCCTTAGATGGAGGGATCGATTCCCGCGTCCTTGCTCTTGGGCGTGGTTGGCGGGTTCGCTTTCTCAGGCTCCTCGGCCGGCGCGTCGCGACTGAATGGGAGATTCCGACGCGAACGCTGCTCGCAGCGGCACGGTGCAGTCGCTGCGGGCGGCGACAGTCGATGATGGCGTGATTCGGCTCGGCCCGGTCAGGGTCGAGCTCTTGAGCGCGGCCGAGGAGGCGCAGGCAGTCGAGCTGCTCGCTGCGCTGTTTGCCGGCGCCGTCCAACGGCAGGCGACAGCTTTGGCGAGGAGAGTCGCGTGACTTTCCTCGTCCATGCGGTGGGTAGTCCGTTCTGGGGGTCGTTTCTGGGGTCCGTTCTGTCGTCCGTTCTGGGGTCCGGTCCGGACCGGACGGGTCAGCAGGGCGCAAACCGCGTGCACAGGAGCGGTTTCCCGACCCGGGTAGAGCTCGCGACATATGCGGCTGAAAGAGGTAATGAGGTGAAGGCAGCTTGTAAAGGTCGCCGGGCGCGGCGCTCGCCGCACCCGGCGCGGCTCGAGCTGGCCGTCCCACGCGAGGCTCCCGCTGCAATCGGAGGGTGCGACTTGACGCCGGCGGCGATCGATGGCTCCATGGACGACCACGACCCGGAGGAGGTGCTCAGCCCGTGATGCGCGTCTGTCTGTATCAGCGGATCTCGACCGATGAGGACCACCAGCCAACCTCGCTCAAGACGCAGCGGGAGCGGCTGGAGCGCTACTGCGAGGCGATGGAGGACTGGCGCATCGTCGCCGCCCACGAAGACCAGGCCTCCGGCACCAGCCTCGACCGTCCCGGCCTGCAGCAAGCACTCGAGCTGGCGCGTGAGAAGCGCATCGACCTGCTGCTCGTCTACCGCGTCGACCGCCTCAGCCGGAAGGTGCGGCAGCTCGCCGGCCTGTGCGAGGAGCTCGACCAGCTTCGACGTCGTTCTGAAGTCGGCAACCGAGCCGTTCGACACTGGCTCGCCCGCGGGGCGGATGATGCTGCAAATGCTCGGCGTCTTCGCCGAGTTCGAGCACGCCACCATCGTCGACCGCGTCACCGCCGGCCTCGAACGCCGCGTCCGCGAAGGCAAATGGATGAGCGGCCGCACCCCCTACGGCTACACCCGCGACAAGGAAACCAAGCTGCTCGTCCCCGACCCGGTCAAGGCACCGGTCGTTCGCCGCATCTTCCACCTCTACGCCGAGGGCAAGCTCGGCACCACCGCCATCGCACGCACCCTCGACGCCGAGGGCGCTCCGCCACCCCGCAAGCAAGGCTGGTCACCGAACGCGCTGCAACTGATCCTCGCCAACCCCGCCTACCGCGGCCTCATCCGCTGGAACAACGAGACCCATCCCGGACTGCACGAACCGCTCGTCGACGAAGAGGCATTCGAGGCCGCGCAGGAGATCCTCCGCCGCCGCGGCGAAGACGCCTCGCTCCGACGCGGCAACCCCAGCGACTACCTCCTCTCCGGCCTCATCCGCTGCGATCACTGCGGCCGCGCCTACGTCGGCACCAGCGCGCACGGACGCAACAACCGCTACACCTACTACGCCTGCTCCACCCGCTACAAGTACGGGCCGAGCAAATGCAACGGCGACCGGCTCCCCAAGGACCGCCTCGAAGCAGCCGTCCTCACCCAGCTCGCCGACCTCTACCGCGACGGCCGCGTCATCGAGAAAGCACTCGCCGGGGCTGCTGAACAAACTGAACGCGAGCGGCCGCGCGTCGAAGAACAACTCGCCTCGACTCGGGCTGAGATCGTGCGGCTGGAAGCGAAGCTGGAGCGCTACTTCGAAGCCTTCGAAGACGGCAGCCTCTCACCCGCAGACTGCCAGGACCGCGTCCGCGCCCACCGCGCCCGCCTCGATGTGCTCCGCGAGCAGGAAGCCGACCTCACCCAGAGCCTCGCCACACAGGCGCACACGCCGCCCGACACGGCCGCGCTTGCCGGACTCGCGAACCAACTCGAAGAGATCATCGGGAGCGACAGTCCCGAACAGGCCAAGGAACTTCTCCGCCTGCTGGTCAAAGAGGTCCGCGTACACGACCGCCGCCGGATCATCCCCACCTACAGGATTCCGACGGCGGTTCGCGCAATACCCTCGAAGGTGGAGCTAGCCGGGCTCGAACCGGCGACCTCCTGATTGCGAACCAGGCGCTCTCCCAACTGAGCTATAGCCCCGCGTGGTGAATTCTAGCCACGCTTCTCGTCGAGCTTGCCGGCTCGGATCGTCCGCTCCATGTCCTTCGACTGCTCGCGGTACCAGGTGCCGTCCTCGAACTGGATGTCCGGATAGAGGCGCTGTCCCGTGCCGTCGAAGACGGCCGTGCGCTTGGCCTTGCCGACGGGTCCCGGTACGCGCTCGTACTCGACGCCCATGTCCATTAGCGCCTTCTCGACCCGCCAGCACGGATGGGCCTTGATCTTCACCCACTGGTTCGAGCACCGGTGCAACTTGACGGCCATCGCTCCTCCTCGTCTCCCCCGCCGGACCTACGATACGCCCGTGCGCGCGGTTTTCGAGATCAGCCCGCCGGCCTGGGGCGAGACGCTCGCGGTGCTGCAGTCGGTGAGCCTCGCCGATGTCTCGTCCGGCGTGCGGGCGCGGGTCGTCGACGTCGCGGGCGAGCGGGTGACGGTCGAGTTCCCTGCGCTCGACGGCGAGACGTCGGCCGAGCAGCTCCTCGCCGCGTGCGTGTCGGGCGAGTGGGCCGACCGCGGCGACTTCGAGTCGTGCCGGCTCGTCGAGGTGGAGTGGCCGGAGGGACTTCCCGGGCCGGCGTTCCCCGCGGCAGGCGGCGTCTCGGTCGGGGCGATCGTCAAGCCGGCGCTCGGGCTCTCGGCGGCGGAGGCCGCGGCGGTCGCGAGCGAGCTCGCGGCCGGCGGCGCGGTCCTCGTCAAGGACGACGAGCTGCAGCGCTGCTCCCCGGAGCGCGTGCGGGCGATCAACGACGCGATCCCGGAGCACGTCGTCTACGCGGCGAACGTCACCGGAGTCGATGTGGAGGCGGTGGTCGCGGCCGGAGCGCGCGCGCTGATGGTCAACGCCTTCATCGCGGGACTCGGCTCGATCGGGCGGCTGCGGGAGTTCGGCCTGCCGGTCTTCGTCCACCGCGTGGGCTCGGCCTTCCTCCGGCGCGGCGGCGCGGTCTCGGTCGCGGCGGGCGTCCTCGCGGAGCTGACGCAGCGGCTCGGCGGCGACTACGTCCAGGTCGGGTCGTTTTCCCCGCGGGTCTTCGACACCGACGAGGAGGTGCGGGAGCAGATCGCGGCGGCACGACCAGCGACGGCGGTGATCGGCGGCGGTGTCGGGCCGGAGAACGCGGCCGAGCAGCTCGCCAGGGCCGGAACGCGAGACGGCGTCATGCTCCTGCTCGGCTCCGCCGCATACGCGCATCCTCGCGGCGTCCGCGCCGGCGTCGCCGCCACCGTCGAAGCGATCGCCGACTGTCCCTAGCGGACACGTCCAGGTGTCAGACACCTAGACGTGTCCGGATTGGTCAGGCGGCAAAGAGGGTCAGGTCCGGCTCGCGCTCGCCGCGGAGCACCGCGAGCTCGACCGCGACGGCGCGCAGCCCGCGCGACTCCGCGAGCGCGATCGCCTGGGGCTTGAGCTTCTCCGCGACGAGGATGCCGCGGCAGCCCGACTTCGCCGGGTCTTCCCGGATGAAGGCGAGATAGCGCGTCAGCTGCTCGACGGCCTCGATCGTCCCGACCCGCTTCACCTCGACGGCGACCCACTCGCCGTCCGCGTCCTTGCACATGAGGTCGACCGGCCCGATCTCCGTCGCCCACTCGCGCTTGACGAGCGTGAGTGGCTCGCCGAGCGCGTCGGGCGCGGCCGCGAGCGCCTCCTGGAGATCCCGCTCGACGCCGTCCTTCTGGAGCGCGGCCGACTCGCCCATGTCGTGCTCGACGTCGCTCAGCACGTCGAGAAGACGGATCTCGAGCGCGTCCTCGCTCTTCGGCTTCGTCACGACGAGCCGGTCGCCCCCGTCGGTGAGGAACGTCGGCGCCGTCATCCAGTTGAGCGGCTTGTAGCCGCCGGCGTCGTCGTGGACGAGGACGGAGCCGTCGGACTTGAGGATCAGCAGCCGCACCGCCTCGGGCAGAACGGCCGAGACGCGACCGGAGTAGACGACCTCGCAGCGAGCGACGATCAAACGCACGCGCCGGAACCTACCGCCCCTTTCGGACATGTCCAGGTGTCTGACACCTGGACATGTCCCAACGGGGCTATGCGGCCGGCGCGACGGTCGTCCGCATCACGCAGTTCCGCTTCCCCTTGGGGCGGACGTACTTGAAGCCGGCGCGCTCGAAGACGGTGCGCGTGCTGTTGTAGAGAACCGACACCTTCTTGCCCTCGGTGTCGTGCGGATAGCCCTCGACGACGCCGCCGCCCGCCTGCGCGATCAGCTCCAGCGCGCCGCCGAGAGCGACCGACGTCAGCCCTTTACGGCGGTACTTCTTGTCCACGAACAGGCACGTGATCCGGAAGTCGGGCTGTCGGTCGAGCTCGGCCTCGTACTCCTTGAGGTGGTAGATGTTCGGCAGCTCCTCCGGCGTGCCGTACTCGGCCCACGCCACCGCCTCGTCGCCGTCGAAGACGAGCGCCGCGTGTGCCCGGCCCTCGGCGACGAGGCGCTGCTTGAGGACACGGTTGTCGTCGGCGTCGAACGTCTTCTCCGAATAGAAGGTATGGAACCACGTGCACCAGCAGCCGCCGAACACGCCGTTGTGCCGCTCGGCGA
This sequence comes from Gaiellaceae bacterium, assembly GCA_035652255.1. GTDB lineage: Bacteria > Actinomycetota > Thermoleophilia > Gaiellales > Gaiellaceae > Palsa-739. The sequence continues at coordinate 21,997 of DASRED010000018.1, read as the reverse complement.
GACGCGCGAACGCATCCCACGTCTCCGGAACGAGCGGACGTACGACGTAGTCCCCCACGCCTTCGAGCCTAGACGACCACCACGACCTCTATCGCGGCTAGTCGTGCTGGCGCCGGAACGCGTGCCGTGCGACGAGCCACGTCGCGACGACCGCGCACGGCGCGACGACGACGACGGACGGCACGGACGTGGCTGTGCCGACGTCGGCGACGCCGTTGTGCGTCACGATGCTCGGCCCGTAGACGCCGTCGAAGAGAACCGCGAGCCACATCACGACGATCGACACCGCCGCCCAGAACTCAGGGAGCTCGAGCCAGGCGGGCCGCGCCGCGCGGGCGCTCGGCGTCTCGTGCGAGAACGCTGTCATGGGCACCTCCTTTCCCGCCGCGACTATCGCGCGACGGGCGGCGAGCCGCATCAGTGCTTTTCCCTCAGCCGCCGCGCTCGACGCGCGAGCCGCCGACGATCGCCTCCCTCCCGTCGTCGAACCGCACCCAGGCCTTGCCCTTGCCGTCGTAGTCGGGCGACCAGACGAGGAGCGTCGCGTCGGCCCCCGCGACGCGAACGCGCTCCGTCCCCTCCGGCGCGTCGCCGCTCCAGACGCGGACGAACGGATTCGCCTCGCGCTCGCGGCCGATCGTCGTCTCCTCCGTGTGGCCGGGCAGGACGCGCAACGTCGCAGGCAGAGCCAGGAGAACCTCCATCACGGAGCGCCGCACCTGCTCGACGTCGCCGCCGCCGACCGCGTCGCGGAAGAGGATGTCGCCGGTCGCGACCACTTCGTCGCCGACGACGAACGAGACGTGGTCGTCGGCATGTCCCGGCGTCGCGTAGCCGGCCACGCGCAGTCCCTCCCACTCCCACTCGCCCGGCTCGGCGATGACCGGGATCTCGTAGCGGCCGGCGAGCTCGTCCTCGTTGACGACGTGGTCGTGGTGGGAGTGCGTCCGGAGCAGCGCGACCGGCCGCGCGCCCCACTGCTCGACCGCGGCGACGAGCGGCTCGACGTCGGCGCCGGAATCGACGAAGACCGCGACGCCGCCCTCCTCCGACGCGAGCACATAAGAGTTCGATAACCACTCGGGATGCATGTTCCTCGCGACGAGCACGGGCGCTAGGCTAGACGCATGGCCGGACTCATGGGACGCACAGCGACGATCGTCAAGGCGAAGTACTCGAAGCTCCTCAACAAGGCGGAGAATCCGACCGAGACGCTCGACTACTCGTACGAGCAGATGCTCGAGCAGCTCCAGAACATGAAGCGCGGCGTCGTCGACGTCACGACCGCGAAGCAGCGCATCGTCCTCCAGCAGCAGAAGCTCGAGCAGAACGTCGTCACCCTCGAGAAGCAGGCGCGGGAGGCGGTCGCCGCGAACCGCGACGACCTCGCGACCCAGGCGCTCCAGAAGAAGGCCGTCGCCCAGCAGCAGCTGCAGGACATGGACGGCCAGGTCAAGCAGCTCGAGGACCAGCAGCAGAAGCTCGTCGAGGCCGAGCAGCAGCTCGAGACGAAGATCGAGTCCTTCCGCACGCAGAAGGAAGTCCTCAAGGCGCAGTACTCGGCCGCCGAGGCGGAGGTCAAGGTCGGCGAGGCTGCGACCGGGATCGGCACGCACATGCAGGACACCGGCCTCGCGATCCAGCGCGCGAAGGACAAGACCGAGGAGATGCAGGCGCGCGCGGGCGCGATCGACGAGCTCACGTCGAGCGGCGCCCTCGAGGACTTCTCCGCCGGCGACCAGACGCAGCTCGACCGCGAGCTCCAGCAGATCTCCGCCACTTCGCAGGTGAACGACGAGCTCGCGAAGCTCAAGGCCGAGGTCGGCTCGGGCGACGCGCCGAAGGAGATCGCCGCCTCGGGCGACGCGGCTCCTGCCGACGCTCCCGCTGCCGACGCGCCCGCTGCCGACGACACCGCACAGAGCTGAGCCGCTTCGGCGACATCGTCTTCGGGCGGAAGAAGCTCAAGGAGCCCGCCGCCGAGAAGCTCTTCGCGCTCTCGACCGCTGCCGTGACGCTCCAGACGGAGTGCTCGCTCACCACGGCGGGCGACGCGGCGCTCATCTTCAAGCCGATCTCCGCCGGCGAGTTCACGTCGACCGAGAACGACGCGGAGGAGCTGCTGCGCGGCGTCGCGCGCAACTCCGGCTCGACGATCGACCGCAAGACCGACACGTTCGGCTTCGAGTGGGTGATCGTCCACGACGACCAGCTCGACGACCAGGTCGCCGGCGTTCACGCGCTCGCCTCGGAGCTCGAGGAGCACGGCTTCGGCGGCCAGCTCCTCGCCGCTGCGTTCCGCTTCGACGGCTCGGCGTTCGGCGCCGGCCATCCGGTCTACTGGATCTACGGCTTCAAGACGGGGACGTGGTGGCCGTTCATCCCGACCGGCGAGAAGCAGGAGCGCGACAACGCGCAGGAGCTCGAGCTGAAGGCAAAGCTCGAGCAGGAGCTGCCGGTCGAGCCGGACCTCAGCAAGTGGCTCGCCCTTTTCGACGCGCCGATTTGACCGAGCTGCGGACGGAACGCCTGCTGCTACGCCAGTGGCGCGAGTCGGACCGCGAGCCGTTCGCGGAGCTGAACGGCGATCCCGAGACGATGCGGTACTTCCTCTCGACGCAGACGCGCGAGGAGAGCGACGCGACGATCGACTGGGCGAGCGCGCTCATCGCGGAGCGCGGCTGGGGCTTGTGGGCGGTCGAGGTCGCGGACGGCGCGCCGTTCGTCGGCTTCGTCGGCCTGAACGTCCCCCGCTTCTGGCCGGAGGTGACCGAGATCGGCTGGCGCCTGCGGCGCGAGCACTGGGGAAACGGCTAGGCAACGGAGGCGGCGCGCGAGGCGCTCCGCTTCGGCTTCGAGGAGCTCGACCTCGACGAGATCGTCGCCTTCACCGCGGTGCCGAACGAGCCCTCCCGCCGCGTCATGGATCGAATCGGCATGACCCACGACCCGTCCCGCGACTCCGACCACCCCGGAGTCCCGGACGGCCATCCCCTCAAGCGGCACGTCCTCTACAACTCGCAGCGGGCAGTTGGTTCAAACAGTCGAAGTGCACGTAGGCCAAAGGCCGGAGGCTAAGCCGTCCGCGCCAGCGGCGACTTAGCCGCAGGCTCTCCCGCTCCCCGGCGCGCGCCGCAGGCGCCCGCCGCGGCGGGAAACGAGCCCTCAGCACGGAGCGCGCCGGAACCGCGCTTCCGGCGCGCGGAGTTCCTCCTTCCAGCGAGCGAGTCCGCAGGACTCGCGAGCTAACTGACGGGCTTGCCCATCTCCCGGGCGATCTCAGCGAGGGCGGCGAGGCGCTTCTCGAGCGGCGGGTGATCCATCATCCACTCGCTCATGTTCGAGCGCCAGTTCGTCGGGATGATGAAGAAGGCGTTCATCCCCTGCACCTCGCGCAGGTCGCGCTGCGGGATTTGCGTGATGCCGGAGGAGATCTTCTGGAGGGCGCTCATCAGGTTCTCCGGCGCGCCGGTGATCAGCGCCGAGCCGCGGTCGGCGGCGTATTCGCGGTAGCGGGAGATCGTCCGGATGAGGATGAAGCTGATCGCGTAGACGACCATCGAGACGACGAGGACGATCAGCCAGACCGGCACCTGGTTGTTGTTGTTGCTGTTCCGGTTGCCGCCGTAGCCGCCGCCGAAGCCGCCGAACATCCCGGCGTAGAGGCCGAAGCGCGTGAGCATCGCCGCGAGCATCGCGAAGAAGCTCGCGATCGTCATGACGAGGACGTCGCGGTTCGCGATGTGGGACAGCTCGTGGCCGAGGACCGCCTCCACCTCCTGCGGCTCGAGCCGGTTCCAAAGCCCCTGGGTGACGGCGACCGCCGCGTGCTTCGGGTTCCGGCCGGTCGCGAAGGCGTTGGGGACGTCGCTCGGGACGACGGCGATCCGCGGCTTCGGCAGGTCGGCCATCGCGCAGAGCCGCTCGACCATCGCGTGCAGCTCCGGCGCCTCGTCCGCCGAGACGATCTTCGCGCCGGACGCGGCGAGGGCGAGCTTGTCGGACGTGTAGTACTGGAAGAACGCGAGGCCGACCACGATCAGGAGCATCGGCGCGAGCCCGACCTTCAGGACGCTGAAGAGCACGACGGCGAAGATGACGTAGAGGAGCCCGAGCAGCGTGCTCGTGAAGAGCATCCGCAGCGAAAGCCCCCGATCCCGACCGAACGACCTGCGATTCACGTCGCCCATGGTACTCGGGCGGAAGTGGCCACCGGTACCCGCGCGGGCGGTCTTAGCGCTTCATTAGAGTCTCGGCCGGTGCGCCGCGTCGTCCTCATCGCAGCCCTTCTGCTCGGCGCGGTCGTGCTCGCGGGCTGCAACTCCCAGGGCGTCGCCACGCCGACGCCGAAGACGGTCGTCGGGACGTACACGACGACGACTCCGACCTTCCCGATCGTCGCCGCCTTCAAGGTGAAGGGCGACCCGGCGAAGGGGAAGTCGATCTTCCTCACGAACTGCGGCAGCTGCCATACGCTCGCCGCCGCCAAGACCTCGGGCACCGTCGGCCCGAACCTCGACACGCTGAAGCCGGACTACCGGGCCGTGACGGCGCAGGTGACGAACGGGGGCGCGGTCATGCCGTCCTTCAAGTCGCAGCTCAGCACCCAGCAGATCGCCGACGTCGCCGCGTACGTCGTCACCTCCACCGGCGGCAAGGTTCCGTAGTCCTTCCTGCGAACTTCCCGCGGCGCGTCGCCGCCTTCGCGCTCGACCTCGACCGGACGCTGATCGCGGCGGACGGCGTCCTGCGGCCGCGCACCCGTGTCGCGCTCGGGCGGGCGCGGGAGAGCGGCGCGCACGTGGTCGTCGTCACCGGCCGGATGTTCCGGTCGGTGCGGCCGTACCTCGAGCAGGCGGGCCTCGACGACCCCGTCGTCTGCTATCAGGGAGCGGTCGTCGCGGACCCGGCGAGCGGCGAGTTCCTCCTCCACGTCCCGATCCCGCTCGACGCCGCGCGGGAGGCGATGGACGCCGTGACCGCCGCCGGCTTCCACCTCAACTGCTACGTCGACGACCTCCTCTACGTCGCCGAGGTGACGCCGGAGGCGCGCAGCTACGCCGACTTCCAGCACCTCGAGATCCACGCCGTCGGAGATCTGCAGGCCTGGCTCGACCGTCCTCCGACGAAGCTCGTCGCGGTCGGCGACCCGGCCGCGCTCGACGAGCTGGAGGCCGAGCTCAAGCCGCGCTTCGCCGGCCGGCTCTTCATCTCCAAGTCGCTCCCCTACTTCCTCGAGTTCGCCCACCCGGACGTGAGCAAGGGCAGCGGCCTCGCCTTCGTCGCCGAGCGGCTCGGCTTCGAGCCGGCGGAGACGGTCGCGTGCGGAGACGGCGAGAACGACCGCGAGCTGCTCGACTGGGCCGGCTTCGCCGTCGCCGTCGCGAATGCGCACGCCGACGTGCTGGCGCGCGCGGATCTCGTGGTCCCGTCCGTGCAGGAGGAAGGCGTCGCGGCCCTGCTGGAGAGCTACCTAGACTCACTGACGTGATCGACGCGCGCGCAGCCCGCAACGAGCCGGAGGGGTTTCGGCGCCGCCTCGCGCGCAAGGGCGCCGGCGAGACGTTCGACGCGTGGCTCGCCGCCGACGAGCGCTGGCGCGAGCTCGTGCCTCGGGTCGACGACCTTCGTTCTCGCACGAAGCTGAAGGGCAGGCCGACGCCGGAGCAGCTCGAGGAATTGCGCGGCGTCAAGGAGGAGCTGCAGGCAGCGGAGCGCGAGCTCGCCGAGGCGGAGACGACCAGGGACGAGATCGGTCTCCGGATCCCGAACCCTCCTGCCGACGACGTCCCCGACGGCGGCGAGGACGACGCCCGCGTCGAGCGCGTGATCGGGGAGCCGCCGCGGCTCGCGGAGCCGAAGGAGAGCGCCGAGATCGGTCGCTTCGACATGGACCGCGCGGCACGGATGAGCGGCGCGCGCTTCGGCTACTGGATCGGCGACTCGGCCCGGCTCGCGCTCGCGATGTACCGCTACGCGCTCGACCGGCTCGCTGCGAAGGGCTTCGTCACCGTCCTGCCGCCGGTGCTCGTGCGCGAGGAGGCGCTCTACGGGACGGGCCACTTCCCCTCGGACGCGGACAGCGTCTACGCGGTCACGGCCGACGGGCTCTACCTCTCGGGCACGGCGGAGATCCCGCTCTCGAGCCTCCACGCCGGCGAGATCCTCGACGCCGGGGAGCTGCCGCTCCGGTACGTGGCGTTCTCCCCGTGCTTTCGCCGCGAGGCGGGAGCCGCCGGCAAGGACACGCGCGGGATGTTCCGCGTCCACCAGTTCAACAAGGTCGAGCAGTTCTCGCTCGTTCTGCCGGAGACCTCGTGGGACGAGCACGAGTTCCTCCTCGCGAACACGGAGGAGCTCGTCCGCGAGCTCGGCGTCCCGTTCCGGATCGTGACGCTCGCCGCCGGCGACATCTCCGCCGCGGCGGCGAAGACGTACGACGTCGAGATCTGGTTCCCGAGCATGGGCCGCTACCGCGAGACGGCCTCCGTCTCCAACACGACGGACTTCCAGGCCCGCCGGCTCGGAATCCGCTACCGCGACGGCAAGAGCCCGGAGCCGCTCCACATGCTCAACGGCACCGCGGTCGTCGACCGGATGGCGCTCGCCGTGCTCGAGAACCTCCAGGGCGAGGTGCCGGACGTGCTGCGCGAGTACGGCGCGCCCGAGCGCGTCACTCCCTAGAGGCGAGCCACTCCTTCGCCAGCCGCTTCTGCGCGCGGGTGAGCCACGCTTCCTCGACGAGGTCCTGCAGCTCGTCGCGGTCGAGCTTCGCTAGGTCGGGGATCCGGACGAGCACCGCCGCGTAGCCGTTCCAGTGCGGCGTCGTGAAGTAGATGCCGCGCGCGTCGCCGACGAGCATCTCCTTGACGCCGAGGTCGGCGACGCGGAAGGCGAGGACGTCGGAGAGCAGCTCGCCGGTCTCCGGATCGACGGCGTCGGGACGTCGCCGGCGGTGGAAGCAGAAGTGCTTGCCGTGGACCCGGTAGGTGGGCCGGCCGTCCTCGACGTCCTTCGTCACCTGCGGCAGCGCGAGCGCGAGCTCGTCGAGATCCGCCATCGTCGCCACGGCTGCGACACTAACCGGACGCGGCGGGGTGCCGGAGCGGTCGAACGGGGAGGTCTTGAAAACCTCTGACTCTCACGGGTCCCTGGGTTCAAATCCCAGCCCCGCCGCTAGCGTTCTCCCCGATGACGACGGGAGACGACCTCCGCGGTCTGATGCGGCTCTGGCCGCACGGCGTCTCGATCCTCAGCGTCGACGTCGACGGCGACCGGATGGGGGTCACCGTGTCCTCGCTCGTCTCGCTCTCGCTCGAGCCACCGCTCGTCGGCGTCTCGATCGGCAAGGAGGCGTCGTGCTACGAGCTGCTCCGCTCGGCCGGCCGCTTCGCGGTCAGCCTTCTCGGCTCCGACCAGGAGGAGCTCGCGCGCCGGTTCGCCGCCGGCTATCCGCCGATCGTCCACTGGCAGGGCGTCCCGACCCGCGAGGGGACGGTCGCGCCGCTGATCGAGGGAGCCGTCGGCTGGATCGAGGCGGAGACGACGACCGAGGCGGACGCCGGCGACCACACGTTCTTCATCGCCGACGTCCTCTCGATCGAGCACGGCCCGTCCGAGCGCGCTCTCGTCTACCGCGAGAGCACGTACCACTCCGTCTAGGGCGAGCCCGGCAGGCCGGACTGCGCCACCGCGACGAGCTGATCCTCCGTCAGGCCCTGGGCGTAGAGCACGAGATAGACGGGGCTCGCGCTCGACCCGTCGGCGGTCTTCGGCAGCTGGACGTAGAGGACGTCGCCCGACGAGCCCTGCGCGTCGAAGTAGCCCTGGTAGGCACCGACGTCGACGGCCACGGCGTCCGAGGGAATCGGAGCCGGCGCGCCAGAGCTGCCGGGGATCTCGAAGAACGCCTCGACGCAGCCTCCGTCGGCCGACGCCGCCGCCTGCATTCCGTTCACCGGCGTGACCGGTCCCGACTTCGTGATCGCGGCAGGCCCGGAGCCGGACGAGGCGGTGTCACACGACGTCTTCGAGGCCTTGAACCCGGCCGGTGTCCGGAAGTGGTAACCGGCCATCTCGAGCCTCGCTCCGGTGAGGAGGAGCGCGACTGGGCCCGGCCCGTGTTGGCGGGTCGCGGGCGTCGCGCCGTGATCCAACTCGATTCCGGCAACCGTTCCGGCCGCGGCGAGGACCGCGACTGCGGCGAGCGCGAGCACGAGGCGCCGCGGGCGCCGGCGGGCGGCCGGCGAGCGGTCGACGGAGACGATCCGCTCGAGGACCCGGTTCTCCTCCGCCCCGTCCACGAGCGTGTGGGCCTGGCCGACGAGCGGCCGGCCGGCGGCCGCGAGCCGTTCGAGTGAGCTACGAGTGCGCATCGACGTGCCTCCTTGTCTTCTGGGGCGCCGGCGCGAGCGGCTCGGGCGCGAGGGCCCGCTCCAGTCGCCGGCGCGCGCGGTGCAGGCGGACGGCGAACGCGACCCGTGTGACCCCGAGGACCTCCGCGGCGTCGGCGGGCGTCAACCCGTCCCAGGCCACGAGCCGGAGCACCTCGCGATCGGGCTCGCGGAGCGCGACGAACGCGGCCAGGACCTCGTCCCGGTCGGCGAGCGCCTCGGCGAGATCAGAGCTCTCGTCGCTGTGCGCGCCGCGCAACCGCCCCGCGAGCGCCTCGCGCCGCGTCTCGGAACGGAACTGCCCCGCGATCACGCGCCTTGCGACGCCGAGCAGCCATGCCCGCGGCTCGTTCGGAACGTCGTCGAGCCGGCGCCATGCGACGAGGAAGGTCTCCGCCGCGACGTCCTTCGCGCGGTCGGGGTCGATGCGCGCGAGGGCGAAGCGCAGCACAGCGCGGAAGTGCTCGCGGTAGATCCGCTCGAACCGCTCCCGTTCGTCCGCCATCGCTGAAGAGATGGCCGGCACGCGCCCGAAATTACAGTGCGCCTTCGTGATCGACGCAGTCGTCTTCGACCTCGACGGCGTCCTGCTCCAGTCGGAGGAGGTCTGGGATGCCGTCCGCGAGCGCTACGTCCGCGAGCGCGGCGGGCGTTACGACGACGAGGTGCAGCGCGCGATGATGGGGATGTCGGCGCCGGAGTGGTCGGCGTTCCTCCACTTCGAGGCGGGCGTCCCCGAGGCACCGGAGACGATCAACCGCGAGGTGGTGCGGCTGATGCTCGAGGCGTACGAGCGCGATCTGCCACTCCTGCCGGGCGCGGTGGAGTGCGTCCGCCGGACGGCGGCGGCGTTCGCCCTCGCGCTCGCCTCGTCGTCCAACCGCGCGATCTTCGAGGAGGTGCTGCGGCTGGCCGGCCTGACCGAGAGCTTCGCGGCGACGGTCTCGTCGGAGGAAGTCGCGCGCGGGAAGCCGGCGCCGGACGTCTACCTCGAGGCAGCGCGCCGGCTCGGCGTAGCGCCCGAGCGCTGCGCCGCGGTCGAGGACTCCCACGCCGGCATCCGCTCCGCGAAGTCAGCCGGGATGCGCGTCATCGCCATCCCGAACACGAGCTACCCGCCGGACGACGAGGCGCTCGAGCTCGCAGACGTGGTCGTCGACTCGCTCGACGGCCTGACGCCGGCCGCGCTACACGGCTGAAACGGACATGTCTAGGTGTCTGACACCTAGACATGTCACCCGAGGACACGTCTGCGCGCACTTCCGCAGGAGCGGATGCATCGCGATTGCAGCCCCAGCCTGATCGCAGGGCTAGGCCATGCTGAACGAGCCACGTCTCGACCGGACGTGTCAGGTGTCTGACACCGGACGTGTCCCTAGAGGACTTGTTCGCCCCGCGCGTCGAAGGCGCGGATGCCGGGCGCGATTGACGGGTCGTAGTCCTCGCGGAACAGCGTGTAGATCGTGACGTCGCGCAGCGACCCGCCCGCGCGGGCCGGCAGCCGCCGACGCAGGGTCGCCTCCTCGACGTAGCCGAGCTTGCGCGGCACGCCCTTGCTCACCTCGTTCTCCGGGTCGATCCGGATCTCGATCCGGTCCGCCCCGCAGATCTCGAAGCCGACCCGCGTCAGCGCCGCGGTCGACTCGGTGATGTAGCCCTGCCGCTTCGCGCTCGAGCGGACGAAGTAGCCGATCTCGAGCCCGCCCGGCCCGACGCGCGGATGGAGACCCGAGCCGCCGAGCACCTCGGACTCGTCCGCGGAGAAGACTCCCACGACGAAGTTGTCGCCGGCGTCGAACTGGGCGCGGAACGACTTGAGCAGGTCGGTCTTCTCCTCGAGCGTCTGCGGCTCCGCCTCGACCCACGGCATCCACGGCCGGAGATGGTCGAGGCTCGAGTCGATCGCGTCCTTGACCTTCGCAGCGTCGCGCGGGTCGTAGCAGCGGATGACGAGACGCTCCGTCTCGATGCGATACGGAGCGGGCGGTCCCTCCCACGCTCCCATCAGCGCCGCCGGATCAGCGTCACGCCGTCGCGGATCGGCAGGAGTACGCACTCGACGCGGTCGTCCGCGAGGACATGGTCGTTGAAGCGGACGATTCCCTCGTTGCCGCGCATCCCACCGAGCGTGTTGTCGGCGAGGATCAGCCCGTCGGGCGCGAGCATCGGGAGGACGAGCTCGTAGTAGTCGACGTAGTCGTCCTTCCACGCGTCGATGAAGACGAGGTCGAACTCGCCGTCGAGCGCGGCGATCGTCTCCTTCGCGTCGCCGACGCGGTAGTCGATCCGGTCGGCGACGCCCATCTCCTCGGCGTAGCGGCGCGCGATCGCCGTCGTCTCCTCGTTGACGTCGCACGCGATCAGCTCGCCGCCCGCAGGGAGCGCCGAAGCCATCGCAATCGACGACCAGCCGGTGTAGACGCCGATCTCGAGGATGCGGCGCGGCTTCCGCGCGGCGACGACGAAGCGGAGGAACATCCCCTCGAGATGCCCGACGGACATCTGCGCGTCCGGCAGCGCGGCCGTCTCCTCGCCCAGCCGGCGCAGGACGTCGCCGACCGGCGAGGAGTGCGCCTCGGCGTAGGCCTCGATTGTCTCCAGGTCGTTCATTCCACCCTCCCCACGAGTACGCAGCCGTTGTGTCCCCCGAGCCCCATCGCGTTCGAGAGTGCCACATCGACCTGGACGCGCCGCGCCTCGTTCGGCACGTAGTCGAGGTCGCACTCCGGATCCGGCTCGGCGTAGTTCATCGTCGGCGGCAGGACGCCGTCGCGGACGGCGAGGACGCACATCATCGCCTCGATCGCGCCGGCCGCCCCGAAGCAGTGGCCGGTGACGGACTTCGTGGACGAGACCGCGAGCTCGTACGCGTGGTCGCCGAACACGGCCTTGATCGCGTTCGTCTCGGCGAGATCTCCCTGCGGCGTCGACGTCCCGTGCGCGTTGACGTAGCCGACGCGCTCCGGCTCGAGCCCGGCGCGCTCGAGCGCGCGCCGCATCATCTCGGCGACGCCGACCGACTCGGGATCCGGCTGCGCGAGATGGTGTGCGTCGTTCGACGCGCCGTAGCCGAGGATCTCGGCGTAGATCGTCGCGCCGCGCTTCTCCGCCGCCTCGAGCTCCTCGAGCACGAGCACGCACGCGCCCTCCCCCATCACGAAGCCGGCCCGGGTCGCGTCGAAGGGGCGAGACGCGCGCGGCGGGTGGTCCTCCTCCGCCGCGAGGCCGCGCATCGCGCAGAAGCCGCCGAGGATGAGCGGCGTGATGCACGCCTCCGAGCCGCCGGCGAGGACGGCGTCGGCGTCGCCGCGCTTGATCAGCTCCATCGCCTCGCCGACCGCGGTCGAGCCGGTCGCGCAGGCGGAGACGGGCGCGTAGTTCGGGCCGCGGAACCCCGTCGCGATCGCGAGCTGTCCGCTCGCGGTGTCGACGAGGACGTTGGGGATGAACGTCGGCGCGATCCGGTCCGGGCCGCGCTCGCGGAGGACGTCGACCTGCTCGACGATCCCCGCGATCCCGCCGATCGCGGTGCCGAAGAGGATCCCGACCCGGTCGGCGGAGTACGCGCCGTCGAGCTTCGCGTCGTCGACGGCCTCGCGCGCCGCGCCGAGCGCGAGGAGGACGTTGCGGTCGAGCCGCCGCGCCTCCTTCGGCGGCGCCACCGCAGCCGGGTCGAAGTCCTTCACCTCGGCCGCGACCCGCACGGGGAAATCGCTCGCATCGAAGGACGAGATCCAGTCGATGCCGCTCTCGCCTGCGACTGCGGCGCGCCACGTCTCCCGGGCGTCGCCGCCGATCGGCGTCACCGCGCCGAGCCCCGTGACCACGACTCTCCGCATCGGTCGAGGTTACATTCGAGCCGTGCCCGAAGCGCCCGGCCCGAACGTCCCCTTCCCGCCGATGGAGGCCGAGCTCGTCTCCGAGCTTCCCGCGGGAGACGGCTGGCGCTACGAGCCGAAGTGGGACGGCTTCCGCGGCGTGCTCGAGAACGACGGCGGCGAGCTCGCGCTCTGGTCGCGCAACGGCCGCCCGCTGCTGCGCTACTTCCCGGAGCTGCGCGAGGTCGGCGAGCAGCTCCCGCCCCATTCCGCGCTCGACGGCGAGATCGTCATCGCCCGCGGCGGGGCGCTCGACTTCGACGCGATGCAGATGCGCCTCCATCCGGCGGAGAGCCGCGTCCGCAAGCTCTCCGGCGAGATCCCTGCGACGTTCGTCGCCTTCGACCTGCTCCTGTGGAAGGGGAACCCCGTCCACGAGAAGCCGATCGAGAAGCGGCGCGCCGAGCTCGAGAAGGTCGCGGCCGGGACGGTGCAGCTCTCCCCCGTCTCCGACGACGTCGAGCAAGGACGCGAGTGGCTGCAGACGCTCCAGGCGGCAGGCTTCGACGGCGTGATCGCGAAGCGGCTCGGCCTGCCCTACCTCCCCGCGTCGCGGGACGGGGTAGTGAAGGTCAAGCCGCACAAGACGGCCGACTGCGTCGTCGCCGGCATCCGCTGGAAGAAGGGCGGCCGCGACACGATCGCCACGCTTCTCCTCGGCCTCTACGGCGACGAGGGCGAGCTCCACTACGTCGGCTCGGCGGCCGTCGGCGCGAAAAACCAGGCGGAGATCGCGGCGAGGGTCCTGCCGCTCCTCGACACGAAGAGCGACCGCCGCTTCAGCGAGCCGAACCGCTGGGGAACGGGCGAGCTCGAGGAGGCGCCGCTCAAGCCGAAGCTCGTCGTCGAGGTGCGCTTCGACAAGCTCGAGAAGCACCGCTTCCGCCACGGCACGCGGCTGCTCCGCTTCCGCGAGGACAAGGATCCGGCGCAGTGCACGTGGCGCGAGGTGCGCCCGGCCCGCAGGCCGGACGACCTCGCTGTGGAAGATCTCCTCCGCTGAGCGCTAGGCCGTGCTCGGCGCCGCGGCCGGCACGTCCGCCGTCCGCTGCACGAGCAGGAGGCTCGAGACGCCGACCCAGACCGGGATGGCGAAGAAGCCGATGAAGCCCATGCCGCCGCTGATCGAGAAGAAGCCCTTGTGCTCGAGAGCGAGCCCGCCGAGCACGTAGATCGCGGCCGCGACGAGCGTCAGCCACGCGTACCAGTCCGGCAGCACCTTCGACCGCTTGGTCGCGAGCCAGCTGGCGAGCGCGACTGCCGCCATCGTCCAGAAGATCCGCCCGTACAGCCACGTCCCGACGCCGTAGATGGTGGCGACGGTGTCCGGGTTGCCGTTGTACGAGACCTTCTCGAGCGCCGCCTGGATCCCGTCGCCGATCGCGGCGATCCCGATCGTCGCGACGCCTGCGCCGTAGACGATCGTCGCGAGGCGCCCCTGCCCCGCCTCGCGGAACATCCCGGCGAAGCTCGCGAGGAACCAGAGGAACAGGATGTAGCCGACGCCGAACAGCACCGCGGCGACGAGCAGCTCCTTGTGCTTGCCCTGCAGGTAGGACTGGATGTCGGCCGGCGAGGCGTTCCATTTCTTCGGAGCGCCGGGGATGAGGCTGCCGACCACGAGCAGGACGGCGAAGCCGAGACCGGTCGACGCCGCCCAGCGCTCAACTGACCACTTGTTCATCGAACCCTCCCGGTTGAGAACCGGTGGGAGGTGTTCACCGCGCGCCGGGCTACTCCTCTAGGCGAACCGGATCTCCAGCACCGGCAGCACCGGGAGCGCGTACCGCAGCCGCCGCGGCAGGCAACGCGCCGCCCGGAGCGCGAGCGCCACGCCCGAAAGACGCAGAGGAGGCGACAGGTCGAGCAGCCGCGCGACGCCCGAAATCCCGGCGAGGGCCGCTCGCTCGTCGCGATCGAACGTCCACGTCCACAGCTCGACGGCAGCGTCGCGCTCGCTGCCCGAGCCGCGCCGGACGAGCTCGAGCAACCGCGCAGGGACGACGTCGAAGACGAGCGACGAGCCGGGAAGGCGCGCCGCCATCGCGGCGATCAGGCGGTGGACCTCGTCGCGCTCGAAGTACGGGAGGAGGCCCTCGGCGGTGACGAGGACGGGAGCGCCCGGCTCGAGCCCGTCCGCCCACTCCAGATCGAGCGCCGAGCCGGCGTGGAGCTCTGCACGCGGCTCCTCCGGCAGCAAACGGCGGCGAAGCTCGAGCACCGGCGGCAGGTCGACGCCGACCCACTTCACGCTGCCGTTGTCGACCCGCCAGAACTGCGTCTCGAGACCCTCGCCGAGCGCCACCACGGTCCCGGCGGGATGACGGCGGAGGAAGCGGCGAACCGCGCCGTCGAACGTCGCCACGCGCAGCGCGTGGAGCGACGCGCCCCCGGTCTCCGCGAAGTCGTGGTCGAGCCGCTCCACGGCGGCGACGGCGAGCGGGTCGTCGAGAAGCGGCCGCTTCGCGCTCGCAGCCACGGCGCGTCTCCCGAGGTTCGCCAGGAGCGTCCTCGACACCCCGCTGAGCTCCACCGGGATCCGGTCGCCCTTCACTCCTCGGCTTTCTTCGCCCGCGAGGGCTGGACGCGCTTCGGCTCGCCCGGCATCTTCGGGAAGTTCGGCGGATACGGCGCCTCGCCGACGCCTTCCTTCTCCTCCCGCTCCACCCACTCGAAGAGCCTGCGGAGGTCGCAGAGCGAATCGTCGATCCCCGCCTGGACGTCGCCGAGCTCGGCGAAGCGCGCCGGCATCGTCGCCATCGTGAAGTCCTCCGTCTCGAGGCCGTCGAGCTCGTCCCAGCGAAACGGCGCGGAGACGGTCGCGTCGGGACGCGCGCGGACGGAGTAGGCGGAGGCGATCGTCCGGTCGCGGGCGTTCTGGTTGTAGTCGATGAAGACCCGCTTGCCGCGCTCCTCCTTCCACCACGCGGTCGTCACGAGCTTCGGCGCGCGCCGCTCGATCTCGCGGGCGAACGCGAGCGCGCAGCGGCGGACCTCCTGGAAGCCCCACCGCGGCTCGATCCGGCAGGCGACGTGGATGCCGCGATTCCCGGACGTCTTCGGCCAGCCGGCGAAGCCGAGCTCCTCGAGCGCCTCCTGCACGATCGCCGCGACCTGCTTCGCGTGCTTGAACGTCGTGCCCGGCTGTGGATCGAGGTCGATGCGGAGCTCGTCCGGATGCTCGACGTCCTTGCGGCGGGAAGGCCACGGATGGAAGTCGAGCGTCCCGAGGTTCGCCGCCCAGGCGACGTGCGCGAGCTCGGTGACGCAGAGCTCGTCGGCGGTGCGGCCGGAGGGGAACGTCACCGTGGCGGTCTCGATCCAGTCGGGGCGGTGCTGCGGCACGCGCTTCTGGTAGATCGCCTCGCCCTCCGCGCCCTCCGGGTGGCGCTTCAGCTGCGTCGGCCGCTCGTAGAGCGCGCGGACGATCCCGTCCCCGACCGAGAGGTAGTACTCGACGAGGTCGAGCTTCGTCTCCTGCCGCTTCCGGAAGAAGACCTTGTCGGGGTTCGTCACCTTGACGGTGCGCTTCCCGACCTCGAGCTCGACGAACGGCGATTCCGGCATTAGCAGGGAGTATGGTGATTGCCGTGCTGGAGGATCCCCGCCCCACGCGTCTTTCGCTCGAGCCGCTCGACGACTTCGTCGTCGTCGAGTACGCCGAGGAGGAGGCCGAGACGCGCGCCGGGCTGATCCTGCCGGCGAGCCTCGAGGCGCACTGCCGCAGCGGCATCGTCATCGCCGCCGGCCCCGACGCGGAAGGCGTCTCGCCCGGCGACAAGGTGCTCTTCCCGAAGGACGCCGGCTACGACGTCCGCCTCGCCGGCACGGCGCAGCGCGTGTTGAAGCGCGAAGCGCTCATCGCGCGCATCCTCGACTGAAAGGAACATGCCGGTACCAGGTACCGGCGTGTCCCGCACCGATAGGGAGGGGCGCAGGCCCAAGGCCTGCCGAGCGTGTCAGCTCTAGCGCTTCCCCTGGCTCACCGTGAGCTTGACCTTCGCCCCCTTCTTCAAGTGCGTGCCGGGCATCCGGCTCTGCGAAATGACGTGACCCTTCTCGACCACGCCGGAGAAGGCGGCCTTGATCGTGCCCACGCGGCAGGAGCGCTCTCGCAGCGCACGCTCGGCCGCGCGGAGCGTCTTCCCCTTGAGCTTGGGCACTGTGCAGAGTCGTACGAACTTGGCGACGACCGCCTGGCTGCCGCTCATCGTCAGCCTGCAGTGGCCGGTGCCGGAGCAGGCGCCCGACCAGCCGGCGAAACCGACACCGGGTCTCGGCTTCGCGGACAAGACCACGAGGCTGCCGTCGGGGAAGACGCCCGCGCAGGTGGAGCCGCAGGCGATCCCGGCCGGTGAGCTCGCGACGCGGCCGCCAGCGCTTCCGCGCTTGGACACCTTCAATCCCCACGCTCGAACAAAGGTGGCCGTCACAGTCCGGTCGGAGCTCAGGGTCACGGTGCACGCACCTCTGCCGGAGCAGGCGCCCGACCAGCCGGCGAAGATGGATCCCGGGGCCGGAGTCGCGGTCAAGGTGACGGACGCGCCGTTGGCAAAGGCATGCGTGCACGTAACGCCGCAATCGATCCCAACCGGCAGCGAGCTCACTGCGCCGTCGCCTGAGCCTGACGGGCGAACAACGAGGATCCTCGAGGTCTCGACGTAGGTGAAGCCGGCGGAACATGGCGACGTATTTCCGGTCCCGTCGGTCGCGGTCGCCCTGAAGGTCGCGGTGCCCTCGTCTGCCGCCGGGACCTGTATGCCGGGGGAAGTGAACGTCGAGACAGGCCCCTGTGCGACGGGCGCGCCGGAGCAGTCCGAGGTCGTGTAGAGGTTGATCGTCGAGCCGAACTCCGCGGTCCCGATCAGGTCGGGTTGGTCGTCGCTGGCGGGTGAAGCAGGATCGGAGGCGATGATCGTCGGCGCGTTGAGCGGGCGCGTCTCTGCGCCGGTTGCGGCGAGGGCGTTCTCCATGAACCTCATCAGCCTCGGGTCTGCCAACCCGGCGTAGTCGTACGGATCGAGTCCCTCCACGAATCCCAACGAACCGGCGCTGAAGACGATCGCTCCGGAGGGAGCGGTGTAGCGCACGGCGTCGGCCGGGGACGGCCCGTCGTAGTGGAAGAGAGGCGTCAGGGGCGGCGTCTCGCATCCCGGTTGGATCGCATCCCATTCACCGGAGACAAGACCGCGCAGAGGGGTGTCCGCGGAGAGGCCCGTTCCAGCGAACCACGGATCGGAAACAGATGACGGGACCACGCCGTAATCCGCGGGACTGGCGAGACCGGTTTGGAACTGCACGCCCTCCAAGGTGCACTCGGGCCGTCCCCCCGCAGGATCGGTCAGAAGGCGGAACGCCACCGTCTTGAGCGCGGGATCGGTCTCGGGATCGAGATTGGCGTCGCGATACTCGATGATCGACCGTTCGTTCGCCCCGTAGCGAATCTGCCAGTACCCAATGTCGGCGCCGAGGAACATGAGGTTGACGCCCGCATCGCGTGCAGCCTCGTAGGCGTCGCGCATCTCCTTCGTCCAGTACTCCGAGTGTCCGTCGACGATGACCAGGCGGTATTGCAGAAGCAGAGCCGGATCTTGTTGAACGTCTACGTCGGTGGCGTAGTCCAGCGCGTACCGCTGATGCTCGAGGAACCAGACGAGCGGCTCCCCCAACACGAGCGACGTCATCGGTTCGTATGGACGGTCGAAGGAAACCGTTGTCGCCGCCTGATTGTCGGTGCTGTTGTAGCTGTAGAGGCTCTTGCCGCCCCAGTTGTTGTACGCCTGCCAGGTATTCGCAGGGAGCACGACCAAGGCAGGCCGCGGGGAGGACGTCGAAATCACGCTCGAGCGCACGACGAAGGGCACCCAGTCTTCCGCTCCGTTGGCCCCGATGAACTCGGCTTCGTAGAAGCCGCTCGGCCAGGAGGCGGGTATGGGGACGCTGTCGGTAACCGGCCATCCCGCGTCCACTTCGCCTGTCGTCGGATCGGGCGCAGGCATCGGGTACACCGTTCCGTTCTCGTATGTCTGGCACGAGGGCAGGCATTCAACGGTGTAACTCGGCCCGATGTGGGCGACCATGATGTGGTACGGCTCGTTCGCGCTGACGTGCAGGTCGAGTGTTCCGCCTTGCAAGACGCTCACTTCCGACGCATAACCCATTACTGCCGCGTAGATCGGAGCCTGCGACGCGGCTGCCGCCGGCAGGGCAAGGCAGCAGAGCACGAGCGCGGTTGTGGCGAGCATCCATCGCCAACGAGTCAGGACGCGGCCCACTCCGGCCACTATCGCACCGAACCGCAAGACTCGCAACGGCCGTCGCCTGCCGCTCCGCCGCTTCCCGGGATCGGATAGCGGCAAGAGCGCAGGCGCGGTCTCTTCAGCGGAGAGGGAGGGATTTGAACCCTCGAGGCACCTTTCGGCACCCACGCGATTTCCAGTCGCGCTCCTTCGACCGCTCGGACACCTCTCCGCGGCAGCGACAGGGTATCGGGACTTGACTTTGCCATACAAAGCTTGCTAGCTTTGCGACACAAAGTAGAGCGAGGAGATACCGAGATGACCGAGCGATTCGACACGTTCAGCCCACCGAACGAGCCCGACCCCTTCGAGACGACGGCGCCCACCGAGACCGCCGAGGAAGGAGCTCTCGACCCGCGCGAGGCCGCCGCCCTCCTCGAGGCGAGCGCACGCGAGGCGGAGCGGCGCTTCGACATGCGGCCGACGATCCTCATGTTCGCCGCCGCGGTGACGGTGCTCGTCGGCTACGGCGCCGTCTGGGTCTCCGTCCGCCACCAGCATCCGTACTCGGGCCCGACCGGCCACGGCCTGGCCGTCCTCTACGGCGTGCTGGCCCTCTGGATCGTCCTCAACGTCGTCCTGCTCGGTCGGGCGCTCAGCGGGCGCCGGTCGCAGGAGCGGCGCCTCGAGGGGATCGTCTTCGCGTCGGTCTGGATCTGCGTCTACGTCTTCCAGGGCGCACTCCACCACGCCGACCACAACCCCGCGATCGCCTACGGGATCTGGCCCGCCATCGCCCCGCTGCTCGTCGTGGGCGCCGCCGCGGCGGGCTACGAGATCGCCCGCGACAGGCGCGGCGCGGCGGCCCTCGCCGTCGGCGCCGTCGCTCTCGCCGCGGGCGGCGCCTTCGCGGGACCGGTGACGGTCTGGGGCGTGATGGGCGTGGGCCTCTGCGCCCTCTGCCTCATCGGCGGCGCTGCGCAATACCGGCAGCGCCGCCACGGGTGAGGAGCGCCATGACCGTCGACGAGCTCGACCCCCTCATCCACGTCCCCGCGCGCCTGCGCATCGTCGCGACGCTCGCCGCCCTCCCCGAGGGCGACACGATCTCCTTCACCCGCCTCCAGGACGTGATCGGCCTGACGCCTGGGAACCTGATCACCCACCTCCGGAAGCTCGAGGACGCCGGCTACCTCGGCACCGTCAAGACGGGCAACGGCCAGGCCTCGCGCACGAGTGTCGCGCTCACCCGGCAGGGGCGCGCCGCGCTCGAGAGCTACTCCGCCGCCCTGCGCGGCCTCCTCGGCGAGCTCTGAGCGAAGAGCGGAGGGGGAGGGATTTGAACCCTCGATCCGCCTAACGACGGATAACGGTTTTCGAGACCGCCGCATTCGACCGCTCTGCCACCCCTCCGCGGGTGGGCGCGACCAGCGGACGCCGCGCTAGCGGAGAAGGAGGGATTCGAACCCTCGATGGAGCCATTCAGCCCCATAACGCCTTAGCAGGGCGCCGCCTTCAGCCACTCGGCCACTTCTCCGGAAGGGACAGGTTAGCGAGGTCTACCCGAAGAAGTTGATGGCGAGAACCATCAGCGCGAACATCACGAGCGAGGCGATGACGAAGACTCCGAGGCCGTTCGGACCCGGGAAGTCCGGCTTCCAGCGCTGCACGACGAACGACGAGGAAAGCGCGAAGACGATGAACGCCGCGGCGACGACGATGAGCGCGACCTTGTGCCCGGTCGTGAGGTCGGCGGCGAGCAGCACGCCGGGATTCTACGCGCTCGCGAGCAGCCGCCTCTCGTCACGCCGCCGCCGCTCGCGGACGAGTCCCCAGCCGAGCGCGGCGACCAGGACGATCGGGCCGGCGACGATGAGCGCGTAGAGGACGATCACGCCTTCGAGCCCGAGGAAGTCCGCCGCGTTGCCGAGCAGCCGGCTGAGGCGTCCGCTCTTGTGCGGGCCGACGGCGAAGGCGTGCGCGTTCGTCGTCAGCTGGAGCTGGATGTCGGCCGTCGCCGCGAGAGCGGCGGTGTGGCTGCGCGACTTCTGCTCCGCGGTCAGGGAGTGCTCCGCGTTCGAGAGCCGGATCTGCACCTCGACCCTTTGCGCGCCCGTCACCGAGCCGCTGTTGAGCGCCTGCTCGTAGACGGCGATGGCGCGCTTGAGCGAGCCGATCGTGCTCGACTGCTTCGCGAACGTCTGCTGGAGATCCTGCGTCGCGACCTGCTGCGAGATGAGCTTGCCGAGCGTGCCGAGCCGGCCGATCGCCGTCTCCGCCTTGCCGACCGGGACGCGGAGGTCGAGGAACGCGTAGCCGTCCGCGCCGCGCGACGTCTGGTACTGGACGCTCTGGGCGTAGCCGCCGAGCTGGGCGACGATCTGCGCCGCCTTGTTCGTCGCGGCCGTGAGCGCCGCGTGGCTCTGGACGGCGACCTCGAGCGACGCGTCGGCATGGACGCGCCGGTTCGTCGGGATCGTGACCGCGCTGTACGCATTCGCATGCGCGAGCGCAGGTGTCGCGAGCTGATCGAGGCCGGAGTTCGCGTCGGTGCCCGGATTTGCGCCCGTGGAGCCCGTGGCGCCCGTCGGACCCGCAGGACCCAGCGTCAAGCTGCCGGCCGTCAGCTTCTTCTCCGTCGGGGGAGTGGCTGCCGCGCGGTAGGCGAGGCTGTTCGCGTTCGTGTGCGCCGGCGACTTCTGCGTGCCGAGCGAGGTCGTCCCGAGGATCTCGGGCTTGGTCGCCTTACCGGCCGCCAGAATCGCCTGCGAGTGCGCCGGCGCGCGCGAGGAGCCGGGGAAGAACGCGCCGTGGACGAGCGCCGCGCCGACGGCGAGGGCCGCCGCGACCGGCAGGACGAGGACGAGCCGGCGCCCGCGCGGCACCGAGAGCCGCCGCGACCGGGATGTCCCCGCCGCGAGCACGCGCCGGTGCAGGTGCTCGGGAGCGTCTAGCGTCCCCGCGCGCAACTCGGCGATGAGTGACTCGTGGGCCTCGAACAGGGGCTCAGTCGCGGACATTTCCGACCTCCTCTTCCAGTCTCTTCAACGCCCGGCTCAGCCGGGTCGAACACGCCGTCTGGCTGATCCCGAGAACGCGCGCCGCGCTCGGCCCGTCGAGCTCGAGCAGGACGCGCAGCGCGACGACCTCCCGCTCCGCCGGTGTCAGCCGGTGGAGCGAGCGCTCGAGCTCGGGAGAGATCCCGTCCGCGAAGACGGACTCCTCGAGCATCTCCGTGTCGCGCATGTACGTCTCCTCGCGGCGCTGGCGCCGCGCCTCGGCGCGGAACCAGTCGACGGCGACGGAGTGCGCGATCCGGCAGAGCCACGTGCGCGGGGCGCCGCGATGCGGGTCGAAACGGCGCCAGCCCCGGAAGGCCTTCTCGAACGTCTCGGCCGCGAGATCCTCCGCCGCCACCCGGTCGCCCGTCAGGTAGACGAGGTAGCGGTAGACGGCGTCGAGGTTCTCCGCGACGACGTCGGCGAAG